>CACYHF010000088.1 GCA_902774155.1 uncultured Bacteroidia bacterium | reverse complement strand
GGCTTTACGGCAACGCCAAGGCCGATGTAACACTTTATCCTATAGCCAAGTAATGAACAAAAAGATACAACTCATACCGGTGATGCTCTGCTTCTTTGCCATGGGGTTCGTAGACCTCGTGGGCATCGCCTCCAACTATGTGCAGCAGGACCTGAACCTGTCTGACTCCGCCGCCAATATCTTCCCTTCGCTGGTCTTCTTCTGGTTCCTCATCTTCTCCGTCCCCACGGGTATCCTGATGAACCGTATCGGCCGCAAAAACACCGTGCTCCTGAGCCTGGCCGTGACGGTAGTTTCCCTTCTGCTGCCCATCTTCGGGGAGAGTTACGGCCTCATGCTGGCCGCCTTCTCCCTGCTGGGCATCGGCAATGCCCTCATGCAAACCTCGCTGAAT
The DNA here is from genome assembly GCA_902774155.1 of uncultured Bacteroidia bacterium. Taxonomy (GTDB): domain Bacteria; phylum Bacteroidota; class Bacteroidia; order Bacteroidales; family UBA932; genus Cryptobacteroides. The sequence goes on along the minus strand of CACYHF010000088.1, from coordinate 2,161 downwards.
CCGCTCATCACCAATATCATCAAAGGGGATAAGCTGGCCAGCACCATGACCTTCGGCCAGTTTGTAAAGGCCATCGCTTCCTTCATGGCACCGTACATTGCCATGTGGGGCGCCACCGCCGCCATGCCGTCCTTCGGCCTTGGCTGGAGGGTGCTGTTCCCGGTATATGGTGTAATCGGCATCCTGGCGGCCTTGCTGCTGTCCCTGTCCCCCATCGAACGGGAACAGGTGGCAGACAAAGCTTCCGGCTTTGTGGAGTGCTTCAAGTTGCTGGGTAAACCCATCGTGCTGCTCAGCTTCCTGGGCATCATGTGCCACGTGGGTATTGACGTAGGAACCAACACTACCGCTCCGAAGATCCTGATGGAAAGGGTGGGGATGACCCTCACCGAAGCCGGTTTTGCCACCAGCCTGTACTTTATCTTCCGAACCATCGGCTGCCTCTCCGGCTCATTCATCCTCTCCAAGTTCTCCCACCGGAAGTTCTTCCTGGTGAGCGTGGTCCTGATGGCTCTTTCCATGTGCGGGATGTTCATCGGTCACAGCAAGGAAATCCTCTACGTAGCCATCGCCCTGGTGGGATTTGGCAACTCCAATATCTTCTCCATCGTGTTCTCGCAGGCCCTGCTGGCCGTTCCCGAGAAACAGAACGAGGTGAGCGGCCTCATGATCATGGGCCTTTTTGGAGGTACTGTATTCCCGCTCCTGATGGGCTTTGCCTCCGACGCTATGGGCCAGGCCGGCGCCGTAGCCGTGATGACAGTGGGTGTCCTCTACCTTTTCTACTATTTCTCTAAAGTTCGCAAGTAATTATGGGTAAATTAGTTATCGGAATAGGGGAAGCGCTTTGGGACATGCTTCCTGAAGGAAAGAAACTGGGCGGCGCCCCCGCCAATTTTGCCTATCACGCCAGCCAGTTCGGCCTGGAAGGGATGGCGGTAAGTGCCATCGGCCATGATGCTCTGGGAGAAGAGATTGTGGAAGCACCCGTGTGGAGTATCCTACCGGCACCGTCCAGGTAACGCTGGACCAGCAGGGCGTTCCCCAGTATGAAATCAAGACGGACGTAGCCTGGGACAACATCCCTTATACCAAGGAACTGGCGGCCCTGGCAGCGGACTGCAAGGCGGTCTGTTTCGGCTCCCTGGCCCAGCGCAACGCCGTTTCGCGGGAGAGCATCGGCCTGTTCCTGCAGGCGGTCCCGGAAGATTGCCTGAAAGTGTTTGATATCAATCTGAGGCAGGACTTCTACGGCAAGGAAGTGCTGGAGGCTTCTTTCCACTGCTGCGATATACTCAAGATCAATGACGAGGAACTGGTGGTTATCTCCCGCCTGTTCGAACTCCCGGGCCTTTCGCTGGAAGAGAAATGCCGCAGCCTCATCAAAACCTACAACCTGCAGATGCTCATCCTCACCTGCGGGGTCAACGGCAGCTACGTCTTCTACGAGGGCGGCATGTCCTTCCTGGACACGCCCAAGGTGACGGTGGCCGATACAGTGGGCGCCGGAGACTCCTTCACCGGAGCCTTCGTGGGGTCCCTCCTGCGTGGCAAGACCGTTCCCGAGGCACACGAGACGGCCGTCAAGGTGTCGGCCTATGTGTGCACCCAGAGCGGAGCCATGCCGGTGGTCCCGGATTCCTTAAAATGGCGGAGGGAAGAAGTCCCTGGTTATTGGCGTATCCCAGTGCAGCAACGACATCTGGCGCACCAAACTGAACGACGAACTGGAAATGGCCGCCCGCATAAACGGGGTGGATATCCGTTTTGTATCGGCCGACGACAACAGTTTGCGCCAGATGGAACAGATCCGGGAGTTCGTGCGGGAAGGAGTGGACCTTCTGGTGGTTTCCCCCAACCAGACCAGCACCATCACCAGCGCCGTGGAAGAAGCCTATGACGCCGGCATTCCCGTCATCCTTTTCGACCGCAAGATTGACTCGGACAAGTATACGGCCTTCATAGGGGCCGATAACGTGGAAATCGGGCGGATGATGGGGCAGCTGATGGCCGACCTTCTGGAAGGGGAAGGCCAGGTGGTGGAAATCCAGGGCCTGGCGGGTTCTTCCCCGGCGGACGACAGGCACAAAGGCTTTATGGAAGCGCTTTCGGAGCATCCCGGGATGAAGTTGCTGGCCGCCCCTTACGGCAACTGGCTGGA
>CACYHF010000087.1 GCA_902774155.1 uncultured Bacteroidia bacterium | reverse complement strand
CTCCGGTGTGGCGAAGCCGATTCGCAAGGCGCTGGACCTGCGGGAACTGATGGACGGAGTTATTGCCCTGAACAGTGAACTTGCCGCCAGCTGTGGCGCTACCTGCAAGTATCGGCCGGAAGAAGACGATTTGATGATATATGCCGATGAGGGGCAAATCTCGCAGATTCTCATCAACCTCATCAAAAATGCATTGCAGGCTGGGGCAAAGCACATCGACATATCGGCCAAGATGGGCAGGGATGATGACGTGATTATCCAGGTGGCCAACGATGGCGAGCCTATTCCGGTCGCCGCCCAAGAGCAAATCTTCATTCCGTTCTATACCACGAAGAAGGAAGGTTCTGGCATTGGTCTGTCAATTTCCCGTCAGATTATGCGGCAGCATAACGGGACCATCGACCTGCTCAGGAGCGATGTAAACCAGACGGTGTTTGAGCTCAGGTTCCGGTAATTTTTTTATTTCTGGTATTGCGTTTTTACAATTAAGCATTATCTTTGCAGTACGTATTTAAGTACTTACCGTATCATGATTACTGCTACCTATACAGACTTGAGGTCAAATTTGAAGGGCTACCTTGACAGGGTTGTCAAGGATTCCGACAATGTCATAGTAAACCGTGGAGGTGGCTCTGCCGTGGTGATTATGTCCATGGAAGAGTATGAGTCCATGATGGAAACGGCCTATGTCATGTCCCAACCGGATCTGGTGGAGGCCATTCGTCAGGGCGACGAGGATGTGAAGAATGGAAACTATGAAGTTGTGAACATCGATGAGCTATAAGATTGCCTTCCTTCCCCGCGCACGGAAGGACTTCGACGAATGGAAGAAGACCGACGTGAAGACGGTCGATAAGATAAAGGAAATCCTCAAAGACATCGCAGAACACCCTTACTCCGGCATCGGAAAGCCTGAGCCGCTGAAACACAACCTCACCGGCAAATGGTCACGCCGCATCAACAAGGCCGACCGGATTATCTATTCTGTGGACGGTGAAACCGTGCTGGTCTATATCTTCTCCATGAAGGGACACTACCAAAAGTATTAGGACAAGCAAACTGTAAATTGTAAAGCTGAAAGTGTAAAGGACTGTAAATGTTCTTTACACTTTTTTCTTGTGATATTTGATAATTTATTCTCATTATCAATGCGTTATGAGGTTTGGCACAGCGGATGTTGGTATTTGGCACGGTGATAAATCATTGTATTATGAAGACACGACTTTACATATTCGTTTTTGTGGCGGCGATGGGGCTCTCGGCTGCAGTGTCCGGAGCCCAGGAGCCGCTGGATGGAGTGGCCGACGGGCCGAGGGTGATGACGCTCCGGGACTGTATGGAGTATGCCATCTCTAACTCCACCAAGATCCGGATTCAGCAGGCGGCCATCGGCGATGCGCAGATTGACCGGCGGGACGCTGCCCTGGCGCTGTTCACTCCGCAAATTAGTGCCCAGACCTACGCATATTACAACTTCGGCCGCAGCATCGACCCGCAGACGAACACCTATTTCAACACAACCTCTTTCCACAATAATTACGGCGTATCGGCCGGATATGACCTCTTCGACGGCTTCAAGGCGGTGAACAATTACAAGATTTCCAAGACCGGAATGCTGATAGCGGATTCCCAGGAGAAGCAGTCCCAGGAGAAGCAGGTGGAGGCCGATATCTGCCTGGCGGTAATGGAAGCCTACTACAATGTGGTCTACTACAAGCGCCTCTGCGATGTGTATGAGGAACAGGTGGCCGTTGCCGAGCAAGCACTTGCCAAGGCAAAGAGGCAGGAAGAGCTGGGACAGAAGGGGCACGCCGATGTGATCCAGATGGAGGCTGATTTGGCAGACCGTCAGTATGACCTGACGAATACCTACAATATGTACTGCGACCAGAAAATGACGCTTGCGGACCTGATGTTCTGGCCGATGGTTGAGGAACTGAACATTGACACCTCGATGCCGGTGTGGCAGGTGGAGCCGGTGGCCACTGAGTCTGTGGTGGATTTTGCCCTGGAGCATAACCCGGGTATTCAGATTGCCAGCTGGCAGGAGCTCAATGCCAAGCGCGAGCTCAATACCGCCAAATGGTCGCTGCTTCCTACGGTTGGCCTGTATGC
>CACYHF010000086.1 GCA_902774155.1 uncultured Bacteroidia bacterium | reverse complement strand
GGAAAGGCGGTATGGAACAATCTATGGTTTGCGCTTCCCGCCATCGGTTATCCCCTTGCCAGGTGGATTAAAATCAAGGACGCCGCACCTCGCGCAGAGAACTACATCAGCCGTATCAACGGCGGCATCTGGGGATCATTCGGGGTGTTTGCCTGCTCTATCGCCCTGTTCACGGTTCTTTACAGCCTGCTTGGCGACAGTCAACTTACCGCAATTGTCCTTGGGGCTACTCTGACAGCGCAGATTGTCCTTCTCTTCGGAATAGCAGAAACAGCCGAACAATTGTTCATCTTCACATTTGCTGGGATCGTCCTGGCAGCCACAGGGCTTATTGTAAAACAACAGTACAAGTAGCCTATGTTTCCCAAGTTAGATCCGCTCCTTCATTCTGAACTCCGGCTGGCGGTGATGAGCATCCTGGCCGGAGTGGATGAAGCCGATTTCACCTATCTGAAAAGGCAGACAGGGGCCACCTCAGGTAACCTCAGCGTGCAGATAGACAAACTCACCACTGCCGGATATATCACCATGGAGAAGGGCTTCAAGGGCAAGATGCCCCGTACTACCTGCAGGATTACTCCCGCGGGCCAGGAAGCCTTTGGTAAATATGTGGAAGCGCTTAAAGAATACCTTTCGGCGAGTAAATAATCGAACCAAATATAAATCGCTGGTCTTATGAGAAAACATTGGATTGACAATCTCCGCTGGGTGACAGTGTTGCTGGTACTGCTGTACCACGTAGTTTATTATTACAACAACAAGGGTGTTTTTGGGGGAATCGGAGGGTTTGGCGAGTATCCTGAGGTGCCGCAGTATCAGGATGTGCTGATGTATATCCTGTACCCGTGGTTCATGCCGCTGTTGTTCATCCTTGCGGGCATCAGTGCCCGATATTCGTTGGAAAGGCATTCCGCCCGGGATTGGTTCAAGGCGCGTACGCGGAAATTACTGGTCCCCGGGACCCTGGGTCTGCTGGTATTCCACTGGATGGTGGGATACTTCAATACGGCCGTGGCGGCAAGGCAGGGGGTGTTTGACGGGATTCCCGCGCTGGGCCGATATTTCATCATGGCGGTCAGCGGCATCGGCCCGCTGTGGTTCATCCAGGTGTTGTGGCTGCTGTGCCTGGTGCTGCTGCTTGTGAGGACTCTGGACCGCGGGGACAAGTTCTGGACCTGGTGCGGAAAGGCGAACATCGTCTGGATTATCATGCTGGGCGTGCTGTTCTGGGCAGGGGAGCAGACGCTTGTCCGGAACCCGCGGCCCCAAAGCCTGGACGGCCTGCTGAACCTGTACAAACCCCTGTTCTACATGATCCCGTTCCTGCTGGGGTATTTCGTATTCTCGCACGACGAGGTGCAGGCTCAGCTTGGGAGGGCGTGGATTCCGCTTATGGCCTGTGCCGTTGTCTCCGGAGGAATCCTTGTCGGCACCACCTTCGGCCAGGACAATACTTCGCCGCAATATCTGGGAAGCCCTCTGAATTGCTTGTACGGCTGGCTGATGTGCCTTGCAATGATGGGCTGGTTCAAGGCAAAGTTTGACCGTACAGGCGCTTTCGCCGCCTATTTGACCCGCTCCAGCTACGGCATCTATATAGTTCACTATCTGGTAATTGCCAGCCTGGGATACATGATGAAAACCTACACCCAGTTACCCCCGTGGTCCATGTACGCAATTCTCACCATAGTCGTCTTCACCCTCTCCCCCTTCCTATATGAAGCCCTCCACCGCATCCCGCTAGTCCGCTGGTGTGTATTCGGGGAAAAGCAAAAAAAAGCTTGAAAATTTACAAGCTAAAGCACAAGCTGTTTATAGAGTAGAGGACTCCAACTTGTCCAAAAGTATCTGGTCTGCAGGCATCGCGTGAAATATCGTGTTTGTTGAACATTTTCAAACGTATCTTTTCTGTACTGACTTGTTCTCAGCAAAACTCAGTCCACGACTTCCCTACTGACCTTTTGGCGTAAAAAAGGGCGCAGCCCTTCATGACTGCGCCCTTTATACCAATAACTGTGGCGTCAGAGATTATTGTAGACTGCGCCCTTCAACTTAATGACTGTGGAGTCAGAGACTATTGAATTTCAATCTGCTTGACGGCCTTCTGGACATCCGCTTTCTCCTTCTTGGGAATGTGGACATTCAGCACACCGTGCTCTACCTTGGCCTCGATCTTGTCGGCCTCGGCGTCCTCGGGAAGCGTGAGCATCTGCTGGAACTTCTCGTAGGAGAATTCCCTGCGAAGGTAGCGGCCTTGGTGCTTCTTCTCGTGGTTCTCGGCCTTCTTTTCCATGTTAATCACCAGGTTGTTGTCCTCGTCCACATGGACCTGGAAGTCTTCTTTGGTGAGCCCCGGAGCGGCCAGCTCCACGTCATATTCCTTTTCGTTCTCAATTACATTGATGGCCGGAGCAGTGTAGTTCGCTCTTTCCATCCAGCTGTTGTCGAAGAAGTCGTTGAAGATGTCAGGCAGCCAGCTTTGATTCCTTCTAATCGTAGGTAACATAACAAAATCACTTTAAACATTCTTCGGTTTCGGGTCCTTACGTGGCCTTCCGTCCGGGTTCCTTAACGGAACGCCTAAGGATATTGCAAAGCCGGAGCCAGTGCGTCAGAAATGGACTTTTTGGCAAGACTTGGGTGACAGAAAGTCCATTTTATGGACAAAATG
>CACYHF010000085.1 GCA_902774155.1 uncultured Bacteroidia bacterium | reverse complement strand
ATCACCCCGTTATTGTTCAGCGTATCAATCTTCATTGTGCAATCTTAGGCAAACCCGGGCCGCAATCCGGCAGCTGCACGGAGGAGCCCGAAATCTCGTTCAACGTACCATTGTTGTTCAGCGTCCCGATGTGAACCTCGTACTTCTCGGAATGCTCCCGCATCTGGGCGAACACCCTGGTCATCACTTCCTCGGCCTTGGTGCTCCAGCCGGTCCCGGTGAGCAGGAAATTGATATGCTGCAGGGCCTCGGTCTGCATACTGAACGTAGGCAGCCGCAGGATACACTCGGCAATCTTGTTGAAGGAGATATGCGAGCGTCCCAGCTGCTCCTCCATAGCCTTGATGGTGGCCTTGTATTCCTCGGACTCCTTCATCCGCTGGGCGTTCTCGGCCTGGGCCTGGGCAAGCTGCTGCTTCTTTTCCTCGATCTCCCGGCGGACCTCCGTGAGTTCCTCGGTAGCGCGGGCAAGCTCTGCCAGGGCCTGCGGATTGGCGTCGTAGTCGGAAGGCTTGATTTCCGCGGCCGTCTTATGGTAGAGGTCGTTCTGAACGTCATCACCGACATAGACCTGAAGGATCTGCTCTTCGGTGAGCTGGGCCTTCAGCAGGGCTTCGGATTCCTGCAGGAAGATGTCGTCCAGGTTGTCGTGCAGGATGGCATAGGCACGGAGCTGCCCCAGGATGGCTTTGGCCACCAGCTGGGGGTATTCGTAGGTGCGGGCCAGTACCAGGATGCGGTTGACGTTGACCGGAAGGAAGTTCTGCGTCATCCAGCACCAGTTGACGAAGTCGGAGTTGGAGAAGTAGGGCGTCCGGGGATAGAAGTCAATGTAGGCGGTCTTCACGGGAAGGGCCTTGAGGATTCGTTTCAGGGCGGTTGGCGTGACGGCCTTGACAATCTGCCGGCGGAGCCCTTCGAGTACGTCAAAATGATCCAGAAGGCGGTAGGTGACGGCGTATACGGCGCAGGCGACCTTGCGACCCATGCGCTGGCGGGTCTCGTCGAAGTAGTCGGCTTTGAAGTCCAGCTCCGGGTCAAAGTCCAGCAAGAGGGCGCGAGCCTGATAGTAGGCTTCGTCCACGATATCCTCGGCAGTCCATTTCTTGGAGGTGGCTCCCATCTGGTCCAGAGAGACGGCAATTGCCCGAACGAAGTTTTCTTCATTCAGGTACTCTTCCCACTGCTGCCGGGTGGTGTGTATGAGCTCTCTGCCGTGTTTCATCTCTGTGAGCAGGCTGTTCAGCCCCTCATTGCAATTGGTCTATGTGTCCAGATGTAAAATGTGGGAATACAAATATAATGATTTTGGGCGACAGATAATAAGTAAATTATACGCAAAAGCAGTGAACACCCGGCAAATACGCTTTGCAGGGTGCTCAGATAAGGGAAAAAGATTTCAACAGGTTTTTCTAACGTTTGCGGCCGTTACGTATGAGCCAGTCGTCCACTTCGCTGCGGCGGAAATAGTAGGACTTGGCGTTCTGGTAGTATGGGAAGCCATCGTAACGTATCCACTGGTAGATGGTGCAGCGGGCGTTGTGGCCCGGAAGGTAGTCGCGCAGCTCGTCTATGTCCATCCACTCGGAAGGGCTTGCTTTGGCGGTGGTCTGTTCCAGCCTGGCGGTGAGTTCTTCGATGCGGTCGCGCAGCTGGGCCAGTATGGCGGGCATACTGTCGAAGGTGATTGTCTGATGAATCCATTGTCGTTTGCTTTCGGGTTGAACAACGGGTTCTTGTATTGAGGCCTCAGAACAAAAATCCCAGAGTCGGTTTTCGGCTCTGGCAACAAAAATATAGCAAAAAATCCGGGTAATTCCTTGAGTCAAGTACGGGTCAAGGAAAACTTTTTCATTCATCGGCCTCCTCCATCTTTTCCACCCCCACAAACTCCAAATCCAGGTCGTGAATCAGCGCCCGGATTTCCTCATGGACCTCCGGGGAGAAGTACTGCGCCACGGTCGCGAAAGTAGCATCGGCCCGGGGATTGGGCGTGCGGTGCCAGCGGATGAGCCAGTCGGCAATGTCGATGTGGGCCTCGTGGTCCTCCGGCTTTCCGTATTTGACCAGGAGGTCGCAGACCGTGTAGGAGAATTCCTCCAGCTGGGCGAGCTTCTCCACCCATGTACTGTATCCATCAATATCGGGGAATGCCGTAATCGAGCGGCCCTTCAGGACATCCAGCCGGGCGTTAATCTGGGACTTACCGCCGGTGGCCAGCCAGATGAACTTGGGA
>CACYHF010000084.1 GCA_902774155.1 uncultured Bacteroidia bacterium | reverse complement strand
AGGTATTAGCCAGGCCCAGCTGGGACACTTTTTACACGGGAGAAGAAAACCTTCACAAAAAACCATTCACAAAATACAGGAAGGCGTAGAGCGGTTTGCGGGAGAACTCACGGCATTAAAATTTGCTTGATATGATTGAACACATCGGTATAGAGGCACGGCTTGTATGGGCGCTGCTCACTGGAGAGGGAAAGAACTGCCTGGAGGAGGGCGGCTCCCCGTATGCATACGAAGCACTGGAGATGCTGGAAGCCAGGGAGTTATTCAACCTTATGGGCAGAATCCGTGAGACCCTTGCAGCCAGAGGCATTAAGGCCGATGAAGACCGTTCCGGAGAACCCACCATCGTCCATATCAGCAAAAAATATGACATCCGTATCGGAGGTATTGAGCTTCCGCTCCAGCCTCTGTTAAAAACCATTTTCATCTTCTTCCTGCGTCATCCCGAAGGCATTTGCCTGAAGGACAGGGCAAATTATGCCGATGAAATATCGTCCATTTATGCCGTCATCTCTCCGGAAACCAGTGAAACTGTGAGAATTCAACGCATGGAGCGTCTGCTTTCCCCCTTGGACAACTCCTTCAGCGAAAAGCTTACCAACTTGAACAAGAGGCTGAAGGAGATTCTTGGAAAAGAGCAATCCCCCCTCTATAAGGTTCAAGGGTCCAACGGCCACCCTCGCAGAATACCTCTCAGCACAATATACGTAGAGTGGGAATAGCCCTCCCTTACCGCCTCAAGGCGCCAATTCGGTAAATCCCACCGGTGTGTTTCTTGATGCAAAATCGTTCCACATCCACGGGGTTCAGCACGGCCTGGAGCTTGCGTCGGATGTGGGAGATGTGCGAGGAAAAATGGGCGGAATCGTCCTCGCACAAATCATCGATGCGTCTTTCCTTCCAGTCTGTATCGGAGGATTCCGACTCCCGGCCGTAAATCTTGAGCAACTCCGAATAGTGCTGCCAGCGGGCATCCAGCCGTATGCCACTCGGGTGCCGTAGAAAGAGCCTGTAGATGGCGCATTCCATCGCCGTCAGTTCAACGCGAGCTCCATTCGGAAAAACAATCAGGTGATTATCGACCTTTATCTCCCCCGGATCGATAAATTCCACAGGGAATTCATCCAAAAAACCATCCTCCGACAACTGTTCATATAAACGCCACAAGGCTAGGGCACATTTGCTGTTATCCATAGTCAAAAAACGCAAATTTGTCAATTCCAAGTGAATACATCATGTATTCGTAATGGCGGAAGATTCGAATTGCGCGACCTTTGCGAAAAATCACAAAACCATGTCAACGCAATTCTATCTTACCGGGCAAATGAACCGGGCCGGAGAATGCCCCATCCGGGTATCGGCCTATATTATGGGCAAGCGCTATGCGACATCCGTCGGGTACAGCGTTTCACCGAAGCAGTGGATATCGGCCATACGGGACAATCCAGGCGCATACCACAGGAATAGCATCTGGGTGCTTCCCGGAACGGAAAACAGCAAACATATTCCCGCCGAAATCATCAACAAGGAACTGGAAGAAGTGGTGACCTTCCTGGATCTTTATGCGCTCAGGTGCAAAGAAAGGCCCACGGAAAAAGAGCTTCGCCAGAAGGTACGGGAGGCCTTGCAGCGGGAGGGCCCGGCGCTCAATTTGTCCATGAACCAATGGATTGACAAGTTCATCCGGGAGCAAGGAAGCCAGGCAGGTTGGGAATTATCGACCCTTCACGCCATGCATACTTTCCAGAAGCATATTCGCCATTTTGGCAAGCAAATACCTGCGCGAACAGGCGCAGCTGCAGGAGGTCAGCGTAAAAAAGCAGTACAAGAACCTGGTCTGGTTCCTCAACTGGGCGCTCAGGAACAAATATACAAAGCAGGACGATATCAAACGGTATCAGCCCAAATTCAAGATTATCCAGAAGCCCGTCATTTTCCTTACGCGGGAAGAGTTGATGCGGGTCTACCACTACCAGGTGCCGTCCAATGGAACCCAGGTCAGGCTTGTCGATTGGGACGGTACGCCGTACACGAAGATCGTCCAGGAAGCCGGAGGCATCGAAAAGGCCCGCGATTTGTTCTGTTTCTGCGCCTTTACATCACTCCGGTTCTCGGATATGTACAAGCTCTGCCGGAGCGATATCGACGAGCAGTATATCCACGTGGTGACACAGAAAACGCACGACGCCATTCCCATCAACCTCAACAGTTACTCCCGCGCCATCCTGGACAAGTACAAAGACTGTAAGTTTAAGGGAAACAAGGCTTTACCCGTCGTCACCAACCAGCAGATGAACGCGGCCCTCAAGGATCTCTGCGAGCTTTGCGGCATCAACGAACCCGTCCGGAAAAGCAAGTACGTGAATGGCACCCGCTTCGAGGAAGTCTTCCCCAAATGGAAACTCGTAGGCACCCACGCCGCCCGCAAAACCTTCATCTGCTACGCCCTGTCCATCGGCATCCCGCCCGTGATGGTCATGCGGTGGACCGGCCACAGCGACTACCAGTCCATGAAACCCTACATTGACATCGCCGCGGCCGACAAAGCCCAGGCCATGGAGCAGTTTGACAAAACCCTGGAAACGCCGGAAAAAGACGAGTAGCAGGCGGAAAGAGATGAACATCGGCCCCTCAGGGTGGTGAGAGGCCGATGGAATTTTTATGGAGTGATTTTGCCTTGAATAGCAATCTTGGTATTACCCACAGTTTGTGGGT
>CACYHF010000083.1 GCA_902774155.1 uncultured Bacteroidia bacterium | reverse complement strand
CCCTTCAATTGCGTAGAGCGGAAGATTCTCCATCCAACCTTGGTCAATGTAGTTCTTCATCGAGACGCGGAGGCCTTTGAGGGCGGGATGTTCGTCAATGTAGGTCTTAAGTGATTTGCCCTTGACGTTTTCTTCAGCCTTGGCTTCTATTGGGATGACTCTTTTTTCTGTCTGGACGGCGAAATCTATCTCGCATTCTGACTCATTGGATGAGTGGTAGAATGTGGGGATTTGGATGCGGGCCAGCTGTTCGTTCACGTAGCACTCTGTGAACGCACCCTTGAATTCCTTGAAAATGTTGTCGCCAACCAGCATCTGGGAGGCCGGGACATCAGTCATAGCGCCAAGAAGGCCGACATCCAGAGGGAATACCTTGAAAACATCGAAATCTTCATAGAATTTGAGCGGGTACTCGATTTTGGAGACGCGGTGGATCTTGTAGATGAGCCCGGCGTCTTTGAGCCAGGTGATGGCTACTTTAAAGTCTTTTGCCCTGCCACCTTTACGGACGGTTCCGTAGATGAACTTCTCGTTCTCTTTGGCGAGGTGTGAAGGCAGGGAATCCCAGACCATCTCGATGCGCGGAACTTCTTTCTTGGGGGCGTGCTTGGAGAAGTCTTTTCTGTAGCCGGCAAGGATGTCTTTCTGGATCATACGAACGGCCCCCAGCCCCTTCCCGTCGATGTAACCGGCAACAGCCTCAGGCATTCCACCCACGTAGTAATACTGGCGCAGAAGGTCGATGTATTTCTGGCTAAGCGTGTTTACCGCAGCCCAGTCACAGTCCAACAGGAGCTGGGTAAGTTTCTCGTTGCCGGTGGCATTCAAGAATTCGTGCAGGGACATCGGGAACATACGGACCAGCTCCACCATTCCGACCGGGAAAGACTGGTCTTCGTGGATGGAGATGCCCAGAAGTGAACCGGCAACGGCTACATCGTACTGAGGGAAGTCTTCTTTGAAGTATTTGAGGCAGCCGAGGGCGGCAGCGCTTTCCTGGATCTCGTCTATGACGATGAGGGTATCCTTCGGCACGATGTCCACACCGGTATGAGCAGAAAGGGTGCTTGTCCAGGTTTACATAGGAGAGCGTTTTGTACTCCTTGTTGCCAAACTCTTTGAGGATGTATGTCTTACCTACCTGACGGGCTCCGTCAAGAACAAGGGGTTTGTGGTCTCTACGTGACTTCCATTCAAGTAGTTTCGCGTATATCTCTCTATTCATACAACAAAAATTCGGACGAATGTTCATTCAAAATCAACAAAAATTCGGACGATAATCCGTGGCAAATACACATTTATTCCGACGAATAAAGAAGAGTTTCCGAGCAATCCTGACTATTTCTTGAAAGCCTCCTCCATTTTCTTGATGGCGTTTTTCTTGGCGGATTCGGTGATGTCGATGTAGGGCTTCATGGATTTGTAGTTGCAGTGGCCGGTGAATTTCATCACGACATCCGGCGGTATGCCGTTTGAGAGGGCGAAGCAGATGAAGGTCTTGCGGCCGGCGTGGATGCCAATGAGTTCGTACTTAGAGATAAAGTGCATTTAGCCAGCATTTTTTCGATAGAATTTATGTTTAACCGTGCTGCTGGAGCCCCACTACTTGAACCGCCCCGTATCCACCGCATCGCGGTTCTTCTCCGTATATCCGCCAATCTTTCATGTAAGAGCCACGCCAAACCTGCGGTAGCACTTGTAGGCGGATTTCATATACATTCCACCAACATCGTTTATCGGCGAAATCACTTTTTCCATGCTTTCTTTTCCCCATATTCTATCGAATAACGTATAATTGTAGGGATGCATAGTAAGGTGCAAATTCCGAATCCTATGACTCCGCCCAGGACCTCGGCTTGAATAGATACTATCACAAGCGCGATGCAAACCACTTGCAGGACAGAAGTCATGATGATTTTTTTCATGACGGTTATTGGATCTTCTCAATCTTAATCCCCCAGGGCTGGGCATTTACTTTCTCCATCAGTTCATCCGAGCGGTCCACTGACCACTGGGTAGAAACATAAAGGATGCCCTTACCCCATGTGACAGGCACAGCCCGAATGCCAAAGTTCTTGTCACGGGACTTCATCTTCTCCAGGTCATATTCTTCCTTAGTGCGGATAAACTTGGTAATGTTCACATCCAGGCCCATCAATGCCCTTTTAACAGTCATTTCGTCATCTGCAGCGTGCCCACGGACATACAGTTCTACAACGGTCCTCGCCATCTCTTTCTTATTCAGAGGACCGGCACCATTGACACGATAACGAGAGGTGTCGCGCTCCTGACGGAATTGTACCTCAGGTACGTCCTCCCTTTGATAGAAGACTTTGTTATCACCATCCAGCTCAGAGAAAGCGAGCGAAAGCCCTTTGTTGTCAAACCGGAAAGTCAGGTTTTTATTCTTGTAGGGCCATTTGCTCACCACTGGCTCAATAAGCTCCTTTACTGATTCAAGAATAGAAGGATAGTCATTCTCGATGGCAATCTCTCCTTTCAGAGTTTCGATTTTAGCATCGATTTCGGCAGTAGAGAGCCCTGCAACAGCCATTTGCTCCCGGAGGGCTGTTAATTCTTCAAGCGTTGTAGCCATAATAATTTATTTTTGTAAAAATGTTATTCGTTAAATTCTGCTGCAAATGTAAAATAATAAAATGTAATTTACAAATAACATCGCAACATTTTTACAAAATTCCTGTAGGGAGAAGCAAAATGCGGCCGACATGAAATATATCCAGGGAGAGGAATGGAAGTATTCGGAGTTATTCTAAAGAAGATGCCCTGTCATTTCCTGATTTAGGTTGACTCCGACAGGAACCTTTCCCTGAAAGATGTTGACTCTGGTTTAACTTATATCTGATGTAGGTTGACTTGGTATCGTTATCCCTACTGTTTGTTGTCTACCCAGATCTTATCCCGGTTAAGGGTTGACTAGAGGGCGTAGGCCCACCTGAGCGATGATTTCCCGGACCTTGGCCTTCACTTCCTCCGCGGAGAGCTGCTTGGGAAGGTACTTCTCCATCACGGCAACTTCTGCCAGTTCGTTGTCTGGATCATCTTGAGGATGTCCCCGTCCGTCACCTCCTTGCTGCCTCCCTCGGAGGTCTTGAAAAGAAGGATTTCACCCTTGATGGCGCGGGTTGCAGCCAGCGCAACCGTGTCCTTGGACTTCATGGCGGCCTTCTTGAATCTGTTGTTCCAGCATAATATCTTTCGTTTTAATTTTAACAATACTCTCCGTATTCGCATCCGATGTTCTCTGCATGGATGCGGTCGATAAGGGTCCCCTGATGGTCGAACAACTGGATGGTCCCGATGCCGTTGCCACCGTTCCAGAGGCGATTGTGACGCTTCTGCCCGTCCGGAGCCTCGTAGTTCACCAGGAGCATGTCCGCCTTCTCACAGGTGATGTCCGAAATCATCTTCCCGGATATGCTCGACTGCTCGACATGCCAGATGATCAGTGTGTCGGTTTCCCGGCAGTCGAACTTCGTTTTCACACCGGTCCATACCTTCGAGAAGTTGAACTCGAAGGGCTTCCCTTCATACCAGAAAGCCGACAACAGACGGCGAGGAAGAGATAGACGGCCTACCTTGGGCCTCCCTCCGCCGATATCGAAGACGCTGTCTGTCAGCTTCTTCCCCGTGAGCTCACTGGTAAGATTGTTGGATGAAAGCCATACCCAGGGGCTGGTGAAATCCTTGCCCCAGTTCTTGTCAGCGTAGCCAAAACAGTCCTTCGGACGGACTAGGTACCGGCGACCGTTCCAAGTGACCTCGCCCGCAAACGCACTCTTCATGCCCTCCGCATGCCAGAACATCTCGAAGGCTTCGGCCTTGCGGAAGACCTCATCGGCCCCAAAACCGACATTAAAAGCCGTTATCTTACGGATGCTGAGGTTCCAGGACATCTCGCCGTCCTGACACATCCACTCGGGATGCTCTGCCGCATTTTCCACTTTCACATGACCACGGGTATGGTCTTCCGTGAGGAAGCAGTCGTCGGCCGCAATGGAAAACGGAACGCCCCAGTCCACCTTAATCTTCTTCCAACCCCAGAAACGATGAAGCTGAGCAGCGTCCTTTCCCCAGGCGCCACACTTGACCATCAGATAGGACGGCTTCTGCGGTTTCCCTGGAAGCTGGCCAAAGGCGGGCTCATCCCCACCAAGGGCGGGATTGCAGAGGAAGAACTCGATAAAGAAAGGCTTGGCGGCGCCAGTCTCGGCGTCATATCCGGTGAAAGAGTGCCACCACCAGTCGTAACCTTTGCTGGCCTGTGCCCCGAAGAGCTGGCAGGCATCGCGTGAAATATCGTGTTTGTTGAACATTTTCAAACGTATCTTTTCTGTACTGACTTGTTCTCAGCAAAACTCAGTCCTCGACTTCCCTACAGACATTTTGGCGTAAAAAAGGGCACAGCCATTCATGACTGCGCCCTTTATACCAATAACTGTGGCGTCAGAGATTATTGTATCTCAATCTGCTTGACGGCCTTCTGGACATCCACTTTCTCCTTCTTGG
>CACYHF010000082.1 GCA_902774155.1 uncultured Bacteroidia bacterium | reverse complement strand
GCCGCTCTTCTGGACCATACAAAGTACTCCACCTCCCAGGAGCTGGAAATCATTAACAAAAACCATAACAGAAAGAACGGACGCTGATGGTAGATGTAAAAAAGATTCAGGTACAGTACCGCAACTTGCCGGTGGGAATCCTTCAAATGGATCCTTCCCGGGGCGTGTGCGTCTTTGAATATGACAAATTCTGGCTGGCCGAAGGCTTCTCGCTCTCCCCTACCGAATTGCCCCTGCAAAGCGGCCTTTTCTATGCCGATAAAGACAAGCTGGGCGGGGTATTCGCCACCTTCGAGGACAGTTTGCCGGACGGATACGGCCTGTACCTCCTGGACCGGATTCTCCGCAAACAGGGCTCCTCCCTTCAAGAACTCACTCCCCTGCAGCGGCTTTCCATCATTGGCAACGGCGGAATGGGCGCCCTTACCTACCAGCCCGTGATGACGGGCTTCCAGGCACAGGCGGAACTGGAAGGAGAGCAGCAACTGGACTTTCTGCAGGAGGAAGCCCTTAAGGTGCTTTCTGAGAAATCAGGCGGGGATGCCTCTCTACTGTACTACAATAGCGCCAACTCCGGCGGGGCACGGCCCAAAACGGTTATGAGGTCCCGGGACGGCTCCCACTGGCTGGTCAAGTTCCGGCACACCTATGACCCTGCCGACATCGGCCATACGGAGTTGCTGTATATGCAAACCGCCCGGGAGTGCGGAATCACCATCCCGCGTATCGGGCTTGTGCGGGACAAGTATTTTGCCATTGAGCGCTTCGATTATGCTCCCGACGGGCAAAGGCTCCACGTTCTTACGGCATCGGCCCTGCTCAAAACCGATTTCCGGAACCAGGATGTAGACTACACTAACTTACTGGCCCTCACGGGTTATCTTACTCAGGATCCCATTCAAGTAGAGGAGATGTTCCGAAGAATGGTGATGAACCTGGTGGCAGTGAACAGGGACGACCACGCCAAGAATTTTTCCTTTATCTGCGAGGCGGGGAAATGGTCGCTGGCCCCGGCCTACGACATCACCTATTCGCCGGCCGGCACCAACGGAGAGCATGCTACGTCGCTCTTTTACCATGGCAATCCAGGCCTGGACCTGGTCCTGAAGGCCGGAACGGGAATCCGCATTCCGGAATCCCGTTGCCTGGAGATTATCCGGCAGGTCCAGTCCGTCTGCGAGAAGAGACTTCCGGTTGTTGCAAAACTGTAATTTGATTCTGCGTCAATTATCGACATCGTGGACTCCATCAAGGCCGAGTCTATGACCAAATTCAATAATTTGTTGTAGTTTTCATTACACAACCTTGTGTTACACAACCTTGTGTATTTGGCGTACCGGCAGATGATCCCTATTTCATCGGTAGAGAGAAGGAAATTAAACGGCTTGAAGCAAATTTCAAATACGGCATAAACACCGTTTTGATGTCTCCAAGAAGATGGGGGAAGACTTCGCTGGTTAACCGTGTCGCAGGAATGTCGGCAGCAAAGGGCTTTATCGAAAGGTTGACACCCAAGATCGGCCTTTCACCAGACCCTGGTTCCGATTACTATGTATCGCTGGGCATTACTCCCAAAACACACTCCCCGGAAGAAGTTCTCTCCCTTCCGGAAAAGATTGCGCAAAGGAAAGGCTGTGAACTGGTTATCTGTATAGATGAGTTCCAGCAGGTAGGAGAGTTCCCGGATACACTTGCTGTACAAAAAAGGCTGAGAAGCGTCTGGCAAAATCAGGAACACGTTTCCTATTGCCTCTTTGGTGGTCGTTTACATATGATGACCCGCCTGTTTCAGAAAAAGAGTTATCCTTTTTATAAATTCGGTGAGATTCTGAACCTGGAGCCTATTCCGTTAAAGGCCTGGATTCCATATATTCAAGGCCGATTCGAAGCCTACGGGAAATCTATCTCGGACGAGTATGTAGCAAAAATCTGTGAAACCGTCCAGTACCAGTCATCCTATGTTCAGCACCTGTCCTATTCCGTTCTATTGTTGTCGGAAAGGGAGGTGGATGAGGATTCCTTTGCACAGGCAGTGGAAGACTTACTGGCCCAAAACAACAATGTCTTTATAGAGCAGACCCAGTCCCTGA
>CACYHF010000081.1 GCA_902774155.1 uncultured Bacteroidia bacterium | reverse complement strand
GTCGGCAAAGGGTGTTACGGCTCGCCAGGTGGGCGGCCGTAGCATCCTTTCGCTGAAGTGTTACCCGACCGGGGTTGCGACCGGAGCCCAGCTGGCCCGCCGGGCTTCGCTGAAGAAGATTTCCAAGAGCTGGGTAACGCTTTCCAATGAGCAGCGGTCCGAGTGGGACCGGCTGGCGGAGCACGCCACTGGGGCTTCTGTTTTCGGCCAGAAGGCGGAACTTTCCGGCATGAATCTGTATGTGCGCCTGAACGCGAACCGCGTGATGGCCGGGGAGGCGGTGATGGCCGATGCTCCTGCGGCGCAGGTGGCTGTGCCGAACGTGGTGTATGGCTCCGTGGCGGTGACGCCGCAGTATATGGCCCTGGGCGGTATTAAGCACGAGAGTGCGCCGTTCAAGTTGGTGGTGAAGATGTCTGGGAGTCAGTCTGCCGGCATTTCCAATGGCTGGAGCAAGACTGTCATCATCACTCCGGGTATGGAGGATGACTGGGGCGAAGCGGATGTGACTACGCTGTATATGAAGACGATTGGCGTGGAGCCGACGCCCGGGCAGAAGGTGTTTGTGGAAGCTTACTGGCTGGATACCGACAGCGGCTTTGCCGGCCAGGTGGCGAAGGAGGCTGTGATTGTGACGGGCGAGGCGCCTGTGCAGCGCCGTGTGAGAGTCACGATGGATACTCTTGACCCCACGGAGGACAATAATGTCACTACCATTGACGTGGACTTCTCCACGGGTGCTCCGGTGGCGCAGTTCAACGCGATTTGCCTGGGGCACAGTAATGTGGCTTCTTCCATAGTCCATCTGGATCGTGAGCTGCCTGCAGAAGTGATTGGTACCGGCATCTGCCTTGGCCGTTCAAACGGTCCTGACGGGAAGATTGTTGCCCAGTCCTACATGGTGTGGGTTCGCAACTACTACGGCAAAGCGGATATGACCTTCGCTCATCGTGGCGGCTACTACGTGGCAACTACGGAGTGCTTCGGTGCAGGCGTCATGTATTAACCCTCAAACTGAAAAGCCATGTTCAACAGTACAGGAAATAACTTCGGAGCCGGCCAGATAACCTTCAAGGATTACCAGGCAGAGAACTACGTAGTCCTGAATTCCAAGTTCTCTTTTGACCCCACGAACGCAGACTACCAGGCCTGTGAGCAGCTGGAGATTTATGTGCCGGACCTCAGCATAGACCGCAGTGCGGTGGGTGCCGTATTCATCCGCTTTGTTGAAGACCAGCACTGGTCTTGGGGAGATTCCGTCTATGACGGCGGCTCCATCCTCAAGTCCTGGGTGAAGGATAAGAACACGATTGTGATTGAGAAGCAGCCCTGGTTCGACCAGAACGGCCCGCTCATCATCTACATCCTGACGCTCTATCCACAGCTGAACCAAGGAGCGAACACCATCAAGGGAACGCAGCAGCGCCTTACGATGACTACGCCGGATAACTACCTCCGTTTCGGGTACGAGACGTTCATGGTGGAGTTTGAGCACTGGGTGTTCATCCATCTGTTTTTCTCCGGATGCACCTATGCTTACAGGGATTCCCTCTGGGAGGTCACGATGGAAGAACTGCCGGCGGACATCACTGCAGACGTTCCCATCTGCGGCGGTGGCAACCAGTTCCACCCTGAGTGCGACGGTATGGCGGAAGCCCACATCGAGAACGGGGTTCTCAGCAACCAGCGCCGTGTGATGGGATTCTGGGACACCGGCCACGATCCGTTTGTGTACGCGTTCCTTGTAAGAGATAATAATGAGTAAGGGCTATGACGCAGAAGAAGAAAATAGAACTCACGCGCCTTCAGGGCATCATTGCTGTGGCCAGCTTCAGCAGCGGGGTGATTATCGCGGCCGTGTGCCTGTTTTTCATTCCGCCCCTGGGAGAAATTGCTTCTTCGGCCATTTCGATTGTGAGCGAGCTGCTGGTCCTCTGTGGTGCGATCCTGGGCGTCAAGGCCTCTTACGATGTCAAGTTCCGGAAGTTCGAAGCCGAGCTCCGGGATGTAATAGAAAACGAGAAGAAACTGAATTCCTAAACCTACCTATGAGATACGTTCTGCCACTGCTTTTCCTCGTGCTCGCTTCTGCCTGCAGTACTGTCCGCCCCGCCAGCTTCCATCGACGGACAGTACCAAGGTGGAGGTCCGGACGGAGACGGTGTTCCAGAAGGATACTGTCTTTGTGGAGCTGCCGCTTGTTGTGGAACGGGTTGCAGTCCTGGATACGGTCTCGCATCTGGAGAACGCGTATGCGGCTTCATCGGCCGTGGTTTCCGGCGGAGTCCTGAAGCACAGCCTGGAGACGAAGCCCGTGAAGATGCCGGCGGTTGTTGACAAAGAGATTGTGTATCGGGATTCCTTAATATATAGAGACCGGGTGCAGACCGTGACGGTTGAAGTGGAGCGCAAGTTGACCGGCTGGCAGCAGGCTAAGCTGAGGGTAGGGGGCTTCTGTTTCTTTGCTGTGATTTTGATTGGACTTTATTTCCTTATTACTCAATTTATCAACCTTAAACTCTTCTGACTATGAAGTACATTCCTTCCATCGCCTTCGAGGAGATGAGCGGATCCGCCAAGGGCGTGACTGCCGCTAAAATGAAGAACCGGAAGTACATCCGCAACCGCGGATACGGCGGCAGCGTCCGCACTTCCGACCAGGCCAAGGTCAAGGGCATTTTCAAGCGCCTGACCACGATGTGGAAAACGCTCACCAACGAGCAGATCCTCGCG
>CACYHF010000080.1 GCA_902774155.1 uncultured Bacteroidia bacterium | reverse complement strand
TAAGCTTGTCCCTGACATCCTAGTTTCTCTAAAGAAACTGACGCTCGTTTAAATTTGCTTGCTTGTACTTTTCCTTTCAGTCTTTTCAAAGATCTTTTTTGTGCAAAAATCCCGCTCGTTTCCGAACGGGACTGCAAAGGTACAACCTTTTTTTGAATTGCCAAATTTTTTCGAAATTTTTTGCAAATTTTTTATTCCTTCAACGCGGCAATCACATCCTGGTTGATTTCGAAGAGTTCCTCGCTGGGCATTTTGGTCACTACGCGATCGTAGGTCATAAGGCCGTTCACCTCTACCTCCACGTCGGTGGTCTGGGTATAGACCGCCGCGCTTACGCCATCGGCAATGATCTTCTTAAGCTGCTGGGCATACTCGCGGTACTGGGCCAGCACTTCTTCGTAGCTGTTGAATTTCACGTAGCCCCAGTTGCGGTCCGGCTGCCACAGGTGGCCTTCCACGGCCCAGCCGATGCCGCCGTACTCTCCCAGGACATCGATCTGGGTGTTGTCGGAATAGAAGTACATCTGCGGGTTGGGGTAATGGTGGTTGTCCAAAATGTCACCGCAGTTGGGATAGGAATTGCCGCCGGAAGCCGAATTGATCAGGCGGGAAGGGTCTTTTGCACGGGTGAAATCCACCACATCATAGGTGTCGAACTGGGCCCAGGCCTCATTGAAAGGCACCCATACCACGATGCACGGGAACACCTGCTGCTGGTCCATGATTTCCCCCCATTCTTTATAATAGGTAGCCTTGGCCGAATCTGTGAGCTTGGAATCGTCCTCCGGTTTGGCCCAGGTGGGGATGGTCCAGTGGCCCAGACGGCTGTCTGTGATGCAAGGCATATCCTGCCATACCAGGATGCCCAGTTTGTCGCACCAGTAATACCATCGGGCGGGTTCCACCTTGATGTGCTTGCGGATCATATTGTAGCCGAAGGCCTTGGTTTGCTCTATGTCGTAGCGGAGAGCTTCGTCCGTGGGGGCGGTGTACAGGCCGTCCGGCCACCAGCCCTGGTCCAGCGGACCAAATTCGAAATACGGCTTACCGTTGAGACCCAGGCGTTTATGACCAGCCTTATCGATCACTTCCTGTACCTCCCGCAGGGCGCCATAGCCTTCCACTTTGTCAATAATCTTTCCATCGCGCTCCAGGGCGAACTCAATATCGTACAGATAGGGATCTTCGGGACTCCACTGGTGGGGATTCTCCGGGAACAGCATCACGGGCTGGCCCACGGGGGCACATTCCTCTACGCAGGCTCCTTCACTATCCTTTACGCGCATATTAATAAGGTCTCCGGGCTGGGCACCTTCCACCCACGCGAAGAGGGAGAAGGACGTTGCATCCGAACCGGGAACGGCCTGATAACGGGCAATGCGCGTTTCCGTGGGCGTGGGCTCCAGCCATACGGTTTGCCAGATGCCGCTCACCGCCGTGTACCAGATGCCCTTGGGACGGGAAACCTGCTTGCCGCGCGGCTGTTCGTTGTTGTCCGTTCCATCAATTACCTTCACCAACAGTTCCTGCTGGCCCTTCTTCAGGTAAGGGGTAATATTAAAGGAAAAAGCCGTAAAGCCGCCCGTATGCGCGCCCACATACTGGCCGTTCACCCACACTTCCGTACCCCAGTCCACCGCCTGGAAATTGAGCCAGATCTGCTGCTTTTTCCACTTTTTGGGAACGGTGAACGTGGTGCGGTACCACAGGGCATCCTCTTCCGTGATGTGCTTCCCTACACCGGAAAGGGCCGATTCAATGGCAAACGGAACCAGGATTTTTCCATCGGCCTCCTGGGGGCAGACATCTGCATCCCGGGGGGTAATCACATAGTCCCAGAGGCCGTTGAGCGACTGCCAGGCTTCCCGTTCCATTTGCGGACGGGGATATTCCGGCAGCGGATTGGCCGGATCTACATCGGCCGCCCACGGGGACAGGATGTGGTCCGTAAGGGGCGCCCAGGTAAAGGTTTCTTTTTCCGTTTCATGACCTTAATATTTGTACAAAGGTAACAAAAAACCCGGGCATTTGATATACCCGGGTTCAGTTGAAAAGCCGATTTTACATCATGCCGCCGGCGGGCATGGCGGGAGCTGCCGGAGCGGGTTCCGGAATGTCCACAATGCCACATTCGGTGGTGAGGAACATACCGGCCACGGAAGCGGCGTTCTCCAGGGCCACGCGGGCCACCTTGGTGGGATCGATCACGCCGGCCTCGTACATATTCACGTATTCGTCGGTGCGGGCGTTGTAGCCGAAGTCACCCTTGCCTTCGCGGATCTTGTTGATGATCACGGAAGCCTCTACGCCTGCATTTTCGGCAATCTGACGGAGGGGTTCCTCGATGGCGCGCTCGATGATGCGGATACCGGTGGTCTCGTCGTCGTTCTCACCCTTCAGGCCCTTCAGGGCTTCTGCGGCACGGATGTAGGCC
>CACYHF010000079.1 GCA_902774155.1 uncultured Bacteroidia bacterium | reverse complement strand
TCCTGGCTTTTGGGGAACCAGCAATGGTCTTCCTGAAGCACGCAGGGAACTCCGTGTTCCGTGAACCATCGGATAGTGTCTTCCTGGGAGAAGGCCTTCAGGGCGCGTTTCATCACGCGCTCTCCGCGCGGATAAGCTTCCGATAAAGAGCGGATTCCTTGAAAGTCATTAGTGAGGTTGCAGCGACCACCGCCCGTAATGGCCAGTTTGGCCATAGGCCTGGACCCGGCTTCAAATAGCGTGATGACCAACTCCGGCCGCCATTCCCGTAGCAGCGCGGCGCAAAAGCACCCCGCTGCCCCGGCCCCTATGATGGCTACCCGCCTCATAGGATTTTATAGGCTTTCATCTGCCTGGCCAGGCTGCGGTGACCGGGGCAGACGGATTCCAGCAGGGCGTGGAAGCGGGGGCCGTGGTTCATTTCTCGAAGGTGGCAGAGTTCGTGCAGCATCACGTAATCCTGCAGTTCCTGCGGCAGGGTTACCAGCCTCAGGTTCAAGTTGATATTGCCCCGAGTGGAACAGCTGCCCCAGTTGCTTATGTTGTTCTTGATGAAGACTTTATTGTAGTGGAAACCGTGCTGGGCTGCCAGTTCGGCCAGCCGCGGGGGCAGTTCGGCCTTGGCCTGGGCACGCAACGCCTCCACCTGTGCATTGACAGGTGCCTTTCGGGGCTTTCTTTTGGCAATGAGGGTGAAAAACCGTCCGGTGAAGGGATTGAAGAACAGCCTAGTCATCGTCCTCCTCCGGAAGCACAATCTGCTTGTACTGGTTCTTGCGCTTGAGCCAGCGCTCCCGGGCGTACTGCTGCATATCCGTGATGGTATCGTTCTCGTCGATGATCTCCATGCCCAGAATGGTTTCCATGATGTCTTCCAGCGTGATGATGCCCTGGAAGCAGCCGTAGTCGTCGATGATGCAGGCAATCTGGTCCTTGGTTTTCAGCAGGCTTTCCCAGATGTCGGAGACGGTGGTTTCTTCGTGGAAGGCGGCAATCTTGCGCTTGATGCTGCGCAGACGCATATCGAATTTATCATCGGCCAGATTCTCCAGGGCATCGTAACGGAGGATATAGCCGGTGATGAATTCAGGAGAGTCTGAATACACCGGGATGCGGGAGTTGTGCGAGAGCTCTTCCTGTTTGTAGAATTGCTTGAGGGTCATGCTTTCCGGTGCGATGGCGGCCACCACACGCGGGGTCATCACGTCGTAGGCTTTGATGTCGTCCAGTTTGATGATGTTCTGGATAACCTTGTTCTCATTGTTGTCCAGGACGCCTTCTTCCTCACCGATATTGGCCATGGCCGATACCTCTTCGCGGGAGATGCCCAGGTCCGGGTCTTCGTCCGAGATGCTGTTGTGCAGTTTGTCGATGATCCAGACGATGGGGTAGAGCAGGTACACCAGGAAATTCATGATGTTGGACAGCCACAGGAGGTCTTTCCAATGGGAGGTGCCGATGGTCTTGGGCACGATTTCCGAGAACACTAGGATGAGGATGGTCATGACGGCGCTGATGATGCCGAACCAATGGTCTCCGCTAAGGAGGGTGGCCTGATGGCCCACGGCGGCTGCACCCAGCGTGTTGGCGATGGTGTTCAGGGAAAGGATGGCGCTTAACGGACGGTCCGGATCCTGTTTGAACTTGATCAGGAGTGCCGCGTTCTTGTCTCCTTCGTCTTCCTTCATGGTGAGGTATGACAGGGGGGTGGACATAAGCACCGATTCCAACAATGAGCACAGGAAGGAAATGCCCATCGTCAACAGTAAATATATGATTAAAAGCGTCATTTCAGCGAATTGAACTTACAAATTTACAGAAATTTCCGTAAATTTGCACAGATATGGACAAAGAACAGATATTAATTCGCATATCGGGCAAGGACCAGGTGGGACTCACCGCCTCCATTATGGCCATCCTGGCCCGTTTCGACGCTCAAATCCTGGATATAGGACAGGCCGATATCCACAGCACGTTGTCGCTGGGGCTGCTCATCCGTATCGACGAGCAACACTCCGGCCAGATGATGAAGGAACTCCTGTTCAAGGCCACGGAACTGGGCGTCACCATCGGCTTCGAACCCATTTCGGACGATGATTACGAGGCCTGGGCCGGCCGGCAGGGGAAGAACCGCTACATCCTTACCGCCATCGGCCGCAGCCTGAGTGCCTCCCAGATCCACGCGGCGTCGCAAGTCATCGCCAGCCACGGTCTGAATATCGACACTATCAAGCGCCTCACCGGCCGTATGAGCATCATGCATCCGGAACGCAACGTCCGGGCCTGTGTGGAGTTTTCCATCCGCGG
>CACYHF010000078.1 GCA_902774155.1 uncultured Bacteroidia bacterium | reverse complement strand
CGTGACGGCGAATTTCGGCACCGGCGCCCGTGGACTGGTGTTCGGTGCGGCGGTAGAGTTCAAGTTCCACCACTTCCGGCTCAGCGGAGGTTTGCAGAATGGCTTCGGCGGCACCGTTCCCGATTCAGGCACGCCTCTCAAACCGAATTTCAGCGTCTTCACTGTAGGTCTTACCTATGATTTGTAAACCATCCCGGATAGTATGAGAATCAAGTTTCTGCTTCTTGCAAGCCTGTTTTTGCCCATAACTTTATCGGCCGCCGTCTCTCCTAACAACGCCCGCAGGGCCGATAGGATCTACCTGGACTCCATGAAAGGGAATGGCGGCACCGCCGAATGGAAAATGGCAGGCGGCGAAACCCTCTCGCAGCCTGGCTTCAACGATGATTCTTGGATGGGCGCGCGCGTTCCGGGCACCGTGCTCACCAACCTGGTGGAGAACGGCCTCCTGCCGGATCCTTACTTCTCCGACAACAACCGCCTCACCAAAGGTCTTATTCCGGACATCAACGAAGTGGGCCGCGGCTATTACACCTACTGGTTCCGCACGGAGTTCGACATTCCGGCCGATTATGCCGGAAAGAAGGTGTGGCTGCATCCGGAAGGCGTGAACTATCGCGCGGAATTCTGGGTGAACGGACACTTGTTCAGCACGCTCACGGGTATGTTCCGGGACGATGACATCGACATCACCGAATTTGCGAACATCGGCGGCCGGAATGCGTTGGCCGTGCTGGTCTATCCGGTGGATTTCCCCGGTCGGCCCGGCAAGAAAACGTGGGGCGCCCCCGGCGAATACAACAACGGAGGCGATGGCAATATCGGCCTGAACTCCACCATGCTCATGAGCGTGGGCTGGGACTTCACTTTCTGGGATGCCGTCCGCGACCGTAACACCGGTATCTGGCGCAGCATTTCGCTCTATGCCACTGGCAATATGACGGCGCGCCATCCCTTTGTGAAGGCGGCCCTGGCGCATCCGAACTACGATGCCGCCGACCTTGGCGTTAGCGTGGAGGTGAGCAGCCGCTACGTGGACAGCCCCAAGACGCACAAGGCGCGGGTGGTGGGCGAAATCACCGGCCCCGGCCTGTCCGGCCCGCTCACCTTCGAGAAAACGGTGGAGCTCTATCGCGAAGAGGACCAGGAGGTAAGTTTCGATCCCATCCATATAGACAAACCGGCGCTCTGGTGGCCGCTCGGGAAAGGCGAGCACCCGCTCTATCAGCTTAAAATCCAGGTGTTTGAGGGCGATATACTAAGCGATGAAACCAGCACCACCTTCGGCATCCGGGAAATCGTGGCCACCCGCGAAACCCCTGACAAGAGCAAGTTGTTCGTGGTGAACGGCAAGCCCGTTTTCATCCGCGGCTCCAACTGGATTCCGGAGGCGATGCTCAAAGACAACGACAAACGCATGGCGGCGGTGCTGCGGATGAGCGCCCAGTGCGGGTTCAACCTGCTGCGGCTCTGGGGTGGCGGTATTGTGGAAAGCGACTACTTCCATCAGCTCTGCGATGAGTACGGTTTCCTGGTATGGGAAGAGTTCTTTATGACCGGCGACACCCGCCATCCGCACGACAAGGCCACCTACTTCGCCAACGTGGAATCCAGCGTCAAAAGGGTGCGGAATCACCCCTGCGTGGCCTTCTACGTAGCTTCTAACGAAAGCACTGAAGTGAGCGGCACCCAGGCCCTGATCGAGAAACTGGACGGCACGCGCCCGTGGCAGCAGCAGAGTGAATGCGACGGCATCCACGACGGCAGCCCCTATGTACAGGTGAATCCCATGCTGCACTACCTGGACCAGGCTTCTCCCCGCGGCAGCCGCGTGAACGGCTTCAATCCCGAATACGGGTTCACCGGCATGCCCCATTACACTTCCTTATACCGCTTCCTGCGGCCGGAAGAGATCTGGCCGATGGACAAGTCTGTCTGGGACTATCTGGACGGCAGCGGCTTCGGCAAGGTGACCACCACCGTCAAGGCTTTGGCCGATGAATACGGCGAGTCCCGCTCCATCAAGGAATACGGCTGGAAGACCCAACTTCTGGGGGCTATGAATTCCAAGGCCATCTGGGATGTGTGGAACTACAACAAACTGGAGTATGGAGACAGATTCTGCTCCGGTACGCTGTTCTGGAGCCACGCCAGCCCCATTCCCATGATCAAGAACCATATGTGGGACTGGTACCTGATACCCACCGCTTCGCTTTACCACACTATGCACGCGCTGGAACCGGTCCACGTGCAGTACGACTATCTGAAGAACACCGTTTCCGTGTACAACGACAAACTGGAGCCCCTGGAAGGCCTTACCGTGACAGCCACCCTCTACGATCTGAACAGCAAGAAGGTCGCCTCCTGGACTACGAACGGAGTATCGGTATCGGCCGATGGAGTGAAGTGCGATGTACTGAGCCTTTCCTTCCCCAAGCGGATTACGCCGGTGCATTTTATTGCGCTGGAGTGCCGGGATGCCCAGGGTAATGTGCTGTCCTCGAACTTCTACTGGCGGTCCCGCGACAAGTACACGCCCGGCACCCTTACCGGCCCTTGCGCCTCCGGCTTCCAAAGCCTGCAGAAGATGCCGGCCGCCACTGTGGAGAGTACTTTGGTCAAGCGCGAAGACGCCGAAAACCTTTATTTCGACGTAACGCTTTCGAATAGCTCCGACAAGATTGCCTTCTTCAACGAAGTGCTGCTGCTGGGCGATGACGGCCTGCCGGTGCCCTACACGTTCACCACCGACAACTATTTCACCCTGCTGCCCGG
>CACYHF010000077.1 GCA_902774155.1 uncultured Bacteroidia bacterium | reverse complement strand
GAGGTCAGCAAGGTTCAGCTGCTCTGCGATAAGCCCGAACGCTATGCCATCCGATATGAGGACGGTTCCGCAATGCTCGTGGACGGTGACGGTAATATGATCAAAAGTCCTCTCGGGCAGTTCGATGTAGTGTCCAAGGTGGAGTTCATCGGCCGGGCTAACGGAGTGCCGCACTTTGCCTTCGAGGGACGCGACTGGGCCACGAGGAACATGCCGGAAACCGGGATGTTTGATGCCGATGGGCATCAGAAACTCTTCCGGGACCCGCGAAGCGCCGGAATCGAGGGCGTGGATTACATCAAATGGGAATTCGAGAAGTTCGAAAAGATGTCGAATGACCCCAGGAATTCCCGCAGGGACGACCCCTTTCTGGTGGATATCGATTCTCCGAAACAATATATGAGCATAGGGCGATGAAAAAGCTATTCAAGAAAATAAAGGCCTGGTATAAAGACAATTGCCAGCGCCCCGATGATTGGGAGAATATGAGCCAGCACGACCGGAGACTGTTTACAATAAGTGCCTTCGCTGCGTTTGCGATGGTGATGTGTCCCATTCTCATTGCCATTCTAATTGCGCTGCTTTGTGCTCAAAGTTGCGCTGGCCCCAGTAAGATTCAGCGGATCCAGACTGAGCAGATGCAGGCGTCCATCGGCCTGGTCGAGGAAGCCGGAATCAAGCAGATGGAACTGCTTGAGATGCCCAGGCCCGACACGCTGGTAGTCCATGACGATGACGGTCGCGAATTCATCATTATGAAGGCCGTCAAGGATGAAAACGGTGAGATGGTGGCAACCGACGTCATCAATGCCGCCGTTGTGGAAGCCCGCTTCCGGAATGTGGCTGAACGCCACGGGAAAGTGGACATCGAGTTCCAGATCCGCGTGCCCCAGGACATGCAGGACGAAGCCTGGCAACTCAGGTTCTATCCCCGGATGCACATTCTGGGCGATACGCTGAATCTGGAGCAGGTCATCATCACCGGCGCCAAATATCGCAAAGCTCAGCTGCGCGGATACCAGCAGTATGAGAAGTATCTGGCCAGCATCGTGACGGACAGCACCCGCTTCATCAACATGCGCCTGCTGGAACTGTTCATCCAGCGGAATATCCCTGACCTGTATGCGTTCAAGGCCGACTCCACCGAGGTGGCAGACGAAAGTTTCAACGCTATCCTGGACACGAAAGTGGCCAGCAACTTTGCCTCGCAGTACGGCGTGACCGGCCGCGATGCTATTGAGCACTATACCAACACGATATCCAAGCGCCTCAATGCCCGTCGCTGGGAGCAGAGAGAGAAGATGTACCGCCGGTACGTCAAGGCTCCCATCGTTCACGAGGGCTTGAGGCTGGATACCGTAATTACGGCCGCCAACGGCGACTTTATCTACAACTACGTCCAGACTATCCACACCCGGCCGAGACTCCGCAAGATTGATGTAGTCCTGTCGGGAGACATCTTTGAGCAGGACAGACGCCTGTACGAGATTCCGGCTACGGAACCGCTGACCTACTATATCAGCAGTCTGTCGGCCTTTGTGGATGGCACGCCGCGCTATAAGAAACAAATTATCAGCCGCCGTGTTGAAGCCAATACCGCCTGCTACATTGACTTTGAACAAGGGTCCGATGTGATTCTGGAAGACCTTAGCAACAACCGTTTTGAGATGAGCCGCATCAAGCGTAACCTGGGCAGCCTCATTGAGAACAAGGACTTTGACCTTGACAGCATCGTTGTTACGGCTTCCTGCTCCCCGGAAGGATCCTTGGCGCACAATACCAGGCTCTCCCAGCGCCGCAGTGAATCCGTGAGCCGGTACTTCAGCCAGTTCATTCGGGCGTACAGGGATTCCCTGCGCGAGGAAATGCTGGAGCATATCTACTTCGACGGCGCTGAGTATCCTCGTGAAACCCAGACGGACATCAAGTTCATCTCCCGGAGCAATCCCGAGAACTGGAGGATGCTTGATGTACTGGTCGCAGACAGCGACTCGCTCCTGGCCGACCAGAAACGTGACTATACCGACATCTGCCGGATTGAAGACCTTGACGCGAGGGAAAATGAACTTTCAAAGCAAACTTACTACCGCTTCATGCGGGAGATTCTCTACCCGAGGCTCCGAACCGTTAAGTTTGACTTCCATCTACACCGCAAAGGAATGGTGAAGGATACCCTCCAGACCACCGTGCTGGATGAAGAGTATATGGCTGGAGTGCAGGCCATCCGTAACCGGGACTATGAAACGGCCATCCAGATTCTCCGTCCCTACAAGGACTACAACGCCGCCGTCGCCTTCTGCGCCATGGACTACAACGCATCGGCGCTGGACATTTTGGAAGCCCTTCCGGAAACTGATCAGGTGCATTACCTGCTGGCTGTTATCTATAGCCGTCAGGGCCGGGAAGAGGAAGCCGTGGAGCACTATCTTAAGGCGTGCAAGATGACGCCCTCCTACATTCACCGGGGCAACCTGGATCCCGAAATCTCTGAATTGATCAAAAGGTACAACCTTACAAACAATTATTTTCAAACCCATTAAACCTCAAAAAGTTATGCGTAAACTCGCTTTCTTTGCGGCCGTCGCCGCAACCCTCTG
>CACYHF010000076.1 GCA_902774155.1 uncultured Bacteroidia bacterium | reverse complement strand
CTACGAAGAGGATACCTATCGGCTCATTATGGGCAGATACATTCTCTTTGGCGTGAAATGGAACTTTGGCAAGATGAATGCAGCTCATAGCGCAAGGGCGCAGCAGGCGGCGTGGAAAATGCTGTTCTGATAGAGGAACGACCCGGACCTTAGTATCAGTTTTTTTCGTTATCTTCGTGGAAACGAAGAAAAAACGCCTATGAAACATATTCTCTCCCTCGCTTTGATCCTGTCGGCCCTCCTGGTGGGCTGCAGGCAGACGGAGAACCTGCCGGAGAAGGAGATTGCCGCCGTCTGTTTTCCGGAAGCGCCCGTGGAAATCCTGACCAACGGGGCCGTGGGGATGGATGTAATCAATTATTTCAACATCCTCCAGCGCCCGGAAGGCGGGTACCGGCTCTATTTCGCCGGCTTTAAAGAGTCCGTCAACGGCCCTGATTTCGACCATCAGGATCTCCACTATGCCGAATCGGAGGATGGCTTCCACTACACCTACAAGGGGAAAATCATGGACGGCATCGTGGAACAGAGCGTGTTCCTGACCGGCGAAAAAGACAAGCCATACGGGCTGGTGGGCCGGGTTTATGAGAAGGGCCGGCTGAATATGTTCCTCTGGAAATCTGAAGACGGCATTGCCTTCGGCGACAAAACCCTGCTCCTGATCAAATGGCACGACACCCAGAATGTGATGGTCCCGCGCAACGGCAAGCTTACGCTTTACACCCGCACCTGGGCCGATAACTGGACCAACCGGAAGAATGCGGTGGCCGAATACACCCCCGACGGCGAGCGCCTGACGGAAATCACGCCCCTGGCCGGAGATTTCCTCTACAATGCCGCCCCCTGTCCGGTGGACGAGCGTCACGACCTCCTATTCCCCACCTATTTCAACAATAAATACCCGGCCGGCAGCACCGATACCTGTTACTTCAAATGTTTCGTGGCCGATGGAGTTTACACCCGGGAGATTCCCAGTAACCTGAACCACTGGATGGAGCCGGACGAAAAATGGATGCTGGCCGCTCCCGGCTTCGTTTCCATTGGCGGCGAGCGCTATCTCGCCTACAACACCCGCAACGTGAGCCACGATGCCTTGTACGTGAAGGGGATGGAAAGCCGATACAAACTGATCAAGGCGGTTGTCCAATATGAATCGGCCCCCAAGGAAGCGCTTAGCGTGCAGCGGATTTGGGACCAGGGATACAGCGCCTTCCCTTCCATCGTGCGATACAAAGACGCCTTATATGTGAGCTTCCGCGAAGGGGAAAGCCATATCTTCGACGAAAACGGCATTGCGGCCGGCAAGACCCGCATCCTGCGCTCCACGGACGACGGCAAGCACTGGAAAAGCGTGGCCCTGCTCTCCAAAGAAGGGTACGACTTGCGCGACCCCAAACTGTCCATCACGGCCGATGGCCGCCTGATGGTGATTCAGGGTGGCTCCGTGTATGTGGATAAGCAGCTGGTGAAAAGGATTCCGCAGGTGTCTTTCAGCGCCGATGGCCGCTCCTTCAGCGACCCTGAGCCGGTGGACTACCCCATCCCCGGCGGCTTCGCCTGGTTCTGGCGGATGACCTGGCACGAGGGCACCGGCTATACCGTAAATTACGGGGAGGCCGATGAAAACCTGCTGGAACTGCTCAAAACTACCGACGGCAAGCACTTCGAAAAGATTACGGATATCCGGCTGGACGGATTCCCCAACGAAACCACCGTGCGTTTCCTCCCGGACGGAAGGATGGCGATGCTGGTCCGGCGCGAAAGGGAGGACCGGCTGGCCTATCTGGGCGTGAGCGAAGCGCCTTTTACCCAGTGGACGTTCCGCCCGCTTCGTTTCCAGATTGGCGGGCCGGAGATGGCCGTGCTGCCGGACGGGTCGCTCATCGTGGGCGGACGCGCCTATTTTGAAAACGGAGAGCCCCGGACCTGCCTCTGGAAGGGAAATGCCGAAGGAGACTTCGAAGTATGGAAAATCCTCCCCTCCGGCGGCGATAACAGCTATCCCGGCATCCTGGTGGAGGATGGAGAGCTAAAGGTGGTGTACTATTCTTCCCACGAACTCACCCGCCCCGACGGCCGCCCCCGCGCCGGCATCTATCTCGCAAATTTACACTATCTTTGAAAAAAATTTTAGGTATGTATCAGTATAAGGAAGTCAAGGACCATGTATATGTCCTGAGTCTGGACAACCACGCGCCCATCGCGGCCGCGCTGGCGGCCTTCTGCGCCGAAAAAAACATTCTGGCAGGAAAGATTATCGGCCTGGGAGCCGTTAATGAGATCACTTTCCGTTATCTGAACCCGGACACCATGAAGTACGTGGACAAGACCTTCCGGGAGCAGATGGAAATCACCAACCTCACGGGCAACATCTCCCAGAAGGACGGGAAACCGTACCTCCACCTGCACGTAACCGCCAGCCGGAGTGACTACACCTGCGTGGGCGGCCACCTGCTGGAAGGCACCATCAACGGCGCCTGCGAACTGTACGTGGAAGCCTACCCGGACGCCTTTATCGGCCGACGCCAGGACAGCGAAACCGGGATTAACCTGTATCAGTTCTAATTCTTACTGCAGGACCGTTTCCTCCACGTTCCAGCCCTCCACATGCACCACCGGATGGTCCGGGGCATCGGCCCGGGCTATCTCCAGCGTAACTGTCTTGAAAGTGCCGGGCAGCAGGGTGAAATAGTTGTCGGTGGTGAACGTGTAGGGCACCGGCAGGCCGTCATCGCCCAGCAGCAGCACTTCGTTGAAGAAGGCAATCTTG
>CACYHF010000075.1 GCA_902774155.1 uncultured Bacteroidia bacterium | reverse complement strand
GTCATGGACGTGTTATTTCCATTATAGGAGAGCCCGGAAAGGGAAACATACGAGGTAATATTGTTCCAGCTCACCGGATTATACATGATTATGTTCCGGCTTCCCGGGAAGGGAATGATATTTTTGTCCGAGGCTTTTATGTTAGTCTGGTCGCCAGAAGGAATCAGGTAGAAGAGCGGATGATCGCTGTGATTAATTGTACCATATTTCCACCAATCCGCTGCGGTCTCCGTATATGCATCCTGCGTAATATTCCGGTCTGATTTATCCACATGATAAACCAGCATACCTCCTCTTGCAAGTCCGGCACTCCACTTGTTTTGGACAAGACTCCGGTATTCGCAGATAAATACTTCTCCCTCTTTGTCGGTTGGAATGGCGTATGCCCTTGTCTTGGAGGCATCCTGCCCAATCTCATGCAGGGTAAGATTTCCGGAAGAAGATATGGTCTGAATATCGGTTTCGGCGTTTGCCCACCCGCAAATCTCTCTCTGTAACTTCCGCTTCCCATCAAGGAAAAGTCGAGGCATGCGTGCGTGAAGTCATCGGCATAGAAGTCCGGAAGCCCCATGCAGTGTCCGAATTCGTGGCAAACGTGGCCGATGCCCGCCATGGTATTGCCGCTTTTCCCTTGCAACTCCGGCGCGCAGCAGAAACTTTTAACATAGTTTTTCCCTTTATTGTAGATAGTCCCTGTTTGCTGACTTGGCCATATTCCGTCATTGTCTCCAGAAGCGCGGCTATGGCCCGCGAAAATCATTACAACATCATCAATATAATATTCCAATATGCCCCAGGAACTGGAAATATAGTTACCGAGGTTTAAAGGGTCTGTGTCGGCATTGACCAATTGACCTATTGCCTCAGAAAGGGCATCCTTTGCTTTCTCTTTATAGTACGCACGGTTGTTGGATACAGTAACCGGGCCGAAAATGTCAAATACAGGGGTGAATTGTCCGTCGGACTGCTCGATATAATAGTTCTGAACGGAGTCTGTGGAGCCAGCCCCGCTGCCGTTGAAAAAATCTTCGAATTGTTCCTTAGTGGTGATGAATGGGCAGTCCGGATAATCGACCAGGACCACAAGAAAGTGCCTCGTCCCGGTTTGAGTGCCGCTACGCAGGCCGATATTGGCGTTTTGTCTCCGGAAGCTTGCTTTTGTGATGAGTTCCCTTGAAGGCATTTCGCCCCGGCGGAGAAAGCCGTCTTCGCCCACTTCAACCACATCCCCGCTCTCATCCGTCATCCAGTTCAGATACTCGTCGCCATAGAGATAGACCGTGACCGTACTGCCGTCCGGCTGCGTGAACTGTTGGGGACGAGGGTCGGCCGGACCGGCCAGAAGGCAAGTACAAAGGCCCGCGCAAATCAGTATGCTAAATATCTTTTTCATCTTACTGTACGCTAACAATCATTCCTGTCCCATTGCTGGTGAGAAGCCAGACTTTTTCCTCCTCTACTTTTACCACCTCGGCAGACACATTGGAGGTCTTCTTTACACTGCCGATGGTGGGCGTAACCGTTATGGTAACAGTAGCAGCATCCCCGACTGCCGGCGTCGAAGGAAGATTCTCTATCTGCACCTGGTCGAAGGTGATTCCATCTACCAGAACAAAAGAGGACGCGGTGGTCCAAAACTGGTCCTGTCCCGGATTGTACACCCATGACGTATTGTTGTAGTGGTATAGTCCGTATTGGGAAAGGCTTAAAATACGGTCCTCATCCATTGTTCCCTGCGATCCGGCTTCATAGACAAACACCTGGCCCAGGTCCTCGCGGAGGTAGAAATCATAACTCATTCCCGGAGTCGTATGGTAGTAAATGGGATACTGGCCATCGGAAGACCAGGTTAGAGTGCGCCCCACCCCCACATTCTGCCTCGTTTGCGTAGAGGTCACTACCAGGCCGTCGCTCGGCGTAGGGACATTGGCGTATAGCTTGAATGCAGCCTCGTCGGCGGTACAGGTTACGTTACGAACCACGTACCAACCCCAGGGGCCGGATGGAGCTTTGTCGTCCGTTTTGGTGAAAGTCCCTTTGGTGACATACGAACCCGATCCAAAATTTCCGCGGAGCGCAAAATGCGCTACTTCGTACTCTGTAGGAAGCACGGCAGCGCTTCCGCTGGCCAAAGTGAAGAATTTGGACAAGTCGGTGGAAAGATAAATATCCGAAGGCTGAAACAGCGGGAATGCCAAGGCATTCTGGGAGAGACATTCAACAAAGTAGCCGGCCTTTTTCTTGGTGGCATGGCGGGCGCCGTACACAATACTGGATCCGGATTCCTTTATACTGATATCCTTTCCTGTGGGCAGACCGCCGGCCTTCCACCAGCCCCACAAATCAGACTCTTCAAAGCTTACGCTGGTCTGGTCGTAAACTGCTTGCAGCGCAGTGGCCGGCCAAGGGACACTGATGGCTGCCATCCTGACCAGCGTGGCCCGGTCTATGGTTTTGTTCGACTTGGTTTCTTTCTGGAATACCTGCGTGTCACCCGCGTTTAAAGTGACCGCATATTTGTAACTGCCGCAGGGCAGCGGGACATATACCGTGATGTCCTGTTTTGCCGACAGGTCCAGCTGGACGCTGACGACTCCAGTACCGGTTTCGGCATCGACTTCCGGAACCGATTTAACGGCAATTTCGCCCGCCTCCACCACTACATTTTCACCTGCGGCGTCTATGCGTCCGTCGTCGATTCCCAACTCCTGCACGGCGAAGGTGCCGCTCAACGATACGTTTGGCGAAGACAGGGTGAGCGCCGTGGCATTTTTTGGCACGCTGTTGACGGTGATTTTCATGAGGGCGCACAGGTGGTAGAAATACATGTTTCCATCCTGCACAGCAGCGGCCATGGGGAAGTTATGCGCCGCAGAAAGATCTGAGTAGTTCCAGTTTTCGGGGAAGGTGACCTGATCTGCCGTCTGAGCCATGGAGGCGGGGTACCAGGCCTTGGTAAAGACATATTCCTGTCCAGGTTCTCCGGTGAAGGTAAACACTCCGTCACCTTCTTCGCAGACAAATTCGCACAGGGCTCCTGTATTGGAATCCAGGACGGCAATACGGTCGTCGGTTTCCCAGGAGAAGGTGCCTTCGTCGCTGATGAGGGCCCTTGTCTTTTCCGACAAATAGCCTTTTAGCGTGTAGGTGACGCCTTTTTTCTCGGGCTCAATCTGGACTTCTTTCTCTTTTGCACAGGCAATAAGAAGAAGGGAGAAAAGGAAGATAGAAAACTTTTTATTCATCGCCATGTCCTCCTTTATTCCCAGTTAT
>CACYHF010000074.1 GCA_902774155.1 uncultured Bacteroidia bacterium | reverse complement strand
TTAGATAAGTTCATCCCGTTCGCGGATGTCCTTGAGGCGGAGCTGGACGGTGGAGGAGCCGCGGTAGAAATTCTCCACGATGGAGTAGCAGATATCGATGGGGTTGCCGGCCTTGATGTGTTCGTAATAATCGGCCATATTGAAGCCGATGGCGGCAATCTGGCGATACGGCTGGCTTTCCTGCATGAGGTCCAGCTTCAGGTGCATACCGCCGGCGCCCACCTTGCGGCCGTTGCCGGCATCGTAAACGTCTTCCGTGAGGAAAACCGGATTGGTGTTGCCGGGACCGAAAGGCTGGAACTGCTTGAGGATACGGGTGAACTTGGGGGTGATTTGCGAGAAATCCAGACGGGCATCGATTTCCACCACGGGTGTCCGTTCTTCGCGGGTGATGTTGCCGGCCACGAAACTGTCCATCCGCTGGCAGAACGCTTCCAGGTTCTCCTCCTTCATGGTAAGGCCGGCGGCATACATATGTCCGCCGAAGTTCTCCAACAAATCGGCGCAGCTTTCGATGGAGGCATAAAGGTCGAAGCCCTGTACGCTGCGCGCGCTGCCGGTGATGAATCCGTTGCTCTTGGTAAGCACCACCGTGGGCTTGTAATAGGCTTCCACCAGGCGGGACGCCACAATACCCACCACGCCTTTGTTCCAGGTGGGATTGTACACGATGGTGGCGTTCTCCGTGGCAAGTGCCAGGCCGTTCCGCACCATATCCAGCGCCTCCTGGGTGATTTCCCGGTCGATGGACTTGCGTTCGTTGTTGTTATCGTTGATCTGTTCGCCGATTCGGAAGGCGGTGCGGTCGTCCGTGGCCGTGAGCAGTTCTACCGCCAATCGGCCGCTTTCCATACGTCCGGCCGCATTGATACGAGGGCCAATCTTGAATACGATATCGTCGATGCCGATATGGCCCGGCTCCAGCTTGGCCAGGTTGATCATGGCCAGCAGGCCTTTCCGGGGATTCTCATTGAGCCGCTTGAGGCCGAAATGCGCCAGGATGCGGTTTTCACCGGTCATAGACACCAGGTCTGAGGCGATGGAGACCACCTGCAAGTCCAGCAGCGGTTCCAGGACGGAGAACTCCAGCTGGTACTTCTGGACATAGCCCTGAGCCAACTTGAAGCCCACGCCACAGCCGCAAAGGTCGTCGAAGGGATAGTGGCAGTCTTCGCGTTTGGGGTCCAGGACCGCAACGGCCTTGGGCAGTTCGTTTTCCGGAAGATGGTGGTCACAGATAATCACCTCGATGCCCTTGGCGCGGGCATATTCCACTTTGTCAATGGCCTTGATGCCGCAGTCCAGGGTGATGACCAGGCCGATGCCGTTATCTCCGGCCCAGTCCAGGGCTTTGTAGGACAGGCCGTAGCCTTCGTCGTAACGGTCCGGAATGTAGAACTGTACCTTGGAGGTGAATTGCTTGACAAAGGAGTATACCTGGGCCACCGCCGTGGTGCCGTCTACGTCGTAGTCTCCGTAAACCAGGATTTTCTCCCCGCTGATGATGGCCTGATGCAGGCGCTCCACGGCTTTGTCCATATCCGTCATCAGGAAGGGATCGTGCAGGTCTTCCAGGCGGGGACGGAAGAAACGACGGGCTTGTTCGAAGGTGTTGACGCCACGCTGGACCAGTAAATCGGCCAGAACCCGGTCTATACCGAGCTCTGCCGCCAGCTGTACGGATTGCTCCGGATTGTCCAGCGTCTTAACTGTCCACTGTCGTTCAACGATGCCCATAGTCGGACAAAGTTAATCAATCCGTGGCAGATTTACAAACAGGAAATGATGATTTCGTCGGCAATCTGTTCCGGAGACAAGCCATCCGTCTCCAGCGTCAAATGAGCGGCCTGCCGATACAAGGGTTCCCGCGCAGCCAGACGGGAAGCCAGGTTTTCATCGGCCAGGGGACGGCCTTCCGTGTGGCCTTCCAAGTGCTGCTCAATGGACGCCAAACTGGCCTGCAGATAGATGCAGAGCGTTTTTTCCTGCAGGAGTTCTACCGCGCCGGGAACGGTTACGGTACCGCCGCCCAGCGCCAGGACCGCCGTACTTTCCGCATATTTTTTTACGGTCTGTTCCAGGGCCAGCTTCTCCCTTTTCCGGAATCCAGCCTCTCCCTCTTCCGCAAAAATTTGCGGGATACGCTTTTGCGCCTTTTTCTCGATCACTTCATCCAGGTCCACGAAAAGGCAGCCCAGGACATCGGCCACCCGGCGTCCTACGGAGGTCTTTCCGCTTCCCATAAAACCAGTCAGTGCGATTAGCATACGGCAAAGATAACGAAAAAAGCCGGCAACTACCCCATCAAGTATTTCCCCACCTTGGGAATGCGCTGGAGGGCAACGGCCAGGGCCCCCACCACCACAAAGCTGGAAAGGGCGATGGCCAGGATTTCCACGGGCGTGGTCCAATAGCCCAGCAGACCCTCTGCGCCCAGGCCCAGCCAGTTACGGTACAGGGCCGAAAACTGCGCCAGTACCAGCATGTGTATGAGGTACATTCCGTATCCAGCTTGGGACAGAGGTAATATGATATGCCGATAGAAAGGGCTTTCTCCGTTTTGCCGGCCTTGCATAAACACCAGCATCAGGCCCACGGCAGTGAGAACCACGGGAAGGCTGCAGTAGGTGATGGGCGTTTCCCAGGCCACGGCAATGGCCAAGTCTCCTGTGAGCGGAAAACCGTCTCCGCTGTTCGAAAAGCGGGACAGGAGACCGCGCACAATAGCCACAAAACCCATCAGGAAGAGCGACCAGCCGGCTTCTTCAGATACAGCCCCACCAGCAGGTAGCCGATAAAACCGCTGATATAGTAGAACGTGCCATAGGCGTTCCAGGAGGCTTCACCCCAGAGCGGGAAGAGGGCCTGTGCGGGCAGGCCATCGGCCGCCTGGATAAGCGGCGCCACGCCACCGGCCGCTTCACGGACAAAGGGAAAAAGCGTGGTAACCAGCCAGATGCCCAGATATACCTCCAGCTCCCGGCTGGATACTTTTTCGGCCCAGGGCGAAAGCAGAGGCATAATGAGATACACTCCCACCAGCATATACACGAACCACAGATGCCCGGCGGCATAATTGAAGTTCAGCAGCAGGCCCTTGAAGTTGTCGATGGGCTCGCCCCACACCAGGGCGTATACCACCGTCCACAGCAGCATGGGAATCAGTATGCGCACCGCCCGGCGGTGGAAAAACTCGCCGGCAGAATAATGCAGCGGGAACTGCAGATAACTGGAAGCGATGAGGAACAACGGCACGCAGCAGCGGCACAAGCCTTCAAATACGGCCACCCAG
>CACYHF010000073.1 GCA_902774155.1 uncultured Bacteroidia bacterium | reverse complement strand
GCCGTGGAGATTATCGGTTGGCTGACAGACACGACTGTCTTGTCCTGCTCGGAAGAAGACCTTAACTGGAAGGACGCCCTTCGGCATTTTGACGACGAAACCATGCGTAAAAGGATTGTTGCCTTTTCGCAGTATGCTGACCTGGGCATTGAGGATATCGAGAAATCCGGCGACAGAGTGACAAGCCGGCACAATCAATACGATGCAGATGGCCGTGTAGCCCAATCTGTGAGCTTCCCTTTCCTGGACAATGAATCCGAAGGTACCATCAAGTATTTCTCACTGGCATACCCAATGGAACGTGTTATTACCCTGTTCAATTCCAAGGATACCAACCCCAGAGGAGCACAGTTGATATTTACTGCACACGACAGCAATCTGCTTTCTTCCGGCGCCTTCCGCAGAGACCAGGTGTGGTTCACGGAGAAAGACCGCCTGGGCGCATCGAAACTCTTCTCCCTGGCCGAATACAAAGTCCGCAGCGGAGCTTCTTTTGAGAAAGGATACCTGGCTGGCAAGTATGGCGCCACGCCAATCCTTGGCAATATGTCCAATCTGTTTGTGAAGGAGGAGCAGTAGCATGGCGGCAAAGCGTAATTCACCCCGGAAAGAGCGGGATATCCGGAGAAAGGTCGGCGTCCGGCCTGTCAAGAAATCGTTCCTGATTGTGTGTGAGGGACAGAACACGGAACCGGACTATTTCAATTCCTTCCGCCTGACATCAGCTACGGTAAAAGCTGTCGGTAAAGGACTTGGAACACGCGTACTGGTGAAGGAAGCTGTGGGCATCCGGCAGGAAGAGCAACGGAAAGGGAAAACCTATGACCAGTACTGGGTGGTCTTTGACAAAGATGATTTTCCAGATGAAGATTTCAATTTGGCCATACAGGAGGCAAAAGCCGAAGGTTTTCAGGTGGCATGGTCCAATCAAGCTTTTGAGTTCTGGTTTATTCTCCACTTCCATTTGTACCAAGGGCCTCTTCACAGGAGCAAGTACGCCGAGATGCTGACTAAACTAACAGGAATGCCCTACTCTAAGAAGGCGGGCGTTGCATCGGCGCTGTACAATTTGTTGTTCCCAAAATTGGACACGGCTATTTCCCA
Source organism: uncultured Bacteroidia bacterium (assembly GCA_902774155.1). GTDB lineage: Bacteria > Bacteroidota > Bacteroidia > Bacteroidales > UBA932 > Cryptobacteroides. Next base: position 2,696 of record CACYHF010000073.1, on the reverse strand, counting down.
TGCGAAAACGGTCCTTGCCAGCTTCAATGAAGGAACAACTCCGGCGAAAGCAGAGTCGGCGACAACAGTGTTCGCTCTTGCCGAGCAGCTGCGGGTCTATATGTGATATACCTGTTTATTTGTGGCCAAAATAGTGCAACGGGGAATCGAATTTTACGCATTATAACGCACTGTAAGCACGATTTGAGTTGTTTTTTATAAAACAAAAAACTACCTTTGTTGTACAAATGTTGTACAAAACGCCGGAAAGACATCATTTGAGGCTTTTAAGACGGTTTTGCAACGTGCTGATTTTTAGGAACTTAAGATTGAGGCGGAATCGAGACTGATTAAATGGATGGCATTCAAAAGGTCAGGAGTTCGATTCTCCTATGCTCCACGGAACAGACTGAAAATCAGTTACTTAAGGCACTTACGCATAAATTTACGCATAAAACTTGCTGAATTTACGCGTAATTTCTTTTACTATCCTCCCTTATACTTTGATTGCTTTTTGCCTTCTACCACCTCAAAGCAGGAAGTGCCGTCCGGGAGATTCTGCCGATGGAAACGATATGTTGGATGGCCTTTGATGGCCTTTTTCGCGGCTGATAAAGCCGTCTCTCCATCAGGATAGGTAAAGACTAAATCGTCGTCCTTTTTCTTCCGTTCGTATGCCAGCATCTTGGCATCCTCATACTGGGCACGGTCTTCGTCAAACTGACGGTCCCATTCCCGGTAGTACTCCATCTTGGGGTCTTCAAACAGGGACATCTGCATGGCTGATTCGTGCGTAAGGCGCGATACGCCCAGGCCAACCTGCCGGATAGGTGTAATGCCATCCCAAACGTCCGTGAGCATCTTGCGGGCAGCATTCAGAATGATGGCTGTCACATCTGAAGGTTGTTCCAGTGTCGTCTGTTTCTGAGCTACAGAGAAATCCTTGTACTTGACGAACATAGATACACAGGAAGCCCGGAAATCATCCCGGCGAATGCGATGCGCCACTATGCAGGCCACATTGAATAGCGCTTTATCGATATCCTTGGGGGCTACTAAATCTTTAGGAAACGTACGCTCTGCCGAATAGCTCTTGGCTTCAGCGACCTCAGTCTCCACCGGAGAGTCATCCCGACCATTCGCGTTCTCGTGCAGTTGCACGGCGAAATTCTGACCCACCAGCCGAGTCAGCGAGCCCATTCCGATGGCAGCCAACTGGCCGATGGTCTTGATACCGTAAGCCGTCAGCCGTTCTTCCGTCTTCTTCCCTACCCACAGCAGATCCCGCACAGGAAGCGGCCACATCTTTGACTCGACTTCCTCTGACCAAAGTGTATGTACCTTGTCCGGCTTCTCGAAGTCCGAAGCCATCTTGGCCAGCAGTTTGTTAGAGCCGATGCCCACATTAACCGTGAATCCCAACTGAGACTTCACCTGGTCCTTCAACTGCGTGGCCACTGCAACAGCGTTCTCCCGCGTGCAACGCAGGCTCATATCAATGAAACACTCATCAATGGAGAACTGCTGCAGCACCGGCGAGTAGGACCGGCAGATGGCAATGAAGCCCTCAGAGCACTGTTTGTACCACTCCCAGTCTCCCCTGACGATTACCAGTGACGGGCACATCCGGAGCGCCATAGAGACCGGAATGGGAACCTTGATGCCCAGTTTCTTTGCCGGGATGGAAGCGGCTGTAATGATGCTCCGTCGGTCATTAGGGTCCCCGGAGACAACGGATGGCACAAGCCGGATATCCGGTTTCCCCTGCATACAGAGTTTAACCGCGCTCCAGGAAAGGAACGCGGAATTCACATCTATATGAAAGATGATGCGGGACAAGATTCTTAGATTATCTCGCCAGCCCAGAGGGCCTTGAAGAAGTCTGTCACGTAATAGAGGTCCACATCGCCGGAGCGGCGGCTTACCCTGTCGCGGGAAACAAGGATTTGTTTCGTGTCAGGATGCTCCTTGGCGAACGCTGTCACTCCCCGTTTGTCATCATGATCCACATGGTCAGTGGATTTTATTTCAATGGCGACACGGGCGTCTCCAATAACAGCATCCACCTCGTGATTGTCATAGGTATGCCAATAAGAAAGAGTCTCATCACTGTCCGAATAACCAAGGTATGCAACAATTTCCTGCATGATGAGGTGCTCAAAGGCGTGGCCATATTCAGGGGTCTATGCCGACGTCAAAGTAATAGAAACGGGATGCCTTGTAGAGTTTCCTTTTGACGACCTTCCGGTAGGCTGGCACTTCGAAGCCGAGCAGAGTATCCACAAGTATCTTATAATATGCCTTGACTGTATTGGCAGACACGCCGCAATCACTGGCCACATTCTCATAATTCATGATTTCCCCGTCGGATATGGCTGCAACCTCCATAAAGCGGACAAAGTCGTCGAGGTTCTGCACAGCCGCCTCCTCGGTAATCTCTTCGGTAAGGTACAAATCGATATAACCCTGAAGTCTCTTGCGGGCATTCGCTACCATATAATGCCTGGGAATCATGCCGTTTTGTATGGCACGGTCCAGGTCAAAATCGGGAATCTCCGCACTCACCAGCGGGAACAGGGTCTCAGGTATGGCACGGCCACCCAGCTTGTTGACGCCGCTTCTCTTGATCTTACGGGCACTTGACCCGCTGAGGATAAACCACAATCCGTTGTCTACCATGAGCGAGTGGACCTCATCCAGGAGGTCGGGCACTTTCT
>CACYHF010000072.1 GCA_902774155.1 uncultured Bacteroidia bacterium | reverse complement strand
GAGAAAAAACACAGGGTGGCCGAAGCCCTCTCTGTCCTTCCCGGCAAAGTGGTTCCCTTCCAGTTCACCAACAAAGGCGCCGTGGCATGGAAGTTATAATCCTCTGCGGTGGATTGGGTACCCGGCTCCGCTCCGTGGTGCACGAAATCCCCAAATGCCTGGCTCCCGTAAATGGTAAGCCGTTCCTGGGCTATATGCTGGATTGGTTATCGGCATATTCCATTGAACACGTGGTGTTTTCGGTCGGTTACCTAAAGGAACAGATTATCGACTTTGTACAGGGGCAGGAGTGGCCGTTTGCCTATGATTTCGCGGTGGAGGAGACCCCGCTGGGAACGGGTGGCGGCATTCGGCTGGCCCTGTCTCTTTGCCGCACCAACCAAGTTTTGGTACTGAACGGGGATACGTTCTATCCTGTGGCGCTGGACCGGATACCTTTCGATTTCCCCATTACCCTGGCCCTGAAACCCCTGAAGGATTTCGGCCGCTATGGTTCCGTGTCCGTGGCGGCATCTTCGGCCATCGCAACGCCAACGCGCGAAGATGCCTTGCAAATCACGGCATTCCGGGAGAAGCAGCATTGCGACGAAGGCCTGATCAACGGGGGCGTGTATGCCATTGACCGCAGCCGGCTGGATCTGGGCGGGCTGCCGGAGAAATTCTCCTTTGAAAAGGAAGTGCTAGAGCCAGGCGCGGCCATTGGCCAGATTGGCGGCTGGGTATCCGACGCATACTTTATTGATATCGGTATTCCGGAAGATTATGAGCGGGCGCAATGGGCCCTTCCTGCCTGGAAAGCCGTTCAGGAGGCCTCTAGGGCCGTTTTACAGGCCGATGCCCAGACACTCTTCCTGGACCGTGACGGCGTGCTGAACCGGCTTCTGCCGGGGGATTACGTGCGCAGTTGGGCGCAGTGGGAGTGGATGCCCGGCATCCTGACGGAACTGGCCCGATGGTCGGCGAAATTCCGCCACATCGTGCTGGTGACCAACCAGCGGGGTGTAGGGAAGGGGCTTATGACCGATGCCGACCTTTCCCGCATCCATGCCCGGATGATGACGGAGATCCTGGAAGCCGGCGGCCGGATGGATTTGATTTTGGCCTGTACGGCGCTTTCCGAGGAGGATCCGCGCCGCAAACCCAATCCCGGTATGTTCCGGGAGGCACAGGCCCTGTTCCCGGATATAGACGCAAAAAGCAGCGTCCTGGTGGGGGACAGCCCCTCCGACGCCGCCTTCGCCGCCAATTGTGATATGCGTTTTATTCTTCTGAATCCGGAAGCGGTTTCTTAGGATTCTTGGGGACCCCCAGTTTAAGGAGTTGCCGGGCGCTGGTGAGGATGGAATTCCCCGATTCCCCAATCTTCAGGGATACCTTGTCGTATTCTTCCTGCGCGGCGCGCAGCTTTTCACCCATAACGGCGTGCGCCTTGGCAAAGTCGTACACACGGTCCACCATGGTCTGGGCAGCCCTGATAATCTTTTCCTGGTTGCGGGCCTGGTCATAATTGGTCCACGCGATCCGGATCATGCGCAGGAAAGGCATCAGCGTTTCCTCCGTGGTTAACAGGACACCCTGCTGGTAGGCCTCCTGGAAAATATTGGGGGCCAGGGTCTTGGCCAACTGCAGCGCGCTGTAATTGGGAATGAACATAAGCACGTAGTCAAGGGTTTTGTAGCCCTCGCGGATGTAATCCTGGTAGCGCTTCCCGGAAAGGCTCTTAATTTGGGCGCGAATGGCCGATAAATTCCTTCTGGCGGCTTCTTCCTTCACGGCCGGGTCCTCGGTGGCAAACCAGTCCGAAAGGGCCTCCATAGAGGTTTTGGCGTCTACGATCACTTCCGTTTTGTCCGGGTAATGCAGGATATAGTCCGGACGCATCCGTTTGCCGCTGTCTTCGTTCAGGACAATGGCGCCGCTGCCGTCCCGCAGGGTTTCTTCCCGGTCGAAGTCCCGGCCCTCTTCCATCCCTTCGGCCACCAGCATATTGTACAGGATGGTCTCTCCCCAGATGCCGGTCATCTTGTTCTGGCCTTTGAGGGCCTTGGCCAGGTTATCGGCCTTGTTCCCGATGGCCGTGGTCTGGTCCTGCAGATGCTTGACGGCCTGCTCCATAGCGGTTTTCAGGGAGGCGGAACCCTCGGCCTGGCTGCGCTTCTGGGCTTCAAAACTTTCCTGCATGGCCTTCAGGTCCTTGCCCAGGGGCGCGGAGAGCGTACGGAAGGTTTCCTCGGCCTTCTTCTGCAGCGCTTCCTCCCTTTGCAGAAGGAGCTTTTCCGTTTCGGCCGATAACTGGCCTTTTACGGCCTCCAGCTGCTGCGCAAAGGCTTCCTGCTGCATCTTTTGCAGTTTTTCTGCGTTTTCCAGGTCTTTCTGGGTGGCAATCAGCCTGTTTTCCAGCTCATTGCAGGCCTTCACCTCGTGCGCGTGCATAATAAGCCAGGTAATGACCACGGCAAAGATGACGGCCGCCACGGCCGCTATGATCAGATAAGTATTCATAGATTCTTGACTATGGACTGTGCGCAGACATATCCTGTACTCCAGGCTGCCTGCAGGTTAAACCCGCCGGTAATGGCGTCGATATCCAGTACTTCGCCTGCAAAAAACAGGCCCGGACAGGACTTGCTTTCCAATGTGTTTAAGTTTACGTTTTCCAGCGCTACACCGCCGCAGGTGACAAATTCTTCCCGGAATCTGCTTTTGCCGCTCAGGGGATATGTGTCACAGGTCAAGATGGCCGTTAGGCGGTTCAGGCCCTTGCTGCCCAGTTCTGCCCAGCGGATATCTTCCCGCAGCCCCGCTTTCCCAATCAGGTGACTCCAAAGCCGGCTTTGCAACAGCGGCGTGTTGGAAACCTGCTTCTGAGGACTTTCTGCGGCTGTTTTCTGCAATTGGGTACGAGCGTCGTTTTCGTTAGCATTCAGCCAATTAATGGCCACAGTTCCTTTGTAACCGGCTTCTGCCAGATGGCGGGCAGCATAGGAAGACAATTTGAGAGTGGCCGGACCGCTCAGGCCCCAGTCGGTAATGAGCAGGGGACCGCTGGCCTTATAGGCCGTTCCCTGCAGGCCGATTTGCGCCTCTACCACCAGCCCCATCAGGCTGCGGAGCCCCGGATCCGGAACAGTAAAGGTAAACAGCGAAGGCACCGGCGGCACCAGTTCCAGCCCCAACCCTTCCAGAAACGGCAGCCCCTTGGCCGCCCCGCCCGTGGTAACTACCACAAAATTGTTTTCCTCCAGCAAGTCTTTTACGCTTGTAACCGGGGTTTTCAGGCGGAGTTCTGCGCCTTTGAGGGCGCGTTCCAGGCAGCGGACTACGTCCAGGGCGTCCTGGCTTTTGGGGAACCAGCAATGGTCTTCCTGAAGCACGCAGGGAACTCCGTGTTCCGTGAACCATCGGATAGTGTCTTCCTGGGAGAAGGCCTTC
>CACYHF010000071.1 GCA_902774155.1 uncultured Bacteroidia bacterium | reverse complement strand
TTTCCGGCTTGGGCCCTTCGGGAACCGGGCCTTCGGGCAGGGACTCCAGCTCGTCGGTGGTGAGCACGGGGCCCTTGTACTCCCCTACCAGCGGAACCAGTTCCTTGTCGGCAATGAGGAGCTTGGCATGGGAATCCTTGATCATGAAATTGAGGCGCTCCGACGGGTAGGAAGGGTCCAGCGGCTGATAGGCGCAACCGGTCTTCAGGGCCGCCAGGGAGGCCTTGGTCATCCAGGCGTTGCGGCCGATGAGCACAGCCACCACGTCTTCGTCCTTGAGGCCGAAGTAGAGGATTTTGGCTGCAAGGGCGTCTGTGTAGCGGTCGAGTTCCCTGTAGCTGATGGTTTTGCCCTCAAAGAGCACGGCCGGAGCATCCGGGGTGGACTGGGCCTGTTTGCGGAACAAGTCTACCACGGTCTGGCTCAGGTCTACCTCCTGGATATAGTTGTTGAAGCTGTCCAGCTGCTTGAGGCGCTCGCCGTCCACGAAGGGAATCTCCGTGAGGGCAACATCCTTGAGCATACCCTTCACCACACACTCCATGGTGTCAGCAAAGGACTGGATCAGCGGCTCGGTATACTGGCTGTCGTCATAGGCCAGGGCCAGTTCAGGGGCTTCTTCCGTGCCCTCGATGAAGATACTCAGGGGGAACTTGGGCGTGTCCTGCGTAAGGAGCTCGTCTTCAAGCGGTTTTCCGTTAACGGTGTGTTTCTCCACCAATCCCACCTGATAGGCCAGCATCACGGCCGGATGGAAGTCAAAGGCCGAAGACACCCTGGCAAAAGGATAGTTCTGGAAAGAGAGAGTAGTGGCAAAGTTGCGGTCCGTCTCTTTGAGGAAATCCCCCACCTTCTGCTCCCCGACTTCTCCCGAGAGCGGCATGGTGTTGACGAACATTCCGAAGGTGTTGGCGCAGCGCATGTCTCCGCGGCCGTTGGCCACGGTGCACATAAACACTTTCTGCCTGCCGCAGAAAGCACTTACGGTTACAAAGGCGGCGCCCAGGAAGTAACTGGCCGGCGAGATGCCCAGAGCATGGCAACGAGCCATGACATCGGCCCCGATCTTCTTACGAAGCCAGACCTCGTGACCCACCTCGTCTTCCTGCGGTCTCTTGTCCGGGATGACGCCGGTTTCGTCTTCCTTGCCGGCCATCTGGTCCGCGAAGAAGGCTTCGGCCTGTTTGAATTCGTCGCTGTCCTGGTAGTCTTTCTGGTCTTTGGCGTAGTGGAAGTAGGTATAGTCTTCTTTCTCGGGCTCCTTGCCTTCCAGGGCCGCCGCGAGCTGGGCCAAGAAGACATCGTAGGAGTGGCCGTCAAAGATGAGGTGGTGGAAATCGGCCATCAGGCGCAGTTTTCCGGGCGTCTGGACGATATTGAGCCGATAGAGCGGTCCGGAGAGGTCGAAAGGCTGCATGAAGGCCTCTTTGAGGTCCTCATAATCGTCTTCGTTACGGAGCTTGACGGACGGGATCTCCGGGTCTGGTTTTCCGGGCACCAGATAGACTTTCCCATCTTTTTGCTGCAACCGTCCGGTAACGCCCGGATGAGCCTCCAGAATGGCCAACAGGGCCTTTTTAAGGGCCGACACCTGCGTATCTTCCGGGAAGGTGAGGATAAACGGCAGGTTGTAGGCTGTGGAGGAAGGATTCCGGACGCAGTCCAGGTACAGACCAGTCTGCTGGAAGGTGAGTTCCTGGGGTTCGTCCTCCGTGCTTTCCGCTTCGGCCGCCTTGTTCTTGTCCTGGGACAGGAGAAGTTTAAGGACGTCGTTTTCAATACTTTGCAGGCTGGCTGTCTTGGCAAAACTGTTCATGTCCGGCTCCAGTCCGTAGCGCTTGTACAGCTCGGTGGCCAGGCGAAGGGCTCCCAGTGAAGACAGGCCGCTGTAGTACAGAGGGTCTGTAAGGCCAAAACCGCCGATGCCTACACTTTCCTTGATGATGTTGCTGATTTCTTCTTCCAGCACGTTGAGCGGGGCCACATGGGCTTCCGGTTTGTGCTCCTGGGGTTCCGGCTTGGGCAGGGCCCTTACATCCACCTTCTGGTTTACGTTAAGGGGAATGGCCTCTATCTGCATGGTAACCGCCGGCACCATGTACGGAGGCTTCTTGCTGGCAATGAACTCTGTACCGTAACATCCTTGATGTCAGGGAATTCACGAATAATGGCCTCCACTTCCTTGAGCTCGATGCGGAAGCCGCGGATCTTGACCTGGCCGTCCTTACGGCCCATAAATTCTATCTTTCCGTCTTCCCTCTCACGGACGATGTCTCCGGTGCGGTAGGCTATGCTGTAATCGGGATCCTTGTCAAAGGGGTTCTTCACAAACACTTCGGCCGTTTTGTCGGGCCGGTTGAGGTAACCCAGACCCACCTGCGTACCGGTGATCCAGAGTTCTCCCGGTTCCCCCTTGGGAACTTGCCTGCCGTCTTTGACAATATAGACCTTGATATCCTTCATCGGCCGGCCGATGGGAATGTTTTCTTCTTGCTTTTTCACCTCTTCGTACACCACATAGCAAATGGTTTCCGTGGGACCGTAGCAATTGAACAGGCGGTAGTGTGGCAACGGGAAGCTGGACATCTTTTCTCCGCCGGTATACATGGTCTTGAGGCCCTTGCAGTCCGGATAGTTGATGGCGAATTGGGTGGCCACCTGGGTGGTCATGAAGCAGCACGTGATGCCGTTCTGCTCAAAGAAATCGTGCAGGGCAGGCAGGTTGAGGCGGATTCTTTCCGGAATGATGTAGAGAGTGCCGCCGCTGATGAGGGAGCTGTACAGGTCCGACACGAAGGCATCGAAGCCAAAGCTCGCGTAAGCGGAGATATGGGAGGAGTGGTCCAGGCCCATGAGCTCGCTGTGATGGGAGCAGTAGGCATAGATGTTCCGGTGGCAGAGCATGCAGCCTTTGGGCGTGCCGGTGGTGCCGCTGGTGTACAGCAGGATAAACAGGTCTTCCGGTTGGGGCTGCGGGGCCTTGGGCGTGCCGGGATGCAGTTTGCGGATGTCGGAGCTCATTATGACCGGTCCCTTGTACTCCTTCAGGATGGGAAGGAGCTCTTCATCGGCCACCAGCATCTTGGCACCCGCGTCTTTCATCATGAAGTTGAGACGCTCCGGCGGGTACGAAGGGTCCAGCGGGAGATAGGCGCACCCTGCCTTGAGCACGCCCAGCGGGGCCAGCATCATATATTCGTTGCGGCCCAGCATGATGCCCACAACGCTCTTGGGGGGCACCTTAGACTCTATATAGGCGGCAAGGTTGTCCGTCAGCCGGTCTACTTCGGAGTAGCTTAATTGGATATTCTCATAAACCACTGAGGGTTGATTGGGATGGGCTTTCACCTGCTGGCGAAACGTCTCCAAAACCGTGTTTAAAGAAGTTTGACTCATCGTTTCAGTGTTTGGATTTTGTAAAGTTAGAAAAAAAATCAACTAATTATCGTTTTGAGTTCTCAAAAACAACTGAAAATTCTACGAGCGAACGAGTGGGATAAACGCGCGTGTGAGCCCGTGCCCGTCTCGTCATGACACGATGTACCTTCATCTCAAGTACGACTACTTCGACTAAACGCGCCCATAACCCGTGGAAATGTGCCAAATTTTAATAGATTTCCACGGCTTATAGCGATATTCTGAGAGAAAAACCCTATCTTTGTCCTGCAACAAAAGACAACACTATGCTCACAGGAAGAGAAAAAGAACAGGCGCTGCTCAACGACCTCCTGCATTCAAACCAATCCGAATTCGTCGCCTTATATGGCAGGCGCAGAGTCGGAAAGACCTATCTTGTACGCGAAACCTTCGACTACCAGTTTGCTTTCCAACACACCGGTATCTTGGATGCTCCCATGAGCGAGCAATTGGGTGAATTCCGGGAATCGCTTTATGCAGCCGGCCTTCCCAAGTGCCCGAAGCCCAAGACCTGGGGCGAGGCATTCCGTCTCCTTCAGCGCCTCCTGGCCAGTCTCCCGGAAGGCAAGAAAGTGGTGTTCATCGATGAACTCCCTTGGATGGACACGCCTAAATCAAATTTCATCCGCGCCCTGGATCATTTCTGGAATGCATGGGCCACCACCCGCAAGGACATCATTCTCATCGTTTGTGGTAGTGCAACGTCCTGGATCATCGACAATATCGTGATGAACTATGGTGGCCTGCATGACCGAGTCACCCGCCAGATCCAACTCCGTCCATTTACCTTGAAGGAATGCGAGCAGTACAGCCAACAGAACAGGCTGGATTTCACCCGCCGGCAAATACTGGAAGCTTATATGGTCATGGGAGGCATTCCTTATTACTGGAGTTTCCTCCGCCCGGGCCTTTCCATTGCCCAGAATATAGACCGGATGTTCTTCGAAGAAGACGGGGAGATGGTCCACGAGTACGACGCCCTGTACGCATCCCTGTTTCGGCGTCCCAAGACACATATTGCCATTGTCAATGCCTTGGCTACCAAAAAAGGCGGGCTGCAGAGGGAGGAAATCCTGGATATCACTAAAATCAGTGACAACGAGACTTTCTCCAAGGCACTCAAGGAGTTGGAGCAATGCGGCTTCATCCGCAAGTACACGATGATAGGGAACAAGAAAAAGGGCACCCTGTACCAGCTGATGGACAATTACACGCTCTTCTGGTTCAAATTCATCGGTGAGAATACCCGTGGAGAGTCACACTTCTGGACCTCCAATCTTGACACCGGTGTCTATGATAACTGGGTGGGCTTGGCCTTTGAGAGAGTATGCCTGCAGCATCTGGAGCAAATCAAAAAGGCGATGGGACTGACTGTTGTGATCAGCACGGCTCATTCCTGGAGTTGGAAGGCCCCCAAGGACTCCAACGAAGAAGGCGTCCAGATTGACCTCCTTATAGACCGCAACGACGATACCATCAACCTCTGCGAAATGAAATACAGCAAATCGCCTTATCCGCTTTCCTCAGAGGACCTTTCAAAGATGGAGTATCGCAAGACCGTTTTCAAGAGGGAAACCGGAACGGAAAAGCGCATTATGCTCTCGCTCATCACAACATTTGGCCTCACGAACAACGCCAATGCGGCCGATATCCCGGTAAAGCTCACAATGGAAGATTTATTCCAGTAACCTCTTATGTATTAAAGCCGACGGTCATAAAAGACCACTTCGACTAATTACCCGACAATCACCAAAACCAAATACGGCACCGTTCCATTGAGCGGTGCTTTTTCGCGTCTTTGCCCGCGTCCACGCCCGTGGACAGCGTGGACAAAATGGACACCGCGGACAAAGATCCTTCCTGGTACTGACTCCAAACCGGTAACGGGTAGATTTAACGATTGTGGTGTACAATGCACCACAAATGTAGCCACTTTGTAGGCACTTTTTATGCGTAGATTTATGCGTAGAAAAAGAAAAGAGATTGCTAATCAATTGATTAACAATCTCTTTTTGTGGAGCATAGGACTCCATTTTCAAGAACAATAATATTCAAAAATAGTTTTATAAGTATTTGATTATAGCCATTTTAGTGAAAGAATAGTAAATCGAAGTATATTTGGATTTTCAAAATTTTATGCGTAACTTTATGCGTAGATTTTAAACTTAGACTGATTATGCCAGTTA
>CACYHF010000070.1 GCA_902774155.1 uncultured Bacteroidia bacterium | reverse complement strand
AAACCAACCAAACTAACACAGAAAAAGGCCGAACTGACACAGAAACTGACACAGAAACCAACCAAACTAACACAGAAAAAGGCCGAACTGACACAGAAACTGACACAGAAAAGGAATTGACTGACACAGAAAGTGCAGTAATCAGAATACCTTCATATGCGAAAAGTGAAGATGTAGTTAGATTTGAACTGCGAAATCCTGATGCAATGTGTAATCCATATCTGACTTTTGCAGCTATTCTGATGGCTGGTATTGATGGTATTAAGAATAAGATTGATCCAAATGATCATAACTGGGGTCCATTTGCAGGTCATCCCGGGTCCCAACGATTATCTTCCCATCTTCGCAGCGGCCATGCATATAATGCACAGGGATTTCTTTCAACTCATATCCTCGCATTTGAACGCGTGTGTAGTTGAAGGTGAAGATGTTGATGAAATCCCCGGCATCGGCCGATTTTGTCATTGCGAGCAGCAGGTGAAATGCTGCTGTATCGCTTTCTGGGATAGGTTTATTTATTGAATTAAGGTAGTTGCAGAGTCCTTCTTTGATCTTTTTTAAAGCTTCTCGGTCACGCCAAATGGAAGACTTCTTCAATTCTTCTCTATATGGCATGATATATTTGGGGAATTGTTTTGGATTCTTTTTTAAGAGACCTTTCTGTAAAAGAGAATTAGCCGCCCCTTGATACTCCTGGCCAACTCCGTATGAGTAATTAACTAGGTTGACTTTGATTATGAATTCCTTCTCTTCTTGAGTGATGACATCGGGAATGCGTCGGGAGTGAGCTATCTCGTTATAGTAATTTAGCAGCTCGTTTTCGAGGTCGTACCATCGGACGGCTTCCAAGTTGTCCTGCCAGCGCTGATTCAGATGGTTGATGAGCGGGGCAGGATAGTCTTTGGGGCAAAACTCTGATTTCCAAAAGTCGCTGTAGCGAGTCTGGAGACCAAGGTCGACGTCGAAACCGTTGCCGAGGATAAGAACTATTTTGCGAGGCTCCATTTATTCATTAATCGTTATGAAGCAATATTATTTAGGTACAGATTCTTCTGGAAGTCAAGAAAGAGGCCGCGTGCGACGTCTACACTGCCGAGGACTTTCATGCCGTCCGGAATGGAACCGTACTTCATCGAGATGATGGCCGGGAGTTTGTCGGGGCCAAGTTCGTCGATTCCTTCCTTGACGTAGAGCTGAATGATGTAGTTGACGAAGTCCTGGCCAGTGGCGTTGAGGGAAGCACGGAAACTTTCGGCCTTCTTCACACGCTCTGTGCGCTGGATCGGTTCGATGTTGAAGGAGATGTATTCCAAAACGTCAAGAAGGTCGGAGCCTTCAGCATCAATGAGTGTGCGGATCTGTTTCAGGACATCCTTTCCGTAACCAGCGGCATCCATCTGGGCGAGGAGGTCTTCCCTGGTCTTGGGGTTGGACCATTTCTGTTGGAGGTCTTCGATACTTGTGAAAAAGGTGGGCAGCTGGCCGAACATGGTGTTGAGGAATACTTCGGCCGAGACGGGTTTGCCATCGGCTCCCCAGAACATATCTGATTTAAGGTATTTAATCCTGCGGGCACGGCCGTCAGATAGGCGAATTTCCAGTTTCTCCGGCTTTTCGCAAACGCATGGGTATTGACCACATTTCTTGCACACTTTGTGTTCGAGGCCATATTCGGGTTTTTGCTCGTGGAGCTCGCTGTCAATATCCTTAGGGTGATAGACATTAAGAGCATCAGTAGAATTCGTGACCGGTTCTCCGTCCCAAGTGGGGTCTTGGAAGTTTTCGTAGGCCTTGACAAAGTCGTAGATGGTGAAGTAGTATTTGCCGTCATAGAGGCGGGTTCCACGGCCGATGATCTGCTTGAACTCAATCATTGAATGGATGGGCCGAAGCAGAACAATGTTGCGGATGTTGAGGGCATCAACGCCGGTGGAGAGTTTCTGGGAAGTTGTGAGGACGGTGGGAACGGTTTTCTCGTTGTCCTGGAATTCCTTCAACTGCCGCTCTCCTTCTGCTCCGTCGTTTGCTGTGACGCGGACCGCGTAGAAAGGATTGCCGCCGTGGACCTGGTTAATCATGTCCCTGATTTGAGCCGCGTGGTTCTGCGTAGCGCAGAAGACCAGCGTCTTCTCGTCCGGGCCGATGTATTTCATAAACTCCTTGACCCGGCTGAAATCGCGTTCCTTAATCTTGATGTTGCCGGCGTAGAAGTCGTTCTCGTTATAGACACGGTTGGCATCCACTTCGCCGGTGAGAATTTCATCTTCCGGGGTGTAGATGTAGTCGTCCAGGGTGCCCTGCATCTTGCAGTGACGGAACGGGGTAAGGAAGCCGTCAGCAATGCCTTGCTTGAGCGAGTATGTATAGACAGGATCGCCGAAGTATTTGTAGGTGTCGGCATTGACATCGCGTCGCGGGGTCGCCGTAAGACCGATTTGCACGGCTGGCGAGAAGTAGTCCATAATTTCACGCCAGGAACTCTCGTCATTGGCTCCTCCACGATGACACTCGTCAATGATGACCAGGTCGAAGAAGTCTTTGGGATACTGACCAAAGGTATAGCGTTTGCCATCGTCCGTCATGAAGGTTTGGAAGATGGTGAAGAAGATGGAGCCGTTGGTGGGCACTTTGCCGCCTTTCTTGACGCTGCCGGGCGTGATACGCACGAGGGCGTCCTGCTGGAAGCCAAAGAAGCCGTTGAAGGCCTGGTTGGCGAGGATATTCCGGTCAGCCAGGAAGAGAATCCTGGGGCGATTGCCGGTCTTCTTGACGTTCCACTTTGTGTGGAATAGTTTGTAGCAGATCTGGAAGGCAATGAAGGTTTTTCCGGTACCAGTGGCCAGTGTCAGAAGAATGCGATTCTTTCCTTTGGCGATGGCGGTGAGGGCCTTGTTGATGGCAATTTCCTGATAGTAACGGGGCTCTTTGGTGCCGTTGGAGTAAAGTGGCTGCGCGTAGAATTTATCGCGCCATTCGTCCACGTCACCGAAGGTCTGGAACCAGAGTTCATCGGGTGAAGGAAAAGTCTCAACGGGACCTTCCTCGCCCTTTTCCATATCGATGCCGTAGATTTCGTCTCCATTGGTGGCGTAGGTAAAGCGGATACCCATCATGGAGGCGTATTGTTTGGCCTGGGCCACGCCTTCGGAAACATCTTTCTGTACGGACTTGGCCTCAACGATAGCCAGCTTGGCTCCCTTGTAAACCAGTACGTAGTCTGCCTTAAGCGGATTGGGTTTCGAGGTCTTGCTTACCCGCCCCCTGGTGATGGGGTACTCGGTAATGACCCGACTGTCCTCCACGACTCCCCAGCCTGCCGCTTTCAGCGCCGGGTCAATCTTGTCGTATCTGGTTTGGGATTCGTTCATAGACTATAATTCTCCGTTAAACGCTTTTCGTAACAATGACTGTTTGAGGTCATCGCACAGCGTAAGAGTCTTCATATAATTATCCTGTAAAGACTGGCAATTATCACATAATCTGTCCAATATGCTCACCACTCTGTGTATCGTCCTGAAAAAAGTTTACCAAAAAAGGTAACTTTTTATGGAATCTAAATGCTACCGGGCGATGCAGCGAGCCCAAGGAAAAATGCTGCGTGAGTACTTCTGAGTACTTCTCCGGAGTACCGGTGGAGAGTCTGTCAAGAAGGTATGGTTACAGTGTCAAGAAAATAAAGACGCTGGCAGCTGACTACAAACAAGGAAAATTTGATATCTTTGACAATCCGTTGAAGCGGAGAATTGCATTATCGATTATGACTCATCAGGAAGAAGTCCAACTTCTCCGAGACAAAATCAAGGCTCTGGAGAATGCACTCAAACTCTCGAATATCAAGGCCGAGGGTTACGAAGTGATGATGGGTATCTTGAAAGACGAGTATGGCATCGACCTGTCAAAAAAAGTCGAGGCCGAACAGTCGAAGAACTCAAAGAACGTCACCCGGAAGTAAGCCTTGATACTCTTTGTGGACTGTTCGGCTTTACCAGGCAGGGCTTCTGGAAGCAAAAACAAGTCACTTACGCAGACGAAATCGACAATACGGCCATCATCAGTGAAGTCAGGCTGATCCGTGAGGGCATGCCCCGTCTTGGTGTACGCAAACTCCAGATTAAGTTGGCCGATCATGGTCATGAGATAGGTCGGGACAAGTTGTTTGACCTTCTACGGGAAAGCGGCCTGTTGGTCCACCGCAAACACTATCGCATAGTCACAACCTACTCGAAGCACTGGATGAAGAAATGGTCGAATCTTATCAAGGAGATCGTGCCGTGTCGTCCTGACGAGGTTTGGGTCAGTGACATAACTTACATCGAGATTGTTCGGGGCTCAAAAAAGACTTTCATGTATCTATCTCTTATCACAGATGCTTATACACATGAAATCGTGGGCTATGCCCTTCATGACACACTGGATACGACAGGCCCTTTGAAGGCGTTGGCCATGGCCCTTTCAAAGTATCCCGAAGGGGTATTAAAGGGACTTATACATCATTCTGACAGGGGATGCCAGTACTGTTGTCAGGAATATGTGAACATGCTCCAACAATATGGTATCCTCGTTAGCATGACGGACAAGGGAGATCCCTACGAGAATGCTATTGCCGAGCGCGTGAACGGGATATTGAAGACAGAATGGTTGTACCACATGAAGCTAACATCACCAGAAATGGCGCGAAATACTTCTACCTGTACAACAACGAACGTCCTCACGAAAGCATCGGTAATCTGACTCCTGCCGCTGCCAGGTCAACCCTGCTCAAACCCAAGAAGCGTTGGAAGAACTACTGGAGACTCCGGCAACAAGCAGCCGGCGAGGAGAGCCCTTCGGACCAGCTCCCCGCAGCCGACTGCATTGTAGCCGCCGCGCCTGGCCGTTGCGCGGCGGCGGTGCCGGTATGATAAAAATGATGCGAAAATGTTGTATCTTCGCATCATCCGGGTTTCTATCTTCTTGCTGATTATTAAGCACTTACAATTGCAGTTTTCTTCATCGTAAAGCCCACTTGTCTGGCACCATCCATAAAACAGCCCTGGTAAGGAAGGTCAAGATGATAGAATCGCCAACTACGCCAGTACCGGCCTGATCCAAGGTCCATAAGGTGTAGTTGGACCTGGTCCAATTTCATGTACTGGACCAGGTCCAGCACTTGTGCCTCTGAAAGGCCTGTAGTCCATTCTCGCTGGACCTGGTCCACGAGGTAAAGTTGGACCTGGTCCAACAGGGTAGGGTCCTGCCCACTTGGGCAGCGGGTATCCTCAAGGGGAAACTGGCACTGTCAGACTGTGACCCCACTGATTCTGCCAGACTGTGACCCACTGATCATACCCTTGAAAAAACAAAGGAGGGTATGATCAAAAACGGCCCAAAATGATCATACCCTTGGCAAAAAAACTTAGGGTATGATCA
>CACYHF010000069.1 GCA_902774155.1 uncultured Bacteroidia bacterium | reverse complement strand
TTTTTATCAAAACAATATTATCAAAAGTAGTGTTGAAAATCAGAAAGTTATAGGAACTGAGAGGATGGTACTTTGGATAATCTTTTACTTGCGATAAGAAAACCTGGGGAGGCCGTAAAACATACGCAGACAAGTACCGCCATCATTTCTATAATCGGCCAACATGGATTCGTATGTCGTCATTGCCTTATGAGTTTTATCAGGTTCTTGAATATTTGTGTCTTTCGTCCGGCTTGGGCGCACTGCTGGACAATATCGGCATCCAATTCTGAAAGAATATCCATATCCAGCCTCACGTCCTCTTCAAGGTACACGGCCAAAGATTTCACAGACTGGTGGGGAACGAAGTTGTCCAGTAAAATAGTGTCACACAGAGCCTTCTCCCGGCTGGCCATAAGGAAGCCGATACCATTTTCCTGTCTGCTTTCTACGCCGATGGGGAAGTATTTTGCGGGGACCTGGACATAACTGAAGTTCCCGATAGGGGTTTCAAACAGACGGGAACGCTTGGTGGTTGCCGATGTCATCAGGAAGACCTGTTCCGGAATCATTCCATAATAGCGAAGCGCCCATTGAAAGGAAACGTACGAAGGGCCGTATATGTGATTGGCACAGATAGCAATATTTTCACAGAAAAGGAAGAATTTCTTCTTTTTCCATGTAAAAACAGTAAGATGTTTCCCGCAGAATCAATTTTTGCTCCACTCACGGGGAGACAGGCCCGCTATAGCCGTGAACGTGCGACTAAAGACAGAGGGCGACGAAAAGCCGCAGCAAGAGGAGATCTCTCCCATTTTCATATTGGGGTTCTCGCTCATCAGGCGTTTGGCTTCCTCTACCCGGTACCGGTTCACAAAAAGATAAAAACTGCAATCGTATTCCGCGTGGATAAACTGCGACAGATAGGTGCGGTTCATGGGCAATACGTTCTGCAGGTCCACCAGCTTGAAATCCGGATTCCGATAAGGTTTCTCCTTTTCCATCCATTCTTCCAGCGTCCGGCGGTATACCTCGCTGGGCTGCAGCTGAACGTCCTCCTTGGGAGAATCATTGTTGGCAGACTGCTTCACCTGCACCCACGGATTCCGGCGGAACAGAACCAGATCTGTACCGTAAGCCAGGAAGAAAATAACCAGCCACTGCTGCGTTAACCCCCGTGCATGGGAATGGGAGACGCACATATAAAAGTACACCAGCGCGACCAGGAATCCAACACACATAAAACGGATGATGCTCTTCTCGTCAATGTCTTCCAGAGAGGAGAAATTGTCCTCGCACCATAACTTGTATTCCCGCACATGGGTAAACAGCAGCACAAGAAGGAAGATTGGATACAAGGCAACAAGGATCCGCAGGTTCACAGGAAGAAAATAGTCCAGTGCAACCAGGGCAAACATGGGCAGCAGTTGGTACAGGACGCGCCGGGTATTCATCCAGCCGGGACGGAGCGCCTCCGTGGGATACAGAAGCAGAGACCAGCCCAGCAGATTGCCCAGCGCAAGCTCCGGGGTAGTGAGTTCGTAGGCTCCCATGTTCATCACGGGCTTGCCCATAAACAACCAGGAAACGACGTAGATTCCATCCAGAAAGCCCCAGAGAAGAAGCGTCCAGACCCATATCCTACGCATCCGGTATCCCTCTGTATGCCGGGAGGTAATCCAGGCGCAGCAAAGGGCTACGGCCGTAGAGGCCGACATAAGGATGGGCGTAATGGCGTTGTCAAAGTACTCATCCGGGACATAAAGCGACACCCGGATGCTCAACGCGGTCAAAGCGACGAGAATGAGGGCAAAGCGCAATTCGGCCTTATAATGGGATATGGCGGACATTTCGGTTTTGTTCCCCCAAATTTAATAAAAAAACACATAACTCCGTCCTCCTAAAAAACAAAGGAAATCTACTAAAAAAATTAGGAGATATAAAAATTATCACTATCTTTGCATCGGAAGACCTTATGCAAGATAGCCGATGAAACAGAAACTGACAGCCAAGGAAGAGCAGCTGATGAACATTTTCTGGGCGCATGAGCCCTTGTTTATCAGGGATTTAATCACGTACATTCCGGAGCCCAAGCCCCACTACAATACGGTGGCCACGCTGGTGAAGTTCCTGGAGGAGAAAGGCTTCGTGGAGCGGGAACCCATGGCCAATTCTTTCCGCTATAAAGTAAAGATCAGTGAACGGCAGTACCACGGAGATACCGTGTCGGATGTGGTTGCCCGCTATTATGACAACTCCTACTTGAGCCTGGTATCCCAGTTTGTGGAAGAGGACAAGATGGACCTCCAGCAGCTGAAAGACCTGATCGCGCAAATTGAAAAGAAAAAGCAATGAGTCCGTTCCTTTTATACATTGCGCGGGCCGGGCTGTATCTGAGCCTGTTCTACGCCTTTTACCTGTTGGTGATGCGACGCACCACGTTCTTCCGGCTGAACCGGGCGCTGCTGCTGGCCGGGAGCTATCTGTGCCTGCTGCTGCCTTTCATCCGGCTCCGGACTGTTACAGAGGCTTCGGGACTTGCACAAGCCTTGACCATGGTGGGCGGCGTCGGCGGGGGAGAGCCGGCCAAGCAGGCGCTCCGGACCGCCTTCCCTTGGCAAACCGTATTGCTGGCGCTCTACCTGGCCGGAGCCATCGTCACGCTCGTACTTTATCTGCTATCGGCCCATCAGATGCGCCGGGTCATTCGGAGGGCCGAAAAGAGCCGGCGGGAAGGCTGCGATTTGCTGCTCCTGGACGAAAACATCCCTTCCTTCAGCTGGGGCCGGACGGTGGTGATGGGCCGAAAAGACCTGGAGGAAAATCCGGCCATCTTTACGCACGAACAGATGCACGTGCGGTGCCGGCATTCGCTGGACCTGCTCCTTTTCCTGCCCCTGCAATTGCTCTTCTGGTGGAATCCGCTGGTGTGGATCACCCGCGAAGAACTGCGCCTCCTGCACGAGTATGAGGCCGATGAAGGCGTCCTTCAAAAAGGCATCGATGCTACAAAATATCAATTACTTCTTGTGCGAAAAGCCGTAGGGGACCAGCGTTTTTCCCTGGCCAGCGGTTTCCAGCACGCCAAACTCAAAAACCGAATTGAAATGATGCTCAAACCCACTTCTTCCGGCTGGATGCGCTGGTCGTACCTGGCCCTCATTCCCGTGCTGGCGATGTTTATGTTCGCCTGCAACCCCAACAAGAAAAGCAAGACGCCGGCTCCGGAGACCGTAGAGGAGGAGGCTCCTGCCGCAACCGAAACCGCCGGCTACACCATTACCGTAACCGATGAACCTGAAGCTGTAGCTTCTGAAAAGGAAGCCGTTCCTTTCAGCCTCATTGAGCATAAGCCCGGCTTTAACGGCGGCGATGCCAACGAATTCTCCCGCTGGGTCAACAGTCAGCTCAAGTATCCGGAGCAGGCAAAGAAAGACGGTGCCCAAGGCCGCGTACTCCTGCAATTCACCGTGGGGGCCGATGGTGTGGTCCGGGATGTCAAGGTGCTGCGCAGCGTTCGCGAAGACCTGGATGCCGAGGCTGTGAAGGTGGTGTCTTCCTCCCCGAAATGGGAGCCCGGCTATAACGCCGATGGAGAGGCCGTTCCGGTTGTCTACAGTTTCCCGGTGGTGTATCAGCTTCGATGAGGAAAGTCCTCCTCCTATCGCTTTGGATGATGGTCTGCGTGCCGCTGGGGGCGCAGACCTCCCATCGTATCGGCCCTGGTGCAGCCGGGCATGATGGACGAGACCGTGCTGGCCGAACTGGCCGATTGCCATTTCCAGAGCGGCGCCTATGAAGATGCCGCCGGGACTTATTTCATGCTCTCCTCCCGCGTTCAGGACAACCTCCTCTACAAGATCCGGCTCATGCAGGTCTATTATCGGCTCAGGGCCTATCCCCAGAGCATTCAGGCCGGGCGGGAAGTGCTGCAGCGGGACTCCATTCCCGCGGTGGCCAGCTACGTGGCCGATGCTTTCCGCCAGCTGGAACAGGCCGATTCAGCCCTGTGGTACTACCGCAAAGCCCTGGCACTGAAACCCTTGAACGAGACCGTCCTTTCAAAGGCGATGGGAATTCTCATCGACAGAGAGGATTATGACGGAGCCATCGCCATCAGCGAGCCCTATCTGGCCGAAGATCCGGACAACACCACCATCGCTCCGCTCAAAGGCCTGGCGCTATACCGCAAGGGCGATTACGACCCAGCCGTGAAAGTATTTGAGCGTCAGAAGGAAGTGGGCAACGACACCTATCCCATCCACTATTATCTGGGGCAAAGTTACTGGCATGGTCAGGTAACCTACCGGGCCGAAAAA
>CACYHF010000068.1 GCA_902774155.1 uncultured Bacteroidia bacterium | reverse complement strand
ATCCACGGGGTCGGTCAGATATCTGGGATGGATGGGATTGAAGCGGTGCGAGTGCAACGGGTCATCGAAATTGACGATATAGAGCTTGGGCTTGATGTCGTAGCAGTCGTAGTTGTCCAGCAGCTCGTTCATCACCAAGCGGGTCAGGCTGGGATACTTGTAGTCATAGACAAACATCGCGTAGCCCTTCTGCATCATCTGCCGTATGAAAGCGGCGTAGATGCTGGCGGTCTTACCGGAGCCGGGCGTGCCGATAACCATACACCCGCGCTGCGGCGCCACGCAGTTGATGTATCCATTGCGAAGCTTCCCTTCGTACTGATAGGTCATGGGAATATTGACACTGTATTCATTCTCAATCAGTTCCTCGCACTGCTCGAAGGTATCCCAATACTCCGGAAGATGCGCATCGAAGCTCCTGACCATCCTTCCCAGCAGGATGGCTCCCACCAGATACATCACATAACCGGCCAGCGTCAGGAACACATAGAGCCAGCCGTTCCCGCATAGCTGTGCTCCGAAAAACAGCGCCAATCCGGCAAGCAGCGGCAGCATAATCTCCAGCCAACCCGACCTCTTCGAACTGCCGCTCCGGACCACCACAGACAGCGTGGTGAAAAACAGGCACACGAACTTTGCCGACAACTGCGACCGGAATACCCCGGCTCGATGCACGTCAAGCATCAGCGAATCCGTCATTCCGGAGCGCAGGCCCAGCGCAGCCCAGAAAGGATACGCATAGTAGTAAAGAATCAGCGCCAATATCCCGCCGGACAGCAGCAGGAACATCGAGTACATAGGTTTTGTCCTTGCATCCATATCAGTTGGGCCCCCTCCGCCCCTTTCTCATTATCTCCTCGTCCTCGTGACGGCGGCTCTTTTCCGCACCCAGCGCTGCCACGAAGAGGTCGGCGGTCTCCTCCGCCGCGTTTTTTTCTTTTTCAGCGTTTTCCTCTTTCTTCCCTTCCTCCGGCGGCCATTTCTCCAGACGGGCCTTCTCGAACTCTGCGGCGCTGATTCCGGGAAGTTCGCTCACCTTGAAGACGCAGCGTGTCTGGTGGTCAATGAGCGTCACCCCGAAGATCTTCCCCCCTTTGTTCTTGGAAAGCTTCAGTCCGATATTGAACTTCCGCAGGATCCTGCGGGTGTGTAGCTCCGACGTTCCGTGTTCCAGGGCAACACGGGTAAGATTGGCCGCACGCTTTCCCTCCTTCGCACGCAAAACTTTCTTGCAATCCATCGCGTGCTGGCGCACCTCCTCCAGCGAAGCGGTATCCAGGTCCTTGCCGATAATTGGAGCCGTGCATTTGTGCTGTGTCTTGGGGTCGATGCCGGTAAAGGTCAGATAGATTTGCCGCCCTACCTTCGCATGTCCTACTTCCACTCCGAACTCGCGCATCAGCATCTTGAATTGCTCCGTGGTGGTGAAATAGTACTTCATAGCCTGGGCCACCAGTTCCTCCATCTGCTTCATATACTCGCCACGGGCCGGGTCAAAACGTTGGTAGTCCACTTTCTTGGGACCGTCATCCTTCTCCTTGGCTTCGCCCAGGTCATTGGGCTCCTCCGGCTTAGCCCCTTCCGCTTTCGTTTCTTTCTCCGGTTTGTCCGCCAGGCCGACTGTAAATCCATACTTCTGCTCCAGTGCCTTCATGATTTCATTGCAGCGCCGCCCTTCCTGCCGGTCAGGTATCTTCCGCCCCTCTTTATCCACGCGGACGGATACAAGGTGATAATGCACCCGCCCGATATCATCGTGCCTGTATATTATATAAGGTTGGTCGCCATACCCCAGCCGCTCCATCAATTCCTTCGTGAAAGCGATGACCTTATCCTGCGTCATATTGTCCGCCTTGGCTGGATTGATGGATGCGTGAAACGACATCTTCTCACAGCGACGGCTCCCACGCTCATACTCGGAAAAAGTCTCCATCGGCTTCTTCGGGTCCGCAATCTTAGAGGAGAAGACCGCCTCGGCTTTACCCTCGGCGACCTTCCTCTCATTGTACTGCACGGCGGAGCTGCAACTCGGTGCCGGCGGTTTGATCTTGACTACCATTGCAGGCCCCGGAAGTCGATGGTGAATTCCCGGAGGATTCAGTCCTTGCCCGCGGGCGCCAGGTCGATGTTTGCCACCCACACGTCCAGGTTCACAAAAGTCTTGTCATCCTTTACGTTGGTTGACACCTTGAGCCTTCCGCTCACGGACACATAGCGTCCCTTCTTGAGATAGTCGGCCAAGCCGGTCTTGGCCATACGGCAGTTGTAGTACGTGGGCTTTTCATCGTTGCCTGCCTTGGCATCGTTCACGGCCACGTTGAAGCGGACGAACTCGGCATCGTCCTTTCCTTTGACAATCTCGCAGTCTGCTGCCAGATTACCGGTAATGAAAATGATTTGCATAACGGTTTGGATTAAGTTTGAAATGTTATTGAACGTCCTCCTCTACGAGTCGGACCTTTTCCAGAATCTCGTTCATCATGGCCTTCATATCCGCCAGATCCGTGCGGACCATACCTGCCGTCACGACCGGTCGGCCGCTCTTGTCACGGAGTTTTGCCAGCGTGTTCAGCGCCTTTACCTTCTGATTATAGTTGTTGCCTATGCGGACAATCTCCGCCTTCAGAAGAGCCAGCTGCTTGGTGATGTTTGCCTCCGTGCGGCGGAAATTACGCCGCTGGATTCGTTTGACCAGAAGGGTCTCCCTGATATATTTGGAACGATTCCGGTATCCCTCCAGAATCATTTGTGCGTTGAGTTTTTCAAACTCATTGTCCGAAAACCGGACATTCACATAGTGTTTTCTAATCTTACTCACAGTTCTATCTCCTCTAACACTAAATGGGCGCAGCCCAAAAGCGAGCGACTCCGGAGCGAGCCCTGTCCGCCGCAGGCGCACGAGATGGACCGGGGACCGGGCCTCGCGTTCGTGACACGAACGCCCATCTCGCAGTTTGCCCCTAAGGTCAAACACTTTTACCCCTTTGGTCTGCGTTGCAAAGATAGCAAAATATTTCTTACTAACGCAAAATAATTGTTTACGATATGCAAAATTATAGTTACATTTGCGCAGAATTGCAAATGCGTAAACGCGTAAATGAGCAGGCGCACAAATGAGTAAAAGGGTAAATGAATAAAAGCGTAATTGAGTATTTGAGTAAACGAGTAATTGAGTAAGTG
Source organism: uncultured Bacteroidia bacterium (assembly GCA_902774155.1). Lineage (GTDB taxonomy): Bacteria > Bacteroidota > Bacteroidia > Bacteroidales > UBA932 > Cryptobacteroides. Next base: position 710 of record CACYHF010000068.1, on the reverse strand, counting down.
CGTAAACGAGTAAACGAATAAAGCCATGACACAACTGGACGATTTCAAAAGAGTGCTGGGACTGGATGAGAATTTCCAGCAGGAAAAGGCAGCACCCAAACCCGTGAAGGAACAGGCAGTGAATAAGGAAAAGCAGGATGCTACCCGCAGGACGGTTTCCATCCCCGGGGACCTGCATACCCGGATCTGCCTTCTGGGATTATGGATGAACAATACCGGCGTCAGCGACAATCCCAGGATGTATGAGATTATCAACACCCTTCTGGAGGACTATTTGGAGCGCCACCCCGAAGCCGCAAAGTTCGTAAGGAAAGCGTAGGATAGCCGGGCAGGCAGGTTTACCTGACTGCCGGGCGGTGAGAGGCGCGGCGGTGGAACAGTCTCTGGCGTTTGGGCAGGAAGGACGAAGTCCGGACGGCCCAAATGACAGAGTCTGTGGAGCCGTGAGACTTGTGCAGCGGCTTGTCCGCTGCATAGGTCTCAAGCGCCGACGGAGCGGAAGTGGTGTTGGCGGCCCCGACGCCAACACGACTGGAGCGACCTCCAGTTTGAGCATGTCGAGGAAAATGAGTAATTTTACACCGACAAATCGGGATTTAACGTTACAATGCATAGATATAGTAGAATTCTTCTTTTTCTTTTCATAGCCGCTTTATCCAGCTGCAATCAATATAATCGCATCTTAGAAGATGTGTACGATAATGACCAGG
>CACYHF010000067.1 GCA_902774155.1 uncultured Bacteroidia bacterium | reverse complement strand
TCTGCGTCCAGATACAATCTTATCAAGTCTTTCCGGTCCATTGTATTACTTCGAGTTAAAGGTTTTCATCAATTCTTGTCGCGCGGCCGATATGGAACTCTTAACCCCGCCTTTTGTCCTTCCGGTTATGGCGGCAATCTCATCCAGGGAGAGTCCGGTGGCACGCAATTGCAGCAGTCGCCTTGTGCCTGCAGGAAGCCGCTCCAGCGCCTTGTCAGCCATCCTTTCGGCCTCTGATTGTTCAATCAGCGTGGAAGCGTCATTGCCGTCCGACAACCATTCAGGATACACCCCGCTTCTCACGGGGCCTTTCTTGCGCCACAGCGAAATGCAACTGTTCTTCGTGGTAGATACAGCCCAAGCCTCCGCATTGCGAATCTGCACACCGTCACGTCTTGCCACCCAAAGCCGCAGCAGCACATCCTGCACTACATCCTCCGGATCTCCGTCCAGCCCCGATACCCGGAAGAACCTCTGTGCCGTCGACAGAACTTTGGGCCTGATCTGCGCGAGTTCTATTTCAAGCTTTTTATCCATACCTCACTGATATAGACGCAAAAAAAGGAAAAAGTCAAGAAGAAAAAGTGTTTTTTTCTCTCAAAACGAATAATAACGCTTAAACCGTGCTCGGTCGAAAAGAAAAAGGGTCAGGTTTGGCACGCGCATGTTATTAAGTGTTTAATTGTTAACACGTTGTCGAAATCACAGTTCCCAACCCCTCTGGAAAAAGAGAGGTTGGGAACCCCGTGTTTTAGAAGTGTTTGATTGTCAGGAACATACAGGGACCGCGGTTCCCAACCAAGACCAACAAAAAAACGCCCCGCAGGACTGCGAGGCGTTTGGAGCGGGAAACGAGACTTGAACTATCTCTTGTAATATATTGAAAATCAATGTTTTATACAAAACCAAAAAGACATCAGATGAAACATAGGTGAAACTTTCGTGGCTTTTCAGGACGTATGAGGGAAGCGACTTCAAAAGACTTCCACTTGATGGCGGGTCCAGCATCTAACTTGTTTAAGTAGAAAACATTGTTTATCTTTGCTTGCAACCACATTGCGCGCGACACTTGATGGCCTTATTCTCGAAATTTAAACTTTGGCAAAAGATATTCCTGCTGGTCCTTGCGGGCATTTTTGTCGGCGGCGGCGGCCTTTTCCTTTATTTGATGCGTTTCCATACCTATCTGGTTGGGGACGATCCTTCGGCCTGTGTCAACTGCCACATCATGCAACCCTATTATGCCACTTGGAATCACTCTTCCCATGGCCGTGGGGAGACGGTCACGTGCAATGACTGCCATGTCCCCCATGAGAATATCGTCAGGAAATATGCTTTCAAGGGGATGGACGGAATGAAGCATACGGCGGCATTCGTCGCCTTCCGCGAGCCGCAGGTTCCCGCCGCCAAGGATCCCAGCGCGCAGGTCGTCATGAACAACTGCATCCGCTGCCATACGGAGCTCACGACAGCGTTGGTGAAGGCCGGGAAGATGGATTATATGATGACGCAGGCCGGCGAAGGGAAGGCCTGCTGGGATTGCCACCGGGATGTTCCCCACGGAGGGAAGAATTCTCTCTCGGCAACCCCGGATGCCCAAGTTCCGTTCCCCGAATCGCCTGTTCCCGAATGGCTGCAGAAGGCCATCGGCCATCATTCTCCCCACGGTCACCGACATGGAAAATAAAAATTGAACGATATGAGTGAAAAGAAACTGAAACCCTTGCACAGCTGGTTGATTTTCGGTGGCTCCATGGTCGTGGTCTTCGTCCTGGGCCTCGTCGTGTCCGCCCTCATGGAACGCAGGGCGGAGGTCGCCAGCATCTTCAACAACCGGAAGAATCCCATGCAGGGCATCGTGGCGCAGAACCAGAAATTCAAGAGCGATTTCCCGCGCGAGTATGAGACCTGGAAGGCGACGGAAGAAACGGATTTCCGTTCCAAGTATATGTCTTCGGACATTCAAGACGTCCTTGAGGAACGCCCCAACATGGTCGTCCTTTGGGCAGGCTACGCTTTCTCATGGGACTATAATTCGCCCCGCGGCCACTTTCACGCCCTGGAAGACCATCGCGAAATCCTTCGCACCGGTTCTCCCACGGAGCTCTATGACGGCTCCAACCAGCCCGGCACCTGCTGGACCTGCAAAGGCCCGGATGTGCCGCGTTTGATGGAGGAAGTCGGCCCGGCTGAATTCTACAAGGCCAACTGGGCCAAGTGGGGCGCCGATGTCGTGAACCCCATCGGCTGCAGCGACTGCCATGATTCCGAGACCATGGACCTGCACATCTCCCGCCCGGCACTTCGCGAAGCCTTTGCCAGCATGGGCAAGGACGTGGACAAGGCCACGCACAACGAGATGCGCTCGCTTGTGTGCGCCCAGTGCCACGTGGAGTATTATTTCCACGATTATCCCGAGACGCCCGAGAAGGACCAGTACCTCACCTTCCCCTGGAAATACGGCCTCACGCTGGAGGATGCGGAGAAGTACTACGATGAGATGGGCTATGCCGACTACATCCACGCGTTGTCCAAGGCCCCCATCCTCAAGGCCCAGCACCCCGGCTATGAGACCTCGCTGCAGGGCATCCACGGCCAGCGGGGAGTAACCTGCGCCGACTGCCATATGCCTTATGTCGCCGACGGTGGCGTGAAATACTCCGACCACCACATCCAGAGCCCGCTGGCAAAGATGGACCGCACCTGCCTGGTGTGCCACCGCGAGAGTGAGGAGACGCTCCGGCAGAACGTGTACGAGCGTCAGGAGAAGTGCCTGGAGGTTCGTGACCAGTTGGAGGACATCCTGGCCAAGGCCCATATCGAAGCCAAGTTCGCCTGGGATCAGGGAGCGACTGAGGCAGAGATGAAGGACGCCTTGCAGGACATCCGCAAGAGCCAGTGGCGCTGGGACTATGCCGTCGCCTCCCATGGCGCTTCTTTCCATGCTCCGCAGGAAGTGCTCCGCCTGATGGGCAAGGGAGTCACCTATGCTCAGGAAGCGCGCCTGAAGATTGCCAAGGTCCTGGCCCGGCACGGCTTCACCGGCGATGTGCCGATGCCGGACATCTCCACCAAGGCCAAGGCGCAGGCCTACATCGGACTGGATATGGCTGCCATGGAGAGCAAGAAGGCCGCCTTTATGGAATCCATCGTCCCGCAGTGGCTGTCCATGGCCAAGGAGAACGGCAAACTGCTTGATTATTAAGAAGCATGTGGGTTAAACCTTGGAAAATGAAGGAGGGCTTCCTCATCGGAGGAGGCCTTCTTTTTGCGGGAATGCTGCTGCAGGTGGCGACGGGCCCCATCCGGTGGGAGCTCTTTGCCTGGCCGGTCAACTTGATCGTGCTGATCCTGCTGCTGGCCGCTGTCGGCGTGATGTTCGCGCTGGGTCGTAAAGTCTATGCTTTCGAGTGGATGATGCATGCGGGAGCGGCCGTTCCCTGTTTGGTGTACGCCGCGGCCCTTACCATCCTGATGGGCCTGCTTCCGCAGGTACGTGTGGGTGGGATGCCTTGGCTGAGCCAGATGCTGCGGTTCTGGCCATTCGTCCTGATCTGGACCTGGATGATGGTGATTTCGGCCCTGGCCGCTCTGAACCATCTCCTCCGTTGGAAAGTGAAGGAGATCCCGTTCATTCTGAACCATCTGGGCGTCGTGGTCGCCATCGTTTCCGCTACGCTGGGAAGTGCCGATACGCAGAGCCTGCAGCTGACCGCCTTCACGGGGGAACCGGAGTGGCGGGCCGTGGACGATGCCGGAACGGTACACGAGCCGGGCCTGGCCATCGAACTGCACAAGTTCACCCTGGAAGAGTATCCGGACCATACGCCTAAGCGTTTCGCATCGGACATTACCGTCTATACGGAAGATGGAAAGGCGGTTCAGGGAACGGTGGAAGTGAATAAGCCCTTGAAGGTGAACGGCTGGAAGGTCTACCAGTACGGCTATGATGTGAAATACGGCACCGAGAGCCCCTACAGCGTATTCCAGCTGGTACATGATCCCTGGATCCTGTGGGTGTACATCGGCATTTTCATGATGATTGCAGGCGCTTTGTGCCTGATGCTCTTCATGGCCCCTAAACCGATGAGATCATGAGTTGGGATTCGTTTGTCTGGTTCGCGCTGACAGCGGTTCTCTTATGGGCCGCAGGCGCATTCTTTGCCTGGAAAGAGCGCAAGCCGCTTGTGTATGCCTGCACGCTGACCGGCATCGCCTTGTTCTTCGCCTTCATCCTGGGGATGTGGATCTCGCTGGAACGTCCACCGTTGCGGACGATGGGAGAGACCCGCCTATGGTATTCTTTCTTCCTGCCGGTTGCCGGTATCATCGTCTACAGCCGCTGGCGCTACAAATGGATCCTGAGTTTCAGTACGCTGCTCTCCTTCGTGTTCATCTGTGTGAACCTGCTCAAACCGGGCATTCACTCCAAGAGTCTGATGCCGGCCCTGCAGAGTCCCTGGTTCGCGCCGCACGTCATCGTGTATATGTTCTCCTATGCGCTGCTGGGCGCTGCCACGGTCATGGCCGTGTACATGCTTATCCGGAAGGGGAAGACCACGGAGAAGGAGATTAACCTTACGGACAATCTGGTTTATGTGGGCCTGGCCTTCTTGACATTCGGGATGCTCTTCGGCGCGCTATGGGCCAAAGAGGCCTGGGGAACCTACTGGGCCTGGGATCCCAAAGAAACCTGGGCTGCCGCCACGTGGCTTTGCTATCTGGTGTACATGCACCTGCGCAAGGCCAAGCCCGGTGAGTGGCAGACCGCCTGTGTTATCCTGCTCGTGAGTTTCGTCTGCCTCCAGATCTGCTGGTGGGGCATCAACTATCTGCCATCCGCCCAGGGATTGTCCATTCACACTTATAACGTGAAATAATCATTCCTGGAATCCGGCAAGGTGAATCGCATTGGAGAAGAAAA
>CACYHF010000066.1:4127-4825 GCA_902774155.1 uncultured Bacteroidia bacterium | reverse complement strand
TCCTGCGAGAAGCTTCCCGATCCGGTCCAGCCCGATCAGCCCAAGCAGGAGAAGAATGAAAAACAGGAGAATAATGGCAACGACAATTCCGGAGAAACCAATACCACCATGCCAGAGACCATCAAGATTACCGTGTCCGGAAAGACGCTTCCGGTGAAAATTGAAGAAAACGAAACCACTAAAGCCCTTGTGGCAGCACTAAGCGAAGCATCCATTACCTATGAGGCCCACGATTACGGCGGCTTCGAGAAGGTGGGGCCGCTGGGACTGACGCTACCTGCAAGCAACTCCCAGATCACTACGCAACCCGGTGATGTCATCCTGTATAGCGGTAATCAGATTGTATTGTTCTACGGTAGCAACACCTGGAGCTATACCCGTCTGGGCAAGATTCAATACGAATCCCTGGATGAACTAAAGTCATTCCTTAAAGCGGGAGAAGGTAATATTTCCGTAACTTTGTCATTATGAAAAAAGTAGTGGTCATATCAACCAGCCTCCGACCTGGTTCCAACAGCAATGCGTTGGCAGAAAGATTTGCCGGAGGCGCCAAAGAGGCCGGAAACGAGGTGGAGTTCATTTCGCTCCGGGGCAAGGATATTAAGTTCTGCATCGGCTGCCTGTCTTGCCAGAAAACCGGTGCCTGTGTATTCAAGGACGATGTCCCCACCATTATGGACAGTGTGCTGAATGCCGAT
>CACYHF010000066.1:0-4076 GCA_902774155.1 uncultured Bacteroidia bacterium | reverse complement strand
GAAGAGGCATACGAACTTGGGAAAAGCGTTTAGCTGGTATATTCGGACTTGTCGAAAAGAACTCCTGCCCGGGTAATCAGCAATGATTGCTCGTGCTTGACATTTCCGATGCATACCTCTATTACTAGCGCCAGACCAAGTTCTTCCGCGTAGAAGACCAGTGCATCGGCTGCGGACTCTGCGCCCTTTGCCTTGGATGCCTGCATCGCTGCCCCAAATTCGCCATCCAATACGGCAAGAACACCAAGAAGCACGGACAGTACAAGAATCCGAATACTCGAGTGTAAATTCCCTGTTTATCGGTCTGAATCATTGATTCCTCCCCACGTCTGGCGCCTCTTTTCATTTCGGCTTCTCAGCGCTCAAAAAATTTACCTTTTTGAGAAATAGGACATCAGGGCCTTCTGGTAGTCCTGCAGGGCGGTTGAGCCTTTGGGAGTTATGCGGCAGACGGTGTGGGAGCCGCGGCCGGCGCCGCTGGTGGAAACCTTGATGTAGCCGGCGTCCTGGAGGTTGGTGAGCTGGATGGAAAGGTTGCCGGACGTTGCGCCCGTGAGCCCTTTCAGGTACACGAAGTCTGCATCGTCCAGCGAGTCCAGGGCGGCCATGATCTTGAGCCGTAACTCGTTGTGGAGTAGGGGATCAAGATCTTTAAATTCCATCCTTTATACTTTTCTTGTAAAGAAGGCCGGGGATTACCAGTGACACAATGGACACAACGGAGAGCGCCAGCATTTGCCACGCCCAGAGCTCTTCCTGGAAAACAAAAGAGCCTATGCCGATGGCCGCTCCCGAGAGCCCGCCGATAATCTTAGGACGGAAGCGATTGACTTCTCCGGTGACAAAGGCCCCTAGTCCTATGAGAAGGCTCATAAGCGGTATGGCAAAAAGCTCGAACAGATTGGAAAGCCCGAAGATGAATCCGCCCACGGCACAGGCTGCGCCAGCAAAAAACCAGAAATCCAGGATAATTTTTTCTTCGTGGGTTCTGTGGTGCGTACGGTTGTGGTCGCGGCGAAGGAGAACAATCATCCAGGGCCAGCCAATCACTACGGCGCCACTCCAGATCCACAGGCACCATGGCTGGCGAAGAACCATCCACAGTACAAACTGAATCAGGAAAAAAGTGGAGGTGAGAATTCCCCACAGCAGAAAGAAGTTCTCTCCGGTGGGAGCCTTGTCCATATCAACTTTGCCCCTGGTACGGGCAATCACTTCGAGAGCATCAAAGTTTTCTTCCATAACAGGGGCAAAGATAATGAATTAATTCGAGATTCCCGGTCAGCCGGGAATGACGTTAGTTGTGGTCTACGTAGATGGTCGATTTTTTTCTGTTATCCCACTTCAGTCGGAAGATAATCTGAGTGCCGTAGGAAGTCTCGCCGCCGGGATTGCTCTTGGTGCGCTGAAGCTTCGGGTGATCCTCCTTGTCGCCATGGCCGGAGAAGGTGAAGCCGTCGTAGTCGTAGGCCAGCTCCACATCGGCCCAGTTCCAGTAGGCGTCTTCAGGATCCGTAATCACGCCCACTTCCATACCCATAGAATAATTGCATATGCCGTTTTCTCCGCCGCTGGTCCAGGGTTCAAAAGCGCCGTTGCTGTGCTTATAGGTGATCTGGAAGGAGGTGGCCTTATGATGAACCACCTTTACGGGGATGGTGAACTTGACGTTGTGGTCGGTCACGCTGCGGAAGATCAGGTCAAACGTTCCTTCCGGGATGCCCTTCTTAAAGTCGACATATTTGCCGTAAGGATTGTAATACAACTTGTTATAGTTCTCCGTAGCCGGGTCAATCTCTATGCCGTAACCGTTGAAAGAAGAACCCTCGGGTTTCCATTCATCTACCGTAAGCCAGATGCTGTCGCTGCCCCATCCGTAAGCGGGATCATTCTCGGCCAGGATATAATCGGCGGAACTGTTTTGTATCGAAAGAGAGAAGGATGAGTACCCGGGACCGTTGTAGAGTGATATTTTATAGGTCATCTCCGTGCCGGCGTAGCCGAAGGTGAGCTCGACCTGCTCATTCCCGGCCGATTGGGTTGCGGTGAGTTTCTGCGTTGAAGCATCCCAGCTGAACCATTCTCCGGATTGTCCGTTGCAGGTTTGGCTGTTCAGTTTCACCTTGTTCCAGTCAAAGCTGGCACCGGCAGTCCAGTGTGCGCTGAGGGTGGTGGACTTGCCGGGGGTCACCCAGTTGTCCTCGTAATTCAAGTAGAAGTCGGACAGTTCGGCCACCAGCTCCTCAAGCGTAGCATTGATGCAGAGGGTGTATTCATCGCCCGGGAGATAGTTCTCATTTTCCGGGTCCCAGATATGGTTTTCAAATTCGAAGACCGCCAGGTATTGATACTGTCCGGAGTAGGCCTTGGTCCCACCTTTTTCCTTCAGATAGAACTGACTGCTGCCGTCAAGCTTGACGTTTCCGCCCTGGCCCATATGGGCGTCAATCATATTATCCTGCCCCAACCTCATCGTCCCCAGTTTCGCACCTGCCCAAGGGTACTTGGTGTAGAACTCCTGGTTGATGGTGGTGAGCTTGTTGGCTACTTCCAGGGGAATCTCCCCGGAGAGCCAGCCCTGCGTAATCTGCTCCGGAGCCTCATCCATACATTCCACGTGGATGCACTGCTTGGTCCCGTCCATATAGCTGGTGCCGACATACCAGCTCGAGTACTCCTGAGGCAGCGTAAACACTTGAACCTCACCGCCCTTCTTCTGAATGGAATAGGTGTTCTCCTGGAGTCTTTCTGCCATGGAAATGGGCTCACCTCCGACCACCGGCGGGTCTTCCGCATCCAGGGGCAGCACAGTAGCAGTCGCCGTTGCCAGGTCGCCCTGCTGGAACAGGCCGTCCTGGGTGTCCTGCTTTACATTCTTGATGGTGCCTTTGACTGTACCACCGGTAAAGGACTTCGGGTCAGGTGTAGTGAACACGACGGTGACATTTCCGTTTTTGTCGGTTGTGGCCGATGTCGGGCTTACCGAACCGCCTGTCGCTTCAAATGCGATGGTAGCCGTGAAGTGACTAAGGTCCCTGGGAATGCCGGAGGCGCTTTTGAAACTGAATGAAAAAGTGAAGGATGCGGTTCCGTCACTTGCAATCTTTTGTGAAGAAGGACTTGCCGACAGGCCTGCAACGTGGCCGGCCAACTCAACGGTCGATGGATCGCAAGAAGCGCAGACCACTGCCGCCAGGGCAAAGAAAGAGAGTAAGTGTTTGCTTTTCATATATGAATAGTTTTGGTTTATTCGATAAACTTTTACAAAGGTACTAAAGTTTAGAAAATAAACAATACTACAGATATTTTCCGAAAATTTGTACCGTGTATTGCAAAGTACCAAAAATTAGACGCCGTCAGGAGACCTGAATCGCCGCTAATTTTACCGCTATTTTACTCCAGCTGTCCGGTGTAATCGTAGTAACCTGTTCGAGTCTCGTTTTCCGCTCCCCGTCATGAAATATCTCAAATGTTTCCCCTATGTTACACCTGCCATTTTGTTCCCAACGAGACACTCGACGGACTGAAACGATGAGGGAGGACCGGGTATGATTAAGCGCGGATCCAAAATAAGGGTCGTGAAGATGGATTCTGCCGGCGGAATGGACTGGCAGGCAAAGCGGCTCGTATGAGATTGTGAAGTAACGCTATTGGAAAAAGGGCTCGTGCCCTTTTTCTTTTCGGCTGATTGTCTTATATTTACACCGATAAATCGTAATCTGTTTGATCAAAAAATGAAAATTATCCTCTTACTACTCCTTAGCCTTCTTACCGGATGCGGCGCTGCGAAGCAACCGGAGGTGCCATCTGTCGTTCCGGACATCCCTTATCAGGTAATTGAAAACCTCATCGGCTCAGACTTGAAGCCAGCACTCATTATCTACCTGCACAGCAACAGCGGCAGCGGAACGGACAACAAAAAGCAGATGACGCAGGTGTCCGCAGGCAATATTGAGAAATACATCAAGGATAATAAGATCCCTGCGTATTTCCTTGTGCCGCAGTGCCCGACCGATCATGAATGGGACAGCAGAGGAAGCACTGCTGGCTATTATGTAAAGGCCAAGGAACTGCTT
>CACYHF010000065.1 GCA_902774155.1 uncultured Bacteroidia bacterium | reverse complement strand
TGGCAGGATTTGAAATTCGGGATGTTCATCCATTGGGGCGCCTACAGTCAATGGGGCGTGATTGAGTCCTGGTCGCTGGCGCCCGACGATATCTCCTGGCAGTACAAGGCCCGGAAGGACATGGATTACTTCGACTATGTCCGGGCCTACGAGCATCTGAAAGATACGTTTAATCCGGTGAATTTCGACCCGGGGAAATGGGCCGATGCCGCCCGCTACGCCGGGATGAAGTACGTGGTGTTCACCACCAAGCACCACGACGGCTTCTGTATGTTCGACACCCATCAGACAGATTATAAGGTAACAGACCCGGGCTGTGCGTTCCACGCGGATCCCCGGGCCAATATCGCCAAGGAGGTCTTCGACGCATACCGGGCGCGGGGCATCAAGGCGGGCGCCTATTTCTCCATTCCGGACTGGCACAGCAACGATTTCTGGTGGCGGCGTTTCCCGCCCAAGAGCACCCGGGCCAACTACAAGGCTTCCGAGCATCCGGAGAAGTGGGCCGCCTACCAGGACTTTGTGGCTGCCCAGCTGGACGAACTCACCTCCGGGGAATACGGCCCCCTGTACCTGATGTGGTACGATATGCCGGTCACCGACGATTCCGGAGAAGCTCAGCACGACTGGGAGCGCTTTGCGAAGATTGTCCGTGGCAATCAGCCGGGAATGATTATGGTGGCCCGCGGGCAGCGTACTATCTATGAGAACTACCAGACGCCGGAGCAGACCATCCCGGAAAAGGCCTTGGATTATCCTTGGGAGTCTTGTGTCACAATGACGTACAGCTGGTCTTATCGGCCCGACCTGGAGTATAAATCCACCCGGACCCTGCTCACCATGCTGGTGCAGATCGTCTCCCGCGGCGGAAACTTCCTCCTGAATGTGGGACCCGGCCCGGACGGAACCCTGGAGGAGACCGCCTATGAACGGCTTCGGGAGATTGGCGACTGGATGCAGGTGAATGGGGAAGGAATCTATGCCACCAAGGCCATTGCCCCTTATCAGGACGGCCCGGTCTATTATACGGCCAAGGGGGATTCCGTCTATGCCTTCTACATTCCCGAAGAAGGGGAGTCCCTGCCCGAGCAGATTGCCATTCCGTCTTTTGTGCCGGTCTCTTCAAAGGCCGTGACTCTGCTGGGCTCCAAAAAGGTCCTCAAATGGTCTAAATCGGCCGATGGCGGCGTGGTGGTCACCATCCCCGCATCCCTAAGGAAAACGCCTCCCTGCCAGCATATCTGGTGTTTGAAGATAAAAGTAAAGGACTAGAACCCTGATCCGAACTGCAGCCAGTATTTATCTTCCAGGGCCTGCCAGCGGCGGACACTTTCCTGGTAGATGTACTCCGTGTAGGCGTTCAGCGCAGCCGTGGAAACCGCACCGGTAGGCGCTCCTTCCAGCGCTAGCTTCTCCAAAGCCAGAATCTCCTTGTTGAATCCTTTCTTCGTACTCTGCCAGGACAGGGTGGCCAGTTTGTTGGCCCGGCGATACTGCCAGAGGGCGCAGTCGGGCACATACTGCTTCTGCCCGCAGACTTCGAAGGCTTTGGGCAGGGTGGTGGTGCCGCAGAAAACGGGAATGCGGGGGCTCTGGCCGGGGTTGTCCAGGGACAGCCAGCACACGCCGCCCACTTCGTCGGGCAGCCAGGAACGCAGTTGCGTGATATGGGAATAGGCGCACCAGGCCACGGCCACAGTCCTTCTGAACTCCACGGTTCCGGGGGCAATGGTATTGAGGGTATTGCGCATAGTGGTGGTGAGCCAGGGGTTGGCAACGGGGCTCACCACGGTATCGGCCGGATGCTGCTTGTTGGCGGCCCGCGCCAGTTTCACGTTCCGGGTCATATCGAAATCCGTCCCTTCGTAGGTTTCCCGGTAAATGGCCATCACGTCACGGATGTCCACCAGCTTGTCCGGCTTCACGGAGAAAGGAAGCTCGTCCATGTCGTAGGTAAGGCCGAGGGAAGGGGCCAACTTGTTGAGGATGAACCATTCGCGGTCGTGGAAATTTCGGCCTTTGGCATAGTTCGTATTGAAGTACTTCCAGAATACGAATTCTCCCTTGCCGTCCCAGAGGCCGTTTTCCCGGGCCACCTGCTCCACATTGGCCGATGCCATCATGTCCTTGTCCTTGCGGTTGATCTTCCCGATGCGGGGAATATTGGCCGATATGGCCACGTGGTCGTCCGGAACGCGCTTTGCCACCCACGCGGCGCCGATCTTGTCCTTGCCCACGCCCACGATTTCGAACTGCCAGACTTCGTTTTTATCGGCCACAGTGAGGCATTCGCCGCCGTCGCCATAGCCGTATTGTTCGGCCAGGGCGCCCATGAGCCGGATGGCGTCGCGGGCATTGTCACAGCGCTGCAGGGCCACCCTTTCCAACTCTTCGATGGTGAACCAGCCGGCCTTGTTCACCAGGGTATCCGGGCCGCCGAATGTGGTTTCCCCAATGGCCAGCTGCTTCTCGTTGAGGCAGGGATAGGCCGTATTGAGATAAGCGTAGGTATGTGCCACCTGGGGGATTTCTCCCATCAGCTTCACGCCCGTGGTGTCTCCGCGGAACTTGGTGTGCATGGTGCCCCGGAGGACCGGATGCAGGGCGCCGGGCTCATAGTCCGCGGCGGGTTCCCATTGCACCCAGGTGCGGTATCGGCCGTCGCAGGTGTGCGATGTCATCACAGAGCCGTCCGTGGAGGCCTTTTTGCCCACCATCAGGGCAGTGCAGCTGTCGCCGATATACTCCTCTTGGGAGAAGAGCGGCAGGCAAATGGCCAGCGTGGCCAGCAGGGAGAGAATACGTTTCATAGCAGTTTATCTTTTATCGATAATCTTGGCATCGGCATACTTGGAGGGGTCGAAGGTGACTTCTTCCTCCGTGACGCCCGGGGCGAAGTCCCGCAGGGTGATGGTGACGCCTTTTATGCTGCAGGAGTGGCTGATGGGAAGATAGGTTTTCTTGGATACCACCAGTTCCATCTTCTTGGGGTCGTCCTTGTTGGTGTTGGTCTTGGACTTGGTGCACTGGATGTACCAGGCCTCGGGGGTCTCTTTCTTCAGCTTCACGTTATAGCCGTCCGTGATGCCGGTTAGCGCATCCATGCTCTCTTCGGCGTCGGAGGTGGTGGCGTTGCTGATGGTGAGTTCATTCTTGTGGGAATCGTAATCCCAGTCTGTTACACCGTCCGACCAGGTGATTACCGTCATCCCTTTGATCTCAATGACGGCTTTGGATTTGTTTCCCAACATATACATCTTGGACGGGAAGGTGCCCAAGATGGGCAGTTTCATATCCATAATCATGGAGAAGCCTTCCTGCTCGAAGCGCTCCATTTCCTGATCCATTCGGGCGATTATCTCTTCCGGCGTCTGGGCCATGAGGGCCGATACGGTGAGAAGGGCAGCAAGGAGGCTAATCAACGCTTTTTTCATTTCTTTCAAATTTAACCGCGTAAAGATACACGATTTTTTCAATGAATGAAAATGTTTATTTTTGTAGAGTTTAACATACAATTACTTACGATGAAACGTTTCCTGCTTCTTCCGGCCTGCTGGACGCATCGGCCTGTATGCCGTCAACGGCAATGCGTCATTCTCCTATTTCGACTACAAGGAATAACCTTTCGTCTTTCGCATCAGTTGGCTAATTGGACAGGGGCGACGCCTTCTACGGTGATTTTCACCGGAAGGATGGTGCCGTCCGGGGCGAATTCCATCTTATCGATACAAGTAACGCGGTGAGGGCCCTCGCTGTCTCCCAGCGGGTGGCGATGGTAGACGATATACCATTCATCCTTCCCGGGAATCTGAAGCACGGAGTGATGGCCAGCGCCCGTTCCCACCTCCGGGTCCTGCTGGAGGATGGTTCCCTGGCGTTTGAAAGGGCCGAAGGCCGAATCGGCCATGGCATAGGCCACGCGGTAATCGGCGCCCGTCCAGTTCCCTTCGCTCCACATGAAATAGTATTTACCGCCGCGCTTGAACATAAAGGGGCCTTCCACATATCCTTCGGGCGTGATTTCCTTGAATAGTTCTCCGTCCTCGAAGGGAAGGAGGCCGTCCAGTTTGTCATTGAGGCGCACCATGTTGCAGTGTTGCCAGCCGCCGTAGTACATGTAGATGCTGCCGTCGTCGTCGCGGAACACGAACTGGTCAATGGGCTGGGCCCTGTTGACAAATCGGCCGATAAGGGGTTTCCCCAGAGCGTCCTTGTAAGGGCCGCCGGGATGATCGGCCACGGCTACACCGATGCCGCCGTACTGTTCATCGTTCTGGATGTCGTTGCCGCTGAAGAACAGGTAGTACTTTCCGTTGTGCGGGAAGATGGCAGGGGCCCACATGGCATATTCCACCCAGGGGATGATTTCCGTTGTGAGGACGCGCGGATGCTTGGTCCAGTGCACCAGGTCCTTGGATGAAAACGCATCCATGAAGGTCTGTACATTATACTGCTGGCTGAACGCCGCCGTTTG
>CACYHF010000064.1 GCA_902774155.1 uncultured Bacteroidia bacterium | reverse complement strand
TCACCAGGCCGTAGTATCGGCCATCAGTCCCGTGGTGGAGAAGAACGGCATGGTGCATCTGGAGGCCAGGCTTGAGCCCCATCCGCACCTGATGCCCGGCATGACGGCTATTGTTACCTTACAGGACAAGTCATAGTCCCAACAGCCCCTTTATCAGGAACCAGAGTACCGGCACCAGCAGGGCGGGAATGTAGTTGAGGGTTTTGCAATCCTTGATTTTGAGGATGGAAAGGCCGGAGGCCAGGATGAGCACGCCGCCCACGATGGCCAGTTCATTTACCAGCGTACCCTGCAGGAGCGGGCTGGTGGAGGCCAGTTTGGCGATGAGCCAGATGGAACCCTGCCAAAGGAAGAGGATGGGCGCGGCCAGGATCATCCCAAAGCCGAAAGTGGTGGCAAAGACCGTGGAAGTGACCAGGTCCAGCGTGGAATTGGTATAAAGGAACGTATTGTCCCCCTGCAAAGCGCTAAGGACAGGTCCCACAATGGAAAAAGTGCCGATACAATAGAGCAGGCAGGCCGATATGAGGCCGGTGGCCAGGCTTTCTCCGCCTCGTTTGGCAATGGCGCGGTTCACCCTTCCGTCCAGGTCCAGCGCCGTGCCGATGAGCCCGCCGATGGCCAGGCTCAGGATGAACAGCACCGGGAACTCGCTCTTGGGCATGTTCTGCACGAAGGAACTCACACCCAAGGCGATGGAAGCCAGGCCCATGGCGTTGAACATCACCTGGGTATATTTTTCTCCCAGCCCCTTCTTGAAAAAGGTGCCCACCAGCGTGCCCACCACAATGCAGGCCGTATTGACAATGGTTCCAATCATATCTTTGCAAAGATAAGAAGAAATCCGTACCTTAGCGGTCTTGAAATCATATTTTTAGTATATGCCTGTTAAATTTTATCAGCCTGAAAATCAGGTCCCCCTGGAGATGCACAAGGTGCGCGTGGTCCAGAAACTCTCCCTCCTTTCCGTAGAAGAGCGCCTCAAGCGCATCCAGGAAGCCGGTAACAATACTTTCCTGCTGCAGAACAAAGATATTTACATGGATATGCTCACCGACTCCGGCGTCAACGGTATGTCGGACGAACAGGTGGCCTCCATGAGCATCGCCGATGATTCCTACGCAGGCTCCGAAACCTTCAACCGCGTGAAGGCGGCCATCAAGGAAGTCTTTGGCACAGAGAATGTTCTGCCCGCCCACCAGGGCCGTGCGGCAGAGAATATCCTGGCCGAAGCCTATGTAAAGCCGGGCATGTACGCTCTCATGAACTTCCACTTCACCACGGCCAAGGCACATATCACCCGCCTGGGCGGCGAAGTGGTGGAACTGGTGGACAAGAAGGGGCTGATTCCCCAGACTGACGATCCTTTCAAGGGCAACTTCGACCTGAAGGAACTCCGCAAGACCATCAAGGAACTGGGACCGGAGAAAGTCTCCTTCGTGCGCGTGGAAGCCGGCACCAACCTCATCGGCGGCCAACCGGTGAGCCTGGAGAACATGCTGGCCGTCACCGATATCTGCCACGAATTCGGTGTCCGGAGCGTCCTGGATGCCTCCCTGCTGCAGGATAACGTCTATTTCATGAAAACGCGCGAGCCCCGCTGCAAGTTCATGACCACCAAGGAGATTTATCATACTCTGGCCGATCGTTTCGACATTATCTACTTCAGCGCCCGCAAGCTGGGCTTCAGCCGCGGCGGCATCATTACCGCCCATGACAAGAAGTTCACGGACGAAATGATGGAGTTCGTGCCCCTGTACGAAGGATTCCTTACCTATGGCGGCATGGAGGTGCGCTCCATGGAAGCCATGGCCGTGGGCCTGTACGAGAGCCTGGATATGGAATACATCAGCCAGGGTCCCGAATTCATCGCCTATCTGGTAAAGGAACTGGACGATTACGGCGTACCGGTGATCAAGCCCGCCGGCGGCCTGGGAGCCCACCTGAACTGCTCCGAGATTGTCCCCAACCTTCCGCACGACCAATACCCGGCCGCAGCCGTGGGCGCCGCCCTGTACATTGCCGGCGGTATCCGCGGTATGGAACGCGGTACGGTGAGTGAGCAGCGCGAACCGGACGGCTCCGAGCGTTACGCCGAACTGGAACTCCAGCGCCTGGCCATGCCGCGCCGTGTGTTTACCCTCTCACAGGTGAAATACTGCGCCGACCGTGTAAAATGGCTGTGGGACAACCGCCAGCTCATCGGCGGTCTCAAGTGGACCTATGAACCCAAGGTGCTCCGCTTCTTCTTCGGCCGTATGGAAGAAATCGGCTACTGGCAGGAAGACCTGGTGAAGAAGTTCCGCGAAGATTTCGGCGACTCCCTGTAGTTTATTTCGAAGAAATGGTAGTAGCCCTCGCACAAGGCATTCAGTCCGGTTTCGCCGGATTCGGTGCGGTTGAAACGGTGCTTGGGACACTCGCCGTTACATAAATGCAGGTACTGGCAACGGAAGCACTTGACGGGCAGTGCATTGCGCTTATCAATGCCAAAGCGCACTTGTGCGGCCGATTCCATCAGGCTGCGGAGGGAAGCCTCGCCGATATTACCCAGGCGGTATTTGGGGTAGACGAAATGGTCACAGGGGTACAGGTCGCCGTTGTGCTCCAGGACGGAATTGCCGCCGCAGGTGGGACTGTGGACGCAGGTGCCGGGCTGCACGCCGCACCAATTGGCCAGTGTGGCGTCGAAAAGGCCCACATAGAATTGCCCCACGTCGTTGCGCACCCAATAGTCGAAGATGTCGCACATAAATCGGCCGAAACCGCCTGCCGATACCGACCAAAACGCCAGCTGAGCCCCTTCCGTGGCCGGATCCACGATATGGGGACGGGCGCTTTTCCTGTTCAGCACATGCTCCACCACGGGCAGGAACTGCATATACTGGCTGCCTACGGACTTCAGGAACTGGTACACTTCCAGGCCCCTTCCTTCCGAGGCCTTGTTCACGGTGGAAAGCGTATTGAAAGCCACTTCCCGGGAGCGGAGGATCCTGAGGCCGTTCATCACCCGGTCGAAGGTGGGCTGCCCGCCTTTGTCTTTGCGGTATTTGTCGTGAATGTCCTTGGGCCCGTCCAGGGAAAGCCCCACCAGGAAGTGGTTTTCCCGGAAGAAATCGGCCCAGGCGGCGTCCAGCAGCGTTCCATTGGTCTGGAGGGTGTTGAAGACCGTTTTTCCATCGGCGTATTTCCTTTGGAATTCCACGGCCTTGCGATAGAAATCCAGGCCCATCACCAGCGGCTCTCCGCCGTGCCAGTTGAACTGGACTTCCGGCACATCATTGGCCGATATATACTCCCGAACCACCTTCTCCAGCATTTCCACCGTCATGCGGGGCTCCCGGCCGCCATAAAGATCGGCCTTGTCCAGATAATAGCAGTAATGGCAGTCCAGGTTACAGAGCGAACCGCCCGGTTTGAGCATAATGTTGAAGGCCGCCGGACCGCTGATCCGGACCGCATCTTCCAGCAAAAGCATATCCTGGAACGGGTGTGCCATATTCATCAGAACGGATAGCCGATGCCAAAATTAAGGCGCACGGCATCCAGGAAGGACGGTATATTATAATAGGTGGTGATGGGCCGCGTGTAATCCGGGGTGAAATCCTTGTTATACTTATAGGTCTGGTAAGGTGCGTGGATTCCCACACCCAGGTCCAGGCGGACCACCAGCCCTTCAATGTCCAGCCGGATTCCCAAACCTGTGCCCAGGGCTATCTGCTGGGCGAAATACGGATTATTGATAATACCGTCTTTCAGGTCCTCGTGGATGCCGAAGGCCTCGAGAAACAGCTCATATTCTTCGCTGCTGAGGCTTTCGGAGGTGTTATGCCAGTTCCATACGTTACCGGCATCCACGAAAACGGCACCATTGAGTTTCCAGACCAGCGGGAAGCGCAGTTCGGCATTGGCCTCGAGCTTGACGTCACCGGCGTGGAAGAAACTCTGGTTGTACTTGGTGCTGTGGAAATTACCCGGCCCATAGGCATAGGGTTCGGCCGCTCTCAGGCTGTTGGGACCACCCGCATAGAAGGCTTCGGAAAGCGGCGCATAATTGGAGTTTCCCAGCGGATTGTTGGCACCCGCGTAAAGACGCGTTGCCAGGCTTACCCGTTCCGTAAAGTTGAACTTGTTCCACAGTTCGAACGTCCACCTGACAAACTGGTTGAAGGGGATCTTCCCGATGGTTTTATCCAATTCCCCCCACTTGCGCCCGAAAGCGCAATAGATGGCATTCGTCAGGTTGCCGGCTTCCTTTATTTCCACATCAAGCATAGTATTGACCGGCCGGCGGGAGCGGTAATCATTATAAGTGATTCCATAGCCCGCGGAGGGAACGAGCTCGTCTCCGGCAAGCATTTTGAGGAGTTCCGGATGCTCTTCTACCTGATCCCCCAGGTTGGACGTATCCATCTTTGTCTTGACCAAAGAAAGGGAGAAGGGTGTGACGACGTGTGTAACAAAGCCCTTCGGGCGGATGAAATACGAGAAGCCTCCGGAGAGCTTATGGACACTGTATCCACCGGCGATGTTCTCGTTCTTGTATCCTATCCGGTAGCGCGTGTCGCCTTCGGGCTTGTTGTCACCGGGCCAGTGCAGAAACGGGAAGGTGAGCGCGGCGTCAATGCCGAACTTATAGGTGTTGGTCCTTTGAGCGTCTCCCGGCTGCCGGTTGCGCAGTGACCAATAGTACGCCCCCTGGCCCTTGACCGAGATGGTCTCTTTGTGTCCCAACAAATTCCGGGTGGAATGCGTGAGGGTAAGGTCGGGGCCGATACTGTTGTTGGAACGATAGGTGATATCCGCATCGGCTATGAATTTGTGCGTAATCTCATCCCGTTTCCATTGCCGGGTATACCCTACGCCCAGGCCGGACTTGGTAAGATCGCCTTCAAAGATATTGTCATAATCGCGCTTCGAGAACGCCCGCAGGAAGACATCACCGGCCTGGGTAAGCTTATAGTCGGCGGATAACTGGCTGAGCAGGCCGTTGGCTTTATTGACTTCCGGATTGTCGGAGATGACGGAGCCCACCGTGATGCGCAGGCGATCCTTGAACAGGGACTTACTGATGGAGATGTTCGTGTCGTTCGACGAGCCGGCTGCGTGTTCCTTTTGTCCGCTGCTGATATCCACATCGATGAAGTTTCCCATCTTGGAATTGGCCAAGGCAGCATTAATCCGGCTGTTGATGATGCTGGACAGGGCATATCCGCTCTTTTGTGCCGCTGCATTGCTTTCGCCCATATACATACCGGTGGCCAGCAAGGCCGCCGCAATTCCGGCGCGGGTTTCCTCGTCCAGGGAGGCCAGTTCGTTGGTGATGGTCTCGTCATCGGGCGCTTCCAGGAAAAAGCCGACGGCGTTGAGACCCAGCGAATCCAGCTCTCCTTTCACCCGCACGCCCGTATTGAAGACCACGCGGCGGCTATCTTCGCCCTCCGACTGCACATCGCCCTTCACCTGCTGGGAGGCGGAGATGTTCACCATGGTCCGGCCCAACGGGCCGTTAAATGTAATATTGCTTTCCGGATCCACTTTGAAGGGCATCATCGGATAGAGTTTGGGCGAATAGCGGACGGTTCCTTTGTCCACATCGATCTTTCCGGAGAGCTTCAGTTCGCTGTCGGCCGTGTTGTACTGTACGTTTACGGTACCGTGCGGTTCCACCTGCGCCAGGTTCTTTTCATCGATGGGATAGGTGATATCCGTGGTGGGCAGGACCGTGACATCCACGTTGGCCAGGATATGGTCCAGCGGTCCCGTCACCCGTCCGTGAATATCGGTGGCCAGGAAGCCGTGGACGGGAATGGGGCCACCCGGCGGCAGCTGTGTGGGGACGAAATTGTCGGCGGATAGCACGATATCCAGGAGCATCGTGTTGAGATTGATTCCGCCGTTCAGGGCCAGATAGGTACTGTCGGCGCCAATGATGTGCAAATCGTTGAAGTCCACATCGTTGTCCTTCATTACGATGGGCGTTTCGGATAGCGCCAGCTTTACGTCGTAGGGCTTGTACCATACGCTGGTGCCCAGCGGCAGTACCTGGGCCGACAAATGCAGATCGGCTGGCAGGCCGTCTGCGATGGCATTGGCCCGGACCATACCGCTCAGGTCGATGTCGTCCAGCTGGACGATGCCGCTGACAATTTCCAGCGGAATGTCGTCCAGGCGAACGTCGGCCTTTATGGCATTCTGATACTGTTCCGACGGCGAAATCCATATATCGGCCGTGCGGTTTCCAAAGGCCATATCCTTGTACCGGAGGTTGTCCAGCGCCAGCTGTCCCGTTCCGCTGAGCGTCCGTCCAATGCGCTCCAGATCCATTTTAAACGCAGCATCGGTCCATAGGCTGTCCAGGCTCATCACGCCGTTGTTGATGTTGGCATTGGCCGTGACCCCGGCGGTGGTTTTGCCTTCCGTCATAATGACGTTCAATGCCGCGGTGATATCGGGGATGGACGCGTTGACGGCCAGGTCCGACTGCCGGGAATCGGAGGTTAGCGATAAGGCTAAATCGGTTAAATCCAACTCGTTCTGGTCGAGGATGGGTTGGAGGGGGCTGCCTTTGGTCAGTTTGATATCGGCCCGCAGGTTCGGAATGAGCCGCCTTAGCGTATCCAGCTTGGTCAGGTCCTGCAGGGAGGTGATGGCCTGGATAAACGTAGAGTCTGTAACGGCATTTGTCAGGGGCGTCACTTGGTCCAGCAGCTGGAGAACGTACATAGGACTCTCCGCATCTACGCTAAGTCCCTTCGTGGTAAGGTGAAGCGTGGTATTGTCCCCGGTGGAAAAGTTGAGTTTCAGCTTTTCTATGTCAAAATCCTGTATCCCGGCGTGCGCAAACTGCAGGTTTGCAGCAAGGGTCTTGTTCAGCAGGGAGGCGTCCAGCGCCAGGCCGGAGACATTGATATCGTCGTAAATGGCATTGTCAAGGCGCAGGTCCAGGTTGATTTTTGTGGCGGGGGAGTTGATATCGATACCTTTTCCTTTCGCGTGAAGATCGCCGCTCAGTTCCACGCGGTGGGGATCCACCAGCATGTCGTACAGTTCGTCGTCAATGTCGTAGAAGCCTTTGAGCGTAGCTTTGTTGCCGCGAAAATCCACATCGCCGGTAAGGTCTGTGCGCATAGTCTCCAGATTCAGGGTGGTGGCGGCCAGGTTGGCCTGGGCTCCAAACGCGTCTGAGCGGGCGAATAAGCGGCCCGACTGAATGAGGCCGGTATTCAGGTCCACCAGCGCATCTCCCCGGACTTCCTCAAAAGGCAGGGTGAACGTCCCGAACGTAAGCGAAGCGTCGCCGATATGCAGGTGGGGTACGTCGTAGCGGTTATTTCCCACATCGGCCAATGCATTGACGGACAAGGTGTCGGTGCGGATGTCCAGTCCCATCGGTGCGAGCACAAAGCGCAC
>CACYHF010000063.1 GCA_902774155.1 uncultured Bacteroidia bacterium | reverse complement strand
GCCCTGGCCACCGGCCTTTCCTTCCAATCGTCGAACTATATCAATAGCGTTCCTGAACACAAAGCATCCCTGACGCTGGACGCGTCTCTTCTGCCCATCCCTTCAACGGGCACCCGTGACCGGCTCCAGGTACGGGGATATGCCCTCTGGCAGTGGCAGTTTGCTACCGCCTGGAGCCTGGAGCTCCGCCTGACAGAACGCTACAGGAATTATGAGCGCCCCAGGACCGACCTTCGGGCCGATCTTCGCTATGCGTCAGGACCCTGGTTGGCCACCACCCGCCTGGAGGGTGTCCACTGCCAGCAATTCGGCTTTCTGAACTATTGGGAAGGCGGGTACAAGCAGGAGGAAAAATTCGCAGTTTATCTGCGCCTCACCGGCTTTATCATCGATGCCTGGGACGACCGCATCTACTGCTACGAAAGGGACGCGCCAGGTGCTTTTTCCATCCCGGCCTATTCCGGACGCGGCGGGATGATTTCCCTGGTCGGCTCTTGGAAGCACCGCTTCCGGAGGCTAACACTAAAAGCTTATTTTCGAGGGAGTTGGATGGTAAGAAAAGACCGGACGCCTACGCCCGGTCTGAACTTGCAGCTGCACTGTGACTGGTAGCCGTTACTTCTTGCCCACCTTCAGTTTCTGGCCAATGGAAATGCGGTCGTTCTTGAGGCTGTTCCAGGTCATCAGCTGCTTGACCGTACAGTGGTATTTGCGGGCGATCTTGCCCAGGGTGTCGCCGGATTTCACCGTATAATACGTCCACTGTCCGGAGCCGGAGGCGGAAGGACGGGCCGTGGGAACCGGACGTCCGGAGACCACTTCTCGACCATCCTGCACCTTAACGGTGAGGAGTTCTTCCTTCCGGTAATTATAGATGGAATCCTGCACATCCAGGAAGGCGGTGGTATAGTTGAACGGCAGGCGCAGCACTTCGTCGCCGGAAGCACCGGGAACGATGTCCTTGTGGTACTGGGGATTCAGATCCCGGAGATCGTCCAGGGGGATGCCCAACAGTTCACTTACCTGCGCGAAATGCAGGTTCTGGTGCAGGTGAAGGGTGTCCACGTAGCTGGGAATGGCCATTGGATCGGCCTCCAGGCCATATTCACTGGCATAATTGAACGCGTACATAGCGCCCACCATAGCCGGGACATACCCGCGGGTTTCGCGCGGCAGATACTCGTAAATGGACCAGAAATCCTTCTTGCCACCGGCCCGCTTGATGGCCTTGTTCACGTTGCCGGACCCGCAGTTGTAGGAAGAGATGGCCAGCGGCCAGTCCTGGAAGATGCGATAGGCATCGCGCAGGTAACGGGCGGCGGCATCGGCCGACATCAGGGGATCCATCCGTTCATCCACGTAGGAGTCGATCCGGAGGCCATAGCTCTTGGCTGTCCGGAACATAAACTGCCAGAGGCCCACGGCGCCCACGCGGGATTCAGCACGGGGATTCAGGGCACTTTCAATCACGGACAGGTATTTGAGTTCTTCCGGGAGATCATAGCGGCGGAAGGTTTCCTCGAACAGGGGGAAATAGTACTCCGACAGGCCCATCATCTCGGCCATCTTGCGGGGTAGTTTCTCCGAATACAGGATCATATAATTCTTGACGGTCTCGTTGTAGGGGAGCGAGATGAAAGAATTCATATCCGTCAGGCGCTTCATCAGCACGGAATCCGGCACGTCCGTGGTGAAATGCACGGAATCCATATCGTACTGTTCGCGTCCGGGAACACGGCTGCTGCGGTGCATATACCAGCGGGCCAGCAGGGTGTCCGTACTGGCCGATGAGAAATCCTCCAGGGCGGCCGATACCTTGTTCTCGTTCTCTCCGGAGAGTTCCTCTTCGATGGCCGCGCGCTCGGCTGCTTCGGCCCGATAAACCTCCAGCTCTGCCTGCAGCTGCTCCACGCGCATCCACAGCTCCTGATTCTCCCGTTCCAGTTGCTTACGGGATTTCTTCACGGGAACATCGGCCCAGAGGGGACTGGCCAGGAAGAGACAGGCGGCGGTTGTGAGCAGTAATTTTCTCATACTTGTCTAGAAGGTAAAGCCCACGCGCATTCCCACGGCTGGCTGGCTGGCATATTGCGCAGAGGTGGGTAAGACAGTGGGGGACAGGCGCATAGAGATATCGTCGTTCACCTCGAAGTCCTGCATATATGCGAACACGTTGGCGTCGATAATCTGGAGAACATAGGCTATGGCCATAGCCAGGACGGAATAGTCCCGGTAACGGCGATAGACGTCGCGGTAGTATTTGGCCGTTTCTGAACTCCACGGCGGTTTCTCGGAGGCGTCTACTTCCGGATCATTGATCAGGTTGTACATGTCTCTCCAGCGCTGGTACTGCATGCGGTTCTCCAGGAAGAAGTGCGTAGCTCCAGCCATCAGGCCCCAGTAGATGGGCACTTTCCAGAGTTCGCCGTTGTAGATCTGTCCCAGGCCGGGAAGCAGGATGGAATAGACGGTTGATTTGGCGGCATTGGGCTTTTTCCCGCCGTCGTTGAACATAATGGCGCCGTCCATTAAGGAGCCCCAATAGAACAAGCCGGCCCCCACGTATGAGAGCGTGCTGAACGTCCTGTATTTGGTTTCCTCCGTGCTTTTGTACAGTTGGTTGAAACGGATACCGCCGTAAATACCGGCGCCGATTCCACCGTAGATGATGGGCAGTTTCCAGTACTGCCGGTTGTAAATCTGGTTACCGCCCACCAGGACGGCCGATCCGATGGTGAGGGTCTTGAGCGAGGCTTTGTTCCTGCCGGCCAGGCCGCCGAAATACTCTCTGAAACTGAACAGCTGCGAAGAATCCGCAGACGCTTTGTCCGTAGAGTCGGCATAGGTCTGGCTAAAGGCGTCGCGCTTGAACTGGTCGTCCCTGTATTGGGCTCCCAGCGGCCAGCACAACACCAATCCGGCTAGAAGAACTATGAGCCTGCGCCAAGTCATCTTTGTCCCAGCGCCTTCAAAAATGATTCCACTTGCTGGTCGGATTCGAAACGGATGGTAAGGGTGCCCTTCCCGTCATTGCCACGGCGCAGGGAAAGGCTGTTCTCCCCAACATAGGGGCCGATACTGTCCAGCAGCCGATAATACAGCGGCGGAAGTTCCTGCGGGGTGGTGGACGTCTTGGCCTTGGCCGTGGGCTGCTTGTCCAGGCTCTTGATCTTTTCTTCCAGCTGCCGGACGGAAAGACCGTTCTTCACGATGAGGTCGCACAGCATTTCCTGCACGGCGGGATCTTCTATGCCCAGCAGCACCTTGGCGTGACCTACACTAAGGAGGCCCACTTTCAAATCGTGCTGCACCTTGGCGGGCAGTTTCAGCAGGCGCAGCTGGTTGGCCACGGAAGCGCGCTTTTTGCCCACCCGATCGGCCATCTGTTCCTGTGTAAGACGGCATTCCTCCATCAGGCGCTGATAACTCATGGCCACCTCGATGGGGTCCAGGTTCTCGCGCTGGATGTTCTCCACGATGGCCATTTCCAGCATGCCTTGTTCGGAAGCGTCGCGGATATAGGCGGGAATCATATCCATCCCCGCCATAATGGAGGCACGGTAACGGCGTTCACCGCTGATGATCTGATACTTGCCATCGCCCTTGCGACGAACGGTGATGGGTTGGATCAGGCCGAAGGTGCGGATGGAATCGGCCAGTTCCCGCAGGGCCTCGTTGTCGAAGCTCATACGGGGCTGATAGGGGTTGGGCTCGATCATTTCCACGGGGATGCGCAGCACATCCGAGGTGTCCTGCGGTTTGCCTTCCGTAGAGACTACAGCTTTGTTGATGTAGCCCACCGGCTTGCGCAGTTGTGACAGGTCTTCGCCTCCCAGGAGGGCTCCCAGCCCTTTTCCGAGGCCGTATTGCGGTTTATTTGCCATAGGTATCTTCGTTCTTGTCCAGGACTTCTTTTGCCAGGTTCATGTAATTGGACGTGCCGTTGTTCATTACGTCGTACAGGATGATGGGCTTTCCGTAGGACGGAGCTTCGCTCAGGCGGATGCTGCGCTGGATCACCGTTTGGAAAACCATATCCTGGAAATGCTCCCGCAGCTGGTTCAGCACCTGGTTGTGGACCTTAGTGCGGCCGTCGAACATGGTTACCACAAAGCCTTCGATGGCCAGGTTGGGATTGATGCCGTTCTGCACCAGTCGGATGGTCTGGATGAGCTTGGCCAGGCCTTCCAGCGCGAAGAATTCCGGCTGGACGGGGATGATGACGGAATCTGCGGCGGTGAGGCAGTTCACGGTGATGAGTCCCAGGGAAGGAGAGCAGTCTATGAGGATATAGTCGTAATTGTCCCGGATGGGAGCCAGGGCGTTCTTGAGCACCGATTCACGGTCTTTCACTTCCAGCAGTTCGATCTCTGCGCCCACCAGGTTGATGTGCGAGGGAATCATATGCAGCTTGGGCAGTTCCGTCTGAACCAGAGCATCCTCTGCCTGCAGTTTGCCGATGAGGATTTCGTACAGGGTACGGTGGTCGCTGTTTTCCGGGTCGAAGTTCAGGCCGGAAGTGGTATTGGCCTGGGGGTCTGCGTCGATGACCAGGACGTTCTTCTCCAGAACGGCCAGAGAGGCTGCCAGGTTGATGGCGGTGGTGGTTTTACCCACGCCGCCTTTCTGGTTGGCTATGGCAATAATCTTTCCCATATATGCGTTACGTATATCATGCAAAAGTAATGATTATTCCGCTAAAGCGCAAAAAATTCACTATCTTCGCGGAAGACATGGAAGACGAGCGTTTCATACAGGTGATCCTGCCACTCCGCCTGGAGTGGGAACCCTACTATCTGGTACCGGAAGAACTGTCGGTGACAGTGGGAGACCGCGTCCAGGTGGAATTCGCCAATAAACGCTATGTGGGCGTGGTTTCCGCCGTGGATGGAAAGCCGGCCGATGAACTGAAACCCCGCATTCTGTACATCGTGGGTCGGGAGCCCGACCTGCCGCCGGTGGGCCTGAAGGAAATCCGCTTCTGGCGGGATGTAGCCGATTATTACCTGTGCACGTACAAGGCCGCCCTGGCACGCGACGCCAAGGCTTTATCGGCCCGGAAAATTCCTGCCATTGAGCCGCACGATATCCAGTTGTCTTCTTTACAGGAAGAGGCGGCACAGAAGGCCAGGGAGGCATTCGCTTCCCACAAAACCGTGCTGCTGCACGGGGTAACCGGCGCCGGTAAAACGGAGATTTATCTGAAACTGGCCCAGGAAGTGCTGCAGCGTGGCCGCAGCGTTCTTTTCCTGGTGCCGGAGATCGCCCTTTCCCGTCAGCTGGAAGAACGCGTTGCCGCCGTATTCCCGGAGGTGCTGGTGTATCACAGCGCCCAGACGCCGGCCAGAAGGGCTCAGGTGTCCACGGCCATCCGGGTAGGAGAAAAGTACCTGGTGCTGGGCACTCGGAGCGCGCTGTTTTTACCGCATCGGAACTTGGGTCTGATCATTGTAGATGAAGAGCACGACAGCTCCTTCAAACAGGATTCTCCGGCGCCCCGCTACCATGCCCGGGAAGCCTCCATCATGCTGGGATTAACACATGATGCAGCAGTTTTGCTGGGCAGTGCAACGCCTTCTTTGGAATCTCTGTATAACGCTGAAACAGGGAAGTTTGTCAAGATTGACCTAAAGGAACGCTTCCATTCTGGGAAGGAGGCCGATTTACTTATCATAGACACCGTGGCCGAGCGCCGAAAAAACGGCATGGTGGGCTCCTTCTCCCTGAAGCTGCTCGCCTGTATGAAGGAAAGCCTTGAGGCCGGGGAGCAGGTGCTGCTCCTGGGACCTCCGCGCGCCAGCCTGGAGGCGCGGCAAATCGAAACGGAACTGGCGGAGTATTTCCCCGAGGCCGTTATCGGCTCCGATATCCTGGTGGGCAGCGCCTACGTGGCCAAGGCTTTCGAACACGACGCCCTGGGCCTGGTGGCCGTCCTGGCCGCCGACAATATCCTGGCCCGGCAGGATTTCCGGGCCGATGAACGCACCCTCCAGGTACTGGAACAGTTCCGCAGCCGCTGCTCCCGCTTCGTGATCCAGACCCGCCAGCCGCACCATCCGGTGTTCTCAGAGCTTGCCAGCGGTGGAGACCCCACCGGCCGCATCCTCGCAGAACGGCAGCAGTTCGGCCTGCCGCCCTACACACGCCTCATTCACGTGAACCTGCGGGACAAGATGGAGAAACGCGTGTCGTATATGGCCGCCGAACTGGCCCGGAGCCTTAGCCTGCCGTTGGTCGGCCCTTACGCTCCGCTGGCCGGCCGTCTGGAAGACAGCCATCTCCGGCAAATCCGGATTATGCTCCCGCGTGATAAGAATCTGCGGGCCAGCAAGCACCAGTTGCTGCTCACCGTGAATGAATTCGAGAAAACGCACAGGTATTCCGGTCACATCGTCCTGGATGTGGATCCCCTTTAGCGGAGGTTCTTTTTCAGAAATTCCACGCAGCGCGCCACCACCTCTTTCCTGCACTTGGACAGCAGGTGGCCCTCCTTCTCCAGAAGGACCAGTTCGCTCTGCGGATAGAGGGCATGGTATCTCTCCGAATAGGAATAGGGGACAATCCTGTCCTTTTTCCCGTGAATGAGCAGCACCGGACCATCATACCGGCTGGACACCTCATAGATGGGAAGTTTCTGCGCATCCAGGAAGAGTCCGCGCCCGACACGGTGGAAGAGGAGCCGGAGCGTTTCCGGCGGATTGGCGGGATCGTAATGTTTGCCCATCAGCACGCCGTTCAGGGCATCGTCTTTCAATACCGCAGCGGGAGAGAGCTGCACCAGGGCAGCCACGTCTTCCTTGAACTCCCCGGCTGTCATGCCGGCCACCACTCCGCCCTGGGAGTGGCCCAGCAAGGCTGTTTTCTGTCCCGGAAAACGTTTTTTTACGTAGTCCAGGACCGCCCGGGCATCGGAGAGTTCCTTTCCCACGGTCATGTCCTGGAAACGGCCCCCGGACTTGCCGTGGCCGTTGAAATCGAAGCGAAGGGTGGCCACCCCTTCCTTCTCCAAGGCGGCCGCGATGGATTTGATGGGATTCATTTTCAGGTTGGCCATGAATCCATGCATGAGGATGGTCACCGGACCGGCATAGCCGGCAGCGGGTAGCTGCAACAGCGCGTTAAGGGTTCCGTTAGGACCGGGAATAGCAATCTTTTCCTTCATATGGGTAAACTTATAGTGCAAAAATACAAAGAATCCTTAACTTTGTCATTAATATGACAGGATATCCCAACATAGAAGTAGTGGCTGCCATTATCCGCAAGGGAGGTCAATTATTTGCCACCCAGCGGGGCTATGGCGAATGGAAAGATTACTGGGAATGGCCGGGCGGAAAGGTAGAAGCGGGCGAGACTCCTGAACAGGCACTGGTGCGCGAAATCCGCGAAGAACTGGATACGGAAATCGGCGTGGACCGCTTCCTGCAGACTATTGAATGGGACTATCCCCGATTCCATCTGGTCCTTCGCTGTTACGAATGCTCCCTCCGCTCCGGATCCCTGCATCTGAACGAGCACGAAGCCGCCCGCTGGCTGGATTACGCATCCCTGCACGATGTCCGCTGGCTGCCGGCCGATGAAGGCCTGCTGCCGCTGT
>CACYHF010000062.1 GCA_902774155.1 uncultured Bacteroidia bacterium | reverse complement strand
TTCCAGCCAGAAACGCATAGCGTCGTCCTGGGCCCACCACACTTCCTGGTTTTCGTAGTTCAGGCTGCGGGTATCGGTCCAGTCATACTCCCAGATGGCATTGCCTTCGGCGTCACGCTCATAGAAATCGGCCGGCTTTTCCGTCATCCAGATATGGTCGGGGGCGGTCTGGTTGGCCACCCAGTCCAGGATGACCTTGAAGCCCATGGCATGGGCGGCGCTCAGGAGCTGCTCGAAGTCTTCCATCGTGCCGAACTCCGGATTCACTTTCTTGTAGTCGGAAATGGCATAATAGGAACCCAGCGTACCCTTGCGGCCTTCGGTGCCGATTTCATACATTGGCATAAGCCAGAGCACGTCCACACCCAGGTCTTTCAGGCGGGGCAGCTGCGCCTCCACGCCCTTGAAGGTGCCTTCCGGCGAGAACTGACGGATGTTTACTTCGTACACCACGGAGTCATAGGTCCACTCCGGATGATACTGGACTTTCTTGTTGCAGGAGGCCAGGGCCAGCACTGCCAAAACTGCGATGAGGATTCGTTTCATATCTGAATTGGTTTTAGTTCCTTAAATCATACAATGATACAAAAAATCCCGCGTTTTTCCAACGCGGGAAGGCATTTTCCAGACGAGCGGATTATTGCCGCTGACGGACGGGAGCGCCCAGACGTTCCAAATTGCACTGGAGTAGGCGGCCGAGCTTGTGCCGGGCTTTGGCACAAGCGGTAAGTTTCTAGTATTCAGGCTGTTATGTTTTTATTCAGTTCCCACCCCCCTATTTTTGAGGAGGGTCGGGAACCGAGAATTTTGCAACGTATTGATAATAAGCCTGTTACGAGAAACGCAATGCCCGTACCGTCAATTCTGGGTAATACGCAGCCCGAATTACGGCATTCGCATGTAACCATCTACAAGATCGCTTGTCTTGATATCGCTAACAAGATCGGGCCTTGTTTTCACTTTTCCAGTCAATGCGCCATCTGCCTGCGCATCGGTGACTTCCAGCGCATGACGAAGGATAATGTGAGCGTCTCGCCGGACGGAATACCTTATGAAAACAAGGACGTGCTGCTCTATAAGGTGGATGAGAATCCTTGCGTCTTTGTCTGAGTTTGTTTGCTATTTTCTGCCCATTGATATACAATGATTTAGCTCAAAATTGATTCTTTTTTATTGTATTGATTTTTGTTTTCTGCCCAATATTGTTTATCTTTGCGAAAACTGAAATGAGATGAGCACAATTGTAGAATTACAGAAACTTAGAGAGCGAGAGGATCACATTGAGTTTAAAGAGGCCAAGCACAATTTTCCGTTTGCCGGGGGAGAGAGGAAAGAAGCTAAAGATCGTCGGCATTGTGTCCTTGGATATGTCGTTGCATTGGCCAACGAGCGAGGTGGTCGACTGGTGTTAGGAATGGCTGATAAGTACCCGCACACAGTTGTTGGCAGCGATTTTGCGCAGGATGAAGAAGGGCAGCTTGTTGATGAAATCTATAAACGGCTCTACATACGTATTCGCACAGAAGTCCTTTTTGAGAACGGTAAGCGTGTCCTTGTGATAACAGCACCTTCACGTCCTGTCGGTAAAGCTCTTCGTTTTGAGGGGGTCCCTTTGATGCGGACGGGGGAAAGTCTGCGTGAAATGGATGACGCAGAGTATCTGTCTGTCATTCAAGAGCAGGATCCGGATTTTTCGGCCAAGACTTGTGAAGGTTTGAGTCTTGAGGACTTGGATAATGATGCTATTGCCAAACTGCGTCAATTGATTTATGATAAACGGAAGAAAGCTGATATCCTGACGGTTCCTTTAGAGCAAATGCTGTCAGATTTAAACCTGATGACACCTGAAAACAGAATCACCTTCGCGGCTCTTATCCTCATCGGCAAGACTTCCGCCATTGAACGCAATCTTCCACAAGACAATGTGGTTGTTGAATATCGGAACAATCGTTCTCTGGACCGTTATACTGCCAGAAAAGAATTCCGCTATCCGCTAATCCGGGCCGTGGATGAAATCTGGGAATATATCAGCCATCCTGCAAGTAATCCTTTACTCCATGTTAACGATATGCCTCGTATTTTGGATGTTCCGGGCTTTAACGAAGAAACCATTCGGGAAGCCATTTTGAATGCGTGCGTTCACAGGAGTTTCCAAATGCCGGGAGATGTTCTGATTAAGATATACCCGGACAGTTTTGAAATCACCAACCCGGGAGGGTTCCCCTTCGGTGTCAACATAGGGAACATACTGACCGTTAATAGTGCTCCACGCAATCGTCTTATTGCAGAGACGATAGAAAAGACGGGGCTCATTGAGCGGTCCGGACAGGGAGCCGATATTATGTTCCGAAATTGCGTGGCCGAAGGTAAACCTTTGCCAGATTATGGTGAATCGGACGATTATCAGGTATCTCTCAGGATTAAGGCCGTAATTGAGAATCCCCGGCTCTATATCTTCTTGCATGATTGGGATTTTGAACTCAATGCTTTTGAGTTATTGAATCTCTATTATATAAATAAAGGCAACGTGGATAGCTTATTCATGAATAGTTTATCCAGATTGTTGGAAACCGGGGCAATCTGCGAAGACGATTATTTCCGTTACACGCTTGGAAACACCTACTTCTCGTATGCCTATCACGGTAGGGCCGAAATGTTTGGGGCGGATACCATTCGCTTGGTATACTACGCAATAAAGCGAACCGGATCCGCGGCATCCTCCTTAATTATCGAACAGTTGAAGGATCTTTATACTCCAAAACAGACACGTACCATTATCGCCAAAATGCTTGATGCCGGATGGCTGGCACAGAGAGGGAACGGGAGAGGCACGACATATGTGTGGGCAGAGTGAGAATATGTGGTGTAGATGACATTGCGATTAAACTGCAGGATAAATCAATTCCCCAGTGAGGGATATCCTGGATTTCATCGTCGTTATCTACGAAGATACCGGGACTAATGTGGGTCAACAAGACCGGGCCTTGTTTTCACGTTGGTAGCTGTCCAAAAGCTTAAGATAATCGTCTTTGTGCGGGGCCGTGGAATCGGCTATCTTTTTCCGCAAGAGCGAACGCTCTGTGCGGACGGTGGGTGTAGTCTTGTTCATAAGCAGGCCGATGAGTGAATTGGGAAGCCCGGCAAAAAAGACAATGGCCATTTTATAGGTGTGCTTGCTCAGGCCGGGAAACTCTTCCCTGAAGTGCTCCATGGCCTGATTCCGGTATATGTTTATATCCTTTTCAAGAAAAGTGAGTTCTGCGTTGAAATCACGGAAAGCTTCCAATTTGTTGTTAAAATGGGCAATAATGACTTGCCGTTGACGCTTGTCTCCACTCTCATAATACTCTACGGCCAGTTGGGATAGCGTGTCGATTTCTTTCTGAAAAGAGTCTTGTGACAAGCGGTCATATTTCCCTTGAATTTCCTCAATCTGAGACAGGGCCACCTCTACCTGTTTTCGCTTTTGCCGGATACGTTGTATAAGTAAGAGAATGAAGGAAAGAAGGAGTAGGGTTCCCAGAATGGAAAAGACTGTGATCGTTTGCCGCAGATTCCGTTCTTTCTCGCTTTTTAGTTTGAAATACTCTTTTTGCGTCAAGAAAAGGGATTGTTGTATTTTCTCCCGTGTCAGCGAATCCTGGTAGGCTACGACCTTTTCAAAGGAGGACAACGCGGTTTTATAGTCTCCGGCGTGTTTATGAACCAATCATCTGAATTACTGGCAATCCTGCTGATTTGGTTGAGCAGGGAAAGGGTATAGTGATCCTGGGCTTTTCCCATTCCGGAAAGGATGACAAGCAGGTTGCACCAGTCGGAAACATCCAGAATCTCACGGGGACACAACATGTAATGCTGGTAGGCTTCCTCATATAAAGGATAGCGGCGGAAGTAAAAGGCTCTAGCCTGTGTCTCGTGTATTTCCCCCACAAGAAGAGAATCTTTGAGGGGTAGTTTAAACATAGAGGACAGCAGGCTGTCACGAGCTGCCGTCTCTCCATAATCGTGGTAGGCTCTAGCTAGCCCCACTTGTGCATATACTAAATACAGACTATCACCACTTTGCGAAAAGGCATTTACGGCTTCTTCCTGACTTTGAACCGCTTTGCCAATGCAATATGCATTGTTATAGATATCTGCCAGATTGCGGGAACTGAGTCCCAGCCAGAACCAATCGTTCCGTTTTCGGGCCAAATCAGCGGTTTGCTCGAAGCTCATCATGGCGTTATAAGTGTCTCCGGCATTCAGCTGAACCCTTCCCAGGCAGTAAAGGGAACGAAGATACATCGTCTGGTTGTGCGTGCGCTTATAATACTTAACCGCCTGCATGATTAGGGAATCGTCAGCAACGTTTACCTCGCATTTGTCGTAGGCCCGGCTCAACAGCCAGGCCCGTTGAGCACGCAAGGATGGGCGCGAGAAACTGCAGGTATCCAACATGTCTATAACCTTTTGCGGTTCCTTTTCCACCACCTCCCATGCTGAGATCAGGAGGCCAACACCAACGACTAAACAAAGTATAGATAATTGTCTCATAAAGAACTGCCGGATAGATTTAGCACCCTAACCGACTACATTGGTAAAATTACGAAAAAACGGGTAATCCTGAAACGCGATAAGTCATAATTAACGCGGACAAATATTAAATAATTGATTTTTAACATTTTGTACATCAAAGAATTAACGCTTAAAAAGAGAATAACTTGACTTCTTCTTTTTACCTTTGCCATACAAAAACTCAAGTATTATGAAAAAGATTATAATGTTAGCTTTGATGCTATGTTCTCGGGCATAGCTTCTCCCTTTCTCAGAGGTCAAACGCCTCCCGATGATCCGAGCCAGATTCTGATAGTCATCGAAAAAAAGGCGGGGTACAACCCTTCTACGGGTCCGAAGTCTCCTTACGTTGTTCACCTGCATGCGTATTACGATTGCACCACTTCGGAAATTGTAGTATCGGCACAAAATGCAGGGACAAGTATCAGTGTTTGTGTGGAGAACCTTGTTAGCGGAGTAAGCTCACAACACACCATTAGACATTATTGCTGGCTTGGGGTGGGACAAAGTAGTCGTGCAGAAAGAAAAAAAACCTCAAATATTGCAACAGTGTTTCATTATTTCGCATCTACCTAATACGAGTTCCGGGCTTGTTTGAACGCCAGGTTTTCAGAAAAGAATATCAAACAATCGATCACAATTCAAGCTATGAAGAAAAATGTGCTTTTGGCATTTGCCGTCTTTGTGTCAGTTTTAGGATCTTGTAACAAAGCGCCAACACCTGATCCGGAATTGGGAGAATTCCAAACCTGTTCATCCCTTATCAACCTGTCTCAGAAGAACAAGTTCAACGAGTCTCTGTTCTGCAACAAAGACTGGGTCCTTTATGGCGCGAGATATGAAAAATACCACGATGGTGTTTTACAGGATTCTAAAACGGTGGATTGGGCCAAGGAGGAGTGTTATTTTCAAAATGACCATACTGTACGTTTCGGGGATGGAGTTGACGGAGAATGGCTCTACTCCCATAATTATCTTATGTGGGTAAGATATGGGGGTGCTTATTATTGTTATGGGGGTGCTTATTATTGTTATGAAGTCATTAGCGTCGATGCAAATAATCTTCAGCTAAGGGTAGAAGATGTTTCTGCCTCCTCCAACAGGACCCCGTATTATAAGGATAACAGCGGGAGCCATACTTTCCGGGTGTTTGAATATCATGCCAAATAAAAAAGTTTTAGGTAGTATTGGGGTATTGATGTCTGTGTTCCTCCTCGCGTCCTGCGTGGAGGACATTGACATGGATACCAGAGACGACCTGCCGTCCACTAGCCCTGCCGCTGGCGGACGGCTTCGAAGAGGATGGCGGCCGAGCTTGCGCCGGGCTTTGGCACAAGCGGTAAGTTCCTAATATTCAGACTGTTGCGTTTTGATCGGTTCCCGACCCCCTGTTTTTGAGGAGGGTCGGGAACTGCACGTTTTGCAATATGCTGATAATGAGGGCGTTGTAATAAACGCGGTGCCCGTCCCTGCGGATTATTGCCGCTGACGGACGGCTTCGAAGAGGAGGATAGCAGCCGATACGGACACGTTCAGGCTGTCCAGCCGGCCCAGCATGGGGATGCGGATATGGGCCGATGCCGCCTGCCGCCACTGTTCCGTGAGCCCGGTGGCTTCGGTGCCCATCACCAGGGCCATACCCCGGCGCATATCCACGTCATAATACAGGGAGGAATCCTGCAGTTGGGCCGTCAGGATTTGGATGCCTTTTGCCTGCAGAAAAGCGATGGCTTCTTCCGATGTGCAGGCCACCGTGGGCACGGTGAACACCGCCCCGATGGAAGCCCGGATCAGATTGGGATTGTACAGGTCCGTGAGCGGATCGCAGATAAGCACGGCATCGGCTCCGGCAGCATCGGCGCTACGCAGCACCGCCCCCAGGTTCCCGGGTTTCTCCACACGCTCCAGCACCATTACCAAAGGGTTCTCCGGCAACTGTAAGTCCAACAACTTCAACGACTTATACTCCACCTCAGCAATTATTCCCTCCGTTCCCTCCCGGTAAGCCACCTTCCGGTACAACTGCTCCGGAATCTCTATTACCAAAAGATCTGCTGCAGAGGGTATTGCATCCGTTAAGCTATCTGCTATTTCTGGACAGATGAAAAGCGTCCGGACGGTGTAGCCGGCTGACAGGCAGTGTTCCAGTTCTCTTCGGCCTTCCACCACAAACAGGCCCTGCTCCCGCCGCGCTTTGGATTTCTCCTGCAACAGCAACAACTGCTTAATCTTCGGATTCTGGCCCGATGTAATGGTTTCCTTTCGCATATCTTGATTCTTTCGAAGGGGTTCTTTTCCCAAACCTGTGCCACCCTCGGCTACATAAGAGGGAGGGGCCCTTTAGGGAGGGGTCGCGAAGCGACGGTTTGGGAAAAGAAGCCCCTTCGAATTAGAACTTCTCCGGACGCATCATGGGGAAGAAGAGGACATCCTGGATGCTTTCGGCGCCGGTCATGAACATGGTGAGACGGTCGATACCGATGCCGATACCGCTGGTGGGCGGCATACCGTATTCCAGGGCGCGGACGAAGTCGTAGTCCACGTACATGGCTTCGTCGTCGCCTTTGCTCTTGAGGGCGGCCTGCTCCTCGAAGCGCTCCAGCTGGTCCACAGGGTCGTTCAGTTCCGAGTAGGCGTTGGCCAGTTCCTTACCGTTCACGAAGAGTTCGAAGCGCTCCGTAAGGGTGTCGTCGTAGCGGCAGCGCTTGGTGAGCGGTGACATCTCCACCGGATAGTCGATGATGAAAGTGGGCTGGATGAGGTTCTTCTCGCAGTATTCGCCGAAGATGGCGTCGATGAGCTTGCCCACGCCCATTTCCGGGGATACTTCCACGTTCAGCTGCTTGCAAACGGCGCGAAGCTGCTCTTCGTTCATACCCTTCACATCTACGCCAGCATACTCCTTAATGGCGTCCAGGATGCGCAGGCGGCGGAAAGGACCGGCAAAGGATATTTCATTGCCGCCGATGGTCTTCACCACGCCGCCGGTGGTTTCGGCCACCCGCTGAAGCATCTTCTCCGTGAATTCCATCATCCAGATATAGTCTTTGTAGGCGAT
The DNA here is from genome assembly GCA_902774155.1 of uncultured Bacteroidia bacterium. Taxonomy (GTDB): domain Bacteria; phylum Bacteroidota; class Bacteroidia; order Bacteroidales; family UBA932; genus Cryptobacteroides. The sequence goes on along the minus strand of CACYHF010000062.1, from coordinate 2,033 downwards.
GTACATCTCTACGCAGGTGAACTCCGGATTGTGGGTCTTGTCCATGCCCTCATTGCGGAAGTTCTTGGCGAACTCGTACACGCCGGCGAAGCCACCCACAATCAGACGCTTGAGGTACAGCTCATTGGCAATGCGCATGTACATGTCCACATCCAGGGCGTTGTGGTGCGTGATGAACGGACGGGCCGTTGCGCCGCCCGGAATGGGCTGCAGGATGGGGGTTTCCACTTCCAGGCAGCCGGCTTCGTTGAAGCACTGGCGCATGCAGTTGATAATCTGCGTGCGCTTCACGAAGGTGTCCTTCACCTGCGGATTCACCACCAGGTCCACATAGCGCTGCCGATAACGGAGCTCCGGATCCTCGAAGCTGTCGTGCACGGTGCCATCGGCATCCGTTTTCACGATGGGCAGCACGCGCAGGGACTTGGACAGCACCGTGAGCTCTTTGGCGTGGACGGAAAGCTGGCCCGTCTGGGTGAAGAAAGCGAAGCCCTTGATGCCCACGAAGTCGCCGATATCCAGCAGCTTCTTGAACACGGTATTGTACAAGGTCTTGTCTTCCCCGGGGCAGATTTCGTCACGCTTCACGTACACCTGGATGCGGCCAGCGGGGTCCTGCAGTTCCATAAAGGAGGCGGCGCCCATAATGCGGCGGCTCATGATGCGGCCGGCGATGCACACGTCCTGGAAATTACCTTCCTCCGGCTTATAGCCTTGGGCAATCTCCACCGTGGTGGTGTTCACCGGGTACAGGGGTGCCGGGTACGGATTGATGCCCAGTTCCCGTAATTTGTTCAAAGATTCTCTGCGTCCGAGCTCCTGCTCGTTAAACTCTGCGTATGCCATGGTAAAAAACGTTTTCTGCAATAAGGAGACAAAGATACGAAAATTTGCTTATATTTGTAAGGTTAAGCCGCTTGTTATGAAGAAAGCCATTCTACGGATTTTATGCCTTCTGCTGGGCCTGAACGTGTTCACGGCCTGTTATGGACCAGCCATGCCGCCGGATCCCGCAGACCATGGCCTGGACCAGATCCGCCTGGATGAAAAGGCGGTGGGACTCCCGGAAGTGGAAGATCCCTCGGCACCGGATCAGGCACCTGAGGAGGCGGGCGCACAAGAATAATGTCGGCTTTCCCGTCGCTCCGACAGCGCCTTTCCCTGGATTTCCATAGCCGTCTGCTCAAGACGGAAGCCCGGGTGCATCCGCTCCGGCAATTGTTCTGGGAATGTACCCTCCGCTGTAATCTGCACTGCCGCCACTGCGGGAGCGACTGCACGTCATCGGCCCTCCAGCCCGACATGCCCTTCGAAGACTTTGAGAAGGTGCTCCGGCGCGTAAAATCGGCCTATGACCCCAAAGACATCCTGGTTATCCTTTCCGGCGGAGAACCCTTGATGCGCAAGGACTTGGCGCAATGCGGCGCGCGCATCACGGAGCTGGGTTTCCCTTGGGGGATGGTCTCCAACGGCTATTTCCTTGCCCCCGAAAAAATAACGGAACTGCGTGCCGCCGGGCTCCGTACCGTCACAGTGAGCCTGGACGGCCTGGCGGCGGAGCACGACTGGATGCGCGGCATCCCCGGCTCCTTCCAAAGGGCCGATGTAGCCATCCGCACGCTGGCACAAATGCCATCTATGGGCTTTGACGTGGTAACTTGCGTTACCCAGAAGAATTTCCCCCAGCTGCCCGCCATCCGGGATTATCTGGTGGAGGCCGGCGTAAAGGCCTGGCGCATCTTCACCGTGTTTCCGGTGGGCCGCGCCGCCACGGACCGGGAGCTGCAATTGACCCCTGAGCAAACTCGCGAACTTATGCAGTTTATTGTGGCCTGCCGCCAAGAGGGCCGCATCCACGCCAGTTTTGGCTGCGAAGGCTTCCTGGGCCCCTGGGAGGGAAAGGTGCGGGACCATCTGTTCTCCTGCCAGGCGGGCCTGAGCATCGCTTCCGTCCGGGTGGACGGGGCCATCTCCGGCTGCACCAGCATCCGCGGCGCCTACAGCCAGGGCAATATTTACCAGGACGATTTCGT
>CACYHF010000061.1 GCA_902774155.1 uncultured Bacteroidia bacterium | reverse complement strand
TTGCCTTTTTGCTGGAGCACGAAGCCCTCCGGAGCCCAGGAATGGCGGGGCAGCGGCCTGTCGGCATACACGATGTTCAGCGTTTTGGGGGCATCGGCCGGGATGTCCACGTAGCAGGATGTACCCTGATAATGCTGGATGGAGAGCCCTTCCGGTTGCACCACTTCACAGTTGTCGTACAGCACCTGGAACCAGACGCGCGAGCCGCCCGGCACGTTTTTCAGCACCAGGCTGTGATGGGCGCGTTTATCGGCCTGTACTTCTCCTTCCGACCACTCTACCGCAGGCCCGCTGCAAGCCACGGCCAGCAGCAGCATCAAACCCATAAAATTTTTGTGACACATAACTTATTGATTCTCATTTGTTTCCAATGTGTTCCTCGTTCAAAAACCGAACGAGGACTTCACGGTAACTCACTAATTGTCAAGCTCTTAGCTGCCACGGGTTAGCGAAGCAGGTCCTCCAGGTGGACGCTGCCGGCGGTTTTGGCGTCGCGGTACTTCACAATTACGGGGCAATAAAGGTGCACGCCGCTCTCCAGGGGCTTGCCGTCGCGAATGATGGGCTTGGAGCCGCTCACCACCACGGCGTTCCGAGGGACCACCACGCGTCCGTCGGCATTGCGGCGGATAAACTCGCCGGTGGTGGCATCGAAGATGGCCGTGGAGGAGGTGATGATCACGCCGGAAGCAATCACGGCGCCTTCCTGCACGATGGTTCCTTCATAGATGCCGCAATTTCCTCCCACAAAAGCGCCGTCCTCAATGATGGTGGGCAAAGCGCCCGCCGGTTCCAGCACGCCGCCAATCTGCGTGGAGGCCGATATATGGATATTTCGGCCGACCTGGGCGCAGGAGCCGATGGTCACGTGGCTGTCCACCATAGTGCCCTCGCCCACCCAGGCGCCCACATTCACGTAGGCGGGCGGCATCACGATGCTGCCGGGCGCCAGGTACGCACCGCGGCGGATGGATGTGCCGCCGGGGACGATGCGGACGCCATCGGCCGCCTTAAACTCCCGCACCGGGAACGTATCCTTGTCGAAGAAGGAGAACTGTCCCTGGGACATGTCTTTCACGGCACCCAGCTTGAAACCGGCCAGAATGATTTCCTTCACTTTGCGGTTCACTTCCCAGACGCCGTTCACTTTTTGGGCTACACGGAGCTCGCCCCGCTCCAGGGCGTCCAGCACTTGGTTGAATTCTTGCAGGGTAATGTCCATTAGAACAATTCTTTAAGGGTTTGTTTCAGCAGTTCTTCCGTGGCGGCTGTGGCCGGAACCAGCGGCAGGCGGAGGCTGTTGTCCATAAGGCCCAGCTGGGCCATGGCGGCCTTGGCAGGAATGGGACTGGGTTCCACGAAGAGGGCCTTGAACAGAGGCAGCAGACGCTGGTGCATCTTTTCGGCCTCCTGGAATTTGCCCTCCTGCAGCGCGTGCACGAAGTCCACCATAGCCGAAGGGAACACGTTGGAAGCAACCGAAATGACGCCATCGGCTCCCAGCTGCATAAGTTCGCAGGTTTGGTCGTCGTTGCCGCTGAACACGGAAAAACCTTCCGGACGGGCGTCCAGGATGGCTTTGATCTGTGCCACGTTGCCGGATGCCTCTTTAATGCCGATGATATTGGGCACCTCGCGGGCCAGGGCCAGCACGGTATCGGGCTCTATGTTGGAGCTGGTGCGACCCGGCACATTGTACAGCACGATGGGCTTGTCCGTGGCCTGGGCCACTGCTTTAAAGTATTGGAACATGCCTCTTTGTGGCGGCTTGTTGTAGAAGGGAACCACCACCAGGAAGGCATCGGCATCCTGGAGCAGACGCATATTGGCCAGGGTTCCGTTCAAAGAATTGCTACCCACACCGGCCAGTACGGGATGTCCGTCGGCGTGCTGAAGCGTCACTTCCAAAAGCTGGAGTTTCTCCGACTCCGTGAGGGTGGGGGTTTCGGCGGTAGTGCCCAGCGGCACCAGAAAATCCACGCCGGTGGTAACCTGCCAATCCACCGTTGCGGCATAAGACGTGTAATCCACCTCGCCGCCGCGGAAAGGAGTGAGTAGCGCCGTACCACAGCCTTTTATGCGTAACTTATCCATAATCAATTACTTTTTCACAAAGATATAAAAATTATTCTTACCAGTTCGGCCGGTCCGGTGAGATAAACATCCGTGAACCGGCTGTCCGGATGCGCCTGGAAATCCACCTGCAGCCAGTCTCCCCGGCGGCATTGCAGACGATAGGACACTCTCCCCGCCTGCTCCGTTCCGGCAATGCCGGCATGATAAGCGGCAAGGGCCGATGCCGTGAGGCCGGTGCCGCAGGCGAGGGTTTCGCCCTCCACACCTTTCTCGAACGTGCGTACGTGCAGGCCATCGGCCCGGACTGCCACGAAATTCACATTGGTGCCTTCCGGCTGGAAGGCCGGGTCCCAGCGCAGCGGTTTGGCATCGGCCTCCATATCCAGCGTCTCCACACTGTCCACCAACTTCACGAAATGCCGGGTGCCCGTATTCAGGAAATACCCGCCCTTGACCGGCGTGATTCCTTTGACATCAATCATCTTCAACCGGACCCTCCGGGGGACTTGTCCACCCCCGGACTAGGGCAGGGGGAGGGGCCCGTTGGAGACAAGTTCCCGAAGGGGACGCAGGATACAATGGGAGGGGCCGGAGAGAGCGGAGCGAACGGAGTTCCCCCGGAGGCAGTTCCCTCCAAAATGACGGCTTCGTGCAGGCCATCGGGGGCCAGGAAGCGGTAGGTGTGGCCGTCGGCCGGAAGGATGCCGAGATAATCGGCAAAGGCCACGATGCAGCGCCCTCCGTTGCCGCACATCATACCACCGGAGCCATCGGGGTTGTAGAACTCCATCGTGAAATCCGTGCCCTTGCCTTCCGTCAGGATCATCAGTCCGTCCGTATGGTGCTCCCGGCACAGTTCGCCTATGCGGGCCGCCTCCCGGAAGAGCTCCATCCCCCCTTTTCGGCCATCCAGCACCACAAAATCGTTCCCCGCACCGGAAAACTTAAACATCCGTGACACGTAATTCTCTGTCATTCAATTCTTTCCTATATGTTCCTCGTTCATTTTTCGAACGAGAAGATTATAATAACATACCGCTTCTCTCACTAGCGAGGCCAGGAGGCGGATGCCGGGCTCCATCTTGGCTTCGTCGATGAAGGAGAAGTTCATGCGCATGGTGTTGCGATGGCTGCCATCGGTGTAGAAGAAGGAGCCGGCCACATAGGCCACGCCGGCCGATAACGCGCGGTCGTACAGGGCCACGGTATCAATCCCTTCCGGCAGCGTGAGCCAGAGGAAAAGGCCCCCTTCCGGATACGTCCAACTGACCCCCTCCGGCATATATTTCTCCAGCAGCGACACCATCAAATCCCGGCGCCGACGGTATTCCACAATGGTTTTGGCCAGGTTGGCGTCCAGCATACCGGAAGCCATAAATTCGCAGGCCATATACTGGTCCAGCACCGGCGGACAAAGGTCCAGGCACTGTTTGCAAACATAAATCTGTTCCAGCAGCGGTTCCGGGCCGATGATCCATCCCAGACGGAATCCCGGAGCAAAAATCTTGGAGAAACTGCCCAGATGCAGCGTCCGCTCCGGCGCCATTTCCCGAATGGTGGGCAGCGGTTCCCCGCTGTACCGCAACTCCCGGTACGGGCTGTCCTCCACAATGAGGCAATCCAGCTCCCGCGCCAGCCTGACAATCTCCTGCCGCTCCTCCAACGTCATGGTTTCCCCGGAAGGATTGTTAAAATCCGGAATCACATAGATGAACTTTGGACCTGGTCCAAAAGAACCTTGGACCTGGTCCAAATAGGGTCGGATGCCCATCACCTGTGCCCGGTAGGCTTTGAAGGACTGCAGGGCGCCCAGGTAGACGGGATTGTTGGCCAGGACGATGTCTCCGGGGTCCAGGAAAACGCGCGAGCAGACGTCAATGCCCTGCTGAGAGGACGTGGTGATCTGCACCTGCGAAACCGGTACGCCATAGCGCCGGGCCAGGACTTCGCGCAGTTCGGGCACGCCTTGGGTGGCGCCGTACTGCAGGGCGCGGGTGCCGTATTTTTCCAAGACCTTGGCGGCCAGGCCGGGGATTTCGGCCATCGGGAAGGTGACCGCCGCAGGGTAGCCGCCCGCGAAAGAGCAGATGGCGTTCAGGTCCACCTTCCGGAAGATTTCCCGGACCGGCGAACGCAGGAAGGAGGGCACATCGGCCGAAAAAAACTTGGTATAGTCCATGTCAGGCCCTGGTAATATGCGCCCCGAGGGCGTTCAGGCGGCCTTCGATGTCTTCGTAACCGCGGTCAATCTGCTCGATGTTGTCGATGGTGGAGGTGCCGCGGGCACTCATAGCCGCCAGCAGCATAGCGATACCGGCACGGATATCGGGCGACACCAGCCGCGAGGCCTTCAGGGTAATCCGGTGATCGTGGCCGATTACCACCGCACGGTGCGGGTCGCACAGGATGATCTGCGCACCCATATCGATGAGGCGGTCCACGAAGAACAGACGGCTCTCGAACATCTTCTGGTGAATGAGCACGCTCCCCTTGCACTGGGTTGCCACCACCAGCATCACGGACAGGAGGTCCGGCGTGAGGCCGGGCCAGGGAGCATCGGCCAGGGTCATGATGGAACCGTCCAGGAAGGAGTCGATTTCATAACTGTCCTGCGCAGGGACGTAGATATCGTCGCCTCGCTGCTCCAGCTTGATACCCAGGCGGCGGAAGGCGTCCGGAATGATGCCCAGGTCGTAATAAGAGACGTTTTTGATGGTGATGCTGCTCTGGCAGATGGCGGCCATGCCGATAAAGGAGCCTACCTCAATCATATCCGGCAGGATGCGGTGCGTGGTGCCGTGCAGGGATTCCACCCCGTGCACGCGCAACAGGTTGGAGCCCACGCCGTCGATGAAGGCGCCCATCCGGTTGAGCATCTTGCAAAGCTGCTGCAAATAGGGTTCGCAGGCGGCGTTGTAGATGGTGGTGGTGCCTTTGGCCAGCACAGCGGCCATCACGATGTTGGCGGTACCCGTCACGGAAGCTTCATCCAGGAGCATATACCGGCCCACCAGACGGTCTTCCTGCGTGAGGTGGAAGGCCCGGCGCTTGGCGTCATAGTCCATCTGCGCGCCCAGTTTCACCATCCCGTCCAGGTGGGTGTCCACGCGGCGGCGGCCGATTTTATCGCCGCCCGGCTTGGCGAACCAGGCCCCGCCGAAGCGGGTTAGCAGCGGACCCACCACCATCACGGAGCCGCGGAGCTTGGCGCACTTGGCCACGAACTCTTCGGTATCGATGTAGGCGGTGTCCACGGCATCGGCCTGGAAAGTATACACGCCTTTGGCCTGGCGCGATACCTTCACGCCCATATCCTGCAGCAGCGCGATGAGGTTCTTCACGTCCAGGATCTCCGGGACGTTGCTGATGGTCACCGGCTCGCTGGTCAATAACACGGCGCTGATGACTTCCAGGGCTTCGTTCTTGGCCCCCTGCGGGGTAATGGTTCCGGACAGTTTATGTCCGCCTTCGATGATAAATTTAGACATGCTCTACTTCGGGATGAAGGGTGATGCCGTACTTGCCGGCAATGGTATCAATAATCTGTTGTTCCAGGCCGATTATGTCTTCCGGCGTTGCACTGCCGGTGGCATTGACTATGACCAGGGGCTGGTTCTGATACACCTGCGCGCCGCCGTTTGTAGCACCTTTGAAGCCGCACTGGTCAATCATCCAGGCCGCGGGTACTTTGATCAAGTCTCCTACAACATAATGCGGGACCTCATAGTCCGGGCCATTTTCTTCTTTTGCGGTTTTGACTATCTGCTCAAAGTGTTCCTTGCTTATCACCGGATTGCAGAAGAAACTGCCCGCACTCCCGATTTCCTCCGGGTCCGGGAGTTTCTTTCGACGGATATCGATGATGGTGTCGCGGATTAACTGCGGCGTAAGCGGGGCATCCGGAAGGGCCTTGCGGACGCCGCCGTAGTCCAGTTTGGGATGGGGTTCCGTACTCAGGCGGTAGGTGACGGCCGTAATGATATAACGGCCTTTCCACTCGGTCTTGAATTTCGAGGTGCGGTAACCGTAGGCACAATGGGCCGGGTTAATCTGCACGAAACAGCCTTCCTGGCGGTCCCAGGCGCGGATTTCGGCAATGATATCCTTGGCCTCCACGCCATAGGCGCCGATGTTCTGCACGGCCGATGCCCCCACTTCGCCGGGAATGAGCGACAGGTTCTCCGGGCCCCAAAGGCCCTCGGCAGCCGCCCACGCGCAAAAGTCATCGAACACCACGCCGGCGCCGCAGGTTTCTCCCAAGCCACCGATACTCACATGCAGGATGGTGCCGGGGAAGTCGCGGGTGAAGAGGAGGTTGGAGCCGCCTCCCATGACCATCACGGGCTGGGGCAGGGAGGCCCAGTCCAGGGCCGGGAGATCGGACTCTTCCGTGAGTTCCACCAAGAGCGCGCACCGCACCCTCATCCGGAAGGTGTTCCGGCTGGAAAGGTCATAGTCTGCGTGGCGGGAGATCATTCGGCCTTGGGATTCAGGGCTATCTGAAGCTCGTCAAGCTGGGTCTGGTCAATTTCGGACGGGGAGTCGATCATAACGTCGCGACCCTGGTTGTTCTTGGGGAAGGCAATGTAGTCGCGGATGGTGTCCTGACCGCCCATAAGGGCACAGACGCGGTCGAAGCCGAAGGCGAGACCCCCGTGCGGCGGGGCGCCGAACTTGAAGGCGTTGATGATGAATCCGAACTTGTATTCGGCTTCTTCCGGGCCGATACCCAGGACCTCGAACATACGCTTTTGCATATCGGCGTTGTGGATACGGATGGAACCGCCGCCCAGTTCGTTGCCGTTGAGGACGAAGTCATAGGCATTGGCGCAGACGCGTTCCAGGTCTTCTTTCTTATTGGAGTAGAACCACTCTTCGTGCTCCGGCTTGGGGGCGGTGAAAGGATGGTGCATAGCGTAGAAGCGCTGGGTTTCGTCGTCCCATTCCAGGAGCGGGAAATCCACGATCCACAGAGGAGCGAACTCCTGGGGGTTGCGCAGGCCCAGGCGGCCGCCCATTTCCAGGCGCAGCACGCCCAGCATGGTCTGGACCTTGCGCTTGTTGGGACCGCTCATAACGAGCATCAGGTCTCCGGGCTTGGCTTCGGCCACAGCGGCCATCTTGGCCAGGTCATCGGCCCCGTAGAACTTGTCGATGGAACTCTTGAACGTGCCGTCGGTATTCACTTTTACGTAGATGAGGCCCTTGGCGCCCACCTGCGGGCGTTTGACCCATTCGGTGAGTTCGTCAATTTGCTTGCGGGTGTAATCGGCCGCACCGGGAACGCAGATGGCGCCGATGTAGGCGGCATCGTCCAGCACGCTGAAGCCTTTGCCCTTGGCGGCGTCGGTGATTTCGTGGATGGTCATGCCGAAACGGACGTCCGGTTTGTCGGAGCCGTAGTTGTCCATGGCGTGGTACCAGGTCATACGCGGCAGCGGGTTGGGGATTTCCACGTCCAGCACGTTCTTGAACAGGGTGCGCATCATGCCTTCGAAGGTGTTCAGCACATCTTCCTGCTCCACGAAGGACATTTCGCAGTCTATCTGGGTGAATTCGGGCTGACGGTCTGCGCGGAGGTCTTCGTCGCGGAAGCAGCGGACAATCTGGAAGTAGCGGTCATAGCCGGCCACCATCAGGAGCTGCTTGAAGGTCTGGGGGCTCTGCGGCAGGGCG
>CACYHF010000060.1 GCA_902774155.1 uncultured Bacteroidia bacterium | reverse complement strand
CAAGTGCAAGGAGTGGATGGATCAGGGCAAGGAGGCGCACAAGCAGGCCCAGATGCTCTTCGAAAGCGGTATGAAGGAAGACGCCCTGCGCGTGCTGGGCTACGGCGACGCCCTCATTGAAGAAGGTGTGCGCCAGAACGTAAAGCAGTTCAAGCGCATCCTGGTGCCCCGCATCGAAGCGGCCGCCGCCAAGGGTGCCAAGCTGGATTATACGAAGCTTATGACCAAGATCCGCATCCTGGATTGCATTGCCTCTCCGCCGCCCAAAGGCGCCATTCCCATCTCCCTGGAAGAAGCCCGGATCATTCTGAAGAACCAGTTCAATACCACTTTGGAGGCCGTGGTGGAAGAATGCGGTCAGGCGGTGTTGGATGTAAACAAAGTATTATAAACCTTTAAGCGTATGAAAAAATTGTTATTTACCCTAATGGCCCTGGCGCTGGTTTTCTCCTGCGAGAGTCCCAGTCCTGTCCAAGCCGAAATGGAGGCCTACGCCAAGGCTCACATCGCCAATCCGGACAGCTACAAGTTCGACTATATGGGCGTAGAAAAAGAGTACAAGTACGTAAACGACCTCTACTCCTACCGGCAGGGGCTGGAAGAGCAGGCCGCCAAGGCCTCGGGATCCGTTAAGGCCGAGTATGAGGCCGAAATCGCCAAGGTGGACGACCTTTTTGCCGAGGTGGGGTACGACGTGGCATGTTATGAATACAAAATGTATTTCTGGTACATGGCCGGCCCCAGCGGCAAGCTCAAGACCCAGGGCGTGGTGCTGGCTCGGTATGACACCGAAGGCAACCTGTTGGAAATCACCATGGATCCCAGCAGCCTTCCTACCTATCCGGCCTTGAGGATGCTGAAGGACCAGGGAAAACTGTAGTTTTATTATCTTTGTAAGGTGAAGCCCTCCCTCAGGCATATTTGTTTTCTGGCAGCCCTGCTCTGGTGCATGGCCACCGGGGCATCGGCTTTGCCCGACAGCCTGTTGAAGGAATTGCCGTCACGGCGGATGAAGGACCTGCTGGTGCCCCGTTCGCACCACATGGCTTTTGTATCCGGAGGAGATATCGTGGTGGTGGGAGGACACACTACGGGGTTCGTTCCCACGGTGAGCGCCGAATACTACCGCGGCGGCCGATGGCACCCCCTGCAGCCCCTCTATGCGCACGACTGCGGCTTCCGCGTGCGTCTGCGGGACGGCCGATGGATGATGGCCGGCGGCTTCGACCAGTACCTGGGCATCGGCCAGAGCTACGTGGCCGAAGTTTACGACAGCACCACGCGATCTTTTTCCCCGCTGCCCATTATGGAGCAGAAGCGTTCCCATGCCCGGGGCATCTCCCTATCGGATGGGACGGTAGTCATTGCCGGCAACTGCCTGGCGACGGACGTCGTGGAAGTCTATCGGCCCCAGGAAGGTCCATTGGAATCCCGCCCCATGAAGGAGCAGCGGATGCTGCCTTTTCTCTTCCGGACCGGTGACGACGATGTGCTTCTTTTAAGCGCCGTGGGAAATCACTGGGAAGCGCTGGATACCGTTAAGATGGAATTCTTGCATCGTGAAGGCTGCTTCTTGCACCCCTTGCTGGAAAGCTGGAAACCCATCCATACTTGTAGCAGCAACTGGACGCCTGAGGGCTGCGCCATAGACAGCACCGGCTATCTCCTGGCTGTCCAGAACAAAGCAGGCCAGACGGCCCTAATGCTGGTAAGGGAAGGGGAACTGTCCCTTTTGCCCACGCGTTGGGACATTCCTTCCGGCAATCCCGCGAATCCCATCCAGTGGAGTGAACAGTTGCTGGTGCACCGCTACCGGGAAGCCGCCCTGCTATTGGGCTGTGATGCCGACGGTGGCCTTTATATCTGTCGCATTGACTATCATGATGCGCTCTCCGGAGGAGAAGCCTCCCTGTGCCTGTATCATGCTCAGTATCCCGGTCCGTTTTTTACGCTGGACGGCCCTGCTACTGTGCTGCTGGACGACGGTCGCGTGCTGCTGATCGGCGGTCGGCCCGGGAACAATTACGAGCCCTACTCCACCGTCATGGCCTACTATCCTTTTGACGGCCCGTTTCCCGGTTCGGGCGGTATGGCCTGGATGTGGCTTCTGCTTCTGTTTGTCGTTGCCACAGGAGGGCTAATGTGGCTGTTCACGCGTAAAAAAGCTGTACAGGAAGAATCCAATCCGGAGCCGGACGAGAAGCGTATGCAGCACCTGCGGGATTTGATGGAAACAGAGCAGTTGTTCCTTAAGAAAGGCCTTCGGATTGATGATGTGGCGGCGCGCATGGCTTCCAACCAAAAATACATTTCGGCCTGCATCAACCAGAATACCGGTAAATCCTTCACTGATTTCGTCAATGAATACCGGGTGCGTTATGCCCAAGAGTTGCTGGTGTCTCATCCAGAGCTGAAAATCCAGGATATCGGCGAGCGATCAGGATTTTTCAGCAGCGCCTCTTTTCATCGCAACTTCTTGAAAATAACCGGAAAGACTCCGGCCCAGTGGCGGGAAGAAAGTTGACGTTTCGCTAATAATTCGTATCTTTGAAGGTTAAAACGAAAATGGATGTTTCTGGAGATTAATAACCTTCACGCCAGAATCGGCGACAAGGAAATCCTGAAGGGGATTGATTTGACCATCGGCCCCGGCGAAGTGCACGCCGTCATGGGCCCCAACGGGGCGGGCAAGAGCACCCTGGCTGCCGTTCTCACCGGAAAACCCGGCTACGAAGTAACGGAAGGCAGCATCCTGTTCCAGGGTCGGGACCTGCTGGCCATGACGCCGGAAGAGCGCGCCTGGGCGGGACTGTTCCTCAGTTTCCAGTACCCCATCGAGATTCCCGGCGTCACCATCACGGCCTTTATGAAGGCGGCCGTGAACGCCAAGCGCAAGGCCCACGGACTGCCGGAATTCAAGACCGGCGATTTCCTGAAACTGATGAAGGAAAAGATGGCCCTGGTGCAGATGAAGCCGGAATTTGCCAAGCGGGAAGTGAACGTGGGCTTCTCCGGCGGCGAGAAAAAGCGCAACGAGATTTTCCAGATGGCCCTGCTGGAGCCCGAATTGTCCATCCTGGACGAAACCGACAGCGGTCTGGACGTGGATGCCCTCAAGATCGTGGCCGATGGCGTGAACACCCTCCGCAGCCCGGAAAGGAGCGCCATCATCATCACGCACTACCATAAGCTGCTGGAATACGTGCAGCCGGATGTGGTGCACGTGCTCAAGGACGGCCGCCTGGTGAAAACCGGCGGACGGGAACTTATCGACGCCATCGAGGCCAGGGGTTTTGACCAGTTCTAGCCATGGGACACGGTAAGTATATCGCTCCTCCGGCAGGGCAATACCAGGTGCAGGCGGGCGAGGTCCTGAACCTGCAGTTCGTGGTGTTGCCGGGTGAGTCGCGTGACATTGACGTGAGCATAGACTTGATCGGCCCGGGAGCGGAGGCTCATATCAAAGCCCTGTACCTCTGTGGGGCCGATGAGAAGGTGAACTTCCACATCCTCATGCACCACCGTGCGCCGGGTTGCCACAGCACCCAGACCATCAAGGGCATTGCCGGCGGTACGGCGCAGGTGCAGTTCCACGGCATCATCGTGGTGGCGCCGGACGCCCAGCAGACGGAGGCCTACCAGGAAAACCACAACATCGTGCTCACGGACCAAGCCCGGGTGGAAACCCGCCCGCAGTTGGAAATCTATGCCGATGACGTGAAGTGCTCCCACGGCGCCACCGTGGGCCAGCTTAACGAAGACGAACTCTTCTATATGCGCTCCCGGGGCATTCCGGAAAAAGAAGCCAAGACCCTGCAGATGCTCTCCTTCCTTTCTCCCGTGATTCCGGAAGGCCGTGCGGAGGAAATTGAATCGGCCGTGAGAAGCCTGTAATCAGTCCATTCAGAACAAATCTACCTTCGGAAGAAGGGCGCGCCCCTGGGCATCCACCGGATAGGCGGCGTTCTCACTGGCCAGGCGCGCGATCATTTCCCGCAGCAGACGGCGGGCTGTTTCCTTGTTTTCCTCCAGCACATCGGTGGTCTCAAAGGGATCCTTTTCCAGATTGTACAGCACACACTCGGGGTTCTCCGGATTTTCCGGATGATAGTAATAGATGAGCTTCCAGGGACCGTTGCGCCAGGTGGTATAATAACTGCCGCGGTGTTCGTGCGGGAAGTGGCACAGGAACACGTCTTCCCGCTGAGGGTCGGGCTTTCCGGCGAGCAGCCGGGACAGATCCTGTCCGTCTACCGGGTGATTCCCAGGCACTTGCATTCCCGTAAAATGCGCCAGTGTGGGATAGATGTCCATAATGGTTCCCACCTGTGGGGACACGGCGCCGCGGGCCACCGGAAACTTCCGCTGCCACTTGTTGCGCGCAGGCCTGGCCCAGGCCACTATGCACGGAACCCGGACACCGCCTTCGAATTCAGCTCCTTTCTTGCCTCGAAGAGGGGCCGAAGAAGCCCACCCTCGGGCAGGGCCGATGGGCGCGTCTCCCCCGTTGTCGCCCAGAAAGATGATGAGGGTTTTATCGGCCACCCCTTTCTTTTCAAGAAAATCCAACAAATCGCCCAGGGACTTGTCCATGCCCTCCACCAGGGTGGCGTAACCCAGGGCTTCGCGGTTTTCCAGGCTGTCCGCCTGGTAGTTCCCGGCAAAACGCTTGTCCACCTCAAAAGGGTTGTGGACGGCATAATGTGAAAGGTATAGAAAGAAAGGCCGATCCTCGTCGACAGCCTGTCCGGCCGCTTCCAGCGCCTCCAGCGTAAGGGCTTCGGTTAGGAAAGTGTCGGTGCCGTGGTACTTCTCCAGGCCGGGAACAGCGCGGGAACGGGTGCCACGTAACAGGCCATATCCATTTTCCCCCAGATAGCTGCCGGGTTCGCCGATGGAAGAACCGGCAATATTGATGTCAAAGCCCAGGCTGTCGGGCCATTCAGCTTCACTGCCGATAGGACCCAGGTGGGCCTTGCCCACATGGATGGTCCGGTATCCGGCGTCCTGCATAAGGCGGGGAAGGAGGTAATCTTCGCGCCGCAGTCCCTGCCAGTTCCAGTTGTACGGACCGTAATCGTCGCGGTTGTTGAATTCACTCCGGATCCAGTTGGTGGTGCCGTGACGGGCCGCATCCTGGCCCGTGAGCAGCGAGCAGCGCGAAGGAGAACTCACGCTCTGGGCATAAAACTGCGAAAAACGGATGCCCTGCTCCGACAAACGCTCCATATTGGGCGTGTGGTACCGGTGATTCAACGGGTATTGTCGTCCACCACGAAGAGGACCACGTTGGGCTTCTCCTGGGTACAAGCCAGCGCTCCGGCAGCCAGCAGCAAAGGTGTGAGTGCGCTCCTTTTCATCGGATGGGGTCGTCGTAAAGGATTTGCAGGCGCTCCAGTTCCTTCTTCAATTCTGCTGTCAATGCTTCCCGGCCCGGCTCACCGTACAGGTTGTGCAGCTGCAGGGGGTCTTCCTGGAGGTCGAAGAGTTCCCACTCATCTATATCGTTGTAGAAATGCATGAGCGAATAGCGCTCCGTACGTACGCCGTAATGGCGGCGGACGGAATGCTCGGCGGGATACTCATAGTAGTGGTAATACAGGCTTTTACGCCAGTCTTTGGGCGTTTTTCCGTTCAGCAGCGGTAGGAAACTCTCACCCTGGATATCCTCCGGAACGGGCAAGCCGGCCAGCGCCAGGATGGTGGGGGCGTAGTCGATATTCTGGACAAAACCCTCCACGTCCACGCCTTTCTTCTTCCCGGGCACGCGCACCAGAAGAGGCGTCCGGAAGCTTTCCTCGTACATAAAGCGTTTGTCAAAATAGCCGTGTTCGCCCATATAGAAGCCCTGGTCGGAGGTATAGATTATGACGGTGTTGTCCAGTAATTCGCTATCTTTCAGATATTGATACACCCGCCCCACATTGCGGTCCACGGAACGGATTACGCTGCAGTAGTCGCGCATATAGCGCTGGTACTTCCATTCGGCCAGGGTCTCTCCCTCCAGCTTCTCTTCCTTGAAGCGGGCGATGATGGGGTCGTAATAGGCATCCCAGGCCCCTTGCTGCGCCGCATTCATGCGCCCGGGCACAAGGGCGCCCGGCGGCAGGTCGCGGCGATAGAGGTCCCGCCCGTAGTTCTCCAGCCAGGGCTGGTCCGGCGTGTGGATTTCCCCTTCCTTATCGGCCATCTTGAGGTCATAGACCACGTTCATATCCTGCACGATGCTCATCTCCTGCAGGGCGGCGGCCTGGCGGGTGGCGTAGTCGTCGTAAAAAGTTTCCGGCAGGGGAAAAGTCACCTGGTCAAAGGCGCCCAGGTCCTGCGCGTCCGGCATCCAGCTGCGGTGCGGGGCCTTGTAATGCAGGAACAGACAGAAGGGCCGATCGGCCTTCCGGCCGTCCAGCCACTCCAACGCCACGTCGGTGGTGATGTCGGTGCTGTAGCCCTCGCGCACCACCTGTTCCCCGTTCCGGATGAAGACGGGGTTGTAGTAGTCGCCCTGGCCGGTGAGGATGTCCCAGTAGTCGAAACCTGTGGGATCGCTCACCAGGTGCCATTTGCCCACCATGGCCGTCTGGTAGCCGCCGGCCTGCAGCAGTTTTGGAAGGGTTTGCTGGCTGCCGTCGAAGATGCCGTGTTCGTTGTTGGTGAAGCCGTTCTTGTGGCTGTGCTTGCCCGTGAGCAGGCAGGCGCGGGACGGGCCGCTGAGCGAATTGGCCACGAAGCTGTTGGTGAAACGGGCGCCTTCCGTGGCCAGGCGGTCTATGTTGGGCGTCTCCATAAAGCGCCGGTCATAGGCGCTGATGGTCTGGTAGGAATGGTCGTCGCACATGATGTACACCACGTTCAGCGGGCCTTTCGGCTGTTCCTGCTGTCCGCAGGAAGCGGCCGTGGCAGCAACGCCGGTGAGGGCATATATCAGGGGGAACTTGTTCATGATTAATCTTTAGGAAACAGGCCGAATAGGGCCGATCCGCTGCCGCTCATGGCTGCGTACAGCGCTCCGCGTGCGTATAGCTGCTCCTTATAGTCCGCCAGCGCCGGATACTTCGCGAACACCGTAGGTTCAAAGTCATTTTTGAGCGTTGTTTTCCAGGTGGAAACCGGCTGTTGAAGCACTTCCTGCAGCGTTTTTTTCGGAAGGTGGGGGATAATGCCGCGGTAGGCATCGGCCGTGGAAACGCTGATGCCCTCCGGAATCACCACCTCCAACCGATAAGGGCTCAGGTCTAACTCATAAGGTTCCAGCACTTCGCCGCGGCCCGTTCCCAGCATAGGCGTATTGTACACGAAAAAGGCGCAGTCGCTGCCCAGGCGGGCGGCATAGGCGGCCAGGACTTCGTCGGACAAATCCAGGCCCGCCAGCTCCGCCATCAGGCGTAAGGCCCAGGCGGCATCGGCCGATCCTCCTCCCAGTCCGGCTCCCACCGGCGCGCGTTTTTCCAGGAAAATCTTCATGGGCGGCAGCTTGTAATCGGCCGCCAAAAGCATATAGGCACGGGCGGTGAGGTCCTGGAGCGGGTCCCAGTCAACGCCTTCTTTCCGGGCGATGCTGATCATGAGCTTGCCATCCGGGGAAACCGCCTGCGCCAGGGTGCCGTAACGCTCCTTGAGGCCGGCCAGGGTACGGCTGTAGTCGTCGCCGGTGATCACTTCCAGGCAGTCGGTGATGCCGGAGTAGGGGACGAAGAGGGTTTCCAGGTCGTGGTAGCCGTCCGGGCGCCGCCGCACCACGTGCAGGCCCAGATTGATTTTTACGTTGGGATAGCCGATCATACTGCAAATATACACGCTAAAATCGTAAGAAACAGCGAAAAATCACCTGAAACAACACAATCTTTTTTACGATTGTAGGTTTTTTGCGCTTCTATTGCGACCTTGCCGCTCACAAAAACCGTGAGCTATGTGTAAGTTGATTCGTATTTTTCTTTTGTCGGCCCTTGTGCTGTCCTGCCAGAAACCCCTTTTCGAAACCCCGCCCCGCTCGGAACCTTCCGGGAACGGATCGCGCCGGGACAGTATCGGCATATTGGACCCGGATGCGCCGGAGCCGCCACCGGACTTCTATGCTACGGCCCTTTGCTTCGGCGAGGGCGAACCGGCCCAGGTGGTTCTGTTCAAAAACGGAGAGGAAGTGCTGCGGGTACCCGTTTCGGGCCATCCGGAGCCGGAGCGCCACCGTCTTTTGAACGGGCATCTTTGGACGGACACCTGCGACGGAACGGAAGTGGTGATCTCACGCGACGGTGAGGAGCGTTTCCGCTACCCGGGCGATGAACTGTTCCGGGGCTTTCTGGAGGTGAAAGGCAAGCTTTATACCTTGGGCCAGCGTCAGGGCAAGGAAGGCTTCAGTTTCCGCGTGAACGGGGAAGAACGTTTCAGCGCCCCCACGGGAACCATCCTGGGCGGCCCGGAAGACAATGAATGGGAGGGCGGCGCCTTCTCACAGGACACCTCCGGCGTATATTATACCTATGGCATCCCGTTGTGGAAAGGGGAGGAACTGCTTTGGGAATACCGGGTGATGCAGGAAGATCAGGTGTATAAAACACTGCCGGCCGGCAGCGCAGACGCCATTTATGACATCCGGGTCCATAACGGGATTGTGTACCGGAGCGAACTGCGCAGCAGCATCCGGAACACCTTCTGCCTGGTAAAGGACGAAACCTACCAGGCCGTGGAACTGTCCGCCACGGAGGTGCCCCATTACTGGAAACTGACCACGGTGAACGGGCGAATACTCCTGAAAGGATACAGCACGGGCATTCTCGGCGGCAAAGAGTATTCTTACTGGCTGCGGACCCCTTCCGAAGTTCCGTTCATCGTTACGGACAACCAGCCCATCCGCGATATGGTAACGGACGGGGAGCACCTGGCATATCTGGTAGAAAATACGGACGGACTGGTTCGGGCGGCCTATTTGGACAAGGCGGGCATAACGTTTACGTCGGACCGTTATCGGCTACCTTCGTCCCGTTGCATCCTGCTCAGGAAGGGGGTACTGGGCCTGGCGCTCAGTAGTCCGGACGGGCAAAAGCACCTGCTCATCCGGGACCGGGAAGTACAAGCCCTGCAGTTCAACGGCTATTTCACCTCCGTCCAAATCTATTGAGTTATGCTGGTGTATATTCATGGCGCCAAGTGCATCGGCATCCACGCTGTTCCTGTCATCATCGAGGTGAACATA
Organism: uncultured Bacteroidia bacterium; assembly: GCA_902774155.1. GTDB lineage: Bacteria > Bacteroidota > Bacteroidia > Bacteroidales > UBA932 > Cryptobacteroides. Next base: position 509 of record CACYHF010000060.1, on the reverse strand, counting down.
ACGCTGGGAATCGGAGTCCATTTGGTTGGGCTCGCGGATGCCGCCGTCAAGGAAAGCCTTTTGCGTACGGTCACGGCCCTGCAGGCCAAAGGCTTCCATATTCCTGGTAAAAAAATAGTGATCAATCTGGCCCCGGCCGATCTGCACAAGCAGGGGAGCGGCTACGATATCCCCATCGCGCTGGGCATCATTGCTGCTTCGGAGCAGCGGCCCATGCCGGCGCTGGGCAAGTACCTGATTATGGGGGAGTTGGGCCTGGACGGTAGCGTGCGCCCCGTAAGCGGCGCCCTGCCTATGGTGGAGCTGGCGATGGAAATGGGTTTCCGGGGCTGTATCCTGCCGGAGGAAAGTGCCCTGGAGGCGGCCGATTTCACCCGGATACAGGTCTTCGGCGTGCGTACGCTGGACGATGTCCTGCTCATTCTGGAAGAGCGCGAAGACCCTTCCTCGCTGCTCATCTGGAATACGGAGCGGTACCGGCAGGCGCTCTCCCAGCCGCCCATTCCCTT
>CACYHF010000059.1 GCA_902774155.1 uncultured Bacteroidia bacterium | reverse complement strand
CCCAGCACGCGCAGGGCGTCTTCCTTCATACCGCTTTCGAAGAGCATCTGGGCCTGCTTGTGCGCCTCCTTGCCCTGATCCATCCACTCCTTGCACTTGTGGATGTAGGTCTTGGCGATGCGCTCGGGGTCGCCCAGTTTTTCCGCCTGGCGGGCGGGGTCGATGATACGGCCCAGGTCGTCGCCATAGGATTCCAAACCCAGTCTTCCGTTCACCACGGCCTGGTCGGCCTTCTTGAGGGTCTTCATGAGTTCCTTGTGGTCTTTGGGGACGAACTTGTACTGCATCTCGTTGAAAACCTCGGCATAGGTATCTCCCATAAGGTTTTCATTGAGATCGTACCACTTGCCGTCGTGGCCCTTGAACTGGTAGGTGACGTCGCGGTCGGCGCCGATCTTGCGACCCAGGCGCAGGTCGTCCCCGGCGTTGCCCGTGGCACCCATACTCTGCATCTGGGCGTTGAAGTTGGCCCGGAGCATATCCGACGGCTGGTTGCGAAGGAGGTTCTGGGCGGTCTTGTTGCCCTGCAGGGCCAGGGTGGCTTTGCGCATCTCTTCCTTGGTGGCAGTGGGATTGTTCATCACGCGCTTGAATTCGTCCAACAGCTTCTGTCCGTCCTGGCGGGCCACCTTGGCGGCTTCTTCGGCCAGCTGGGATTCCTGCGTGTAGAGCGATGGATTGTTGCGCACCTGGCGGATGGCGTCATCGGCCAGCTCGTTGGAGCTCTTGATCACCTTCTTGGCCTTGGTGGCAGCTTTGGATATCTTCTCCGCGGTCTTGGCGCTGTTGAAATTCTTGGAGGCCGATGACAGGCCCTCGCTCACGCGGGAGCTCTCGGCGGCCTTCTTGGTGGCCACGCTGATCTTTTCTACCTGGCCGGCCACACGACCTTGCCGCCGATGGCAAATCCCAGTTCCCACTTGACAATATTCCAGCTGCTCTGTTTAAAGGCTTCGAAGGTGCTGTCTCCGCCCTTGTCCACGTATTCCTTCATTTCGGCCAGGGCGCAGATGGGCGCGAAGGCCATCTCCGAGGCGCCGCCGGTCACGATGCCCAGGCCTACCCGCATGATGATCACCGGAATGGAACTTTCCATGGAGGTAATGGTGGCCATGGCGGCATCCAGGTCTTCGCTGTCGGGGGAGAAGGTGGACTTGTTGGCAAAGGCCGTCCCTATCTCTCCCAGGCAGAAGCGCCGGTAGACATCCATCACGTTCTCGTAGTCGGCGTCGTCGTAGCCGAAGGCTTTGTTGTAGCCTTCCAGCATCACCGTCACCTTGTAGAACATGGGTCTCAACTCCATGAAACGGCGGTCCAGACAGAGGTTGCGCTGGATATCCGTGAGGTTCTCCCTGCGCTGCTCGTCTATGTTGTCCCAGCGGGCCAGGGCGCGCATCACATCCATGCCTTCGGGGATCTGGTCGCGGATGGGCTGGGAATTGAGCGGAACCCGCACCTCCTGGGTATAGGTTGTTCCGCGCCAGACCATGCTTACCTTTACCTTCACGTGGGAACGGTTGGGGGGTGCCAGATAGCCCTGTGTGGCGCTGATTACGCCCCAGTAGCCGCCGTCGGGCATGCGCCCGGCCGTCTTGTACTCGAAGGCGAGTGATTTCACCAGCGAGGGAATGGATTCTCCGTTGTAGTCCCGGTAGAACTGGCCGTCGTAGGTGACCAGGTCTCCGTGCTCGGGCACATAATTGGACTTGTCCCGCTCGGTGAAGAGCATGCTGCCCTCGTAGTCGTCCTCATAGGTGAAGACGGGTTTTTCGTCGGGGAAGACGCTGCGCACCTGGCCTTCCTGCTGTTCGTCTATCACTACCAGCTGCCAGTCTACACGGCTCTGGGCATACTGGAGGCGGCGCTTGGAACCCTTGACAGGCATGATGTCGTTGTCTGGAGTGCTGCCGATTTCCACCAGATAGCTCTTGAGCGCCCGCACATGCAGCCGCAGGCCCGGGTGGATGCGGCAGATGTCGAAGGTCTCCTTCACAGGCTGCTCCTTGCCCCGGGGCCAGGCCTCGATGGTACAGGTGTACTCCTCTATGGTACCGGGCATCTGGTCGGCCTTGCCCATTTCCGTGAGATGGATGTTGAAGATATCGGGGTCTTCTGAACTCTGCTCAAGGCGTGCGCGGAAATGCTCCTGCGCGCCATCGGAGAGCTTGATGTTGATCTTGTCGGGACTCTTGAGCCCGCCCAGCAGGGCGAAGCCCATTTCCAGCGTCCTGCCCTGGCCGGCAGCGAAGCTGATGGTGGGCGCCACCAGAATGGCCGCCTCCCCATCCACCTTGAAGACGAGATTACGAACTACCCGGCCGGCAGGGCCGTTGAAGGCGATGCTCACGGTGGCAGTTTCCGGGATGGTTCCATCTTCGTTGACAGTAGCTATAACGTCGGCAATCCGGTATTGTCCTTGATTCCTCACATTATCGGCCTGGGTATTTTCCTTCCCGGAGACGTGAATCATCTCGGTCAGATCGGGCCGATCGATGCGGCGGCCGTCGGCGGTGATTTCTTCGATGCGGCCGCCCACCTGCACCGGCGGGTCGCCGATGGTGAGTGTGTCTCCGCAGCTCTTCCAGATGACCAGGCGGAACGATGACGGTTTCTCCTCTTTTTTCTTTTTTTCCTCCTTTTGGGGTTTTTCCTTTTTACCCTGTTCATTCTTTTTGTTCTTCCGCTTCCGGGCCAGGGCTCCGCCTCCGATCAGGATAATTCCGCCGGGGATAATCCAGTCCCAGGGGATGTCTGTGTCTTCTTCCTCCTCGCCATCGCCACCGCCAGCCCACGTGGTCTTTTCTTTGGTATTTGCGCTACCGTAACGCTTGTAGGTCCAAGTCTGGGACACCGTGCCGCCCTTGAAATTATTCGTGGCGTGGGCCACACCATCCATAACGGAAAGTGTTATGTACAAATAATCCGTTGAAGGCACCGTGAGGATGTCTCCATCCCATTGCAAGAGGCCGCCGTCCTGCGGGAGAAGGCGGAAGGAGGCACCGCCGCCGAGGACATCGGCACTGATTCCCAGAATAGTTGAACGTTTGATGGCATCCGACATCCCGCTGCCCCATTCTTTATGGAAGCGCATGACGATTTCCGTTTCGTGCCCCACCTTGATTTTCTCGGGAGGATCCGACCAGCTAAGGGTGGTGCCGGAGGTGTGGGTCGCGACATTCTTGCTGATTTTCAATGATTTACTCTTTCCGCTGACTCTGTTGTCCGTAAGGACCCAATAGTCGTCGTTTTGGGCGTGGCCGTACACGTCCGGCAAAAGAGCTGCAGGCAGAGCGACCAGCAGCGCAAAAAACCATCTTCTCATAGGCGGGGCTTTTAAGCTCCTAACTTCATCATGGTGAGCATGGTAACGCCGATGGCGATGATGGCCCAGTGCCACCACTTCATCTTTTTCATGCGCTGTTTCTGCGCTTCGCGGTTGGCCCGGTAGTTGTCCATGGAGAACATCTTCTGTTTGGGCTGTTCAGCGGGCTGAGGCTGGGGCTGAGGGGTGGCGCCGATGCGTGCTCCGCAGGAACCGCAGAAGTTGGCGTTGTCGGGGAGCTGGGCTCCGCAGTTAGGGCAGTATTTCATAGGCTTGGATTGGATTAATTGAAAGCGCCGATTACGACGGCGGAATAAATGTCCATGAGAGCGGCCAGTTCGGCCTCGTCGGTAGCGACGGCGCAGCCGGTAATCACGTTGCCGCTCACGAGCGTTGATTGCGTATAGGTATAGCTTAATTTATTGCCTTTCTTCAGGTTCAGAAAGCAATAGCAATGGGGAAAATACTTCCCGTCGGCATTGTCTTCGTAGTGAACGTCATATTTCCCGGAGGTTAGTTCCTCTACCAGCTCTCCCAGGTTTGACTTCAGGATGTAGCCAATTTCCTCCGAAGTAACGCCTGTAACGTCCTGCGGTTCTCCCGGAACAATCACCACCTTGAGGCGGTTGTTCTTATTTGTAGCGTTTTTGGGGACGATGATGCAGGCTTCTGCGTTCTGCATATGTTCCCGGGAGGCAATCTTGTAGTCTCCGGCCAGGGGGAATTTCACCAATCCCACCTGGACCATTGTCGATTTTTTGTCGGCCGACTGGTTTTCGGTGCGTTCCATCAGAGCCCTCGTGTATTCGTCCCTTTCGCTCTCCGACAAATCGTCCAGGCTCTGGAAGCCGTCATCTTCTTCTACGGCGGTTTTGGAAGTGGACTTGGTAACAGACCTGGATTCCGGAGCCTGTTCGGGGATACCGGCTTCTTCGGCCGAAGAGGTGTAACCAATATATACCCCGCGGAGGAAGACTGCCAGCATCACTGCCAGGATGGCGATAATCAAGACTTTCAGGAAAAGCCATACATAGGAGAAGAAACCCTTTTTTCCAGACTTGGGAGCCTCTTTCATTACGGGCTGTACGGGGCGTACCGGTTCCGGCTGTAGTTCCCGCCGGGCCTGAGGTTGCAGCTGAGTCTGCGGTTTCGCTGCAGGTTCCGGACTCCAGCTGGCAGCGGTGAATTCGCCTTCCACGTCGGAGGCTTCTACGACCTCTTCTTCCGGATCGGAGATGACGACCGTAGCCTCGTCAGGAGCGTCGATGGGGGTGCCGCAAGCAGTACAGAACTTGGAATTATCGGGGACTTGGGCCCCGCAGTGGGTACAGAATCTCATGGTAATGTGGTTTTCTTGAATGTTTTTCCCTCCGGCCAGTTGCCGCCGAAGAGCGTGAGTTCATCGGCTTTTGCCGGCCCATTTAAAAGGAGGAAGGTGATTTCCCGTCCCTGCGTATCTCTGAGGCGGAAGGATTCGGCAGCGTCGTAGCGATATTCCTCATTGTGGAAGAAGAAGACGCAGATTCCCTGGCCCTTGGCGTTCAGTGGCGGTACGTCCTGGGCGAAATGCCAGTGGATACCTCTTCCTTCACCGCCAAAAAAGAGGGTATCGGGGCCGCTGACGAACGTGCCTTCCAAAGGAGTTGGATCTGCCGATTCACTCTGCGGCGGGACGCCGCCTCTGAACCAGCAGGCGCCGAGCAGATGAAGCAGCAGAAGTACAAGCAGAATACGTCTCATTCTGCGTTGGGACAATGGGATCTGATGTAGTCAAGGACAAAGTCATAGTCCTCCGGAGCGGTATACACCTGGTTTTTAGCCGTCGGTTCGTTTACCCTAATAGTGGAAAAGCGAGGGGAAGCCTTGACTTTGCGAACCTTGGAGAAGTCGGACGACAGAGAGGTATGTGCTGCAACGAGCGCACCCTGCCCGGCCTGGGCCGGATTACCCCGAAGCGCACCCGCCGCCCCTAAGACTCCTCCCAGCACCTGGGCCTTTTTCTTCTGCGCTTCCACCTGTTCGTGCAGGATGCCGTTTTCGTCCATGGTAAATTTGACGATGTACTTGCCTTTGTACACGGCTGCAACAATAAGGTAGGCCAGGGCGCTGATGAGCAAAAAAACCAACACGGCAATGCCCCAATATTTCAGTTCATGGCCGATAACAGCGAAATCACCCCGAAAGGCAGGTCCGATGTAAGCCGTCAAAAAAGCAATGCCGCCGATGATTCCGAAAATCTTGCAGACTGTGAAGTAGGCCGTGGGATTCTTGAGCAGGTTCACCGGGACGGTCCAATGATACTTTCCGTCGGAGCATAACTTGACGCGGATGCCCTCATACTCGGGCGATTCCATGGGTCGATTGTTTTCCATAATGCGGGGTTTTTAACAAAATTAAGCACTATCGGGCATAATTATCCCGCGACCGTAAGTCATTTCATAAAATGAAATACGATTTTCGGAGAATGATATAAAAGGGGCCCTACGCCTTATTGCGATAGAGTTTCAGCCATGTGGTCAGGGACCACAGTCCGTTAATCAGGTACAAGGCGCACACGATGGGCATGAACACATTGCCCACGCTCAGGTGCAGGATGATCTGGGTTACGTTCACCAGCAGCCATACAATCCAGCATTCCCACTTCTTGAGCGAGCTCAGCAGCTGGGCCAGCAGGATGAGGGCGGTGACGATGCAGTCCAGATAAGGGTGAGGGTCGGAGGGGAACAGACGGTCCAGCGTCCAGCCCCAGAGGCCGGCCACCAGCAGGGTTCCCACTACGCAGATAATGGCCGACGATGGACTCAGACGGCTCACTTTTAAAGATTTGCCATCCTGTGAGCTCTGCTCTTCCGGCTTGGGATGTGTCCAGCGGTAGTGACCCAGGATATTGATGGCCAAGGACACCGGCTGCAACAGCAGGTTGGCATACAGGTTCTTGTTCCAGAACAGGAAAAACAGCGCCGCCGTATACAGGTAGCCCACCCAGAAGTTGTATTTGGAATTGCGCCCGGCCAGGATCACGCAAGCGAGGCCCAACAGGCTTGAAACCAAGTCTATGAGCAGTACCGGCCGACCGGC
>CACYHF010000058.1 GCA_902774155.1 uncultured Bacteroidia bacterium | reverse complement strand
GGCAATAGCCTGCTTTCGCTGCGGCGCCTGACCGAAGAGGACATTTTCGGTGGCGAGCGTCCCGGCATCCTGCAGGACTACCTGAACTTCACCGATGAAGGGGCAGACGTGCTTAGCGATATGCAAGTGGCCCCGGATAGTATCCGCGTGGGCGACAAAACCATTGCCTGCCACTTGTTTGCCGACCTGGACCAGCTTCCCGGCGAGGTGGCTTCCTGCCGCCGGGACAGGGACCTTAGCACAGAAAACTCCGTCGTTTCCCTGTCATTCTTGCACGAAATCGGCCAGTCGCTGGACTGCGAGCACGTGGTGAACTGGTACTGCGTAAAGGAGCCGCTCAAAGATATTCACGGCAGTTTGGATTCCAAGCGCCGGCAGATGCAGAGTATGAGCGCCCGCAATGCCGAGAACCGGAAATATGCCGAAGAAATCAACGAGTATCTGGAGACGGCAGCCGTGCAGCAGATGAGCACCGTCAGATTCCATCTGAACCTGCTTTCTGCAGGAGATGCTGACCGGGTTACTTCGGCCATCTCCAAGCTGGGCATTACGCCGGTGCGGGACATTGCCAATGCTCCTGCGCAGTTCTGGACTTCCATCCCGGGGAATGAATCCGGCCTTGCATTCAGCGAGTACATGACGATGGAGTTGAACAGCGCCCTGTGTCTGAACATCTATGACGGATTCGACACGGGGATTGCTGACGGCGTGCTCAAAATGAGCGACCGCATCCGGCTTGTCCCGCAGCGCTTTGACATTCAGGAAAAGGCCCTGGACACCGGTCTCATTGAGAACTACAACGTGTTCCTGCTGGGCCCTTCCGGCTCCGGTAAGTCCTTCTTTATGAACAAGTACCTGCGCAGCTGCTATGTGGCCGGGCAGCACTGCTTTCTGATCGATGTGGGTGACTCTTATAGGGCCCTTTGCCATATCATCAAGGAGGAATCCGGCGGCAAGGACGGCACGTATTACACCTTCGAGAAGGGCAAGCCGATTTCCTTCAACCCGTTCCGGAACGTCAAGCGATTCAGCCAGTCGGACAGCGAGGCCATGAACTTTATCTTCACCTTGATGGTGACACTCTGGAAAAACGGCAAGGTGGAGATTTCGTCATCGGCCGAGAAGTATGTCAGGGAAAGCATCAGCCAGTTCCTGCGCCAGTGGCCGGAGGGCGCCGACCCCGTTTTCAACGACTATTTTGAGTACGTCCGCGACATTTTCGGGGACCTACTGAAAGCCGAGGAAGCCGGGAAGGAATACTTCGACCTGAAGGATTACCTCATTTCCCTGGAGCAGTTCTACAAGGGTGGGCCTTACGACTACCTGCTAAACTCCCGCGAGAGCGTGAACATTCTGGAAGACCGCTTCGTGGTCTTCGAGATTGACCATATCAAGGGCGACCCTGTCATCTATCCCATCACTACGCTGGTCATCATGGACGCCTTTATGGAGAAGATGTCCAGCAACAGTGACTTCAAGGTGATGTGTATCGAGGAGGCCTGGAAGGCCATTATGGGCACCCAAATGGCCACCTATATGCTGGAACTCTGGAAAACAGCGCGTAAGCACCGCACGGCGGCCATGGTCGTTACCCAGGAGTTGAAAGACATCATTTCTTCGCCCATCATTAAGGACTCCATTGTGGAGAACTCGGGTGTGAAGATTCTGCTGGACCAGACCAAATACATCAACAAGTTCGATGAACTGGCGGCCCAGCTGTCCCTGTCCGAAGATGACAAGGGAATGGTGCTTTCCCTGAACCGCCTGCGCGTACCGGGAACTTCCGGCCGCGAGGTGTTCTTCAACCTTGGCAATAAGAAGTCCTTCGTGATGCGGCTGGAGGTTTCTCCGGAAGAGCAGATTGCTTTTTCATCGGCCAAGAAAGACAAGATTCGCCTCGCCGCGGCCGTGGAGAAATCCGGCGGCAGCTACATCAAGGCGATACGTAAACTGACGAATAAGATTAAGGAGGATGCAAAATGAGAAGATTGATTTACGTGACGGGGCTCTGCATTGCCCTGATATTCAGCACTTCGCAGCGGGCATCGGCCCAATTTGCCACCTTCGACGCATCGAACCTGGCACAGTCCATCCTGGGCTTCCTGCAGGACGGCGACAATATGGTCATCAACACGGAACAGTTCCTCCAAAATCTCGGCGTTGCCAAGGAGCAGCTGGAGTTTCTGGAGGAGATGAACAAGCGTTACAAGGAGGTCCGGGGCGACATCTACAAGGCCCAGTCGGTCATCCAGATGGCCAAGAATTACGAGCAGATGGCCTCTATGTTCGTCAAATATGTGGACCGTGTAAGGGACCTGAACGGGAAGCAGATTTCCTATGCCCAGGGACGTTCAATGGTGAACGAGGGCTTCCAATACCTGCTCTATGCCTCCCGGGAGGTCAAACGCGCCCGGGAGTACCTGGACAGCAAGTCCCAGGTAAGCGAAGAGGAGCGCATGGCCCAGCTGGCCGAGTGTAACCGGCAGATCAGCAGGGCCAACGCCGCCATGTACAACCATATCCGGGGCTCCTACGAGGACATCGACCGCGGAATGCGGCTGGCCGAGGCCTACGATTCCTTGGAAGATGCTTTCAAAATCAACTGGTAGCGCTATGGCATCGATTAAACTGAACTACCCGGACATGCTCCAGCAGATTAAGCTGAGCATCTTTACCGGACCTGGTACAACAAGATGCTGAACGACCCGTACGGACGCCTGGACATGCGGGCGGTGGTGCGGACGCTCATCGTCCTGTTCCTGACCTGCAACTTCTACTCGTTCGTTCTGATGCCCTTCGACAGCATCACCCACACCGTCACCAAGGCCATATCGGCCAGCGTCGATAAGGACCCTTCCGGCCTCTGGGGTAAGGTGAATGACGTTTATTCCTCCATCGAGGATAAGACCAAGGAGGAAACGCTGGTGGGCCAGTTCGATGCGGAGATGGAAAACAACAAGTCCAACACCACCGTGGACGCCCTTTCCTATGAGACGTCGGCCGTGGCGGAGTCCCTGGCCGAAGCCACCATTCAGGAAGGAAAGAAGCCGGGGTTCTTCAAACGGCTCTGGGCCGGAGTGAAGGGCTTCGTGAGCGGCAAGGTGGGGATGGTGGTGAACAATGTGGGGAATATCATTTCCGCACTGATTTCCGTCATCGTCAAGCTGGTGCAGTACATCCTGCTGGCGGTGAGCAGCATCTACCTCATCATCCTGGGGCTTATCGGCCCGTTCGTCTTTGCCCTGTCGCTGATGCCGGGCTTCCAGAACAACATCAGCGTATGGATTGCCCGCTACATCCAGATTTCCTTCTGGTGCCCGATGGCGGCGCTCATCGACTTCGTGAACTTCAAGCTCAAGGATGCCATGCTTACGGCCTTTTGGAGTGCACCGAACCTCTCGCAGCTGGGATTCCCGCTGCACCTTATCGTGATGGACCTTGTGACGCTGATTTGCCTGCTTGCCGTGCCGCAGACGCGCAGAAGGGCGCGATGCTTCTTGGAAAATTCAAATAAAACGCATTGACTATGAATAAGATTCTATCCATGACGAAGGACATCGAGAAGTCCTTCAAGAGCCAGAACCGCCTGACAGTCGTGGCGGTTGCGGGCTCCCTACTCTTCGCCCTTGTGGTAGGCGTGTATGCCCTGACTTTCGCCGAAAAACAGCGCGAGAAAATCTATGTGCTGGACCAGGGCAAAAGCCTCCTTCTGGCGCTTCAGACGGATGCCATCCTTTCGAAGGATGTGGAGATTCGTGACCATGTGACTCGCTTCCACGAACTGATGTTCACCCTGTCTCCACAGAAGCAAACCATCCAGGAGAATCTGGACCGGGCGTTCAACCTGGCCGACAGGAGTGCCTACGAGTATTCGCAGGATTTGGCCGAAAAGGGATACTATTCGCGTCTGGTATCGGCCAATATCTCCCAGCAGATGATTGTGGACTCGGTGAAGTTCGTCTCGACGGCATACCCTTATCAGGTGCGCACTTACGCGAGGCAGTATGTGGTGCGCGAGAGCACCGTCAGCCAGTATTCGTTTGTGAGTACCTGCCAGCTGATTAACGCCGGGCGCTCGGACGTGAACCCCCACGGGCTCATCATCGAGAAGTTCAAAGTCGTCGAGAATAACCTTGTAGAGACCCGTAAGCGATGAAAGAGCTGAGGAATGACTCGCGCATCGTGCGCATCGGCGCCTACGTGTGCATCGCCCTTTCCGTCGTGGGGGCCATCTGGTATATCTATCGTGCAATCTCTTTAATCCATTGACGTTATGCAACTTGACAAAAAGAAACAGGCCTTGCTCTTTGGCGCCATCTGCGTGCTGGTGATAGGCTTTCTGATATTTGTTTTTATCTCCCAGTTCGGAGGCGGCAGCAAGGCTCCGGCCGAGGAAAGCGTGACTGCCACCATCCCGGACGGCGAGGTCCAGAAGATGTCGGACTCCAAATCTGAGGCGTTCCGAGGACGCGTTTCCACGGAGGATTATTTCGCAGAGCTGGGAATGCTGAGCGATGAAGAAGAAATCTCGCTGGTCTCTTCAGAAGGTAGGCCCGCGGCCCAGGCAGGAACCGCACCGACCATGACGCAGGAGCAAAGCGACGAAGCGGCTGTAGCCCGGACTTTCGGTACTCCGCCACCGTCTTCTGCTGCTCCGGCTCCCTCCCGCCGTTCTTCCGGAGGCGGAGGCTCCGCTTCCCGGCCGATGACCGAGCAGGAACGCCTGGACTATGACCGCCGCCGGGCGGAGATGGTGAGGGATGTGTTGGTGGGAAGCTCGGAAGAGGCCACTGCTGAGACACCTGCTCCAGAGCCACAGTCCATCGACCTGTCGGCCGTGGGCTCATCGGACGGCATTATCTCGTCCCTGGACGATGAGTTTGAGGATGCAGCCGTGCAGTACGAAGGCGTCAAACGGCCTTTCAAATGCATGTTCGTCCGGGACCAGAAGATTACCTCCGGCCAGCGTGTGACGCTGCGCCTCTTGGAAGATTACAACCAGGACGGCGTGCGCATCCCGGCCAACACCCACCTTGCCGCCATCTGCAAAATCGGCGACCGGCTGGAGCTCCAGGTCCGTTCCCTGGAGATGAACGGCCGCATCATTCCGCTGGCGCTGGATGCCTACGACACCGACGGCATGCAGGGCATCTACTGCCCGGAGACATCGGCCTCCAAAAACAGCCGCACCGCAACCAACGACGCCATCTCCACCGCCGGAACCACCTTTGGCGGGCTGGTAGGAGACATCGCTTCCACGGTCATCCGCACCGGTGCCACCATAGCCAAGAGCGCCTCCGGAGAGGTCTCCGTCTCGGTCGTGAACGGCTATGAGTTTTACCTTGTAAAAGCTGAAAGACGATGAAAACAAAACTTTTGACTGCCATCTTCGCACTTGGGTGGCTATGCTCCGGAATCGCCTTTGCACAGGCTCCGGACACGCTTTTTATCTCCACCACGCAGGTGGTCCACATCCGCTTCGGCTCCGAGCTCAAATACGTCAACCTCGGCAATAAGGCCATTGTCGCCAAGATTGTCGATGGCAGTAAGGACTACGTTGCTGTCAAGGCCCGTGAACCCTTCGACATCTGCACCTCGATGAGTTGCCTTGAGAGCACAGGTGCCATGCATACCTTCATAGTCGCGTACCGCGAACACCCGTCCCGGCTGGACGTCGATACGCGCATCCCTGTCCGTCCCGCCGGCACTGCCGGTCCCTCGAAGGTACGGCCATCCGCGCCGGACTCGACTTTTTCTTTTTCAGCGCATTCCTTTCAAACCATTTCTGAAATGTCCAAGGAACTCTACCATGTCGGCGCAAAAGACTATGGCATTGAGGTCTTTTGCGATAATCTGCTGGTCAAAGACGATGTCCTTTTCATCGTCTTCTCCATCAAGAACGGATCTTCCGTGAGTTACGACCTCTCCGATCCACGTTTTGCCGTCGAAAGCAAGCGCAAGACCAAACGCGGGCTCCAGTATGAGAAGGCTGTTTTTCCGAAGCAGTCCTATGGGCTGGGGGTTGTTCAGCCGGAGGATGTGGGGAAGCTGGTGTTTACGTTTGACAAGATTGCCTTGACAAGGGGGCAGGTGTTCCGGGTGTACTTCTATGAAAAGGGAGGGGCCAGGAACTTTGTACTGACGCTCTCGGCCGGGGACGTGAATGGGGCGAGAAGGTTGAATTGACGTTTTATGAAGTCATCCAGATTGGCGTAGAAACGTTTTTATCATTGCTGATTGAGCAACTGAATAGCTCGGTTAGCATCTTTCTTTGATATACCGCAGTGGGGATTTACGGTGATCCAAAAATCTTCTTGACCACTGGCAGCTTCAATAGTGGAGAAGTCATCAATAATGACAAAGCGGTAAGGCTCTACAGCATTGTCCTCAAGCCATCGCTGAATCTCCTGACCACGAGTGTCAAACGTTTCTTCATCACCCCATTCGCCAGGAGTACAGCCAATCACTTTACCAGCTCCTTCCTCTCAAATTCAAAGTGAAATGGCTTGTCGAAGTGGCGGCGGGAATAGTAGGTGACGGAAGGGTTTGTCAGGTCCATCACAAGGGTCCAGGCGGTGCCCATGTGACCTCCTTCCGTAGGTGGTAAGGAAACAGATGCAATCGTCTTCGTGAGCTGCATTTTATCCATTGTTCCTCCCGTGGCATCGTACAGACTGCACAGGACTTCATATCGGCGGTCTCCCTTAATAAGGCCGACATTCAGTTTGGCTTTGCACAGGTAGTGATTGGCGACTGCAGCGGATTCAACGACCTCCATCCGGTTGTCCACATACTCCACCACCACGCTTCGGCCGGTGGCATCGGAGATGGCGTAGTGATGGGCGGCGCCGATGTCGGAGTGCATGTCAATTCCCCAGAGCAGATCCAGGGCTTCGTCCACCGTTGCCGCATTCTTGAGCAGGTAGCAGATGGCCGATGTGGTGGTAAGGGCGGGCTTTCCGCTTTCTTGATTCGTCTGGGCGTTGTCACCAGCCATCAGGTCTGCGACGGCCAGGCCCTTTTCGTTGATGCCGTCCAGGGCGAAGAACAGTACGGATAGTGCCATATACTGATTCTTGAAGCCTTCCGGAAGCCAACCTTCACCGAATCCGAGGAAGTTGGTGTTGAAGGTGGTATATGTCTCATAACCCTGCTCGGGGACCGTGTGTAGGACGATTCCGGTGGCCGAATTGAAATCGAAGTTCCGGCCCATCAGAACGCCGCCTTCCGGAGTGCGAACCGTCAAGGCAGAGCAACCGTAATCCATCGGCCCGGGATTTCCTGACTTCGGCGGGTAAAAGCCTTTGGAGAGAAAGCGCGTGACGTATGCCGATAATTCTGCTGCGCTGCGTCCGCCTCCGTTTTCCAGAAGACCGGCAAAGCCGTCATCTCCTTTGTATTCCATATAATACAGTCCGTCATCCAGTTTCCGGACGGACATGGCACCCTGTTCAAGCGGGTCGGCCTGTGCCCAGGCATTGGCTCCTGAAAGCCATGCGGCGGCTAACAAGCCCCATATAATGGTCTTGGCTATCTTATTCATATTTGGTCCGACTATTAACTTGCCGAAAGGTATTCTTTCAGCGCTTCCACATATTGGTTGAATGCATCCTGCCCGGCAGGCGTTATCTTGCAGGTGGTACGGGGCATCTTCCCTTTGAAGCCCTTCTCCACCGTGATGTAGCCGGCAGCGGTGAGCTTGTCTATCTGCACGCTCAGGTTCCCTGACGTAGCGCCTGTCTGTTTTTTGAGATAGGTGAAGTCGGCTTCATCTACCCCCGCCAGAATGGACATCACGGCCAGCCGGAGTTCCGAGTGCAGAAGCGGATCTAACTTGGGAAACATAGGCTATTTGTACTGAAGTTTCATAATCAGTCCGGTCACGAGCAGCAGGACGCCTCCCAAAGTGAAAATCAACAGTTGTGCTTCTCCCTTTACCAGCATGGCGAAGACGGCACCACCCACGCCCAGGAGGAAGCCGGCGATAATGATCGGCCAGTTTTTCAGCAGGACGCCGGACATGCATTCGGCCAGGCCCATGATGATGACGATGATGAGGGATACGCGCATGGGGACCAGGAAGATGGCAATGATGCTGAGCGTGATGGCAAATACACCGAAAACACCCCACACGTTGCCGAGCATCTTGCTCACTTCGTTCTGAGGCATGGCCTTGCTATATTTCCCCATTAGTGCAGCGATAGGATAGCCGATGACCGGCATGGCGAACCAGAGGAAGTTCCATTCAGGCTTTCCGGTAAGATGCCATAATAGATAGATGACAAGGGAGACGACAGTGAGCAGCGTTCCCCAAAGCATAAAGTACTTGGCGCTGCCCCGAAGGATTTCCTTGCGGCTGTTGTTGAAAGTCTCGCTGATGATTTGAAGGCTCTGCTGAGCCGTCATTTCTTTGTTTTGTTCCATTGTATCAAGTGTTTTGCTTGTTTTTGCGGCCAAGCGCAGCTGCGCAGTCTGCCTTAACCACGATGCAAATATAAACAAGTTTACAATATAAACCAAATTTAATTGCAATTATGGCGATACTGCGGAACGTCCGCAAGTCTCTGACCAGAGCGCCTTGGCGCGGCGGGAAGAGTCTTGCAGTGGAGCTGCCATAAGTGGAGTTCGTAGTGGCGCATCGTGCCCCGGAGGACGGAACCAAAGCGAGTGAGCGCAGCTTCAGCGTAGCGAACTGGCTTTGACCGCTTTCCATATCGGCCTGAAGGCATTATCGGCAAAATAATGTAAATTTGTCTGAAGATACTTGAATTGTTTTATAGTTTTTCGCGGACTATGTTGTCTAACGGGTGTAGATTCGATTGAAAATGGAAAACAAGGAACAAGCATTCACCCAATTGGTCCGGGAGCATAAGAGCACCATCTACTCGGTGTGCTACATGTTCTCGAAGGACTCGGATGAGATTGACGACCTCTTCCAGGAGATACTGATCAGGCTCTGGAAGGGATACAATTCTTTCCGCGCGGAATCCGATGTCCGGACCTGGATTTACCGTGTCTCGCTCAACTGCTGTCTCAACGCTGACAAGAAAAAGAA
>CACYHF010000057.1 GCA_902774155.1 uncultured Bacteroidia bacterium | reverse complement strand
CCCAGCCTTTCGCGTGCATAGACGCCCATTTTGGCGCCCAGGATGGCATAGATGCCCACGTGGCCGTGGATCTTGTGCGTGAGCCGGACGCACTTCCATTCTTCGGTACCAAAGCGCAGGAGCGCAGTAAGGTACGGGAAGACTACCATTTGTCAATGGCTTTGAGAAGGAAATAGCCGCCCACCATCTGGATGAGGATGCCGGGCCAGCCCAGGCGGACATCCTGCAGGGCGTGCAGCAGGTTGAAGTCCGAGAAGAATTCGAAAGTCATCCCCACCACTTGGTACGCCACTACCGCCAGCACTACGCTCAAGAAGGAAAAACGCATATGTTTGCCGATGAGTCCGGCGGCCACCGCCAGGCTGATGCTCTTGACGAGGATGGCCGGCAGCGATGCCACGGGCGGCATACCAAACAGCAGGCAGTTCACCACCGGAGACAGAATGGCCGTGAGCAGGCCCACTTTCCAACCGTACTTGAACGCGCCGATGAGCGTAAAGAAATAGATGGGCAGGAACATAAGGCCGCCGTTGGGGATGAGGTGGCACAGCTGCGGGACCAGGATGTTGCCCAGGATGAAGATACCGGCGGCCAGGTAGGTGCGGCGCTCTCCAAAGTTATACTGCTCTTTCTGAATGGTGATGGCGTTCATAGCTAGTGTTATTTCTTATTAGGTTCTACAAAGTTAATCTTTTTGGAAAAAAAGGCAAAAAGAATTACCTTTGAAATATGAATAAGAAGCATTTGCGGGCTTTTATCGCCCTGTTTACCCTCATTTTTACTGTCTCCTGTACCGCCCGGGACGCCTGGGTGCGCGTGGAAGGGAACAAGTTTGTGGATCCTCAAGGGAAGGAACTGGTCTTCCGCGGCCTCTGTTTTTCGGACCCGGTGAAGCTCGTGAGCGATGGCCAGTGGAACCGGCGCTATTTTGAGCAGGCGGCCCATTGGGGCGCCAACGTG
The DNA here is from genome assembly GCA_902774155.1 of uncultured Bacteroidia bacterium. Taxonomy (GTDB): domain Bacteria; phylum Bacteroidota; class Bacteroidia; order Bacteroidales; family UBA932; genus Cryptobacteroides. The sequence continues at coordinate 5,507 of CACYHF010000057.1, read as the reverse complement.
GTCCGTTTCGCCGTCCATCCGGCCAACCTGAACGCCATGGGCTGGGAAGAAACTTTCCAGGCTATGGACCAGGGCATCGCCTGGGCCAAAGAGCTGGGAATGTATGTCATTATGGACTGGCATTCCATCGGCAATCTCAAGGACGAATTGTACACTTCGCCTATGTACAATACCACCCGGGAGGAAACGTTCAAGTTCTGGCGCACCGTGGCGGAGCGTTATAAGGACGAACCCACGGTAGCCCTGTACGAACTGTTCAACGAACCCACGGTGACGGCCGAGGGCGTAGGCTCCTGCACCTGGACCGAATGGAAACAATTGCAGGAACAGCTCATCGACGCCATCCGCGCCATCAATCCCCACGCAGTGTGCCTGTGCGCCGGATTCAACTGGGCGTACGACCTTACCCCGGTGGCCCAGGAGCCGGTGGAACGTCCGAATGTGGCTTACGTGTGCCATCCTTATCCCATGAAGCGGTCCCAGCCCTGGGAGGAACAGTGGGAGGCCGATTTCGGCTATGTGGCCGATACCTATCCCGTCATCTGTACGGAAATCGGTTACTGCCTGGAGAACGAGCCCGGTGCCCATATTCCGGTAATCTCCACCGATGAATACGGCGAGCACATTACCCGCTACCTGGAGAAGAAGGGCATCTCCTTCACGGTCTGGTGCTTCGATGTCCACTGGGCCCCCACGCTCATCAGTGACTGGGATTTCACTCCCACCACGCAGGGCCGTTTCTTCAAAGCCTATCTTCAGGAGAAGGCTGGAAAATAGACTTTATGTCCACCCGCCGCGTTCCCCATACTTATGTCATCATCGCGTGCCTGCTGGTGCTGTGCGCGGTGCTCACCTGGCTGGTCCCGGGCGGGCAGTATGTGACGGGGGAGGATGGCACGCTCCGCTACGAACAAGTGGATGCGGTGCCGCAGACCTGGCAGGTATTTCCGGCCCTGTACCACGGTTTTGTGAAGCAGGCGGGCATCATCGTGTTCATCCTGGTGGTGGGCGGTGCCTTCTGGCTGCTGAATGCCACGGGTGCCGTAACGGCCGGAATCGGCCGCTTTATTACCCGTGTGGGCAAGCGGGATAAACTGGTGCTGGCGGCTATTACTGTGCTTTTTTCGCTGGCCGGCGCCGTGTTTGGCATGAGCGAGGAAACCATCCCCTTCGTGGGGATTGTGGTACCTCTGGTGGTGTCTATGGGCTACGATGCCTTTATGGGGATGCTGGTGGTCTATGTGGCGTCCAACATCGGCTTCTCCAGCGCCTTCCTGAATCCCTTCACGGTGGGGATTGCGCAGGGAATGGCCGATTTGCCCCTTTTCTCCGGGATGGGCTACCGCATCTTCTGCTGGGCCGTTCTCACGGTGCTGCTCACCATTTTTGTGGTGGTCTATGCCCGCAGGACGCAAAAACCGGCCACGCAAGATGCCACGGTGGCCGATGCACCCCTTACCAGCCGGCAGGGATGGATCCTGGGGGTGCTGTTCCTTACCGTTGTGATGCTCATTGTTGGCGTCACTTGCTGGGACTGGTATCTGCCGGAAATTACCGGCCTTTTCCTGGGAATGGGCATCGTCTGCGGCGTTATTGCCGGTTTTTCGGCCAACCGCATTGCCGATGAGCTCCTCGCGGGCGCCAAGGACATTCTGTCGGCCGCCCTGGTGGTGGGCTTCGCCTCCGGCATCATCGTCCTGCTTCAGGACGGGAAGGTGGTGGACAGCATCCTGCACGCTATGCAGGAAGGAATGGACGGGAGCGGCCCCATCGGCTCCCTATCGGCCATGTACGGCATCCAGGCGCTGATCAATTTCCTGATTCCCAGCGCCACGGCCAAGGCGGCCATCACCATCCCCATCATGGCCCCCTTTGCCGATCTGGTGGGCGTCTCGCGCCAGGCTATGGTGCTGGCGTTCCAGTTCGGCGACGGCTTTACCAATATGCTCACGCCCACTTCCGGCGTGCTGATGGCGGCGCTTGCCATGGCCCGAATCCCTTACGAGAAATGGGTGAAATGGGTATGGAAGATGGTGGTGGTCCTGCTGGTTATCGGCCTTCTGCTGCTTCTGCCCACGGTTTTGTGGCCCATTGTCGGATTTTAAAAGGTAACTATGAAAAGAATCGTTTTATTCTCTTTGTTGGTGTTAGCGCTTACGGCCTGCCAGCAAAACCAGTATCAGATTGAGGGCGTTTGGAATGCAGAGAACGGCACCCCGGTCTGGCTCATTGATATGCAAGTGAAGGATACCCTGGCACAGGCAACTGTGCAGGATGGGCATTTCTCCTTCAAGGGAAACACGCAGGAGCCTTTCTTTGCCTATGTAGGGAACGGAAAGCAGCGGGTGCATCTGATCCTGGAGTCCGGCACGGCTACGGTGGATATCAACGAACGGGTGGCTTCCGGTATGCCCATGGATGAGGCCTATAATGCCTTCCACCGGCGTTTCTACGGCTATGGCCGGGACCAGCGGGAACAGAAAGTGGCGCTGGCCGATTCCGTGGTGCGTGCTAATTCCGACAATTTGGTTGGCGCCCTGGCGCTGGAGGACCTCTTCCACGTGGATCAGGCGCGTTTCGAGGAGTTATATAACCTTGTTTCGGCCAAGAATCAGGAGTTTTACCTGGTGCAATCGGCCTATCAGGCCCTGCAGTTGCAGCAGCGGACGGGGGAGGGCCAGCCGTTCACGGACTATCTGGTTCCCGGCGGCAACCCGGACGGCTCGGATGTAAGACTCTCGGACTATGTGGGGCGCGGCAAATTCATCCTGCTGGACCACTGGGCTTCCTGGTGCGGCCCCTGCAAAGCCGAAATCCCTTATATCAAGAAAACCTGGGAGGCTTTCCACGGAGACCGTTTTGAAGTGGTGAGCATTGCCGTAAGCGACAAAAGGGCCGATACGGAAAGGGCCCTGCAGCTACTGGATATGCCCTGGCCGCAGATCCTGGACGGACAGAAGATTCCCAAGGAGCTCTACGGAGTGAATGCCATCCCGCACCTGATTCTCTTTGCGCCGGACGGTACCATCCTAAAGCGCGGACTCCGTGGCGATGACATCTACAACACGGTTGCCCAGGTGCTAAAGTAATTTTTCCAGGAGCGGGCCGATATGATCGGCATACCGGACCATCCCCAGGTCGGTGAAATGGACTCCGTCCACAAAGGGCTCTCCGTCGGTACCGGTCATTCCTTCGGCCGGTAGGTAATAGAGATTCTTCTCCCCGGCTTGCAGAAGCAGCTGGAACAGCGCCTTTTGGGCTTCGTTCCGGGAGCGGACTTCTTCGGCAATGGCCTGGTCCACCACGGTGTGTGCGTACTGCGGGTCTTCCACCAGGATAATAGGAACGTCCGGATGGGCGTTGCGCAGGATTCGGAAGAAGTGTTCCCCTTTTTCCGTAATGAGTTCTGCCGGGGCATTGGGAACGTAATCCAGCACAAAAACGGAAGGGGAGGGCACGGAGGCCATCAGTTCCGCAATCTCATAGTCCAGCTTGGCGTTTCCGCTGAAGCCCAGGTTCATCACCGTGACATTGAAGCGGCGGGCCAGGATATTGGTGAAAGCCATGCCGGGCCGGCTGGCGCAGCCGCCCTGGAGGATGCTGGATCCGTACATCACCACGGGCCTTTCGTTGCGCGGGCTTTCCAGTTGTGCCTGCTCCAGGATGTAGCCTTCCGGCACACCCAGTTCCAGGGTCTTCACTTCGTCATAAAGGGAGAGGTACAGCATATATTCCCGCATCTGGGGCTCCATATTGCCCACCAGCCTGCGTTCGTGCTCGGTGGAAATCTTTCCCCAGTTGAAGCCGGAACCCACGAACCGCCATTCCCCGTCCAGGAAGGCGTACAGGTCCAGTCCGCCGGTGCCACAGTCGGTCATGTGCGGCATGTGGAAGCCGGTGTTGGTCCACTTGGCGTAAATATCCGTCGCGTCTGTGCGGAAGCGGATATAGAGCCCGGCGGAATTGCGCGCCAGGTTCCGGATGGGTTCGCGGATACTCTCGATCAGGCTTTCCGGCAGCCGGCGGTATGGATGCTCAGAGGACGCCTGGAAGGCCTGTCCGTAGACCGGGAAATCCGTACTGCTGCGGTACACGATGCCCTCCTGTGCGTGGGCGGAGAGGGAGAAAAGAACGGCCAGTCCGGTCAGGCTCTTAAGGAGAATACTTTTCATAGGACGATTATTGCTGGGATGTTTTCCTGCGGTCACGGTATTCGGCCGTGGCGGTAAAGAAGGCGTCGCCGCTGGAATTGAGGGCGGTTTCCACGGAGTCCTGGATGACGCCGATGATGAAGCCTACGGCTACGGCCTGCATGGCTACGTCGTTGCCGATGCCCAGGAAGGAGCAGGCCAGGGGAATCAGGAGCAGGGAACCGCCGGCCACGCCGGAAGCGCCGCAGGCGCCCAGCGTGGCGATGATGCACAGTAGCAGGGCTGCTGGAAAGCTCACTTCCACGCCCAGTGTATGGGCAACGGCCAGGGTCATGACGGTAATGGTGACCGCCGCGCCGTTCATATTGATGGTGGCGCCCAGCGGAATGCTCACGGAGTAGAAATCCTCGTCCAGGCCCAGCTTTTTACACAGCGCCAGGTTAATGGGAATATTGGCGGCCGATGAACGGGTGAAGAAGGCATTGAGACCGCTCTCTTTCAAGCAGGCCCACAGGAGGGGATAGGGATTCCTCCGGGTAACCAGCAGCGACCACAAAGGATTCATTACCATTGTGTTGAACAGCATACAGCCTACCAGCAGGAGCACCAGTTTTCCGTAAATGGTGAAAATCTCCAAACCGCTTTCGGACACGGCGCTGAACACCAGGCCCAGGATGCCGAAAGGGGCGAACTGGATAATCCATTTCACAATAAGGGTCATTACATCGGCCAGATCTCCCACTACCTTGATGGTGACGGGCGACGCCACCAGCTTAAGCCCGACCCCCATAAGGACAGCCCAGAAGAGGATGCCGATGTAGTTGGCCGATGAGATGGAGGCCAGGGGATTGGTGACCATATTGGTGAGGAGGTTCTGAAACACGTCCGTGAGGGCGCTGGGAGCGTTTCCTTCCGCGACATCCTGCAGTTGCAGCGTGATGGGGAAGAGCGTGCTGCCCACTACGGCCACCAGGGCCGCCGTGAGGGTGCTCACCAGATACAGGCCGATGACCGTGCGGAAACGTGATCCCAGTCCGCCGTGCGCCTTGGCGATGGAAGCGGCCACCAGAATGGCCACCAGCACCGGCGCAATGGCTTTCAGGGCGCTCACAAAGATATTCCCCAAAATGCCTATCCACGTCCATCCCGGGACCAGAAGGCCCAGGACGGCGCCAATTACCAAACCGATGAGGATACGAAGAACCAGACTGCTCTGGCTCCATTTCTGGAAAAGGTTACCTGTTTTTTTCATGCTGTACAAATTTATATAAAATCTGGCGATTATAGGCCAGTTCATATAAAAATCAAGACCGCTGTCTTATCTTTGTAGGCGAGCGGTCGTCGCCATCCGGCGCG
>CACYHF010000056.1 GCA_902774155.1 uncultured Bacteroidia bacterium | reverse complement strand
ATCAGTGGGCGCTGTTCTTTCGCGAGAAAAGGCGCTGAGGCAGTTCCATAGCAAATACGATCCCCAGGACAATGGCTACGGCTACTTTAGCGGCCGCAAAGCCGAATGACGTAGCCATATCCAAATCTCCCGACGTCAGATAATAGGTGGACCAGAAGATGCCCGCACCGGGAACCAGGGTAAACAGGCCACAGATGAGGAATAATTGGGCAGGACAACGGGCCGGGACAGCCACCACACGGGCCATCAGGCACACCAGCATGGCCGAGAACAGAGCAGCCACAGGAGCCGTTGCCCCCGCCTGCCGTGCAAGCACGAGATAAGCCATCCAGCCCAGCGCCCCTATGATTCCCATGCCCAGATACTGAATGCGGTCCACACCGAATAAGCAGGCAAAGGCCATTGTGCCGATAAGGGCGGCAAGAGCCTGAATCCAGTACGATTCCGTCTCAGGATTCACACTGACACCCTGGAGGCTCACGATACCGCCGAACACGGCGCCATCCAGGAGGAAAGAAGCCGTCACGCCGATAGCAATGCAGAAGAAGCCCAGCATAGCATCTGTCAGACGGGTCAAGCCGGCCAGGTAATCGGAATTGGCCAGGTCCCTCACACCGTTCACGAAGGGTACTCCGGGAACGAGCGGCATCATGGCCGCTATGATGATATTGCTCAGGCTTTCCGCGAAGCCGATTCTCCAGGAAACGATACAAAGAAGGGTGGCCAGAAGGGCATTGCTGATTCCGCCCACAATCTTGGACAGATATCGGCCGCTTACAAGTAGTATCCAAGCGCCCAGGATGAATCCAACCACCAGAGCGGCGGCACAGTCCAGGTACCCGCCCCCGAAAACAGCGCAGAACCCACCTGCACCAAACCCTGTGGCCAGTATCTGCTCCCAGATGGGCTTTGGCGGAAGCGCCCTGATCTGGCGAATGCGCTCACGCGCCTCCTCGAAGGAGCATCGGCCGCCGACAATGTCGTAGCTCAGTTGATTCACGGCCCGTACCTTCGAGAGCTGAACCCCCCGGATCGGGATGAAATCCACGTTGGCATAGGTGGAAGCCTGCCCGCCCGCCTTGGAGACCTTTTCGGAATTGCCGGTGGTAAAGATACCATTGGAGATGACGAAGAAATTGCCGGAATCCACACCATAGTGGTTGGCAATGCGGGACATAATGTCCTCCACCCGTGAAATCTCCGCCCCGTTCTCCAGGAGAATATGCCCCGCCTCGGAAGCAACCTCCAAGACCTCGGATAACTCGTACTTCTTTTTCATATTCAAATAAGCCGGATGCTCCCGGAGAAATCTTTGGCGGCGATGCACTCAATCTCCACGAGTGCGCCCTTGGGCAAGGTCTTGACGGCCACGGCGCTCCGGGCCGGGAAGGGAGCCTTAAAAAACTCAGCGTAAACCTCGTTCATCGCCCCAAAGTCCCCCATATCGGCAAGGAAGACGGTAGTCTTTACCACATTGGCAAGACTGAGCCCCGCTGCCTCCAGAATGGCTTTTGCATTCGTGAGACTCTGGCGGGTTTGCTCTTTCACGCCCCCTTCGGGGAAAGCCCCTGTTGCGGGATCGATGGGAAGTTGTCCGGATACGAAGACAATACCGGCACCGCTGTCAATGGCCTGGCTGTAAGGACCGATGGCCGCCGGAGCCTTTTCTGTTTGAATGGGTTTCATAGGCAAATTTATTTTTTAATCTCGGGCATAGCCCCTTTCTTTGTACATACGAAAGCAGACACCTTGACGGCCGTTTCGTGGGCTTCCTGGATGGAGGCCCCATCCTTATCGTGGCCGAACTGTCCCGCGTGATAAGCGAAATTGGCGGGTGCACCACCCAGGCGCTTCCCTGTGGGGAATTTGTCCCAAAGGATTTCACCAATACCTACTATGAATCTTTCGTCTAGCATAAGCATATCGAATTAATCCTCAGGCAGATCCGACTGTTTCAGGAACGCCGCCCGGAGCGTTCGCGTGCTCCCGTTATCGAACTTTACCTCGAAGCTGGAGCAGTCCTTGTTGGCCGATACTATGACACCGTCGCCAAAGACCGGATGCGTAACGGTGTCCCCCACCTTGAACGGACTGTTATATTCCTCCCGATCCTTCTCGAAGTAATCCTCCTGGTCCAGTACGTGGCTCAGGTTTCGTGTCCCCTTCCACAGTTCTGGCGATATCACCCCTTCCGTCACAACCAAGTCGCGTTTAATCTCAGCCAGGAAGCGGGACGGATACTTGTTGGTTTTGGTGGAGATGTTGAACCCCTCCGACTCGGTCAGGAAAAGGGCTTTTTCGGCCCGCGTGATAGCCACGTACATAAGCCGGCGCTCCTCTTCCTCGCCGTTCTTCTTGCCCTCTCGGATGGTGCGCATATTGGGGAAGATGCCTTCGGACAAGCCGATGACGAAAACGTACGGGAACTCCAAGCCCTTCGCCTGATGGATGGTCATGAGCTTCAGGGTGGGCGTGTCGCGCCGATGGTCATCGTTGGTGTACAGTGCCACATCCTGCAGGTAATCTGCCAAGGTGCTTTCATCGGGCGTGCGGACGCTCTCATAGAAGCGGATGGAACTCAGAAGTTCGTCTAGATTTTCCAGCCGATCCTCATCCTGGTCCTCCCGGACCATTCGTTTGTATCCCGATGCATCCAGGATACGGTTCAGGAGGTCACTCACGCGGTTCTCCCGGGCGAACTGCTTGGCATCCTCGATGAGGGCGATGAAGCCCGCAGCCTTCTCCGGATAGTAGATCTGCAGGGCACTATACAGGGAAATGCCCTGCTGGGCGGCCGTATCCCTTACGGTGTCCAAGAACTTCTTGCCGAGTTTTCTGGAAGGGACATTGATAATGCGCTCGAATGACAGGTCGTCGTCCTGGTTGTTCACCAGCCTGAGATAGCTTAGGGCATCCTTGATTTCCCTGCGCTCAAAGAAACGCGTGCCGCCCCAGATGGTATACTCCAGATGGGCATTAAGCAGTTCTTGCTCCAACGCCCGTGACTGATAGGTGCTCCTATACAGAATGGCGATATCGTTAATGCCGGCACCGCCGCCCAGAATCATCCTGATCTGAGACACAATCCATTCCATCTCCTCCTTCTCGCTCTTTCCATGGAAGTGAATCACTGCCTTCCCTTCCGGCTTCCGGGTAAAGAGATCCTTGGGGATACGGTTCACATTATTGGCTATCACGCAGTTGGCAATGTCCAGGATGCGGGGCGTAGAGCGGTAGTTCTCATCCAGCACGATGGTCTTTTCGGCCGCGAAGTTCACAAAGAGGTCCGGCCGGGCGCCGCGCCACTCATAGATGCACTGGTCAGGGTCTCCCACCACAAACAAGTTCCGGTGTTTCGCCGCCAGGCGCTCCACCAGGTCCCAGTCGTCCAGATTGCAGTCCTGGGCTTCATCTACCATGATGTAGTTGAGCATGTTCTGCCACTCTTCGCAGGCCTCCGGGAAGTGGTCCAAGATGTATTTGGTGACGTTCATTAGGTCATCGAAGTCCAGGGCATAGTTCTTCATCTGGCGGGCCACGTAGCCGCATAGGCGGGAGCTTCTGCGCATCTCATCGGTAATGATGCATCCAGGCAGCATGTAGGCCTGGATGTACCCGTTCAGCGCCTTGTCTTTCTCCACAGCTTCCAGGAACTGCTTCACGGTTTTCTCCGTACGCTTGATGCCCATCTCGTCCATGGCCTGTTTCGCGATGGCCTTGCTGTCCTCCTCGTCCAAGATGGTGAAGCTCTTTGGGAAGCCCAGCCGATAGATTTCCTTCCGGAGGAACTTGACGCAGAAACCATGCAGCGTGCACACAAAGTCATTGTAGTCTCCGCTCTGGACCATCTCCGAAATACGGCTCCGCATCTCAGCCGCGGCCTTGTTGGTAAAGGTAAGGCACAGGATATTCGCCGGGTCGATGCCCAGCACGTTCACGATGTACGCATAGCGGTGCGTGAGCGCCTTGGTCTTGCCCGTCCCGGCACCCGCCACCACGCGCACACGGCCCTCGGTGGCCTTCACGGCCTCCGCCTGCCGGCTGTTCAGTCCCTGGAAGATATCTTTCATTTCACACTTTGTTCACTCTTTACAAAGATACTCAAAAACCTTTACTGTTCTCGCAATGTATTTCCTTGAAAAAACGTATTTTTGCACATAATACTCCATGAGACCCCCTATCCTCATAGCCTTTGCCCTCTTGCTTGCCGCCTGTGGTGTCAAGCTGGACCTGGAGCGGGATATCCTGGACGGTGCAGAGAATGCCGTGGTTTGGATGACGGACCTGCGGGACGACATACCCCTTGCCCACCTCAGCATTCCCGGGGCGCATGATGCCGCAAGCGTGAGCATCACCAGCTGGCCATCCTATACCAGGACACAGGATTTGGACATCGCGGGCCTCTGGAACTGCGGGGTCCGTGCATTTGACCTTCGACCGTCCCTGGTGAACGGAACAATGGGAATCTACCACGACAAGTACAGCGCCAATGTAACTTTCATGGAAACCGTGAACGCTCTTTTGCTGGCCCTGGACCAGCATCCCGGAGAGTGCGCCATCATCCTTATACGACATGAAGTAGAAGCTGATGGGAATAACCCCTTATGGGCCGATGAGATGGGTGCGCTCCTTGCAGGCATCCGTTCCCGGCTGGTCCCCTACCGTTCTAGCCTAACGCTGGGAGATGTCCGGGGTAAGATTCTCCTGCTGAGCCGAGACAGTTTCAGGGGTGGGCCTTATGGTGCATACATCCATGGCTGGTATTCGGGGAAGAACCTGTCCGTACAGAAAGCAGGCCTCCTTGTCGATGAGGATGGTCGGGACTCCCCTTTCTGGGTCCAGGATTATTACCATCCGGACGGATCTGAAGACAAGTGGGAACAGGTCAAGGGGATGCTGGATGCCGCAGCCTCTTCACCCGGTTCCTGTCCGCTTATTGTCAATCACGTCTCCGGCTATACTGGAACCCTCCCCGACTACCGGGCCAATGCCCGCAACGTCAACGCCAGGGCCGCCGAATATATCCGTTCCAGAGACATCCCCGCCGGAATTGTTATGATGGATTTTGCCGGAGTAGACCAATCTAAAGGTAAGGATGTTGGCGGCGCGCTCCTCGTGAAAACCCTAATCGAGAACAACCTCAAGTGTTAAGACGGAAAGCTAAATTCCGACAATTTTACCCGAAAATGGGCCTGAATATGGAAAATTTTACCTGAGAAAACCGTTAGATTTCGACAATTTTACCAATCTTAAACCTTTGGTTTCCTCACCTTGTTAGGAATCACCTCAGGCAAAACCATTGACAACTCCATAAAACCGGCGTATTCATCGCCGTCATACCAAGGCGTCTGGAAGATCAGCTTCTTGACACCTTCTTTTTCAACGGTATAGACGTTGGTGCGCGGGTTCTCCAGCATATCGGCCAACAGGCTTCGCGCCGGTTCCGGATGGCAGTCCAGCACATTCTGGCCGATGATTTCAGGCATTCCGGGCTTGATAAACGTCTTCCTGGACTTGGCGTTCATGTCCAGGATGGTACCATCTTTGGCACAGATGGTTACGGCCACATCGGCCCCCTCAAAGTAGTCGCGTTTCATAGTCAGAATTCCATTTTATTCCCTTCTTCTTTCATTTCCTCGTACTTGGCCTTATTAAGACGGAACAACGACGCTACTCGTCCCGGCCTGCGTTTGGGCTTGGCTTCGGCCGGTGCCATCGGCGCGGGCATCGCCGGTTCTGCGCAGCAGTAATCCATTTCGGCCATCGATGTTTTCTCAATGGCGCGACAGAACAAGACGGGCGGCTCCGGCATGGCGATTTCAGCCGGCCCATCAGCCTCTTCCAGGATGCCGGAAGACAGAATCTTCCGCTGGAAATTACGGCGGTCGAACTTGACGCCCAGGATGATTTCGTATAGCCGCTGAAGGTCCGGGATGGTGAACTCGTCATCCAGAAGATCAAAGCCGATGGGCTCGAAGTGAATGTCCCTTCTGATGCGCTCCATTGCGGCATTGATGATATCGGCATGGTCGAAGGCCAGCTGCGGCAGCTCATCAATCGGGAACCATGCGGCCTCATCGGCATCATCCCCGCCGACCACCTCCGACGGCTTCACCAGCGCATAGAATGCTATGGTTATCACGCGCTCGCGCGGGTCGCGATTCGGGTCGGAGAAAACGCCCAACTCCACTACGGCAGATGCCGCAAGGCCGGTCTCCTCGCGGAGTTCCCGAAGTGCGCCTTCCATGGCCGTCTCATCGTTCTGAAGGAAACCACCGGGAAGCGCCCGGCGGGGTGCTCGTACTTGTACTGATAAGGGAACGCCGCGCCCCTGACAAATGTGTAATTCTTACCCATAGCAAGGGCAAATTTAGCCGATTTGTTTCAATATTCAAAAATTTGTGTCAAAATTACGCGAAATATTTGTTTGGTAAGATAATTGTTCTTACTTTTGTGTCGTAATGACGCAATTAACAATTAAAACCCACAAAGCCATGGAAAACATCAGCAGCAAAACCAAAGTTTACAATGTGATTATCATGGACCGCAGCGGTTCCATGTGGGATATCCAGAAATCGGCCATCCACGGCTTTAACGAAGTACTGGGCGGTGTCAAGGCCGATGCCAAGACCTATGCCGATACGCAGGAGCACTATATGACGCTGGTGCTTTTTGACAGTACTTCCATCGACAACCTGCACTGGAACGCCAATCCGAAGGCGATTCCCATCCTGACCTTAGAGACCTATGTACCAGGGGCGGCCACTCCCTTGTACGACGCCATCGGCAAGACGCTTACCAAGCTGGAGAAGGAACTGCACGGAGATCCGAATGTGTCCGTAATCGTGACCATCATCACCGACGGCTATGAGAATAGT
>CACYHF010000055.1 GCA_902774155.1 uncultured Bacteroidia bacterium | reverse complement strand
AGCGGGGGTCAGTCCCCGGCGGAAATCCAGCGGATGTCGGGGTCACGGCGCCACCAGGTGAGCTGGCGCTTGGCGTAGTGGCGGGTATCGGCCTGGATATGACGGACGGCCTGGTCCAGGGTGCATCGGCCGTCGAAGTATTCGAAGAGTTCCCGGTACCCCACGGTCTGCAGGGCAGGAAGATCCCGGTACGGGAGCATGGCGCGGGCTTCGGCCTCCAATCCGTCCTCCATCATTTGCAACACGCGGGCATTGATGCGTTCATAAAGCTGCTCCCGGGGCCGTTCCAGGCCGATTTTCACAATCTCGAAGTCCCGTTCCTTGAAGCGGCGGGTCTTGAACGAGGAAAAAGGCTGACCGGTGTACATGCTCACCTCCAGAGCCCGGATTACGCGTTGACCGTTGCTCAGGTCCAGTTCTTCGTAGGACTGCGGGTCCAGGTCTTTCAGTTGCTGGGCCAACACCTCCACCCCTTCGCTTCGGAGGCAGTCCATCAGGTGACGACGCAGTTGAAGGGGGACTTCCGGGAAGTCGTCCAGGCCGTAGCAGAAGGCATCGATGTACAGCATGGAACCGCCGCACATCACAAGTGTCTCATGCCCTTCTGCAAAAAGCCGGTTTACCAGCTCCAGGGCCTCTACCTCATAAATACCGGCAGTATAATTGCGGGTGATGGGAACGCAGCGGATAAAATGATGCGGCACCGCCGCCAACTGCTCTTCAGTAGGGACGGCCGTGCCGATTTTCAGTTCTTGAAAGATTTGCCGGGAATCGCAGGAAATGACCGGGGAGCCCACTTCCAGGGCGCGCCGGACGGCATAGCCGGATTTTCCGACCGCCGTGGGGCCCAGTATGATTTCCAGGCGGCGGCTCACTCGGATTCGTCGTAAATCTCCTTCCCGTCTTCGTCCTCCTCTTCTTCCTCCTCATCGAAGTCTTCATCGTCGAAGTCTTCGTCCTCTTCCTCGCCGGGAAGATGGCGCTGTTTGTCTGGAAGGTCCTCGAAGGCTACATAGCCGTTCTCGAACTCGATGGGATTGGGACCCTTGGTTTCCGCCAGAACGGGGAAGTCCGGGTTCACGCGAACACCTTCGGCCTCCCCTTCCACGGTAATGTTCACGCTCTTGCGGTTGGTGACGTCGTAGAAGTATACGAAGTCCGTGGCGCCGGCCTTGATGGCCTTTTCCAGGGAGGTCTGGTCCACGGTGCCCCAGCCGAGGTCGAACAGGCCATAACGCCCCACAACTGCGCCGGTGATGTCCAGTGCCTTGAACATAATGAGCTGGTCCTGGGGGAACTCAAGATCGGCGCGGATTTGCTTATGCAGGGTGTACAGCGTGGTGGCGCCGTGCACGTGATAGACCCTGAAAAAACCTAATTCAAAGATACTGCTTTTTTCGGTTTCTGTTGCAAATTATTCCGCAAAAATTGCTACTTTCGTAACGATGGAAGCATTTGACGCATACCGGTCCATAGCCGCCCCTTCGGAGGGCCTTTTCAAGGACAACGGCTCCCGTTTCATCGCCCTGGCCTACCCTGTAGAAACCGAAGAGGAGGTGAAGTCCATCGTGGCCGGTCTCAGAAAAGAGTATCACGACGCCCGTCACCACTGCTACGCGTATCGGCTGGGCTATCAAGGCAACGTTTTCCGTGCCAGCGACGACGGAGAACCCTCCGGCAGCGCCGGCCGCCCCATCCTGGGCCAGATCGATTCGGCCGGCCTCAGCGACATCCTGGTGGTGGTAGTTCGCTATTTCGGAGGCATCAAGCTGGGCATCCCGGGCCTCATCCGCGCCTATAAGACTTCCACGGCCGATGCCCTGAGCCAGGCCACCGTCATCGAGAAAATCGCCGGGCAGCATTTCCGCCTGCACTTCGACTACCTGTCCATGAACGCCGTGATGAAGGTGCTCAAAGACATGGACATCCCGCAGCGGGCGCAGACCTTCGGGGCCGATTGCTCCCTGGAGGTGCGCGTGCGTCTGTCGGCCTTGGAAGATTTCAAGAAAAGGATGGAAGGACACGCAAAACTGGAAGAAATATAGGTTTTCTCAATAAAAAACCGTAACTTGCAGAACTAATTTTAAAGCAAATTAACACTAATAACCATGTCCAAAAAAGTTCATGTATTCAACGCCGGCCCCTGCCTGCTGCCGCAGGTGGCCATCGACAACGCCATCGAGGCGCTCAAAGACTTCAGCGGAACCGGAGTTTCCCTCCTGTCCATCTCCCACCGCACCAAGGAATGGGACGCCGTCATGGATGAATGCCGCGCCCTCTGGAGAGAACTCCTGCACATCCCCGAAACGCACGAGGTAATCTTCCTGGGCGGCGGTGCCTCCCTGCAGTTCCTCTATGTGGCCATGAACTACCTGGAGAAGAAGGCCGCTTACCTTGACACCGGCGTCTGGGCCCACAAGGCCCTGGTAGAGGCCCAGGGCATCGGCGAAGCCTACGCCATCGCCTGCTCCAAGGACAAGAACTACAGCTATATCCCCAAGGGCTATGAGATTCCGGCCGATCTGGACTATCTCCACATCACCACCAACAACACCATCTACGGCACGGAAATCAAGGAAGACTACGACTGCCCCTGCCCCCTCATCGCCGATATGTCCTCCGACATCATGTCCCGCCCGGTGGATGTGAGCAAGTATGACCTTATTTACGGCGGCGCCCAGAAGAACGTGGGCCCGGCCGGCGTCATCTTCGCCATCATCCGCAAGAGCTCCCTGGGCCGCGTGACACGTCATCTCCCCACTATGCTCAACTACCAGACCCATATCGACAAACTGTCCATGTTCAACACCCCGCCGGTGTTCAACATCTTCGTGATGAACGAAACCCTCAAGTGGATCAAGAGCGTGGGCGGTGTGGAAGCCATTCAGAAGATCAACCAGAAAAAGGCCGATCTTCTCTACAGCGAAATCGACCGCAACCCGTTGTTCGTGGGCACCGCCGCCAAGGAAGACCGTTCCCTTATGAACGTCTGCTTCGTAATGGCCCCCGGCTATGAAACCTTCCAGGACGAATTCTTCGCCTTCGCCAAGGAGCGTGGAATGGTGGGCATCAAGGGTCACCGCAGCGTAGGCGGGTTCCGCGCCTCCCTGTACAACGCCTGCACCGTGGAAGACGTCCAGGCCCTCGTAGACTGTATGCAAGAATTTGAAAAGCTGAAGAAGTAATGAAAGTATTGTTAGCAACCCAGAAACCTTTCGCTGCCAAGGCAGTGGAAGGCATCGTTTCCATCCTCACCCAGGCTGGTCATCAGGTGATAAAACTGGAAAAATACGCCGAACAGTCCGATTTAGTGAAGGCCGTGGCCGATGTAGAAGCCATCATCATCCGCTCCGACAAAGTGACGGAGGAAGTGATGGCCGCCGCTCCCAAGCTCAAAATTGTGGTGCGTGCCGGTGCCGGTTTCGACAACGTGGACCTCGCCGCCGCCACCGCCAAGGGGATTGTGGTGATGAACACCCCCGGACAGAACTCCAACGCCGTGGCCGAACTGGCCCTGGGCCTGATGATCTTTATGGCCCGTACGCAGTTCACTCCCGCCACGGGTTCTGAACTGCAGGGCAAGCGCCTGGGCGTGCAGGCCTATGGCAATGTGGGCCGGCTCGTCGGCCAGAAGGCCAAGGCCCTGGGTATGGAAATCTGCGCCCTGGATCCCTTCCTCACCGACGAACAGATCGTCGCCGGCGGTGCCACGCCCGTCCACTCCGTGGAAGAGCTTTACGCCAGCTCCGACTATCTCTCCATCCACATCCCCGCCCTGCCTTCCACCATCGGCAGTATCGGCTACGACCTCATCACCAAGATGCCCAAGGGCGCCACGCTGGTGAACACCGCCCGCAAGGAAGTCATTGATGAAGAAGGTCTCCGCAAAGCCCTGGAGGACCGCCCTGATCTCAAGTACGTGGCCGATGTGATGCCGGATAACTACGCCGCCCTGCAGGAAGCCTTCGGCCCCCGCGTGTTTGCCACGCCCAAGAAAATGGGTGCCCAGACCGCCGAAGCCAATGTGAACGCCGGCCTGGCCGCCGCCCGTCAGATCGTGGACTTCTTCGCCACCGGCAACCGTAAATTCCAAGTGAACAAATAGTATGGTAAGAGTAAAACCCTTTGCGGCAATTAGGCCGCCGAAAAATCTGGTAACCGAAGTGGCGGCTCCGCCGTACGATGTCCTGAACAGCGAGGAAGCCCTGGCTATGGCCGGCGAAAAGAGCCTCCTGCATATTACCAAGCCTGAGATTGACTTCACCCCCATTGCCGGAGAGCACGAGCAGCGCACCTATGACAAAGCCGTAGAGAACTTCAAAGCCTGGAAAGAGCGCGGCTGGCTGGTTCGCGAGGACAAGGAAAAGTATTATGTGTACGCCCAGACAATGGGCAAGCGCACCCAGTACGGCATTGTGCTTTGCGCCCATACGGACGACTACGCCAACGGCATCATCAAGAAGCACGAGCTAACCCTCAAACCCAAGGAAGATGACCGTATGGTGCACGTCCGCATCCAGAATGCCAACATAGAGCCCGTATTCTTTGCCTTCAAGGACCATCAGGAACTGGGAAAAATCATCGCCAAAACCGCCGCCGGAAAGCCCGAGTACAAGTTTAAGGACGAAAATGACTTCACCCATACTTTCTGGGTCATCAACGACGATGCCGTGAATGCCCGCATTACGGAAATCTTCACCCGGGATATCGACGCCTTCTATGTAGCCGATGGTCACCACCGCACCGCCGCTGCCGCCCGTGTGGGCGCAGAGAAAAAGGCCAAAAATCCGAATCACACCGGCAATGAGGAGTATAACTACTTCATGGCCGTGTGCTTCCCGCAGAGCAACCTTGCCATCATAGACTACAACCGCGTGGTGAAAGATCTGAACGGCCTTACCGAGGAAGAGCTTCTGAAGGTTCTGGAACAGGATTTCGAGGTGAGTCTTGCCACCAAGCCGCGCTGCGGCCGTCCGGCAAAGCCGTACTCCCCCACCGGCCTCCACAACTTCTCCATGTATCTTGGCAAGAACTGGTACAGCCTCACCGCCAAGCCCGGCCGTTACGACGACAACGACCCCATCGGCGTTCTGGACGTAACCATCCTGAGCAACCTGGTACTGGATAAGATTTTGGGAATCAAGGACCTCCGCACAGATAAGAGAATCGACTTCGTGGGCGGTATCCGCGGCCTTGGAGAGCTTGCTCGTCGCGTAGACTCCGGTGAAATGAAGGTAGCCTTCGCCCTTTATCCGGTTTCTATGGATCAGTTAATCCGCATTGCCGATACCGGCAACATTATGCCTCCCAAGACCACCTGGTTCGAGCCCAAGCTCCGCTCAGGGCTGGCCATTCACAGTCTGGACTAAAAATTAAGCCTCCCGGCCGGGAGGCTTAATTATTAATACCGGTTCAGCGGGCGGCCGGCGGTGAGCATATTCACCTTTCGGCGAACTTCATCCAGCACCAGTTTGTGCGCGATGCGCTGGGCCAGCTGCTTCTCATCGGGCTCCTTGGCCGTGAGGGCTTCGTAATTCCTGTTAGCCGAATCCAGTACGGTATCGATCAGGTCCACGATCACGCGCATATCCCGTTCCTCGAAACCACGGGAAGTGATGGCCGGGGTACCCACACGCAGACCGCTGGTGGCAAAGGCGCTGCGGCTGTCGAAGGGCACCATATTCTTGTTCACGGTAATATCGGCCCGGCCCAGTTCTTTTTCGGCCAGGCGGCCGGTGAGATCCGGGTATTTGGTGCGGAGATCGATGAGCATAAGGTGGTTATCCGTACCGCCGGAGATAATCTTGTAACCTCTTTTGATAAACTCCTGGCACATGACAGCAGCATTGGCCACTACCTGTTTCTGGTAAGCCACGTATTCCGGCTGGGAGGCCTCGAAGAAGGCCACGGCCTTGGCGGCGATCACATGCTCCAGCGGACCGCCCTGGATACCCGGGAATACGGCCGAATTGAGGATGGCGCTCATCTTCTTGATCTCACCCTTGGGCGTGGTGAGGCCCCAGGGATTGTCGAAGTCCTTCCCCATCAGGATGATGCCGCCACGGGGACCACGGAGAGTTTTGTGGGTGGTGGAAGTGACGATGTGCGCATATTTGACAGGGTTCTTCAGAAGACCGGCGGCGATGAGGCCGGCGGTGTGGGCCATATCGATCCAGAGGATGGCGCCTACTTTATCTGCGATGGCGCGCATACGCTCGTAATCCCATTCACGGGAATACGCCGATGCTCCGCCTATGATGAGCCTGGGCTTGCACTCAAGGGCCTTTCTTTCCATCTCGTCGTAGTCTACCCGGCCGGTTTCGGGATTGAGGCCATAGGCTACAGGATGATAGAGGATACCGGAAGCATTGACGGGAGAGCCGTGGGTGAGGTGACCGCCCATGGACAGATCCAGACCCATAAAGGTATCCCCGGGCTTGAGGATGGCCATGGTCACGGCCATATTGGCCTGGGCGCCGGAGTGCGGCTGCACATTGGCATACTCTGCATCGAAAAGGGCGCAGAGGCGGTCTATGGCCAGCTGCTCAATCTGGTCCACCACCTCGCAGCCTCCGTAGTAACGCTTGCCGGGGTAGCCTTCCGCGTACTTGTTGGTGCAGACGGAACCCATGGCAGTAAGAACCTGGTCCGACACATAGTTTTCAGAAGCAATCAGTTCCAGACCGGAAGACTGGCGCTCCTGTTCTTTCTTAATAAGGTCAAAGATTTGTAAGTCCTGCTTCATATAATTAAATCATCGAAATTCAAGTTTACAAAGATACTGTATTTTGCCGGAAAAGCCTTACCTTTGCAGGGGAAAAATGGCCCGATCGACTATGAAAATACTCTTTGTCATCAACAATTTCTATATCCCCGGAAACGGGATATCGGCATCGGCCCGCCGCACGGTAGCTGCCCTGAAAGCCATCGGGGAAGACGTCCGCATCCTGGCAGGCCCCAACCCGGACCCGAATGGTCCCCAGCCGGAATTCCCCCTGAAGGAATTCAGGTTTCCCATTTTCCAGCCCATCATCGAATCCAGCGGCTTCTCCTATGCCGACGGAGACATGAAGGTAATCGAGCAGGCCGTCCGCTGGGCGGATGTCGTGCATCTGGAAGAAACCTTCGTGCTGCAGTGGAAAGCCATCAAGGTGGCCAAAAAACTGGGGAAACCCCTCACGGCCACTTCCCATATGTTCCCGGAAAACCTCCTTTACTCCCTGGGAATCGGCCCGCTCCGCAATTGGAAGTGGATCAACCGTACGCTCCTCAAAGCCTGGAGAAAGCACATCTATAACGAGTGCGCCTTTGTGCAGTGCCCTACCGAAACGGTGCTGGACCGCCTGCGCCGCTATCACTTCAAAGCCAAGCTGGGAGTCATCTCCAACGGCATCATCCCGGACGAGTGCCGCCGGCCCCAGACGCCTCCACAGGATTATCTGGACCCGGATCGTGTTTTTGACATCCTGTACATCGGCCGCCTGTCCCACGAAAAAGACCAGCCCACGCTGATGGAAGCGATGCGTTACAGCAAATACGCCAAGCGCATCCGCCTTCACTTTGCCGGCAATGGTCCCCAATCCAAGCGATACAAGAAAAAGGCCAGAAAAATGTTCCAGGAAGGGGTGTTTGGCTACGAGCCCATTTTCAGCTTCAATACCCGCGACGAACTCCGTGAGCTGGCCGCCAAGGCCGATCTGTGCCCTCACTGCGCCTCCATCGAGGTGGAAGGGCTTTCCATTATGGAAGCTATGCAGCAGGGTGCGTGTCCCATTATCGCCGTCAGCCCGTACAGCGGAACTTCCCAGTTTGCCCTGGACCGCCGCTGCCTGTTCCCCGCCCAGAACCCCGAAGCCCTGGCCCAGAGGATAGATTACTGGCTGGATCATCCCCAGGAGCGCTGGGAGATGGGCCTCCGTCACGCCAAGTCTATGGAGCAGTACGACATTGAAAAGTCGGCCATAGCACTGGGCCGCCTGTCGGCCGATGAATACGTCCACAGCCGCCCCGAAAGTGGCGTAGTGCTGGTGCTGGACAACATCCGCAGCGCCCACAACGTGGGCAGCGCCTTCCGCACGGCCGACGCCTTCGGCGTAGACAAAGTCTACCTGGGGGGCATCTGTCCGGTGCCGCCGTCTCCGGAGCTTCGCAAGGTAGCCCTGGGGGCCGAAGAGGTGGTGCCCTTCGAGCACGTCACGGACGTGGTGGCCTTGGTGGAACGCTTGAAGGCCGATGGCTATACGGTAGTGGCGGTGGAGCAGACGGTGAACTCCGTAAAACTGGACGCCTTCCGCCGGGATCCGTCGACCCGCTATGCCCTGGTCTTCGGAAATGAAGTGGAAGGCGTGCAGCAGGCCGTGGTGGACGCCTGTGACTTTGCCCTGGAAATCCCCCAGCACGGCACCAAGCACTCCCTCAACGTCTCCGTCTCCGTAGGAGTCATTCTCTGGGGTATTCGCTAATACTCTACCTTATTCA
>CACYHF010000054.1 GCA_902774155.1 uncultured Bacteroidia bacterium | reverse complement strand
GTACCGTTATTCTCTACCTCGCGATAAGTGGACTGACCACAAAGGGTACCAGGCATATCCGTGGGATTATAAAGGTAATCTGAAAAAGAAATAATCTATTGTAAATAAATAATTTAGCAGAATATAGAAATATATTCTGATACCGGAGGTGTGTAATATGATTTGCGATTATCAAACGAATAAAGTGTACCTTGCGGAGGGAATCAAGGGGTATCCCAGGGTGGCTGAGAACCTGCTGTGGGCGCTGAACAAGGAGGGGGTCCGGACAGACTATCTTCCTCTGTCCAAGTCTAGGAAGCATGTCTGGGCCCGGGATTATATGCCCATTCAGCTGGAGGAAAACAAGTTAGTCCAGTATGTGTACAATCCCGACTACCTGAAATCGGCGCCGGAGTATATTCCCCCTTACCAGACCATCTGCCGTGCGTTGAAGCTCAAGACTGTCAAGACGCCATTTGTGATAGACGGGGGCAATGTAGTGAAGTTCAAGGACTGCGTATTGATGACGGACAAGGTGCTCCAGGAAAACTGCGTGCGGGACGAAATAGGTTTCCGGAGCGTTCTGGAAGACCTTTTTGAGTGCGATGTTTTTTTCATTCCCTGGGATAGGTACGAGATTTTCGGACATGCTGACGGGATGGTACGTGCCATCGGCCAGAAGCGAGTGCTTCTGAACAATTACATCGACTTTGACAAAAATCTGAGGATGGAGATCCTGGAGCGCCTGGTGAGTGCGGGGTTTCAGGTAGAGGAACTGCATTACGACATGCCGCGGCCCTCTCGGTACTCATGGGCGTACCTGAACTTCTTGCAGGTGAGGAACCGGATATTCATGCCCGGCCTCGGCATTGAGGAAGACCATAAGGCACTGGAGCAGATCCGTGCATATTATCCGAACCATCGGGTGGTCCTTGTGCCAGGATGCGAAGAGCTTGTGAGGGATGGCGGCGCGCTGAACTGCATAACATGGAACATCCTCCAGACGGAGCCGGAGGATGATGATTTGCCGATGTAGCGTTAGTCTATTGGGTTTGAAACCCGAACCCGTCGAAGAAGTCGGCATATCGTTCACTGTGAAGGTCCGTGCCGATGACATCGAACAGTTCCTCCGAAAGAAGCGCCTCGCAGCGGACGCTCACGGCCTCTCCGTACAGGCCTTCCAATGAACCGACATTGCGTTGGAAAAGTGCGCCTGCATCCTTCAGGCTGTGGTAGCGCTCCATGTCCAGATACAGATAGCGTTCCGGGTGTGCCAGGACGGGCTGGTAGCCCATATCCAGCAGGCGCTTGATTTCGTCCTCCGGGACAATGTTGCCAATCCTGCTGGCCTTGTGGATGGGCAGCTCAATGAGAATGTGAACGCCCTCCCAGGGAAGCAGCCAGCCTTTCTCCAGCGTCTCCGGCCAGGTTTCCGGAATCAGCCGATATTCCATTGAAGGAGTCAACTCCAGCGGGACCTCCCGCTTGCGGAGTTCATCTTGCAACATCCGGCAGGTGGAGATGACAACTTCCGGGACATTGGGGTACTTGCCCACCCGATGCGATGTACAGACTGCCTTACGGAATCCCCACGACACCTGCCTGCGGGCAAGCGCTACGGATTCTTCCAGCGTCTGGGCGCCATCGTCCAGTCCGGGAAGAATATGGCAGTGGCAATCTGTCCCTGGGTCAATCATCGCGGGCTATAAATAATTCACATGCTTTACCTCGATAGCAGGATTGATGTCCCGGAGCTGGGCGACAATCTGGTCGGCCTTCTCCTTTGAGGTACGGATATCCATGAACCCAGTTCCGGCATCGTGCAAAAACAGGGAACGGTATTTCCCTTTCTTATTCTCTTTATATGTGGCCGTTGTCAGGTTGGAGATGCGGAGAGGATACTTCTTTTTGTTGAAATCAGTGATGGTGTCCTTATCGGGGTCTATCTCATATACCCTCAGTTTATAGAAACACGTGAACATGGCGCTGTAGAACAAGCTGAATGCGGCCATATACAACAGGATTCGATAATTATCCTCCAGCTTCATATAGAGAACAAACAGCACTATTCCAACAACCATAGCGATTCCACAGGACCATTTCACCAGCCCCGGGTGCGCCGTATTTGCATAAACTGTCTTCATACTCCTTCTTCTATTTCTTCCTCGACAAACTCCTGGCTTGTCGGAATGATAACCTTGATCTCCGCAATTAGCCTGGCACTGCTGCGGTCCAGTTCAATCTCACCGACGAACGGGCACATCACATTCTGCTCATTGAAATCCTCATACCAGTCCAGCTGAGTCCGGGGAATATAGCCCAGCAGCTTTCCGTCTGACCGAATCACGGCCTGCGCCCGATTGTCATGCACATTCGAAGGCTCCGGCTTCACATAGCCCACAATCTTTCCGCAATCGTGCACTGTGCAGTGGTATCTTAAGCCAGTAATGTCAAAGGTTTCGGAATTCTCTTCCAGATCTTCGTAATACTCAAAATTATCGAGAAACGATAAATCTATTTCTTCTTCATCCTCCCAATCCTCATCATCCGGTTCCTCGGCCTCCGGCTGTTCCTGCTCATCCACATCCGTGCTGCTGGTCCAGTAAGGTTTCTGCCCGGCCTCTTTCATGGCCTTATCGACAGCAGCCTTTGCCTCATTCATTGCCGACCAGAACATCCCCATTGGCTCTTTGATATCCTTCTTGGCCTCAGAAATTGCCGATTCAATTTCGCCCAGAATCTGATCCTTCAGCGAAGTTCTGGACGCTTGTTTCTTCTCAGCCTTTTGTCGTTCCACCTTTGGTTGTTCTGCCTTCGGTTGCTCAATTTCAGGCTCAACTCTTGGTCCAGCCTTGAACTCCTGCTTCTGAGCCTCCTTCTGGTACTGAGACTGTGCAGACCGCGTCTGCTGCGCCTTCTGCTGGCCCTTCTCACTCTTATTATACGAGTCGTCATGGTCGTCCCTGAATATCAGGAACAACGCCACCACGACAATGATTCCAAGTATTGCGTAAAACATAGTGCTAATATAGTCATTTTACGCGAAAAGAGCAGTCATCATTGAGTTTGATGCCTGCCCTTTTCAGACGCTTGCGGTCATAGACCTTCTTCGATTTGTGGATTGCCGATCGCATTGAAACTGGCCTCCCGTGCTCGGATATTTCTTCCATCCGTGCCGCCCTGCGGTTTGCGAGCATAAAGTCCGCCTCAGTAATCCGTAGCTTCTTTATTTTCTTCTTCGGTTTCATAATGCTATGGTTTTACTGCCTATTATAGATGCAAATTTTACGCCGCTTGTTGCCTACATGAGGAGCCGCACGCGCCCTTCATTGAAGCAGAAGACCTCCGGGTGCTGAAACACGATCGCCGCTATGACCTTCCCGTCGAGCGGCGGTCTCCCGGGACGCCTCGGCACCAGACCGCGCAGCTCCAGCTCCCTTGCGATTTGCTCGGTCTTCATCCCGTGCTGGCTTGTCGCCAGCAGGTACACCATGGCCTCCTCAATCTTCATGGTTTAACTTCTGCTCAATCTTATTCAATGTGTCGAAGAACCGCCAGGTTGCAACTGCCGGCCCCATCAAAAAAACTCCGAAGGTATTCCAGCCGAACATATGCCACCAGGAAGTGAATGGTCCCTCGATGCCTAAATCAATGGCCTTTGCCTTAAGTTCTTCAGCAATATTGGCCATCCAAACCAGTGTATAGATGAATAACGTCGGGATCCCCAGCAGATACGCCACCCAATACCGCTGCGTCCTCCGGCCAAGGATAGCGTCCAGCTCATCCTGCAGCCCTCCCAGCGGCATGTAGAAAAGGAAAAACAGCCCGGCAGTACAAAAGTCTATAAAGCCGAACCGGAATCCCGGTCTGTTTGTATGCTTGAACCTCACCGATAAACTTATGATTATTTCTTCTTGTTTCTCTCTTCAGCCCGATAGGAAAGAGCCATGCTGAGTATTAGCAGAGCGCTGGATATCACCCCAAGAATCCTTGCGTAAATATTGCCCGGAAATACAATCCAGAAAACAAGGAGGATGGCGAACAGAATAATCAGGGTAACTTGCAATTTTTGTTTTGTATTCATGCGCAAATTTCGATTTCTCTGCCGCTAATTTAGTGATTTTTCCCGAGCTGTTAAATCTTCACTTTATCGACACCTTCGGCAGATCCGTCCAGCGGGTCGTATAACGGGGCGACTTGTGCTCCTGGGTCATATGGAACTGACCGTCCCCCTGGACTCCGAAAAGGACCGAGCCGGGACCGAGCGCCTTGTTGATGGATTCTATAGCCCCGGAAAGGCGCTCCGCGCGCTCACCTGCGGCATGGTCGGCAAAGAGGGAGGGGACGTGGGCGTCCTCCTGCTCGATGCGGGTGAAGACCACGCCGCCTTTCTTGTAGGCATAGCCCCCGCGGAAGAGCGTCCGTGCCGCATCCGCAGCGGCCACAACGACCTTCATATAGTCATTGGTCCCTTCCGGGAAGACGACATAGTGTCCGCCGCTGGTCTGGGGAAGGTACTCCTTGAAGCGGTTGGTGACGGCGAAGACGACCATCTCCCGGACGAAGGAGCGCTGGGAGCGGAGCTTGTCTACGGCTTTCCCCGCAAAGGTGGTAATCTGCTCCGTGAACTCCTGGAGGGAGGTCACATCATGGGAAAAACTGCGGGAAACACAGATGGACTGCTTCGGCTCGATCATGTCCTCGAACTCCACGCAAGGGATACCCCTCAGTTCCTTCCAGGTCCGGAAGCCCGGGAGATGAAAAAGCGTTCGGACCGTGGTCTCAGGTAGCTGCGTGAAGTCCCAGGCGGAGACGACGCCCTTCTCCGTGAGCTTTCTCATGGAGCGCCTGCCGATGCCCCAGACATCCTCGGCGGGGAACTTCCGAAGGACCTTCTCGATGTCCTCCGGCCGGTACATGTAGCACCCGCCCCGTAGCTTGGGGTATTTCTTGCAAAGTTTGGAAGCTATCTTCGCGAGGGTCTTCGTCGGGGCGATGCCGACGGAGACAGGGATGGAGGTCTGACGCCAGCAGTCCCTGGAGATCCTCTTTGCCAGGGCATCGAAATCCGTCCCCTCCATCCCGGAAAGGTCCAGGAAGCACTCGTCGATGGAGTAGGGCTCGACAGCGGGGGAGTAGCCCCTCAGGACCTCCTGGACCCGCCGGGACATATCCCCGTAGAGGGCGAAGTTGGAACTGAAGACGGCGATTCCGTACTGCTCGATAAGGGGCCTTAGCTTGAAGTAAGGGTCGCCCATCTTGATGCCGAGCGCCTTCGCCTCGTTCGAGCGGGCCACCGCGCAGCCATCGTTATTCGACAGCACGATGACCGGCCTCCCGTTCAGTTCCGGACGGAAGACCCTCTCGCAGGAGGCGAAGAAATTGTTGCAGTCGGCAAGGGCGTACACTGTTGTCAGGCTTTCTTGATGACCCAGGTCACGATGCCCCAGATGAGGAAGTCGTTATCCGGTCCCACGGGGATGGGGTGATATTTCTTGTTGTGCTCGTTGCAGGGCAGAAGGACAGCTTCGCCCTCATGGATCTCCACACGCTTGACGGTGTACTCCCCATCGATGAAGCAGACGGCCTTGCAGTCGTTGTAGGGCTCCAGGGAGCGGTCCACGATGATGATATCCCCTTCGTCCATGTCGGCGTCGACCATCGATACGCCGTCGATGCGGAAGAAGAAAGTCGAGGCGCTGTGGCGCACCAGGAGCTTGACGAGGTCCAGTTTCTCCCGGAAGTCATCCGCCGGAGAAGGGAACCCCGCCTTGACGGTGCCAACAAGGGCCTCGAAAGAGTCATTGTCTTGTATCGGATAAGGTTGCATGGCGCAAATATAACACTTACATGGGAAAAAGCGTGGCACAAGGCACCTGAGATTTGACCCATCATCAAATTTTGATTTCTCTTCGCTCCGACCAACTTCCCGTCAGCACATCGGACAGGGCGCAAGCGCCCGCCCGATGCACTGCCGTGAAGTCCGTCTCCGCTCTACGCGCTTGGGACCTACGCGTCGGCAGAGCCGCCACGCAAGTCCCACTTGGTGACAGACTGGCGCCAGCAAAGCTGTCACCAGACTGTCCCTCGGGCCGCGCTCCCTCCGCCCGTCTGTCGCTGTCGCGCCAGACCGGCTCTCCAAACGAAACCGGAGCCCCGCGTGAATAGGACCCCGGACACACCTGAACGGTGTCACATGCGGAACGTAGCCATAAAGGCATTAAGCAAAAGAAGTCCCGCCGTGTCGTATTTTACTGCCAGATGAAGTTTTCCTTCCCGGCGCCAATCTCAAAATGATACTTCACGATTCCCAGGTCTATATGCGTATAGCCTGCCATTGAGAACAGCGTCTTGGTCTCAACCACATTGTCGGGATGGAGGATGAACTTGAACTTCTGCTGGTTTACGGCCGTGGGAGCCAGCAGGGCTGCCTCCAAGCCACTCCGGAACCACTCAGGGGGAACACCATCGGATTCATAGAAGTTCTCCACTGGTTTCTGCGGATGCTGCACGCCCGGATTGGTTCCATAGCCAAGGGCGATGACGCAGTGAACGGTGTCATCCTCTCTCAGCGTGAATGTTCCGGGAATCTTCTTGTAAGTAAGGCCCACCCAGCAGGTATTCAGTCCCAGCGTTTGTGCCAGCAGTACCAACTCTTCGCCATAGTAACCAATCTTCTCTTCGGCCTCCTTGCCTTTAGGACCGGCCATGACAAAGTAATTCTTCACGCCGGAGAACTGGCCATACTTCCACATCCCGGAGGCGAAGGCCTTGGGCTCTTCCAGAACCAGCTGGATATTCAAGCCGGTATCGGCATTAATCCGTTCAACAGTTGCCCTAAGTTCGGCTACCTTAGTCACCTCAATGGGTTTATCCGAATACTTTCGCACGGAATGCCGTGCCTTGATTGCATCAATTAGTTCCATGTCGCTAATTTACACATTTTCC
>CACYHF010000053.1 GCA_902774155.1 uncultured Bacteroidia bacterium | reverse complement strand
CATGAGCTCGCTGTGGTGGCTGCAAAAGGCGTAAATGTTTTTGTGGCAGAGCATGCAGCCCTTGGGCGTGCCGGTGGTGCCGCTGGTGTACAGCAGGATGAACAGGTCCTCCGGCTTGGGCGGCTGTGCCTTGGGCGTTCCGGGATGCAGTTTGCGGATGTCGGAGGTCTTTAAGACCGGTCCCTTGTACTCCTTCAGGATGGGAAGGAGCTCCTCATCGGCCACCAGCATCTTGGCGCCCGCGTCTTTCATCATGAAATTGAGTCGCTCCGGCGGGTACGAAGGGTCCAGCGGGAGATAGGAGCACCCTGCCTTGAGCGCACCCAGCGGGGCCAGCATCATATATTCGTTGCGGCCCAGCATGATGCCCACAACGCTCTTGGGAGGAACCTGGGATTCGATATAGACGGCAAGGTTGTCCGTGAGCTGGTCTACGTCTGCGTAGGTGAGCCGGACATTTTCGTAAACCAAAGCGATGTGTTCCGGATGGGCTTTCACTTGATGGCGAAAGGCCTCGAGAACGGTTTTGCAGGATGCTTGATTCATTGTGTTTAGTGTTTATTCTTACAAATTTATAATATTCAATTGAATAATACTATATTTTGATTGTTTTGAGTTCTCAAAAACAAATGATAACTTTACGGTTTGATAAGTAGCTTCCATGGATTCGTTTAAGAAGAGCTGGATGTCCCGTGTGGGGATTGTGGTCATCGCCGCCGTTATAGTGGAGGCGATTTCCATCATGCAGTATGGACGCATCCGTGGCATCATGAAGGAAGAGATGGAAATGCGAAGCCGCCTTGCTGTTAATGCGAGGGCCCAAACCATCGAACACGCGCTGGATCTTGCAGAGACAACCATGCATGAGAATTTGCACGATGTCAGGAGCAGCATGGCACATCCGGATTCTGTCTTCCCGGCCATGGTCCGTCTTATTAATGACAATCCGCTTGTCATGGGCGGCTGCCTGGCTTTTTCGCCCGATTATTATCCCTCGAAAGGCCGTCTTTTTGAACCTTATGCCATTAAGCAGAAGGACGGCACCATTACGGTAAGCCAGATTGCCGGCCCGGATCATGATTATACCAGGAACGAAGAATACCTTTGGGTGTTGGAACACAAAACGCCCAGTTGGACCGATCCTTATTCCTTTGGACCGGATTCCCTGGACCTTGCCACGTACTCCTACCCTATCATGGATGCCAGGGGCGATATTATAGCCGTCTGTGGTATAGACATCGACCTTTCCTGGCTGGGAGATACGCTCAACGCCCGTCAGCCTTCTCCTTCTTCTTTCGCCATCATGCTCACGCAGGAGGGTGATTTGGTCACCGGGCCTTCGGAGAGCCGGATTTCCCCTTTGCGGGTGGAGGAAGCGGTGTCTTTTGTGAACGGAGAGCTGCCCGAATCGGCCAAAATCGATTTTGAAATCTCGAAAACGAAGCTGAGAAAAGACCCTTATTGGCAGGTGGTGGAGATATATCGCCCGGATGAGGCTTTCGCCCGAATGCGTAAGATGCGCGCCAATCAGGCATGGTTCATTCTTGTCGGCATGTTGATCATGTTTTTCTTGATTGACCGTTTTGCCCGCAACGAGAAAAAACTGCGGCAGGCATCGGAAGAACAGGCACGTATCGGGGGCGAGCTTATGGTGGCCAGCCGCATCCAGCAGGAAATGCTGCCCAAGGTCTTTCCTTCGTTTGTTAATGGCTCGCTTGAGCCCGCCCGGGAAGTGGGCGGCGACCTCTTCGACTTCTTTGTCCGGGACGGCAAACTCTTCTTCTGCATCGGCGACGTGAGCGGCAAAGGCGTTCCGGCGGCAATGCTTATGTCTATGATCCGTTCGCTTTTCCGGCTCTTGACGCAAAAGATAGAAAGCCCTTCCAAGATTCTGGACACACTCAACAAGGAACTCTGCCGCAGCAACGACGCCAATATGTTCATCACCTTCTTTATGGGTTGTCTGGACCTGTATTCAGGGGTGTTGCGCTTTGGTAATGCCGGTCACGACAAGCCGTTCCTGGTATCGGAGGACATTACGCTGCTGCCGGCTCAATCCCATTTGCCGTTGGGCGTTTTCCCCAACACGGCTTATGAAGACCAAACCCTGGTGCTGGCGCCGGGAACTTCCCTGTTCCTGTATACGGATGGTCTTACGGAAGCCAAGAACGAGGAACGCAAGCCCTTCGGCCGCAGTGGCGTCATCAAAGTGCTGAAGGCTTTTATGGAGGGGAAAGACCCGTCTCTGGAGAATCTGGTTTCTTCCATGAGCAAGGCCGCCCATCGCTTTGCCGGTGAGGCACCGCAGAGCGACGATCTCACCATGCTGGCGGTTCGCTTTGCTCCGGAAAACGTCCTGCACGAGGAGATTGTTCTCCAGAACAACGTGGAGGAAGTCACGCGCCTAAGCGCTTTTGTGAAGGGTTTCCTGGGAAAACTGGAAATGGACAGGAAAATCGCCGCCGGGCTGCGTCTGGCCGTGGAAGAAACGGCGGTGAATGTGATCAACTACGCCTATCCGGAAGGGGAGACGGGCACGCTGACCATCCTGGCCGATACCAATCATCAGGAGGTGCGGTTCACCCTCATCGACAACGGCACGCCCTTTGATCCCACGACGGTCCTGGAGGCCGATACCACCCTGGATGCCCAGAACCGTCCCATTGGCGGATTGGGCGTCCTGCTTACCCGCCGATTGACAGATTCCATCTCCTATACCCGCCAGGAGGGTCAAAATGTATTAACCTTAACCAAATCTATATTATGATTACAACCATTAAAGAAGTAGACGACAAGATTATTGCCATCCTTTCCGGCGAAATGGATACCGCCGCTGCCCAGGAGGCCGAAAAAACGCTGGCTCCCCTTCTTGACAGCAAAGGGAAGGATATTTTGATTGATTGCACGGATCTGGAGTATATTTCCTCCAGCGGTCTTCGCGTACTGCTCAGCATCCTCAAACAGGCCAAATCCGTGGGCTCCAAGGTCACGCTGAAAAACGTGAACGACGTGATTCGCGACGTGCTGGACCTGACCGGTTTCATCTCTATTTTTGATTTCGAATAAGATGGTATCGTATTATACCGAAGACACCTCCTTCGCCTTCAAGGAGAAGCGTCTCACTTCCCGCTGGCTCAAGTTTGTGGCGGAGAGCGAGGCCAAACGTCTCGGAGACGTTGCGGTGATATTTTGTTCCGATAATTATATATTGGATGTCAATATAAAATATCTGCAACACGATTATTATACCGATATCATCACCTTCGATTACTGCGAGGGAAACCGCCTCTCCGGAGACCTTTTCATCTCCGTAGATTCCGTGCGGGAGAATGCCGCTTTTTATGGGACGGAGTTTGCCGATGAGCTCAATCGCGTCATCGTGCACGGCCTGTTGCACCTCATCGGCTACGATGACCATACGGAGGCCGATATTGCCGTCATGCGTGCGAAGGAGAATTACTATCTGTCGCAGCGAAGCCTGGTATGAACAATCGTTTCGATGTCATTGTAGTGGGGGGTGGCCACGCCGGCTGTGAAGCGGCTATGGCCGCGGCCAACCTGGGCTCTTCCGTCTTGCTGCTCACGCCGGATTTGAACGGTCTGGCCAAGATGAGCTGCAACCCTGCTGTGGGTGGTATTGCCAAGGGCCAGATTGTCCGGGAGGTGGATGCCCTGGGCGGATACTCCGGTCTGGTGACCGATGCCGCCACGCTGCAATTCCGGATGCTCAACCGCTCCAAGGGACCGGCTATGTGGAGCCCGCGCGCACAATGCGATAAACCTCTCTTTTCCGCCACTTGGCTCTCTTTTCTGCTAAGTAATTCAAACATAAGAATTTACGCGGATTTCGCAGCAAATTTCCTCTTTGAGAATCAAAAAATCACGGCCGTCTGTACGGTAACAGGGGCAATTTTTTATGCTCAGGCCGTTGTTTTAACCGCTGGAACCTTCCTGAACGGACGGATGTTCATCGGCGAGCATTCCTTCGAGGGAGGGCGTATCGGTGAGAAAGCCTCTTACGGGATTTCCGAACAACTGGCTTCTTTGGGTATTCCCACGGCCCGGATGAAGACCGGCACGCCGCCGCGCATCGATTTCCGTTCGGTGGACACCTCCCGCCTGCAGCGGCAGGCCGGAGATCCGCAGCCGGAGCGCTTTTCTTTCCTGGATGTTCCTTCCGCAGTTCAGAACGGAGGAGAGCAGATGGACTGCTTTTTGCTGCACACCAATGAGCGGGTACACGATATCCTGCGCACGGGTTTTGACCGCTCTCCCCTCTTTACCGGACGCATTCACGGGAAGGGTCCCCGCTATTGTCCCAGCATAGAAGACAAGCTCCGTACGTTCTCTGATAAGGATTCGCACCAGCTTTTCCTGGAGCCGGAAGGGCGCCATTCGCCGGAATATTATCTCCAGGGTTTCTCCTCTTCCCTGCCGCTGGAAGTGCAATTATCGGCCCTGCACGCCATTGAGGGGCTGGAAAACGCCGTGGTCTTTAAGCCGGCTTATGCGGTAGAGTACGATTATTTCGACCCCCAGTACCTGCATTATTCGCTCCGCTCAAAAGTGGTGGATAATCTTTTTCTGGCGGGTCAGGTGAACGGGACCACGGGTTATGAGGAGGCCGCCGCCCAGGGAATTATGGCGGGCATCAATGCCCATGCTTCGCCGGGATCAGGCTTATATTGGCGTGCTCATTGATGATCTTATTAATAAGGGCGTGGATGAGCCTTATCGGATGTTTACCTCGCGTGCAGAGTACCGGATTCTGCTGCGTCAAGACAATGCTGATTTCCGTCTGACGGCACTTTCGCACGAGCTGGGATTGGCCTCAGAGACGCGATACGCGGCGGTAATGCGCAAGCAGGAGGCCGTAGAAGCCCTTTCTTCTTTCTGTTCTGAAACTAAATTGAAGCCCGAAACGGCCAATGATTATTTGGTTTCCATAGGCTCTACTCCCCTCTCGGAATCCAAACATATCTCCGATTTGGTGGCTCGTCCTGAGATTTCGCTCTCTGAAATCCTCCAAATTGTTCCACGTGGAACAAATTCATATTCGGAAGAGGTGATAACTTCGGTTGAAGTGGCCATCAAGTATGCCGGATACATCGAGCGGGAGAAATTACAGGCCGAAAAGAACAATAGGTTGGAGTATATTCGCATTCCTGCTGGCTTTGATTTCGATGAAATCCACGCTTTGTCCATCGAATGCCGGCAGAAATTGAAAAGATATAAGCCTGAGACCATAGCCCAGGCTTCCCGTATTTCCGGGGTCTCCCCCGCCGATATTTCTGTTTTGCTGGTCTATTTTGGCCGCTAACTGTTCTACGTAGAACCGCTACAGCCGTTTCAGGGCGGCTTTGATGATGTCTTCCACCTTGGCGTTGGGGTTTTCCTTCAGGATGGACGGCATTACCTTGGCGATGCTGGCCTTGGTGAAGCCCAGCATGGTAAGGGCCGTTGTAGCCTCGTCGGCCGTGGCCGATTGATCGGCCTTGCCAATGGTAGTGGTGTCTGCGCCCTCCCCTTTCACGATTTTGTCTTTTAGCTCCAAAACCAGCCTCTGGGCGCTCTTGAGGCCGATTCCCTTGACGCTTTTGAGCTTATTTACGTTCTCTGCCAGGATGGCCTGACGGATCTCTTCCGAGGTAAGGGCCGACAGCATCATGCGGGCCGAAGCGACGCCAATGCCGGATACGCCGATGAGCAGCCGGAAGAGTTCCCGTTCGTCTTTGGTGGCAAAGCCGAAAAATAATTCTTCGTCTTCACGGAGATAATGATGGATATAGGCCACCACCTGGTTTTGTGGCTGGAAAACTTCATAGGTTTGCAGGGAAATGAGGATGCTATATCCGATCCCGTGGTTCTCCAGAATGAGCTCCGTGGGCGTCAGTTCAATGATTTGTCCTTTAATATAGTCTATCATATATATTGTAAATATATTTACAAAAATATGTAAATTTGCACACTTATCCAAAGCTCATGTTAGAAGAGATCCGCAGTCAGATTCCGGCCCTTTCCGCGCGTGTGTACGGAAAACCGTTGGTGTATCTGGACAATGCCGCCACTGCCCAGCGTCCGCTGTCGGTGACGGAGTGCTGGAGGCAGCTGACCCAGGAAAAGAATGCGAATATCCACCGCGCCGTGCATTACCTGGCCGGTGTTGCCACCGAGGCCTATGAAGACACCCGGGAACAGGTTCGCCTATTCCTGAATGCCGGCAGCCGGGAGGAGATCATTTTCACTTCGGGCGCTACGGCGGCCGTGAACCTGGTGGCCTTCTCCTATGGCGAAGCCTTCGTCCACGAAGGAGATGAGGTGGTGGTTTCTGTTGCGGAGCATCATTCCAACCTGGTTCCCTGGCAGCTGCTCTGTGAGCGCAAGAAGGCCACGCTGAAAGTGCTTGACATTGGCGAAAACGGTGTCCTATTCAGCGAGGCATTGGAAAAACGGCTTTCTGAGCGTACTAAAATTGTAGCTATCTCTCACATTTCCAATGTGTTAGGCCTTGTAAATCCTGTGCGGGATCTCGTCTCTGTTTGTCATCGCCGGGGCATTCCGGTGCTGGTGGATGGCGCGCAGGGCGTGGTGCATGAGCCTGTGGATGTCCAGGCGCTGGACTGTGACTTCTATGTCTTCTCCGGACATAAAATCTACGCGGCCACCGGTACCGGCGTGCTGTATGGAAAGAAGCGGTGGCTGGAGGCCATGCCTCCTTATATGAGCGGCGGCGAGATGATCGGCACCGTGAGTTTTGAAAAAACCACCTTCGCTCCCCTGCCGCAAAAATTTGAAGCCGGCACGCAAAACTTCAATGCCGTCCCTACCCTCTCCCCCGCCCTGGAATTCGCACGCGCCTGTCGGGCCGATGCCGCGGTGCAGCGGGAGCAATCGGCCATCCTTTCCTATGTCTACGAGAAGCTCATGGCCAACCCCCGAATCACCTTGTATGGCACCTCGAAGGAAACCAAGATTCCGCTCTTTTCTTTCTCCGTGGAAGGTGCCCACCATGAGGATCTGGCCCTGATTTTGGATAAGATGGGCGTGGCCGTCCGTTCCGGGCAGATGTGCGCCGAACCCTTGATGAACCGCCTGGGTGTCACCGGGCTCCTGAGGGCCTCCTTCGCCCCCTACAACACCCTGGAAGAGGCCGAATATTTCATCCAATGCCTGGATAAGGCCATAAATATGCTGGTATGACACTGGAAGAAAAGAAACAGCAGGTAATCGAGGATTTTTCCTTGTACGACGAGTGGCTGGACAAATACGAATATTTGATTGAACTGGGGAAATCCCTGGCACCTTTCCCGGAGGGAAAAAAGACCGAAGACCGCCTCATAAAGGGTTGTCAGTCACGCGTTTGGCTGGACAGCGAACTGCGCGAAGGCCGGCTGTATTTTTCGGCCGACAGCGACGCCATCATCACCAAGGGCATCATTTCGCTGCTCATCGACGTCTATTCCGGCCGCACCCCGGAAGAGATTGCGGCCGATGATTTCGGCTTCGTGGCCGATATCGGCCTGAAGGAGAACCTCTCCCCCACCCGCGCCAATGGCCTGGTGTCTATGATTGAAACCATTAAGAACGTGGCACGCAATGGCAGATAATTCCGTATTAACCGCAGAGGACGTGAAGGAACTGCAGCCCCTTTACGCGGCCGTGATCGCGGCCTTGAAAGAGGTGTACGACCCTGAAATCCCGGTCAATATCTACGACCTGGGCCTTATCTATGAGCTCACCATCAACAAGGAACACGAGGTGTCCATCCTGATGACCTTCACGGCGCCCAACTGCCCCATGGCCGACCAGGTGATGGCCGAGGTCCAACAGGGCGTGGAAGGCGTTCCCGGGGTGACCAAGTGCACCATCGAACTCACGTTTGAGCCCGTATGGGACCGCAGCATGCTTTCCGAAGAGGCCCGCGTAGAACTGGGCCTGGATTACGAAGAGGACGATTACAGTAAACTGAACGACTAAGTGGAAAGGGTAGATGTTTTTCTGGGGCTGGGCTCCAACCTGGGCGACCGTGACTTGAACCTGCTTCGGGCCATGAACCTGCTGGACCAGGCTTTCGGCATGCATCCGGAACGGATTTCTCGGATTGTGGAAACGCCCGCCTGGGGCTTTGAGGGCCCGGATTTCCTGAATCTCTGCGTGCTTTACCGGCCGGTCCGGAAGGGGACGCCCGAAGAACATGCCACCGAAATCCTCCGCCAGGTGAAAGCCATTGAAAAAGAGCTGGGAAGGACCCAGGAGCCGCTTTTTGATGCCGATGGAAAGCGCGTTTATCACAACCGCCTCATTGACATCGATATCCTTCTGTACGGAACGGAAAATATTCAAACAGAGGAACTTACTGTCCCCCACCCTCTCATCGGCCAGCGGGATTTTGTGAAAAAGCCCCTGCTGGAAATCTCGAAACCCGCTGTACGCGAAGCGTTTCCCGAAATATTTGCGTAAATTTGCAGGATTTAAGAAAGTAAAACAGTATCCGATATGACACAAGATGAACTTTTCAAGGTGCTGGTAGCCCATTGCAAGGAATACGGGTTCATTTTCCCGTCCAGCGAGATTTATGACGGCCTGGCCGCCGTATACGACTACGGCCAGATGGGCGTCCAGCTCAAGAACAACATCAAGAATTACTGGTGGGAAGCCATGACCCGCCTGAACGAGAACATCGTGGGCATCGACTCCGCCATTTTCATGCATCCCCGCATTTGGGAAGCCTCCGGTCACGTGGGCGCCTTCAACGATCCGCTCATTGACAACAAGGATTCCAAGAAGCGTTATCGTGCCGATGTCCTCATCGAGGATTACCTGGGCAAGATCGAAGAAAAGATCGAGAAGGAAGTGGCCAAGGGCCGCAAGAAGTTCGGTGACTCCTTTGATGAAGCTCAATTCCGCGCCACCAACCCCAACGTGCTGCGCGAAAAGGCCAAGTGGGACGAGGTTCACAACCGCTATGTGACCGCCGAAAAAGCCAACGATTTTGCCGAATATCGGCAAATTATTATCGATTGTGGGATTGTCTGCCCTATCTCCGGCACCTGCAACTGGACGGATGTGCGTCAGTTCAACTTGATGTTCTCCACCTCCATGGGTTCCACGGCCGACGGCGCCAACCTCATCTATCTGCGTCCGGAAACGGCCCAGGGCATCTTCGTGAACTACCTGAACGTGCAGAAGACCGGCCGCATGAAGATTCCTTTCGGTATCGCCCAGATCGGCAAGGCTTTCCGCAACGAGATTGTGGCCCGTCAGTTCATCTTCCGCATGCGTGAGTTCGAGCAGATGGAGATGCAGTTCTTCATCAAGCCCGGCACGGAGCTGGATTGGTTCAAGAAGTGGAAGGAGACCCGCATGAAATGGCACGTGAACCTGGGAATGGGGGCCGAAAACTACCGCTTCCACGATCACGAGAAGCTGGCCCACTATGCCAACGCCGCCACGGATATCGAATTCAACTTCCCGTTTGGCTTCAAGGAGCTGGAAGGCATTCACAGCCGCACCAACTTCGACTTGGGCAACCACCAGAAGTTCTCCGGCAAGAAGATCGAATACTTTGATCCCGAGGAGAATATCTCCTATACTCCTTACGTGATCGAAACCTCCATCGGCGTAGACCGCATGTGCCTGGCCGTGCTGGCCCACTCCTATACTGTGGAGAAGCTGGATAATGGGGAAGAGCGCGTGGTGATGAAGATTCCCGCCCCGCTGGCTCCCATCAAGGTGGCCGTGATGCCGCTGGTCAAGAAAGATGGTCTGCCGGAACTGGCCCAGAAGGTGGTGGACGAACTCAAGTACGACTTCTCCTACCAGTACGACGAAAAAGACTCCATCGGCAAGCGTTATCGCCGTCAGGACGCTATCGGCACGCCTTTCTGCGTGACGGTGGACCACGATTCCCTGGAGGACGGCTGTGTCACTGTGCGTGACCGCGACAACATGACCCAGGAGCGCGTAAAGATCGAGGACCTCCGGGCTCTCATTGAGAAGAAAGTTTCCCTGACCAACCTTCTCCGGAATCTGTAACAGATGCGGAAGCTTCTGATATTATGCATTTTAGTCATTCTCCCGATTGCTTGCAGCCGGGAGAATGCTATTTTGCGGAAAGCTTCTGCCAACCTCTCCACAGACCCCGAAGGAACCCTGTACCTGCTGGACAGCCTGGATAGGAACTCCTTGTCGGAGCGGGGGAAAGCCACCTACGACTATCTTACAGCCTACAGCTTCTACCGGACGTATTATTTTTTGGACGATGCGTCGGAAGCCGCCCTGCAGCGGGCCTGTTTCTATTTCGAGAAAAACGGCCCGGCCGTGGACCGGATGCGTGCCTGGGAGCTGATGGGAACGGTACAGACCGCTACCAATCGCTACGACAGCGGCCTGGTCTCCTTCCTGAAGGCCGAACAAGTGGCCCGCTCCATTGAACAGGCCCGTGTAAGGACTTGGGGCCTATTATTCCTGGTGGTGGCCGTGCTCTCCACTTTGTTGCTTTACCTTTGGGCCCGAAAGGCGCAGACAGAGAAACAGCTGCTGCTGGAAAGGGAAGAGAACGACAGGGTCATGTCCATCGCCGAAGATCTCCAGGCCCGTCTGAGTCTCCTGCAAGGGACGAAGAAGGGGAGTGGTTCCGCCGATATCGGCCTGGATATGCTGGACCGCCTGTGCGAGCAGTACTATATCTATGAAGGGACTTCTTCGTTGCAGCCCAAAATCCTGAAGGAAGTCCGTTCCCTGCAGTCGCTGAACGACTCCCGCGACAACGTGATGAAACGCCTCCGGGCGGCCTGTCCCAAATGGAAGGAGGAGGATTACCTGCTTTACATGTTCACCGTAGCTGGTTTCTCGTCTACAACCATCTCCACACTGCTGGAAAAGGACAAGCCCTACGTTTATAATCGCGTTTACCGTCTGAAGGAGCGCCTTAAGGCTTTAGACTCCCCCGACCGGGATTTTCTTTTGTTCCAGTTAGAGAAATAAGTCTTAGGATACGCTGTTAGTCGTTTGTAAATCAGCTGTTTAAAGCGGGCGCTTTGTGAGATTTAGCAGAGCGCCCGTTATTGAAATCGGCCTTTTTTGACCGTATTTTTGCAACAGTTCCGGAACCGAATGTTGAACCTTAAAACAGTTGCATGATGGAAATCAAGAAAAGCAGCCGAGTCAGTCTGGAGAACAAAAGACTGCTCTTTATTGAAGCGGGATTGGCCATAGCCCTGGCTGTGGTTTACCTTTTAATGGAATGGTCGGTTCAAGCACAGCCCGTTGCTTTACTGGCCGATAATACCCGTCTGGCAGAAGACGATGATATTCTTGTAGTCCAGTTGAATACGCCGCCTCCTCCGCCCGCCGTGCCGGAAATCCCGCCGCTATTTTCCGATGATCTGGAGATTGTCGATGACAGTATCGAACTGAACATGGATTTCACAGACCTCACAGAAGAGAATGGGCAGGGACTCGCTATTCTTCCTTATCTCGATGTGAAAGTGGTAGAAGAAGATGATGAGGACGAGGTTCTCCCTATGGTAGTGGTAGAGACCAAACCGTCCTTCAACGGCGGCGACGCCAACGAATTCTCCAAGTGGGTGAACAGCCGGCTGGTGTATCCGGAAAAGGCCCGCGAGTTGGGTCTTCAGGGTAGGGTGACGCTGCAGTTCACCATCGGGACCGACGGCCATGTTTCCGCCGTCAAGGTCCTGAAAGGGGCCGATCCCCTTCTGGACGAAGAAGCCGTCCGGGTGGTATCTTCCTCGCCCCAATGGACTCCTGGAAAGCAACGTGACAGAGCCGTAAAAGTCTCTTACACTTTCCCTGTAATCTTCCGTTTGAAGTAGTGGAAAAACGCACAAAAACGATGGTAAACGACCGGTTGAGAGATTTTCAATCGGTTGTTTGCTTATAATTAATTCATTATCAAACGCTTATGACCAAGCGTTGCGAGATTCTTTTTTTTTGATTCTTTTGTTTGGCAAAATTCTTGTTTTATCTTTGCATCAAGAAATCCCCCAAAGCCAGCCTTGAAAACAAGCGCCTGCTCTTCACGGAGATTGGCCTTGTGATTGCCCTGCTCATCGTGTATGTGGGCTTCAACTGGTCCTCGAAAGACGCACAGGTGGCCGTCCTGGAAGACACCACCCAGGTTATCGTCGAGGAAGAAATGATCGCCATCCAGAACGAGCTCCCGCCGCCCCCGCCCGAGGCTCCGTCCATCCCCGTCCTCAGCGACCAGATCGACATCGTGGACGATGACATCAAGCTGGACGACGACCTGTTCATGAACCTGGAAGAGAACAACCAGGCCGTGGAAATCCAGGAATATAAGGAAGCCGTTGTGGAGGAGGAGGAAGTGGAGGAAGAGGCCATCCCGTTCCAGCTCGTGGAACAGAAGCCTTCCTTCAATGGCGGCGACGCCAACGAATTCTCCAAGTGGGTGAACTCCCGTCTGGTGTATCCGGAAATCGCCAAGGAAAACGGTGTGCAGGGTCGTGTTACCCTCCAGTTCACCGTGGAGGCCGATGGCCGCGTAACCAACGTAAGAGTGCTCCGTGGTGTGGATGAATCCCTTGACAAGGAAGCCGTCCGCGTGGTGTCCAGCTCCCCCAAGTGGAAGCCCGGCAAGCAGCGTGACCGCGCCGTAAAGGTGACCTACACCTTCCCCGTGATCTTCCAGCTCCGCTAAGGGGCCTATGGCAGAATCCTTTGCTGAAATTGGCAGAATCGAGGCGATAGACCAGCTCTATCGCCTTTCTGCGTATTCTCCGGTCCCCGGCCTGTGCTACACTTCCCAGAAGGGCGGCAAGGTGATTACGGCCTCCCGTATGTACCTGGAAGGGATAGACTTCAACCTGGTCTATTTCCCGCTTAAACATCTGGGTTACAAGAGTGTAGTGGGCGTAGTAGGGGAGTTGTACGCTGCGCTGGCGCACCCCAAGCTCCTGAGCGTGGTGGTGGGCGTATCGGCCAAACTGGATTTCCCGCAGATCAAGGAGCTGTGGATGGGCATTACCGTGGCGGCCAAGGAGCATGGCTTCGAGGCCGTGGCGCTGGACCTGCAGCCCTCGAACAACGGCCTGTATTTGTCGTTATCGGCCACGGGGGAGTGCTCGCAGCTCACGGATAAACGCCGGCTGGCGGCCCATTCGAAGGACCTGATCTGTGTTTCCGGCAGCCTGGGCGCCGCATTCCTGGGCCTGCAGGTGCTGGAGCGCGGCCTCAAGGAGTTCCAGGACAAGGGAGCGCAGCCGGATATGAGCCAGTACAAGATGCTGGTAGGGGACTACCTGCGCCCCGAATTGGACGCTTCTGTGGTCTCCCGGCTGGAAGAAGAGGAAATCTATCCTTCCTACGCTTACTTTGTCACACGCGGCCTTTCTGATGCCTTAAAACGCCTGTCGCGTGACAGCGGTCTGGGCGCCAAGGTGTATGCCGATAAAATCCCCTTCGAAGGCAACAGTTTCCAGCTGGGCAAGGAACTGGACATGGACCCGGTATCGGCGGCCATGAACGGCGGCGACGACTGCCGCCTGCTCCTGGTGGTGCCCATCCTGCATCTGGAGAAGTTCCGGCGCGAATTCCAGACCTTCGACATCATCGGCCACCTGGCACAGCCCGAGGTTGGCACGGTTTTGGTTACTCCGGAGGGGGTTGAATTCCCGGTCAGGGCACAAGGCTGGCCGGAAACCGAAGACAATAAATAAAACAGATTATATTATGAGAAAACTCGTATCCATCGTGGCCCTTGCAGTGGCCTTCAGCGTATCGGCCGGCGCCCAAGGCGGCCTGGCCGGAGTTCTGGGCGGGGACAAAACCACCTCCACCCTGGGCAATATCCTTTCCGGAATTGCCGGTACGGTCTATTCTTCGCCCGTAACCCTGGACGGCAGCTATATCTACAACGGTATCGCCGTTTCGGCTACCAGCTCGGAGGGCGGCATCCTCACCAACCTGGCCGGCACCGCCGTCACCTCCGGTATTGAAACCAAGGCCGATGAATACCTGGCCAAGGTGGGCATCAAGCCCGGCGCTATGAAATGGACTTTCAATGCCGACGAAAAAACCTTCGCGGTTTCCGTCGGTTCCATCTCCATTCCCGGCACCTATAAAGTAGGCAACGGTGAGCGCACCGTCACCCTCACTTTCGGCAAGTCCTTCCAGTATCTGAGCATGACCGGTACCCTGGAATCCTCTTCCAGCGGCGCCCGTATGCTCTTCACGTCCGACAAAGCCGTGGCCTTCCTGAAGAAGCTGGCCAGCACCCTGGGACAGTCCTCTTCCTCCATCGCCGGTATCGCCAGCCTGGCCAGCGGCTACGACAACTACCGCATAGGCTTTAAGCTGGCGAAATAAGTGCCGTGGAGCTAAGCTCCTGTGGCTGAGGCAGTTATTAAAAATCGATTATACCATTCAGTATAATCGATTTTTTGTAAACGGCTGTTCGTCAGACACTTATCTCCACGCCCGCCTTATTTCTTCAGTATCTCATACTGATCGATGCCGATGGCGTGGAGGTCCCGGATGAAATCCGAGGTGACGGCCACCTGGAATTTCTTGGAGTAGAATTGGATGCGATAGCGGGTCTGGGGGTCGTAGAGATAGAGGGTAAGGGGAATGTTGCCCTTGTGACGCTTGACCACGTCCACCAGTTTTTTGCGGAATTCCTGGCTTAGCATAGGCGTGGTGATGTCCATGCTGAAACCGCTGAGGATGCTGTCCGACAAATTGCCCAGCAGCGTCACTTTCTTCAGCAGGAAGGCGTAGGGGGCCGTTTTTCCTTGTGCGCGTTCCTCTGGTTTCAGGAAGAACTTTTCCTTTACTTCGCCTTCCAGGAACAGCGTGGCCTTGGGCGTCATATACTGCAGGAAGGCTTCGTGGTCCTTGCCGAAAAGGGTGAGTTCATAGGAGCCGCTGTAGTCTTCCAGCGTGGTGCGGGAGTACGGTTTTCCGGTTTTGGTGGTGAGTTGTTTGCAGTCTGTCACGATGCCGGCCACATATACCTTGGAGGTCTTTTTCTGGGCTTCACAATCTGCCACCAGCTGGTTCAGATCGGCCAGATGGCAATTGGTGAAGTTGTGCATCTCAAAGGCGTAACGGTCCAGCGGATGGGAGCTCAGGTACATCCCCACCAGGTCTTTTTCCCGCTGCAGCAGTTCCATAATGTCCATTTCGCCCTCATTATCCGGTAGCGGGGGGCGCTCCGGCTTCATTTCCTCCATATCGCCGAAAAGGGACGCGCCGCCGGAGAGGGTGTCGTTGGCGTACAGTTCCCCGTAGCGGGCGATGAGGTCCAGGAACATTTCGCCGCTACGTCCGAACTGGAAATACATACTGCGTTTGTGGCCGAAACTGTCCAGCGCGCCGGAGTTCACCAGGCTTTCAAAGCTCTTGCGGTTCACACCGCCGGCCATCCGCTCTACGAAATCGTAAACGTCTGTGAACAAGCCGTTTTCATCGCGCTCCTTCATAATGGCCTCCACCACGTTGGCCCCAAATCCTTTGATGGAACCCAGGGCAAAGCGCACGTTGCCGTCCTTGTTCACGGTAAAATGGTCTGAACTTTCGTTTACGTCCGGGCTCAAGACCTTGATTCCGTGGGCTTTGCAGTCGTCCATGATCTTGATGATTTCCTCCATGCTCTTGGCGCTGTTGAGGCAGGAGGCGAAGAATTCCGACGGATAATGGGCCTTGAGCCAGCCGGTCTGGTAACTTACCCAGGCATAACAGGTGGCGTGGGACTTGTTGAAGGCGTACTGGGCAAACTTCTCCCAGTCTTTCCAGATCTTGTCCAGCACCTTTTCCGGATGACCGTTGGCCATACCGCCCGTCATGAACTTGTCCTTCAGGGAGTTCAGGATGTCGATCTGCTTCTTGCCCATGGCCTTGCGCAGCTTGTCGGCCTCGCCTTTGGTGAAGCCGGCCAGTTTCTGCGACAGCAGCATCACCTGCTCCTGATACACCGTGATTCCATAGGTATCTTCCAGATACTCAGCCATTTCCGGGAGGTCGTACTCGATGGCTTGCTCTCCCTGCTTGCGCGCTACGAAATCCGGGATATAGTCCATAGGGCCGGGCCGATACAGGGCGTTCATGGCGATAAGGTCCTCAAAGCGTTCCGGCTTCAGGCGCTGTAGCCACTGTTTCATGCCCTCCGATTCAAACTGGAACACGGAGGTGGTGTCGCCGCGGCCGTAAAGTTCCAGGGTGGCTTTGTCGTCGATGGGAATGGCCTCGATGTCAATATCTTCTCCGTGGTGCTCCTTGATCAGGTTCAGGCAGTTGTGGATGATCTGGAGGGTGATGAGGCCCAGGAAGTCCATCTTGAGCATCCCCACATCCTCGATATAATGGCCGTCGTACTGGCTGGTGCGCACGTCCAGGCCCGTATCCTTATCCTTGGACAGGGTGATGGGCAGATAGTCCGTAAGGTCTCCGCGGCCGATGATGGTGGCGCAGGCGTGCATACCCGTCTGCCGGACACTGCCCTCCAGCGCCTGGGCGTACTTGAGC
This sequence comes from uncultured Bacteroidia bacterium, assembly GCA_902774155.1. Taxonomy (GTDB): domain Bacteria; phylum Bacteroidota; class Bacteroidia; order Bacteroidales; family UBA932; genus Cryptobacteroides. Next base: position 14,472 of record CACYHF010000053.1, on the reverse strand, counting down.
ACCTCCCTGTTGATCTCCGGGCCGTCCTGGAGCTCCTTAATAAACTCAGGGACAAGCCGATAGCAGTTCTTCAGGGTAATCTTGACGTCTACGTCCTCCATACCCACCTGATAGGTTTTTCCGTCCCGTTCCACCATCTTGAAACCGGGTTTCAGCTGGTCCAGCTTGGGGTTGAAAGGGTATTCGCGCTCCTTCTTTTCGCTCAGGCGGTCCGGGACCATCTTGGTGAGCCGGTTGCTTTCGTCTATGCTCACGTGGCTGATGCGCGCCACGTCCTTGATGGCGCTCTTGGCCGCCATGGTGCCGAAGGTAATCACGCGCGACACGTGGCTGGCCCCGTATTTTTCCTCTACGTACTGGTGCGCCTTGGTGAGGTCTTCGAAGTCTACGTCGATATCCGGCATGGAAATACGGTCCGGATTGAGGAAACGCTCGAACAGGAGCTGGTACTTGATGGGGTCTAAATTCGTGATTTTGAGGCAGTAGGCTACCACGGAGCCGGCGGCGCTGCCACGGCCCGGGCCCACCATGCTGCCCATGGCGCGGGAGGCTGCGATATAATCCTGCACAATGAGGAAATAGTCCGGGAAGCCCATGCGGCAGATGGTCTTGAGCTCGAAGTCTATGCGCTCCTCCTGCTCCGGCGTTAGCGTTTCCCCGTAGCGCTGGTGCGCGCCCAGATAGGTGAGGTGACACAGGTACGCCACGGAGTGGCAGAAGCCGTCGCCGCGGTAGGTGCCGTGTTTGTCGCATCGGCCGGCATCGATGATCTCCTTGTACTGTTCCAGGTAGCGGTCAATATCGGCCATAAAGGCGGGGTCTATCTCATATACGGGCAGTACGGGATCCCGGTCGATGGAGTAGGATTCCACCTTGGAGGCCACTTCCAACGTGTTTTCGATGCATTCAGGATGCTCCGGGAACAGCGCCCGCATCTCTTCTTCCGTCTTGATGTATTCCTGCTGGGTATAGCGCAGGCGGTCGGGGTCATCGATGTAAGCGTTGGTGGTGAGGCAGATGAGGCGGTCGTGCACGGGGCCGTCTTCCTTGCGCACGAAGTGGGCGTCGTTGGTGGCAACCACCTTCACGCCGTATTTTTCGGCCAGTTTGAAGATTTCCTCCGTGTAATAGCACTGCTGCCGATAAAGATCATTGTCCAGGCCGGGGACCTCCGTCTTGTGCTTCATTACCTCCAGGTAATAATCCTCCCCGAACACGCGCTTGTGCCACAGGATGGCGTTTTCGATGGCTTTTTCGTCACGAGCCATGATAGCGCGCGGAACCTCGCCGGCCAGACATGCCGATGAACAGATGAGGCCTTCGTGGTACTGCTCGATGATCTCATGGCTTACACGGGGCCGATAATACATGCCGTTGATGTGCGCTTCCGAAACAATCTTCACCAGGTTCAGATAGCCGGTGTAGTTCTTGGCCAGCAGGATCAGGTGATAATAACCCTTTTCCTTGAGCTTGTGGTCCCCTTTGGACACGTACACCTCACAGCCGATAATCGGCTTTACATTGGGGTGTTTTTTGGCGTATTTGAAGAATTCCTTGACGCCGAACATATTGCCGTGGTCCGTGATGGCCAGCGCCGGCATGCCCAGTTCATCGGCCCGGTTGAAAAGGTTCTCTATGGAAGATTGTCCGTCCAGGATGGAGTACTGGGTGTGGACATGGAGATGCACGAAACTCATAGGAACAAATGTACAAAAAAAACCGGCACCCTGCAAAGGGCACCGGTTAAAAAACTGTGCGGAAGAACTACTTCTTTGCCGCGTTCTTCTTGGCGGCGGCACGCAGGGTTGCGTCGTACATGATGGGCGTACCGATCATGATGGAAGCGTAGGTGCCGATCACGCGGAAGTCTTCCTTCGGGTGCAGGCCGCGCTGCTCACGGATACGGTCGAAGATAACCACGTTATCGTTGATGGCGTAACCGATGATGGTCAGGATGGCAGCGATGAAGGTCTGGTCCACATCCAGGTTGAACGGCAGGATACCGTTGAACAGGGAGAAGAAGCCGATCACGATGAGGGCGGTGTGGGCCAGGGAGACCACGCCACCGAGACCCCAGGTCCAACCCTTGAAGCGGACGGCGATGTAGGCGAAGATGGCCAGCAGGGCCAGGAACACGGCGATGAAAGCGCTGCGGGTGATATCGCGGGCGATGGTAGGACCTACCTTATCGGAGGAGATGATACCGTTGGGGTTCTCCAGGGTGGAGGTGAAGTCACTCAGCTGGATATTCTCTGCGTAGAAACCCTTGAGGGCCTTGTAGAGGAGGCCTTCGATTTCGGCGTCTACGTCGGTGCTTTCCTGGTCGTTCTTATACTGGGTGGTGATCTTCATCTGGGCGTCGCCACCGAACTGCTTCACTTCCACGGAGTACTGGTCGATACCGGCGGCGGCAGCAGCTTCCTCGAAGGTGGCTTCCACGCTGGCGCGGACATCCTCAGCGGTGACGCTCTTGTCGAAGCGGACCACATAGGTGCGGCCGCCGGTGAAGTCTACACCGTAGCTGAAGCCCTTGAAGGCGATGCTGGCGATGGAGATCACGATGAGGGCACCGGAGATGGCGTAAGACCACTTCTTCAGGCCGATGAAGTCTACCTTGGTGTTCTTCAGGATGTTGGCGGTGAGCTTGTTGGACAGCGCCACGGTCTTGCCCTTCTGGATACGGTCATCGAAGACCGTCGATGATGGCGCTGTAAGCGTTCTTGTAACCGTCGTGCACGGCCAGGGAGAAGCCCTTGCCGGCTGCCAGTTCTTCCTTGATACGCTCATAGATGATCACGTTGGCGTCCACGGCCATACCCAGGGTCAGGACCAGACCGGCGATACCGGGCAGGGTAAGGACGGCGCCGAAGCTGACCAGCACGCCGAAGAGCAACAGCACGTTGCACAGCAGAGCTACATCGGCGATGAGACCGGCGCCCTGGTAGAAGAATACCATATAGATGAGCACCAGGCAGAAGGCGATGAGGAAGGAGATGAGACCGGCACGGATGGAAGCGGAACCCAGGGAAGGACCCACAACCTGCTCCTGGATGATGGTGGCAGGGGCGGGGAGCTTACCGGACTTGAGTACGTTGGCCAAGTCTTCGGCTTCCTGTACGTCGAAGTTACCGGTGATTTCGGAGGAACCGCCGGTGATTTCGGTGTTCACGGTAGGATAGGAATACACCAGACCGTCCAGGACGATGGCAACCTGCTTGCCGATATTGTCCTTGGTGAGGCGGGCCCAGATGGAGGCGCCTTCGGCGTTCATGGTCATGCTCACGGAAGGAGCACCGTTACCACCGCGCTGGGCACCGTTGAAGTTCACGCGGGCGTCGGTGACAACACCGCCGTCCAGGGGAGCCTTGCCGTCACGGGAGGTGGCCTTGATGGCTACCAGTTCGTAGAGGTTGGCGCCCTTCACCAGCTCAGAGGGCTTCACGGACCAGAGGCCGCGGAAGCCGGCGGGAAGGACGTCGGAGGCCATAGCCAGGTACTGGTTTACCTTCACGGTGTCAACGCCCTGGGCGAAACCGAGGCAAGCATTGTTCCAACCGGAAGGGGAGAGCACCTGGAAGAGGGGATTGGCCACGGCGGTGCTGTCGCCCAGGTTGCGGAGAATCTCGCTCACGCGGGCGTCTACGGCATAGAGGTCTACCTCGTTGCCCTGATAAGTGGGCCAGAATTCCAGGGAGGCGGTACCCTGCAGGAGCTTACGCACACGCTCGGGGTCCTTGACACCGGGCAGTTCGATGAGGATCTTGCCGGAGTTGCCCACCTGCTGGATGTTGGGCTGGGTGACGCCGAAGCGGTCGATACGGTTGCGGAGCACGTTGAAGGAGTTGTCCACGGCGCTCTTGGCCTCACTGCGGATCACATCGATGACCTGGGCGTTGGTGGCGTCGTTGGACACCTTGTCGCGCAGCTCATAGGTGGCGAAAATCTCGGCCAGACGGCGCTGGGGAGCCACCTGCTGCCAAGCTTCGGCGAACAGGCCGATGAAATCCTGGCTGGAGTTCACGTTGTTGGCCTTGGCCTGGGCGAGGGCTGCTACGAAGTCCGGGTCCGTGCTGTTGCCGGACAGGGCCTTCACCAGGTCTTCCAGCTGCACCTGCAGCATAACGTTCATACCGCCCTTGAGGTCCAGACCCAGGTTGATTTCCTTTTCCTTTACGCTCTTGAAAGTGTATCCCAGGAAAACCTTCTCTGTGTTGATGGAGTCGATGTAGGCTCTGTTTTTGATGTTGGCCACGGAGTCCTGCACGTATTCGCGGACATCGGCGGGCACATTGTTAGATTCTACGTACTGCTGGGCCTGTTCGGCGGCATATTTGGCAGCTTTGCTTTCCTGGATGCGGGTGACCGCAGTGAAGGAAAGCTGCCAGATGCTGGCGATGGCGAGCAGAATAGCGACGAATCTGATCCAACCTTTGCTTTGCATGTTTGTTTATGTTTTAATAATTACTTTAGTCAAGTTTTCGGGTAGCGTCACGGGACACTACCGCAAAATAGGTTGCAAATTTACTAATTTTTTCTGATTTACGAACTTTCTCGGAACTATTTGTTAATTTTGTAGGCTCAAAAGACCATGGACAAACGCGTATCCGGCATCGTTTTTCTCCTGCTTGCGACAGGTTTTTCCCTGTCGGCCCAGCACGTTATGGACCGGCCTGTGCCCCTGGAAATGCCTGTGGCACCGGCGCGTCCTTCCCTGGAGCAGGTGCTGGCCAAGGCCGACAGCCTGTACAAAGCCTACTGCTTCCAGGACGCCGTGGACCTGTATCTTTCCGTGGGTAGGGAAGGGGAGGCGGCCCTCGCGCAGAACGCCGCGAACATGATGGATTTCTGCGCCGATCCCCACGTGGTGGCCCGCCAGCGCTTTTCCCGCAAGGATTTCTACCTTTATTATCCGCTGGCACCGCACGCCTGGCGCACTTCGCCCAATCCGCTGGATTCCCTGGAAGGTTATCCGCTGTATTATCCCAAGGGGGCCGATGTGCTCTATTACTCGGCGCCGGACCGCTCCGGCTCCCGGAGTCTTTTTATTACGGAAGACCTGGACAGCCTGTGGCGGGCGCCCCGCCTGGCGGGGGAGCCGCTGCTGTCCACCGGCAGCGAAATCTTCCCCTTGCTTTCCCCGGACGGACAAACGCTGTATTTCGCCTCCGACGGTTTGTCCGGGATGGGCGGCTTCGACCTGTATGCATCGGCCTGGGATCCGGAAAGCGCGTCCTGGGGGACGCCGGTGAACCTGGGTTTCCCGTTCAACTCGCCGGCCGATGATTTCCTCCTGATGGACACCGAAGACGGCAAGTACACGCTTTTCGCGTCCAACCGGGACTGCTCGCGCGACTCCGTGTATGTGTATGTAGTGGAATATGCATCGTCCCGGGAGCGGAAGCCAATCCGGGATAGGGAAGAGCTGCTGCGCATCGTTTCGCTGAAGCCGGTGAAGGATCCTACGCGCATCGATAATGCGTCGGCCATGTCATCGGCCTTGCCGGGGAACGCCACCACACGCCTGTATACGCGTAAAATGGAGGAAGCGCGCGTGTTGCGGGATTCCATCGCCGCCTGTTCCGTGCCGGCGGTGCGGGATTCGCTTCAGGCCCTGCTGGAAGAGGTGAATCTGGAAATCCGTCTGGTAGAGCAGAGTTTTCTGCAGAGCGGGGTGGTCACCAATGAGGAAGACAAAGAGGTGGTGGGTGCGGAGCAGGCCTACACCTTCGCCAAGAACAGTATGGGCGGCCGCTTCAAGATGAAAGTGGGTACACATCCGGTGAACAACTCCTTCCGGGTGGCGCCCGTGGGCCGCTTTGCCTTCGACAACACGCTGCCGCCGGGAATCGTGTATCAGATCGAAATCTTCACTTCGCCCCGGCATGCTTCGCTGGAGGACATCCATGGTTTGTCTCCGGTGTATGAGCGGCTGGCTTCCAATCTGCGTTATACGTATTCCGTGGGGCTCTATCCCACCTATGTAGGTGCGTTGCTGGACTTGAATCTGGTGCGCGCCCAAGGCTTCCCGGAGGCCCGCATCACCGCCTACCGGGATGGTCGGCCCATTCCTATCCTGATAGCCCGCCAGGAGGAGTAATGGACTTCTGGTTTTCCACCTGCGGTTCCCCCCGATCTTGTGCCGGCGCCCCGGGCTTGCGGTTCCCGGGCTTGCGGTTCCCGAGCTTGCGGTTCCCGAGCTTGCGCCAGGCTTTGGCATAAGCTGTAACAAACTGTCTTTCAGTAATTTATAACAAACATGAAATCCCGTGCACCTATTTTTGAGGGGATACGGGATTCTGTCTTTTTGTAAACATTTACTAATCAGCAAGTTGCGAAAACACAAAAGCCCGTACGCTGTCAGGACCGTTTTCGGGGAAAGATTTATCGGCAAAATTGTGTATCTTTTCCCAACCTTTCGGGCGGATTTTTCGTTATAGCTATGTAACCGCCCCGGAAACGGGCCAAGTTGAATTAGTAAAAACGGATATCATGGAAGATTTTATCGAAGCGCTGATTCTGAAGCAGAATGAGACCAACCGCAAGGCCGAGATTATGCTGAAGGCCCTTGACAACGGGGCAAAAATTGACACGGACTTTTTCAAGAGCTCAAGCGGGAGCAAAACCATCAAGGAGCGTTTGCTGAAACGTCTGACCGGAGCGTGCGTGACCAGTTTGCTGGGCGTTGCTTTCCTTGTGGGAGGAATCCTCATCTGCAACGCAACCAGTTGGAGCATTGAAGATGGACCGATGTGTCTGCTGGCTCCCGTCGGTGGAATCCTCCTGGCCATCGGCATTGCACTCTTCATCGTCTACTTCGTGGGCAAAAGAATGCTTGCAAAGGAAATCGCAGCCGAAGAGAAACAGATTGTCGAAGGAAAATAACGAATGACCCGGGAGCGGTTCATCTCCGAGGCGAGGGCGTGTCAGGGGCCGCTGCGGCGGTTCCTGGCATCGCTGTGCGGGGATGCCGCCCTGGCCGATGATATTGCGCAGGAGGCGCTGGTGCGGGCCTATGTAATGAGTGACCGCTTCGTCGGGAGTTTCAAGGCCTGGCTGTTCCGGATTGCCTACAACTGCTTTATCGACAATCTCCGTCGGGTTCCTCCGCCGTCGGTAGATCTGAATGCTCCGGAGGCCCTGCACGTTGCCGGCAAGGAAGAATCGGATGCCGCATTCAGACATGAGGACCTGAAACGGGCACTCTCCAGAATTCCTGAGAAGGAACGCGCGGCCATAGTCCTGCATTATTTCGAGGACTTGCCGGTCAAGGAAATAGCTGCAATCATGGACATCCCTGTCGGAACCGTAAAGTATTATCTATCAGTTGGTCGCAAACACCTTAAAGAACACATTCGCTTATGATGGACATCGAACAATATCTTAGGGACAATAAGCCGGAAATGCCGGAAGAAGGCCAGTTCCTGGTAGAGACCAACGCCCGCCTCTGCAACGTGGAAGGGGTGAAGAAGTGTGTCGATGAGGACCGGCACCGCGGACGGGTAGCGCTTATTATTGCACTGGGCGCCGGGCTTGTGCTGGGCTGCCTGGCCACGTTGTTGGTGCTATTCTATCCGCTGCCGTCCATTGAGGTGAACTCATCGTCCCTTGCCAAAGCTGTGGCCGGACTTCAGGAATGGAAAGAGTTCCTGATTGCCCTCATCGCCGGATGCGCCATTGCCCTGGGCGTGGTGTTTATGAGCAGAAAGAAGGAGGCGCTGTAGACAATATGTGTCTCCGCGTTCATGACATCCTGAATCAGACGCGCAATCTCACGCACACGGTCACGGACAACTACGTGGAAGACAGCTACCGCCTGATCCTGGGCCGATACATCCTCTTTGGCGTAAAGTGGAACTTCGGCAAGATGAACGCTGCCCATAACCGGCGCGCCCAGCAGGCCGCCTGGAATATGGTGTGGTAGTTTACCGTTTAGTCCGGCGGGTGGGTTCTGCTTCCAGGGGATTGTCGGGCCAGGCGTGCTTGGGATAACGGCGCCGGAGTTCCTTTCTCACTTCAAAATAAGTATCGGCCCAGAAGCTGCGAAGGTCTGAAGTGAGCTGAACGCTCTTGTAACCCGGCGAAAGGAGTTCCATCAGGACGGGGCGCCGGCCGTCGTCCACCCGGGGCGTGTCCAGCAGGCCGAAACATTCCTGCAGCCGGACACGGAGCACGGGGACATCGGCCCCCTGCCGGTAATCCAGGGCGATGCGGCTGCCAGTGGGCACTTCCAGGTGCGAGGGAGCCAGCCGCTCCACAGCCACACGCTGCTCATAGCTCAGCAAGCTCCAGATGACCTCGCACAGATCCACCTTCCGCAGGTCTGCGGCCGATGTGGCCTTTCCCCAGAAAACGGGCCCCCAGCGGCCTGCTGCGGCCAAAACGCTGTCGGTATCCACAGGCGGAAGCTCCAGGGAAAGGCGCCAGGACGCCACCGCGGCGATACGGCGCTGGAGCGTGGCCACCTGGTCAGACCAGTCGAACATGGATCGGCCGTCTTTGAGGGCGGCTTCTGCCAACAGACGGTCTACTTCCGCGCGGGGAATGTCGGCCAACTCCTTTGTGTCCAGGATCAGCGTGCCGATGCGCCTTTCCCGCCGGGCCACCACGGCCCCGGCCTTGGCGTCCCAGAACACACGGTCGCGGGTGCGTGCGAGGGTCCGCAGGTCCTCCGGCGCCACGGGAGCAGCCAGGAAGATGCGGCCCACGCCGCCGGGCTTGGCGTTCATGGCGGCAACGGCTATCCACTCGCTGGCAGTAAGTGCATCCGACGCTTCCACCGCTACTTTGTCACCGCTGGCCAGGAGGAATTGCCCCAGCCCCTCCGGCCAAATGCGGCCCACCCGTTCCGGGAAGGCGCAGGCCACCAGCGCGCCAGCTTCATAGGGGTTCACGAAGCGGTTGTCTTCTTCTATCTTGGCCATTGTACGGTACTGGGCGGCCGTTTTCAGGAGACGGGACCATCGGCCTCCTCCCCCGGTAGCCCGGGCCCGGCGCAGGGCATTCAACCTTAAGTCCAGACCCGCCTCCGCCGTATCCGGCAGCGGGTCCTTTTCTTCCAGCAGGGCGGCCAGATCGGGCGCCAGGGCGTTACCGCTCAGCAGCATCTGCGCCAGGCGCGGGTGGCAAGGGAAACGGGAAAGCGCCCGCCCATGCGGGGTGATGCGGCCGTTTTCGTCTAATGCATCCAGGGCCTGGAGCAGTTCGATTGCCTGTACTTTGCTTTTCACCGGCGGCGGAGTTAGCCACGGGAGGTCATCGGCCCCGCCCCAGGTAGCCAGGTCCAGGAACAGACCGGAAAGGTCGGCTTCCAGGATTTCGGGAGTGCGGATGGGGGCCATGCGGGCTTCGGTGGCGGGGGTCCAGAGGCGGTAGCATACGCCCGGGGCCACGCGCCCGGCCCGGCCGCTGCGCTGCGTGGCCATGTCCAGGCTCACCCGAACGGTCTCCAGCCGGCTCAGGCCTGTACGGGCGTCCACCACGGCTTTCCGGCACAGGCCGCTGTCCACCACCACACGCACACCATCGATGGTGAGGGATGTTTCGGCAATGGGTGTAGCCAGGACCACTTTCCGCTCCCCGGGCGCGCTGGGAGCGATGGCCAGCCGCTGGTCCTGGTTGGACAAGAGGCCGTAAAGAGGGAAAATCCGCGTGGCGCCCAAGCTCCCGTCCAACAGTTCGGCCGAACGGCGGATTTCCGCCTCGCCGGGGAGGAAAGCCAGTATGTCGCCTTCGTGGGCGGCATGGGCCTCCCGCACGGTGCGCACTACATCGGCTACGCAGTCTTCGCTGTCGCGCGGTGCGTGCCGGACCTCTACCGAAAACAGTTTGCCCCGGCTTTTTACGACGGGCGCATCCAGCGCGCGGGCCAGTTCCGCCGTATCCAAGGTGGCCGACATCAGCAGGATGCGCAGGTCCTCCCGCAGCAGCTGCTGGCTCTGCCGGGTAAGCGCCAGGGCTTCGTCACAGGAGAGGCTGCGCTCATGAAATTCATCAAAGAAAACGGCTGATACGCCCTCCAACCCCGGGTCCTCTATGAGCATCCGCGTGAGAATCCCCTCCGTAAGCACTTCTATGCGGGTTTTGGCCGAAATCTTAGTCTCGAAGCGAATCCGGTAACCCACGGTCTGGCCCACCGCTTCTCCCAGAAGCCATGCCATGCGTTCGGCAATCTGCCGGGCCGCCACCCGCCGGGGTTCCAGCATCAGGATTTTGCCTTTCTGCTTGGGTAGCAGGGTGAGCGGCAGCACGGTGGACTTGCCGGCACCCGGCGGCGCCGTCACAATGAGGCGCGGATGCGTCTCCAGCATACGGTTCACCTCCCCGGCAATGGCAAATGCCGGCAGCTGCTCCATTTCCGTATGCCTCAAGACAGTCATATTTGCAAAGTTAACGTTTTTCACGTTTTCTGGCCGTACGGGCTTTTATGTTTTCGTAACTTGTTGATTGGTAAGTGTTTATAAAAAGACAGAATCCCGTACCCCCTCAAAAACAGGGGTGCGGGATTTTTTGTTTGTCATAAATCACTGAAAGAGAGCGTGTTACCGCTTGTGCCAAAGCCCGGCGCAAGCCCGGAGAGGCCAATCTTCCACCCGGACGACAGGGCGCGGTGGTTTACGGGGTCTGTTTTTGGGCTTCGGCCTGCTTGCGCCAGGGCTCGAAGAAGAACTCGAGGTAGTCATAGGCCGCCAAGGCCTCCTTCTTGACTTTATTGCCGTACCAGCGGGCGTTGATTTTCTCTCCGGAGTCGTATTCCTGGTAGATCCGGTAAGCATGGCCGCCCGTAATGGGCTCTTCATGGTTGTAGCCGTTCAGTTTGTAGACCTTCCTTTCGGCCAGTCCGGCCTGGAGGGCCTCCACCACTTCCGGACCCACGGGAAACTCCATATGCGTCTCCGGGTCACCAAAACGGTTCCCCACATCCAGGGCCACCACTACCTTGGCCACAGAGTCTTTGTCTGCGATGAGTTCGCAATAGTCCCGGCTCATGGCGCCGCCGCCGGAACGGGAGTAAGAGCAGTAAGTGAGCTTCCCCTTGGGGGCCTTTTGTGCGCTACAGGCGCATCCAAACAGCGTGAAAGCCATAAGCAGGAGGATTTTACACAGGGTTTTCATAAGCACAATTGTATTATTTCACCAGGTAGCGGTCTCCGGTGTCGCGGGCCACGGCATCCCAGAACGGTTGGTCATAGGTGCCGGGCTGGTCGTTGAAGCGCACGATGAGTTCCCGGGCCAGGCGGCTCCAGCGGGTCATCATCTGCCGGGTATAGCCGGCCGTCCGGGCGTTCAGGAAAGCCGTGCATTCGCCGGGGGTCAAGGCCGATACCGCGGCCTCCACGGCGGCCTGATCGGCCTGGAAGGCGCTTTCCAGCTCCTTGCGGGCCTCCAACAGGGTGGGCATCAGGGCGCTCCAGCGCGGGTATACCATATTGGACACCCAGTTGCACAGCCAGTAGGCGCCGCCTTCGTCAAACACGCCGTCCCGGTTGTGTTCGGCGGCAAAGGCCGAGGGAATCTCCGTCACGCCGCAATATACGGGCACGTAGGCAATCATAGAAGGATCGTCGCAGTTGAACCAGTACACGCCGCCCACGGCGTCCGGTAGCCAGGAGCGCATCTGCGCCACCACGGCAAAGCCGGCCTGCTGGGTGGAGACGGGCCGTTCGCGGAAGTACTGCCGTCCCTCCGAAGTGAAGGATTTCGCGCGGGGACGGATGGGGGAGCTCCAGGGACCGGCCATCACATCCACGGTCATATCCAGCGGGGAGCCTTCGAAGTGGTCGCGCATATCGGCCATCACTTCCTGCAGGGTCACCGGCTGGTCGGGTTTGATCCACAGCGGGAGTTCGTCACAGACGTCGAACTGCCCGTTCAGATAGGGAAGGAAGGAGTCCATATAGGCGGGATCCGTGTGGTGACGGAAGATGCTCCAGACCCGCGGTTCACACAGACGCATATGCTGGAAGTCGAAGGGGCAATAAGCCTCCCGAAAGCTGAAATCTGTGTCTTTACCACTAAAAAACCCCATTTCACGGGCAAATGACACCACGTCTTTCGAGTAAAGACAGTTCTCTTTGTCCTTAAACGGGATCTTCCGGATGCGGCTTTGGTTGGCGTGAGCGCAGAGGGCATCGTCGGGAATCCGGATAGCCGCCCAGACAGCTCCTTTCCGGCCCGGACCCTTGCCGATGAGCTCCATGATCCAGGCCTCATTGGGGTCGCACACGGAGAAGGTTTCCCCGCTGTCGCAGTAGCCGTATTCGTCCAGGAGCCGCCCCATTTCCAGGATGGCTTCCCGGGCGGTGCGGCAGCGCTGCAGGGCCAGTTGCATCACGTTGTCGTAGCCCAGGATTCCTTCCAGATTCACCAGTTCTTCCCGCCCGCCGAAAGTGGTTTCCACAATGGTGAGCTGGTGCTCGTTCATATAGCCGATCACGTTATAGGTGTATTCCACCTGGTCCACGTAGCCCTTGATTTCTCCCGGATGCCAGAAGTTGCGGATGGCAATCTTTTCGCCCGGTTCGTGCCGGCCGGCCGGCGACTGGGTGAGCCAGCCGCTGTAGCCGAAGGTGTCACAGTTGTAGGTGCAGAGTACGGAACCGTCGGCCGATGCTTTTTTCCCCACCAGGATATTGGTGCAGGCAAGCGCTTCCGCAACACCGGCCAGAAGCAGCGCTGCGGCAATAAGACTAAGTTTTTTCATTATTCGGCCGATAATTTAACGGCGCCCCAGGCCAGGAGGCTCTGGGCGGCCAGGTAGGTGAGCATGATGGTGCCCGCGACCCAGCCCATAGGTTTCTCACTGAAGGTGTCCAGGGCAATGAGGGAATCCGAGAAGGTGAACAGAACCGCACCGCAGAGGATGAGCCACCAGGCACAGCCGCCTTCTCTTACCACTCCGGCCAAACCGCTGAAAATGAGCAGCATGAGCACTGTTCCATAGATAATCATGGGCACCAGCAGGTCACCTTCCACGCCCAGGACACTGATGAGTCCGGCCACCAGGGCGCCAATGACCACCAGGGTGGGGATCCAGGTCTTGAGCCCCAGTCCTTTCCAGGACCGGCCGCCGAAGAGGGTGATATAACAGATATGGCCCAGCAGGAAGGCTCCCATGCCGCCGATGAACGGAAGGAAGCCGTTGAAAATCAGGAAGACATCTCCCGTACAGCCCAGCAGCTGAGCCAGGATGAGGAGCTTCATTTCTTTGGGCTCCAGGCTGCCGGCGGCTGCCAGCGTGGTAAGGGCCAACAGAGGCAGCAGGGCGGGTTTCACGTGGGCGGCCAGGGCTTCGTTGCCTGCATATTTGCCGCAGATGTTCAGGGTAGCGGCCAGAAGGAAAAACAGTCCGGGAATAATCCAGGTGGAGGTTTTGGTTTTCATGGAGGATGATTTTTCTATTACAAATATAGGAATCTGTTTACAGAAAGTGAAAAAATTTTTGCAGACCCCACATTTTTATCTATCTTTGCAGTCCCGCCTCATGGCGGAGTTTCAAACGCTTTAAGCCCGGAGGGGTGGGTGAGTGGCTGAAACCAGCAAGCCCGGAGGGGTGGGTGAGTGGCTGAAACCAGCAGTTTGCTAAACTGCCGTACGGGTTATTCTGTACCACGAGTTCGAATCTCGTCCCCTCCGCAAAGAAAACGCTGTAACTTGTTGATTTCTAACAAATTGCAGCGTTTTTCATTTTTGTTTCACCCGATTTTTCGCCCAAATATTTCACTATTTTAGGCGTTTTCTCCCAAGTATTTCGGGATTATCGGCAAGGAATTCATCAAGTTTAGTGCGGTTAAATTTCCAATTCTCACCCACCTTGTATTGAACCTTACCGGAGGGGAGAGAGCCACTCTTAACGATTTTCATTGCTGTTCCCTTGCTGCATCCAAGATAATCTGCAAGGCCTTGTACCCCGCTTATTATAGCGGGTTTATTAGGGGTTTCTACGATGACTTTCTCGGCCGTTGGTTCCTTTTCAGCGGGTGTCTCTTTTCCCTGGCGTGGTATCGTGCTCGCCTCAACTATCACATCTATTATTCCCTTGACTTTTTCTTTCAAGGTTGTATTCTTAACAGTAGCCATATGCATCCTCCCGTTGTTGTTTATATCATTTCTTCTATATCGTTCACTATGTTTCGTGCTATGTAGTTCGCAACACTTTCATCTGTTACGTATTGTTGCACGATGCTATCCTTTTGTGGCTCATACACAAAAGTGTTGTAGTCCTTATCGGCCGGCGCGAATGAAACAAACAACCTGCGGCTCTGTGCATCATAGATGAGCGCAAAGGGGTAGTTTTCGTTATACACGCCGCTAAGCGATATGGTTTTTGTATATTTGATGCAACGAAGAACGAAAGCCTCAATCTCGGCAAAAAAGTTCCCCGAATTGAAATGAAATGGCTTTTCGGGTATGTCCACAGGGATAAGAGCAAAGTGTCTGCTTCCAACCCGTAGGACACCCTCCTTAATCGACGGC
>CACYHF010000052.1 GCA_902774155.1 uncultured Bacteroidia bacterium | reverse complement strand
GGCCGATGCCCCCAAAACGCTGAACATCGTGTATGCCGACAGGCCGCTGCCCCGCCATTCCTGGGCTCCGGAGGGCTTCGTGCTCCAGCAAAAAGGCAAGGCCGATAAAGCGCTTCCGGTCAACTACAACTTCCTGGAGCATACCGCTACGCCGATAGACGCCAGCTGGTTTGCCGCCCGCTACCAAGTGCAACCCGGGGAAATGATTCCCCGTCCGAAGGTCATCACCTACGGCGCAGAGGTGCCTGCCTCCCAGTCGGAACGCCCTAAGGGCTGGTACCGCATTGTCATCAGCGGGGGAGAAGTAGCCGTGTTTGCCATTGATCAGGAAGGCGAAATCTACGCTCAGGAAACCCTGGCCAAATTGCCCGATGAACTGCCGGACATGGTCATCGAAGACTGGCCGGACCTGGGACTGCGTGGCTTTATGCTGGACGTGGTCCGCGACTTCCGCAGCAAGGAAGAAGTGCTCTGGGCGACGACGAAGCCTGGTGTCTGGAAATCCCCCGGCTTCCGGAACTGACGGCTTTCAGCGGTCATCATGCGCTGCCGGATTGGGACCTGCAGGAACTCCAGGCCCTGAAGCCCGGCAACGACGGCATCATCGGCCAGACCACCTTCTATACGGAGGCCGAATATAAGGAAATCCTGCGCTATGCGTGGGAACGGGGCATTGCCGTGGTGCCGGAGTTTGATGCCCCGGGCCATTCGCGTGCCGCCATCAAGGCTATGCAGTCTTACGAGCGCAAAACCGGAGATGCCAGCTATCGCCTGCAGGATCCGGCCGATCAATCCCAATACTGGAGCGCCCAGGATTTCACGGACAATGTGCTGGATCCCGACCTGCCGGGCGTGTATAAGTTCTACGGTGTAGTATTCGATGAAGTGATCCGGATGCACCAGGAGGCCGATGTGCCGCTGCCGGGCATCCATATCGGCGGCGACGAAGTGCCGGACGGCAGCTGGTCGGGCCGTGACCGCAAACAGGTGAAAGACACCTTCACGCGCGGCATCCTGGCCCTGGCGCAGGAACGGGGTATCAAGCTGGCCGGTTGGCAGGAAATGGTGCAGGGCATTGCTCCCGAGACCCTGGAACAGTTGAAACCGCAGCTGCTCTTTGTAAACGCCTGGAGCACCCGCGGCGACAATATCGAACTCAGCTACCAGCTGGCCAACGACGGCATTCCCGTGCTGTTGTCCAATGTGCAGAACGCCTATATAGACCTGGCGTACGGCGATGACCCCACTGAAATCGGCCTGCATTGGGGCGGCTATGTGGACGAGCGCAAATCCTTCGCCCTGCAGCCCTGGAAAATCTACGAATCCGAGCGCTGGAAAGGCGTGGATACGCCCGTGGATTGGAAGCATGCGGCCGAAGGACGCACGCCGCTCCTGCGGCCGGATATGATTGTGGGGGCCGAAGCCCTGCTGTGGGGAGAAAACGTCCGGAGCATCTCTGATGTCACCTTCCAGATGCTGCCCAAGGCGCTGGGCATTTGGGAGCGCGCCTGGAATTCCTGCCCGGACTGGCCCACGGACGAAGCTTTCGCCCAGGATTTTGACCGCTACTATTCTATTATCAAGACCGTGGAGATGCCTCGTTGGGAGGCCGAAGGATATCAATATAAAACGAGATAACGAATTATGATTGTTGCTGTTGTGGGTGCCACCGGTGTGGTGGGCACCAAAATGTTAGAGGTGCTGGAAGAGCGTCATTTCCCCGTGACGGAGCTCTTGCCGGTGGCCTCCTCCCGTTCCTGGGGTAAGAAAGTGAAGTTCCAAGGCCGTGAATGGACGGTGATATCGGCCGATGAGGCCATCGCCCGGAAGCCCGTGCTGGCCCTGTTCAGCGCCGGCGGAACCACGTCGGGCGAACTGGCGCCCCGTTTTGCGGCCATCGGCTGCTATGTGGTGGACAATTCCTCCTTCTGGCGAATGGATCCGCAGGTGCCGCTGGTGGTGCCGGAAATCAATGCCGATGTCCTCACCCCCGAAGACCACATTATCGCCAACCCCAACTGCTCCACCATCCAGATGGTGCTGGCCCTGGCGCCTTTGCACAAGGCATGGGGCATCAAGCGCATCGTGGTGAGCACCTACCAGAGCGTTACCGGTGCGGGACAGCGGGGCATCGAGCAACTGGAGGCCGAAAGGGCCGGCGGCAGCGGCACCAAGTTCCCCTATCCCATTGATTTGAACGTGCTTCCGCACATCGATTCCTTCCTGCCCGACGGCTACACCAAGGAAGAGATGAAGATGGTGAACGAAACCCGCAAGATTCTGCGCGACCCTTCCATCGCCGTAAGCGCCACCACCGTGCGCGTGCCGGTGAAAGGCGGCCACTCGGAAAGCGTGAACGTGGAATTCCGGCAGCCCTATGACCTGGAGCAGGCCCGGCAGCTTATGGCCGATATGCCCGGCGTAGTGGTGCAGGACGACCCCGCCAACAACGTGTACCCCATGCCCCTGTTTGCCTGGGGCAAGGACGAGGTGTTCGTGGGCCGCATCCGTCGTGATCCTTCGGTGGAAAACGGCCTGAACCTCTGGTGCGTATCCGACAATATCCGCAAAGGTGCCGCCACCAATGCCGTTCAGATTGCCCAGGTGCTGCTGGCCAATGGTTGGTTAGGATGATGAACTGGGAACTGTTCAGACAGATTTTGGAGATAGATTCCACTTCCGGAAAGGAGCGGGAAATGGCCCTGTGGCTGCAGGAGAACCTGGAGGCCCCCGCCAAGGAATTGATGGAAGTGGGTGACGGCACCCTGAACCTCCTCCTGTCCTGGGGCACCCCCCGTGTCGTCTTCTGCACCCATATGGACACCGTTCCGCCGTATATTCCCCCAACTTTCCCGGAGAAATTGCCCTCCGGGGGAACTCCGTTCTCCGGCCCCTCCCATTGTATCCTGCGTCCCCTTCGGGAACTTGTCTCCAACGGGCCCCTCCCCCTGCCCTAGTCCGGGGGTGGACAAGTCCCCCGGAGGGCAATTTCTCCAGGAATGTGTAATCAGCGGCAGGGGATCGTGCGATGCGAAGGGGCAGCTTTTTGCTATGTATACGGCTTGTAAGAAACTGGAGGCGGCGGGCTGTACGGACTTCGGACTGCTGCTGCTGGCAGGGGAGGAGACCGGATCCTGGGGCGCCAAGGCGTTTGCGAAAACGGATTTCCGGGCACCGTTCCTGATAGTGGGAGAGCCCACGGAGAACAAGATGGTGAGCGCCTCCAAGGGCACCAAGTCCTATGACCTAACGTTTAGGGGGAAAGCCTTCCATTCCGGTTATCCGCAGTACGGAGAGAGTGCCATTGACCACTTTAACGAATTCTATAACAAACTGAAAGCGAAAGACTTCGGCGAGGATCCGGAATTAGGGGAAACCACGTGGAATGTGGGGCTGCTTCATAGCGACAATCCGCAGAATATCCTGTCACCGGAACTCACGTGCCGCCTGTATTTCCGCACCACCTTTGTCTCCGACCAGGACGTTCAGGACTGGATGGGTTCTTGTCATTCTGAGCGGAGCGAAGAATCTCCTACTCTTATTGTCAAACCCCGCGGCGGGGATTGTCCGGCCCGGTACGTAACGCTTCCGGGTTTCGAGAGTGCGCCGGTGGCGTTTGGCAGCGATGCTCCGCACCTGAGCAACTTCGGCCACAAGATTATTTGCGGCCCCGGTACCATCCGGGTGGCTCACCGCCCCGATGAGCACATCCTGGTGCAGGACCTGGAGACAGCCGTAGAGCAGTACATCCGTATGTACCATGCTCTTGTTAGTGTGCTTTAAAAACTTAAAGCACGTTAGGGCTCACTGTTGACGGAAAATGTGCTTTACCCGGGGTTGGGGCAGTGGGGTAAAGCACGAAAGAGCCCCTGTAGCGCAGAAAGTGCGCTTTAAAAACTTAAAGCACAGTGGATGGGAGGAGGCGCACCTTTTGGAAAAAAGGAGGAGAAAGTAATTAGAATAGGTATTTAGACTATGATAAAAGTGATTATCAGTGGCTACGGGAAGATGGGCCACATGATTGAGAAAGAGCTGGAAAAGCGCGGAATCGAACTGGTGGCAGCCAGTGAGGATATTACGGCCACGGCACCCGAAGTGGCCCGGGAGTGCGTCTGCATCGATTTCACCACTCCGGAGGCCTTCAAGGCCAACTATCCTTTCATCGCCCGGCATTTCAAGGCGGCCGTGATTGGAACCACGGGCTGGAACGATATCCTCACGGAAGTGCGCGATACCTTCCTGGATGCCGGCACGCCCATGATTTATGCCTCCAATTTCTCGCTGGGCGTAAACGCCCTGTTCAAGGCGGTGGAGAAGGTGAGCGCTATGCTCAAAGGAGCCGGTTACACGCCCGAAATCACGGAAACCCACCACATCCACAAACTGGACGCTCCGTCCGGAACGGCCAAATCCCTGGCCGAACTGGTAGAAAAAGGCCTGGCTGAAAAACCCGAAATCACCTCCATCCGCGAAGGGGAAGTACCCGGCATTCACACCCTCACGCTTACTTCAGCGGCGGACAAGCTAACCCTTACGCACGAGGCCTTCTCCCGGGAAGGTTTCGCCAAGGGTGCGGTGGTGGCAGCCCTTATGACCGAGGGACTGCAGGGCGTTCACGAATTCGGAGACCTGCTATGAGCTTCTGCGTTCTGAAATTCGGTGGCTCGTCCGTGGCATCGGCCACCAATATGTCCCGCGTACTGGATATTGTGGAAAAGGAGGCGGCACGGGGCAAGGTGGTGCTGGTGAGCAGCGCCATCAGCGGCTGCACGGATGCCCTGCTCAAAGCCGATGAAGCCAGCATCCGGGAGATGGAACGGCGGCACGGAGATATCGTGAAACGCCTCTTTACGGGTCTCCAGCGGGAGTTGGTGCAGGAGCGGGTGGACTTGCTGTTCGGCCTGTTGCGCCAGGCCCCTGAAGCGGAAAAAGTAACCTTCGGCGAAATCCTTTCCACCACCATCCTGGAAGCCAAACTGGGCGAAGAAGGCTACCGAACCGTATGGCTGGATTCGCGCGAACTGGTAGTACGCGACAATGAGCCCGAAACCTATCGGCGCATCCGGGAGGCCATTCAAACCACCCCGGCCGATTTATACATTGCCCCCGGCTTCATCTGCCAGGATGGGAAAGGCCGCATCTGCACGCTGGGTCGTGGCGGCTCAGACTACAGCGCCGCGCTCTTTGCCGCCGCGCTGCAGGCCCACAGCCTCCAGATCTGGACCGACGTTCCCGGCATTATGACCGCCAACCCCAAACAGGTGAGTGCGGCGCGCACCATCCCGCGGATGTCTTACCAGAGTGCGCTGGATATGGCATCCCACGGTGCCAAAGTGCTGTATGCCCCCACCGTGGCGCCCGCCATGAACGCCGGCATCGACATCGAAATCCGCAACAGTTTTGCTCCGGAAGGGAAGTTCACCGTGATCGGTGCGGAAAAAGACCCGTCCCGCTGGATTGGCGTTGCCTCTGAAAAGGGACACATCCGGCTGGTAGGCGTGGAACTGTCCGGACAAGACGGACAGGCCGAGGCGGAGCACGCCTTGCAGGAGGTAGGGATTCAGGCGTTGAGTATCCGGCCCGATGGCCCCAGCCTGGACATTCTGGTGAAGGAGGCCGTGCTGGAAACGGCCCTCCGCGCCCTTCACCGGGCGTTTTTCCAGGAATTGCCTATCCGGGAAGTGAACCTGTTCATCGCCGGTAACGGGGTGGTGGCCAAGGCACTGACAGAGATGATCGAACAATCGGCCCCTAGCGTGAAAGAACGCACCGGCAAGAGCCTGCGCATCGTAGGACGGGCCGACAGCCGCCACTTCGGCATCGACCTGGGTGGCGCACCCAAGCTGGAGCAGGAAGGCGACTACATCGAAGCCATTCTGCAGCAGGCCCCCAAGGGCTCCCTCTTCATCGACGCCACCAACAGCGAAACCTTGTATGAACGCTATGCGAGCCTGCTGGAAGCCGGTATCGGCATTGTTTCCAGTAACCGCCGCTCCTTTGCCGTCCCTTATCCGGCCTATGCGGCCATGCATGCGGCAGCCCGCGAAAATGGCGTGATTCTGCGCTACGGTACCACGGTAGGTGCCGCCCTGCCTATGCTGGAATCCATTGCCCGGGGCGCCAACAGCTGCGACGAACTGCTGTCTGTCGAGGCCGTGGTTTCCTGTACGCTGAACCAGATTCTGGGCGGCTACCAGCCGGGCGGGGAAAGCTTTGCCTCGCTGCTAAGAAAAGCCCAGCGGGCGGGCCTCACCGAGGCCGATCCGCGTCTGGACCTGGGCGGCCGCGACGCCCTGCGCAAGCTGCTCATCCTCTCCCGCGAAGCCGGCGTACAGCTGGAGGAACAGGACGTGGAAATTACGCCCATTGTGCCCGCAGAACTGTTCCAGGGCACGGTGGAGGAATTTTACAAAGGCTTGGAGGCGTATGAAGGAGCGCTGTCCCAGGCAGCCCGGGCGTCCGAGCTCCAGGGCTTCCGCCGCCGCTTTGTGGCTTCGTTGGAAAAGACGGCCGATGGGTACAAGGCGTGCATCGGTATCCGCAACGTGCCGCCGGTGCATCCTGCCTATCACCTGCGTGGAACGGAGAACGCCATCATCGTGCGTAGTGCCTTCCACCCCTATCCACTGGTGATTCAGGGCCCCGGCGAAGGCGCCCGCGAAGCCGCCAGCAGCATCCTGAACGATATTTTACGCTAGTACAACACCCGCACCGGACCGAGGAGGCCGCTGTCCCGCAGGGGACTGCCGGCATCCGGACCGGCGATGGTCCAGGTCTTGCGCTCCGCTTCCGGCAGATTGGCGTCATAGGCCAGGCGGTTGAACCAGGTGCTGGTAACCGCTATGCGCAAGGTATTGCGGCCCGCTTTCCCCTTGACCATGAGCTGGTAGGGGCTGGCCCAGAGCACGCCCACGGACTCTCCGTTCAGCTGTACATCAGCTATCATATCCACGCGGCCCAGATCCAGGACCACCTCGCCGGCCTTGGGCAGGAAGAAACTGGTTTCATAGACCACCGTGCCGGAAAAGGCCTGCGCTTCCGGGCCGATGGGAAGGTCTTTCCAGGCCTGTAACTGTTTAATCTTCAGCGGTTTTTCAGGTGTGCCCCAGCCGGCGGGGAAGCGCAATGTCCAATCTTTCAATTCTTTTGATTTCGCCAGTACAGGCTGCTGTACGGGCGTCTTTTCGCTTTCCGGACGGAACACCACAAAGCAGTTTCCGGCGCGCGCCAAATCCAGGGGCACCGTGGCATACGCACCATCCCGCGTGATTTCCAGGCCGGACACCTTCCCCGTTACGGCATCCCATAATTCGGCCTTGCCACAGCCTTTGAGCATGACCGTTCCGTGGAAATCCTTTCCAATGGGGGCCGTAATGTAATACCACTCGGCGCCATCGGCCTGACGATGGGCCCAGAGGAGGTCTTCCGGGGCCAGCAGATTGGGCTGCAGGCCATAGGATTGCAGGATATCGGCCGTAAGGGCAGGCGCAAAGACCACCTTGGCGCCGGCGGCAATCAGTTCCTGGAGTTTAGCGCGTGTTTCCGGGCGCATGTTTTCGGTCTGTGTTACCCACAGGAGACCGTAACGTTGGCCTTCCGGTGTGACCAGGCAGCCGTTTTGCACCGAGATGAGGTGCAGGAGGCCATCCGGGTTGCAGTAGTCGTATTTGTAACCGGCCGGGAAGGGGATCTTCTGGTCCGGCTTCTGGTAGCCCACTTCATCGCCGGTGAACCAGAGAACGTCCACAACGGGCAGGCCGCGCTCCAGCAAATAACTGGTACGGGCCAGGTACTGTGTGAAGTAAGGCATATATTTCCACCAGGTCTGGCCCCGCAGGAACGGAGTACCAATCTTGTTGCCGAAACTGGTGCCCGGCGGCAGGAAGCCCACCTGCGGGTTGTGCGTATAAGTATGGAAGACATTGTGCGTCACGCCTTCCGTCATATTCAGGTTGGCCACTTCCTTGAACATCTCCCAATGCTCATCCCAGTTCAGATCGAAGCTGGTGAAACTTTCGGCAGCCACGCGGCGCTTGCCATAGAGATGGGCGGCCGATGCCGTGGGCTTGATGGGCTTGAAGTTCAAATCGCCCACATAGCCCTCGGAGAAGGGATGCCAGAATTCGGTCATGGGGACATCGGCATACTTGTAATACTCCATGAAGTCCATGGACACCACGTCGCCGCCGGCCGTTTCATACTGCACCTGGAGGCCTTTTTCGTGGGCCAGGCGCACCATTTCCCCGAAGAAGTTCTGGTTATAGAGGTCCGTTTTCACGCGGCGCCAGTCGGCCAGGAAGGAGGCGGTGCTCTCCGGGCTGTCCAGCACGTAGCCGCTCAATGCGGGCAGCCAGGCGCGCAGCGGGTAGCCCGCCCGGGCGCAGAATTCGGCCTCCATCTCTCCGGTCCAGTTCTGGTTGTGGCACTCCCAACTGTCCATGAGCATGCCGTTGGCCTTGCCCTGCAGTGGCCCGTCTTGCAGGCGGCCCACATAGTTGGAAAACTGCACCCGGGCGCCCCTGGGATCCAGTTTGTTGCATTCCCAGCCGGTGGCTTCGGCCGGGGCGGGTCCGTTTTTATAGCCGATATTCACATGACCGTAGCGCAAGATGGTCCAATTTCCTTCGGGAGCAGTCCAGTCCAGCGTGCCGTCCGGAGCCAGCCGGTCCGTCAGGTCCAGGATGGATTCCGGGCACACATAGGACTTCTTGCTCCGGCAGGCATCCTGCTGATAAGTTTCCTTACCGCGGAGCGTACGGCCGGCGGCGGCGCGCCAGTCGTCATGGCGGGAGGCCGAATAGAAACGCAGGTACGCCAGGTTCATGGGATGCTCGTTGGTGAGCGTAAGCGTGTAGCCAAGCGCTTCCGGAACTTCGTTCAAGGCCAGGGTAAAAGGCTCGTTGTCCTGCCAGCTGGCCATGGGAAGCTGTACATCGGCCACCGTTTGGGGCAGGCCGTCCGGACAGTTGGCGGTGATTTGGATGCGCACTCCCGGCGTATTGCAGAAAGCGTGGCTCAGCTCCTGCACGGCGGGCATTTCCAGGGTGCGGAGCGGGGCATCGGCCTCAAAATGAACGGTGTGTACGCCGGGTTTGGTTTCCGAAAGGCCCTTTTCCCCGGCCAGCAGTTTCACCCAATCCAGGTTGCGGGAGGCAATGTTTTTCAGTTCCAGCGGCGCTCCGGTATCGCCTTCCGGGGTGGGAAAAGCCAGTACGCAGACGTCCTGATAGTCCCGCCAATCTTCATTGGACGGTTGGCCCTTGGGAAGCACAATGCCCGTTGTGCCGGCCGATACATCCGTGCGGCTCCAGACCAGATCCCGCATAGCGTCTTCCGGCCGAATCCACGGCCCGCCGGCCATGGCCCAGCCCGGACAGGTCTGGATGGTGAGGCGTAGCTCCAGGCTGCGGGCCTTCTGCCCCAGGTAGGCCACCATTTCGTCCCAATCCCGGGAAAGCGGCACCACCGGGCTGTCCACCCCCGGCCATCGGCCGCCAAACGCCCCGTGGAACCACTGGATACCGCCAATCTTGGCTCCGGCAATGGCTTCCAGGTCTGCGTCAATGCCTTCGCGGGACACATTGTCCCCGATGAAGTGGAACCAGGTTTCCGGCCAGAAATCCTTGGGCGGTGCGGCAAAATTGCTTTCGTCCTGCACGCCGAAGGGCGCATCCAGCACGGCCTTAGAGGCCTGGATATCGGCCACCTGTGCAAATAACTGTGTGGCGGCGAGCAAAAGGATCAGGGAGAGGAAGGGGCGTTTCATGGCTATTGGTTTGTGTTGCATACAAACTTACGCATATTTTGCTGGAAATCAAACTATGCCCCCGCCTTAACGGTCTTTGTAGCAAAAACGGCCGAAAACGTAACAAAGACCGTCCAGAATGACGGACTAAGTTGCAAAATCGGCCGAAAATGCGACAAAGACCGTAAGGGGCAAAATGTTTCGTATCTTTGCAAACTATGATATTATTGCAGGCTACGGACTTATTCGGATTTTTGAGTTTCGGTTGGGAAGACTTGCTGGACATCCTCATGGTGGGGACCATCATCTTCTTCCTGATCCGGAGCATCCGTGGGGATTCTACCGTGCTGAACATTGTGCTGGTGCTGGTGGTAATTATGGTCCTGCAGGTTGTAGTGAGCGGCCTGAATATGCGCATGATGACGGTCCTGCTGAACACCCTCCTGGATGTAGGTGTGCTGGCCATCATCATTCTGTTCCAGCCGGAAATCCGGCACCTGCTCAACCGCTTTGCCGTCCAGAGCGGCATCGCGCGGCGTAGCGGCCAGCTGTTCAACCGCCTGCTGGGTATTAAGGAAGATCAGATGGGCAGCAGGAGCGTGGAGGAACTGGGCGAAGCCGTGCGGGCTATGTCGGCCGAAAAAACCGGCGCCCTCATCGTGATTCAGCACAAGACCTCCCTGGACGAATATATGGAAACCGGCGACATCTTCGAGGCCGATATCAACCGCCGGCTCATTATGAATATCTTCTTCAAGAATTCCCCCCTGCACGACGGCGCTATGATTATCGTGGGCGACCACATCGCCGCCGCCCGTTGCCAGCTGCCCATGACCAACCGCACGGACATTCCCGCCCATTACGGTATGCGGCACCGCGCCGCCATCGGCCTCAGTGAAGACACGGACGCCGACATCCTGGTGGTCTCGGAAGAAACGGGTAACGTGAGTTTCGTGCGCGGCGGGGAAATCCATACCGTGCAGGATATGCCCGAACTGCGGAAGATCCTGGCTTCCGTAATGAAAAACGAGGAGATTGCGTAAATGGACCAGCGGCTGGAAGCGAAACTGGGATTTGACAAGGTGCGGGCGGCCATCGAGGCACGCTGTTCCACCGAATATGCGGCGGGACGCGTGGCCGAAGAGGAGTTCGGCACCAACGCCGCGGAAATCCGCCGTAGGCTGCTCCTGACCGATGAAATGCGCCTGATCCTGCTGTTTGAGGACGGCTTCCCCACAGCGGGGTACATCGACGCCATCGGCTTCCTGGAACCCATCGGCAAGAATGCCTCCATCGACCTGCTTTCCCTGGGTAAGTTACGCACGCTGCTGGACACGCTGCGCAAGACCCTGCATTTTTTTCATACGGTGAAGGAGGGGATTTATCCCAACCTGCAGCACCTTGCCTCCGGCGTGAACGCCCCGGCCGAGGTGATGCACCGCATTGACGGCATCCTGGACCGGCACGGGGAAGTGAAAGATACCGCTTCCGATGAACTGTACCGCATCCGCCGCAGCATCAAGGACAAGGAAGTGAATGTATCCCGGCGGATGAACGCCATCCTGCGGCAGGCGCAACAGGACGGGCTCACGGATCCGGACGCTTCCGTGGCCATCCGCGACGGAAAGCTGCTCATTCCGGTGACATCGGCCAAGAAAAGGGCCTTCCAGGGCTACGTGTACGACGAAAGCGCCACCGGCAAAACCACCTTTATGGAACCGGCCGAAATGGTGGCCCTGCAGAATGAAATAGCCGAACTCCACTTTGCCGAAACGCGGGAAATCGCCCGCATCCTGTACGAATTTGCGGAATTCCTGCGCCCCTGGGTGCCGGAACTCCTCCAAGGCGCCCGTTTCGTGGGCGAACTGGACTTCGTGATGGCCAAGGCCCACGTGGCGCTGGACTATATCGCCGGTATGCCGGTGCTGTCGGAGGACGGCTCGCTGAGCCTCCGCAAAGCGCGGCACCCCCTGCTGGAAAAGAGCCTGCGCCGGGAGAAAAAGGCCATCGTGCCGCTTACGGTGAGTCTCACGCCCCAGAAGCACATCCTCCTGATTTCCGGCCCCAACGCCGGCGGCAAGAGCGTGTGCCTCAAGACAGTGGGCCTGCTGCAGTATATGTTCCAGTGGGGGATGCTCATCCCCACGTCCGAAACCTCGGAGCTGCCGGTGTTTCGGCGCATTATGGTTTCCATCGGCGACGACCAATCCCTGGAAAACGACCTTTCCACCTACAGTTCCTTCCTGGCCGATATGAAGGCCATGCTGGCCGAGGCCGATGAAAACACGCTGGTGCTCATCGACGAGTTCGGCTCCGGAACGGAACCGGCGGCCGGCGGCGCTATCGCCGAAGCCATCCTGCATGAGCTGGATGCCCGGGGCGCCTACGGTGTCATCACCACGCACTATACCAACCTTAAATTATATGCATCGGCCGCTGAAACCGGCGTGATCAACGGCGCCATGCAGTTCGACGCCGCCACGGTGGCCCCGCTGTTCCAGCTGGAAACGGGCCTGCCGGGATCGTCCTTCGCCTTCGAACTGGCCCGGAAGATGGGATTGCCGGAGACCCTTGTGCACGATGCAGAGCAGCGCGCCGGCGAGCAATTCGTGGGCATTGAGCGGAACCTGCGCAAGATCGCGCGCAGCCGCCGTGCCCTGGACGAAAAACTCACCAAGATCCGCGCCACGGACAAGACGCTGGAAGGCCTTACGGACCGCTACCAGAAGGAACTGGAAGAGATCAAGGAGATGCGCCGCCGCATCCTGGACGAAGCCCGCACCGAGGCCGAAAAGATTGTCCGCGATGCCAACAAGCAGGTGGAGAACACCATCCGTACCATTAAGGAATCGCAGGCGCGCAAGGAAGAGACGCAGGAGGCCCGGGCCGAACTGCAGGGGTTCCTGGGGGCCCTGGCCGACAGCCGCGGCCGCCGGGACGCTTATATAGACAAGAAGCTCCAGACCGTGAAGGAGCGCAAGGAACGCGAAAAAGTGCGCAAGCGCCGGCGCTCGGACGGACAAACCCTCCAGCAGATGGAGCAGGAAGAGGCTGAAGCGAAAAAACTGGCCGCCTTCCGCTCCGCTCCGCTGAAAGTGGGGGAGAAAGTGCGCATCAAAGACAACGGAATGGTGGGCGAGGTGTCCACTGTGAGCACCAAGGCGGTGAGCGTGATTGTGGGAAGCGTTACCACCAAGCTTCCCCTGGACCGGGTGGAACGCATTACGGCCAATGAGTTCAAGGCGGTGGCCAAGGCCCCGTCGGAGCGGCCGCGCCAGGTGTACGACGCTGCCATCAGCGAGCGCAAGGCCCATTTCCAGTTGGAACTGGACGTGCGCGGCGAGCGCGTGAACGACGCCCTGGAGATTGTGATGCGATATATTGACGATGCTATTATGTTGGGCGTTCCTTCGGTGCGAATTTTGCACGGGAAGGGAACGGGTGCCCTGCGGGAGGAAATCCAGAAGTATGTACGCACGGTGCCTGGCGTGCAATCGGCCGCGGACGAACACGTGCAGTTTGGCGGTTCGGGCGTGACGGTTGTCAAATTTGACTGAAACCTATAACCAAAATATGAACGTACAGAAGCGTAGCAAGATTGGAGAGGTGGGAGAACAGATGGCCTGCGATTTTCTGCAGACGCGGGGCCATCAGATCCTGGACCGGAACTGGCGTGCCGGGCACCTGGAACTGGACATCGTGTCCGAAGGTCCGGACGGGTTGCATTTCGTGGAAGTGAAGGCCCGCACCGCTCCGGTAACCACCTCCATTACAGATCAGGTAACCACCGTCAAGCAGAAGCGCATATCGGCCGCCGCCCTGCAATACCTCAATAAGAATCACCTGGACGGGAAAGAAGTGTATTTCGATATTGTTTCCGTGCTCTTCGACGGCAGGGAAACCGTCGTGCGTTATTTCCCGCAAGCCTGGATACCCATGTATGTCTGATCATATGAGTATGTCCCATCGTTTCTGTGTGATTATGGCCGACGGCACCGGCGCGGCCAGCCAGCTCCGAGTCACTTATGACCGTTTTAAGGAAGTAGTTCCGGAAGACCACATCCTGGTGGTCACCCCGCAGCGTTTTGCCGATCAGGCCCGGCGCGAACTGCCTATGCTTCCGCCGGAGAACCTGCTGGTGGAACCCCACGCCCGCAAAACGGCTCCCTGTATGGCCTACGCCGCCTATACGCTGCTTACACGGGACCCGGAAGCCGTTCTGGTGGCTACGCCTTGGGACCTTGTGATCCGGGACGTGGGCCTGTTTGCCCACACCGTGCGGGAAGCCTTCCAATATGTAGAGGAGAACGACGTGCTCATGACCCTGGGCATCGTTCCCCGCCACGCGGATGTGAACTTCGGCTATATTCAGGTGAAGGAAGGTCATAACGCTTATCTGATGGCCGGACCGCTGCAGGTGAAAACTTTTACGGAAAAGCCCCCGCTGGAGCTGGCCGAAGTCTTTGTCCGCACCGGTGAATTCTTCTGGAACAGCGGTATCTTCGTGTGGAAAGCCGCCACCATCATTTCCGAAATGGAGAAATACCTGCCGGAAGTGACAGAGCTTTTCCGCGGCTGGGAAACCCACATCGGCGATAATGCCTGGCTGGAGCGCGCCTATGGCGAATGCCCCAAGGTATCCCTGGACTACGGCGTGATGGAGCGCACCTCCCGCGCCTGGCTCTACCCCGCCCGCTTTGGTTGGGCCGATATTGACCGACTATAATCGGTCAATATCTTTGATTTCGTCAACGTTACCCCCACCGCCGCTGAAGCCCGTTTTCTGGGCCAGGACGGGGAGGGCAAACAATGCCAGCAAGAAGATAAGGGCTGATTTTTTCATACCGGAACAACAGACTTTGCAAAGTTACGGGCTTAGAAAATTGCGTTAATCACCATATGTTGGTATAGGGCATCCTCATTTATTGGGATAGCTTGAGCTTTGTTTAAAAACCTGTTCATAACTTTTGGTAAAACAATTAATTAACAAACACCAATGCCTGGTTTAATTGGAAAGAAAGTCGGAATGATTTCCGTCTTCGGTGCCGACGGGAAGAATATCCCGTGCACCGTCGTTGAGGCTGGTCCGTGTGTTGTCACGCAGGTACGCACCGTGGAAACCGATGGTTATGCCGCCGTGCAGCTTGCCTATGACGAAAAGAAAGAGAAACGCACCAGCGCGGCCCTGAAGGGCCATTTCGAAAAGGCTGGAACTACTCCCAAGAAGAAACTCGTGGAATTCGAGGCAGACTTCGCCGGAGAGCTCAAGCTGGGAGACACCATCACCGTGGCCGATGTCTTCACCGAGGACGTCAAGTTCGTGGATGTGGTGGGTACTTCTAAAGGTAAGGGTTTCCAGGGCGTTGTGAAGCGTCATGGATTCGCCGGTGTAGGTGGCGTGACCCATGGTCAGCACAACCGCCTGCGTCACCCTGGTTCCATGGGTGCATCGTCCTGGCCTTCCCGCGTTTTCCCGGGAATGCGCATGGCCGGTCACATGGGCAACGAGCGTGTGAAGGTTTTCAACCTCGAGGTCCTGAAAGTCATCCCTGAGAACAATCTGCTTATCGTCAAGGGTTCCGTTCCCGGAGCCAAGGGTTCTTACTTAATTCTGGAGGCTTAATTATGGAATTGAACGTTTTGAAGATTGACGGATCCGTATCCGGAAAGAAAGTGGTTCTGGACGAAAAAGTGTTCGGAGTAGAACCCAACGACCACGTCATTTACCTGGATGTCCTCCAGTATCTCGCCGCCCAGCGTCAGGGCACGGCCCGCACCAAGGACCGCAGCGAGGTTGCCTATTCCACCAAGAAGCTGGGTCGCCAGAAGGGCGGCGGCGGTGCCCGTCACGGTTCCCTGAAGGCCGGTATCTTCGTAGGTGGTGGTAATGTGTTCGGCCCCAAGCCGCGCGACTACCGTTTCAAGCTGAACAAGAAAGTGAAGCAGCTCGCCCGCGTGAGCGCCCTCTCTTATAAGGCCGCAGAGAACAAGATCGTCATTGTGGAGCCGTTCGCCATGGACGCCCCCAAGACCAAGGAGTTCAAGACCATCCTGGCCAACATCAAGGCCGGCGATCGCAGCGTGCTCTTCGTTCTCCCGGACAACGCCAACAATATTTTCCTGTCATCCCGCAATCTGCCCAATGTGCAGGTTATCACCGTTGACGAGATCAATACCTACGCTATCATGAATGCCCACTCTCTGGTGCTGGTAGACGGCGTGCAGGATATCCTCGCAGCAAGAGTAAAGTAAAGGAGAGAAAGAAATGGGTATTTTAATTAAGCCAATCGTAACCGAGAAAATGACGGCTGAGGG
The DNA here is from genome assembly GCA_902774155.1 of uncultured Bacteroidia bacterium. Lineage (GTDB taxonomy): Bacteria > Bacteroidota > Bacteroidia > Bacteroidales > UBA932 > Cryptobacteroides. The sequence goes on along the minus strand of CACYHF010000052.1, from coordinate 1,423 downwards.
CGAAAAGCTCAACCGTTACGGTTTCATCGTGGACCGCAAGGCCAACAAACTGCAGATCAAGGCTGCCGTGGAGCAGATGTACGGCGTATCCGTTCAGGATGTGAACACCGCCAACTATCACGGCAAGCGCAAGCAGCGTTACACCAAGAGCGGTTTGCTCCGCGGTCGTATGAATCACTTCAAGAAGGCTTATGTCACGCTTGCAGGTGAAGACAAGATTGATTTCTACGCTAACATCTAAGAAGGAGAATAAACTATGGCAATCAAGAAGTACAAGCCGGTAACTCCCGGCCAGCGCAACAAGGCTATCAGCTCCTTCGAAGAGATCACCGCGAAGAAGCCTTACAAGAAGCTCCTTGCTCCCATTAAGTCCACGGGTGGACGCAACAACACCGGTCAGATGACCGTGCGTTACCGTGGCGGCGGTCACAAGAGAATGTACCGTCTGGTGGACTTCATCCGCAACCGCGATGAATTCAAAGCCACCGTGCTCACCATCGAATACGATCCCAACCGCAGCGCCCGCATCGCCCTCATCCAGTACGAAGACGGCCTGAAGAGCTACATCATCGCCCCCAACGGCCTCAAGGTCGGCCAGGTGCTTGAGAGTGGCCCCGCCGCCAGCCCGGATATGGGTAACTGCCTGCCGCTTGCCAATATTCCCGTTGGTACGCTGGTTCACGCCATCGAGCTCCGTCCCGGTCAGGGTGCCGCTATGGCACGTTCCGCCGGCACCTATGCTCAGCTGGCCGCCCGCGAAGGCAACTACGCCATCCTCCGTCTCCCTTCGGGTGAGACCCGTATGGTTCCCGTAGCCTGCCGCGCTACCGTGGGTACCGTATCCAACCCGGACCATAATCTGGAATCCGACGGTAAAGCCGGCCGCACCCGTCATCAGGGTAAGCGCCCGCACAACCGTGGTGTTGTCATGAACCCGCACGATCACCCGATGGGTGGTGGTGAAGGCCGCGCCTCCGGTGGACACCCGCGTTCCCGGAAGGGTCTCCCTGCCAAGGGCTACAAGACCCGCAACCCGAAGGCCGCGAGCAACAAGTTCATCATTGAAAGACGTAAGAAATAACGGAATAAACTAACAGATTATGAGTCGTTCACTTAAAAAAGGACCGTATATCCAGGAAGCCCTGGAGAACAGAATTCTTGCTATGAATGACGGCAGCAAGAAGAAAGAGGTTGTCAAGACTTGGTCCCGTGCCAGCATGATTTCCCCTGACTTTGTGGGCCACACCATCGCAGTTCATAACGGCAATAAGTTCATTCCGGTATATGTTACTGAAAACATGGTTGGTCACAAGCTGGGCGAATTTGCTCCCACCCGCACTTTCCGCGGCCACGCAGGCAACAATAAGAAATAATGTGTAAAGGATTGACATTATGGGAAAGAGAAAAAGACTGATGGCCGAGC
>CACYHF010000051.1 GCA_902774155.1 uncultured Bacteroidia bacterium | reverse complement strand
CGGCCCACAAATTCAATATTGCCGTCGGTTCTCCAGCGTACGATGTCGCCGCTCCGGTAGGCCCGTACGCCCTCAGAGAACGGATTCTCGATAAAGGTCTCGGCCGTCTTTTCGGGGCGGTTCAGGTATCCGCGGCCCACGCCGGCACCCGCGATGAGCAGTTCTCCGGCAGCGCCCACCGGTACGCGGCGGAAGTCGCTGTCCATCACATACATCATGGTGTTGTCCAGGGCGTGGCCGATGGGGATGTTTGCCTCCCGCTTCTTCACGTCGAAGATGGTGGAGAAGATGGTGCATTCGGTGGGACCATAGCCGTTATGGAAGCCATAGGAAGGCGGATCCATGGAAACCAGCTTTTCGCCGCCCACGCTCAGGTGCTGGAGGGACTTGTTGTCCGGGAAGTTCTTGGCGTACATCACGCCCACCTGCGTGGTCATAAAGCTGTGGGTGATGCCGTTATCAGTGATAAAGGCATCCAGCTGGCTCATATCGTGGCGGGTTTCCTCCGGGATAATATAGACGCAGCCGCCGGTGGTGAGGGCCGGATACAGGTCCATCATGCAGGCGTCGAAGCCGTAGCTGGCATAGGCCGCCACCTTGTCTCCGGGCTTCAGGTTGTAGTAGCTCCGGTACCAGGCGCAGAAATTCACCAGGTTGCGGTGCTCCAGCATCACGCCCTTGGGAACGCCGGTGGAGCCGGAGGTGTACAGCAGGATAAAGAGGTTTTCCGGCTTGGGACCCTCCGGGACGGGGCCTTCGGGCAGGCTCTCCAGCTGGTCGGTGGTGAGTACGGGGCCCTCGTATTCATTGAGCAGCGGCAGGAATTCCTTGTCGGCAATGAGGAGTTTGGCCGAAGCGTCCTTCACCATGAAATTCAGGCGCTCCTGCGGGTAGGAAGGATCCAGCGGCTGATAGGCGCAGCCGGACTTCAGGATACCCAGGGAGGCCAGTGCCATCCACTGGTTGCGGCCGATGAGTACCGAGACCACGTCCTCGTTCTTCAGGCCCCTGGCGGCGATGGCCGCGGCGATGCGGTCGGAGAGGGCATCGGCCTGGGCATAGCTGCAGGCGAAATTTTCGTAACGTACGGCAGGCGCATCGGGCGTCTTGCGGGCCTGGGCGCGGAACAGACTGACGATGGTCTGGGTGTGGTCCACCTTCTGGGTGAAATGGTTGAAGTTTTCCAGCTCTTTGAGGCGGTCTCCGTCCACAAAGGGAACCTCGTTCAGCCTTTCGTGCACCAGCAGGCCCCTGACCACGCATTCCATGGCGTCGGCGAAGGCCTGCATGATGGCTTCGCTGTATTTGCTGTTGTCATAGGCCAGTACAATGGCTTCCTGGCCCTCGCTGTCGTCAATGTAGATGCTCAGCGGGAACTTGGGAGCGCCGGCATCCATGTTTTCGCCGGTCACCGGCTTTCCGTTTACCCGGTAATCGGCCAGCACACCCACCTGGTAGGCCAGCATCACCTGCGGCTGGAAGCCGAACTCGGCGGCTACCTTGGCAAAGGGATAATCCTGATGCTGCAGGGTAGCCTGGAAGTCTTTGTCGCACTGCTTGAGGAAGGCTTCGGTGCTTTCCTGCGAGCAGTCTCCGGCCAGGGCCAGGGTGTTCACGAACATACCGAAGCTGTCGGCCGTCTTGAGATTGCCGCGGCCGTTGCTGATGGTGCAGATATAGACCTTCTTGTTGGCGTTATAGGCACTCAGGGTAAGGTAGGCGGCACCAAGGTAGAAGCTGGCGGCGGAGATGCCCAACTTCTTACAGAGAGGATGGATATCGGCCCCTACAAACTTTCTCAGGTAAATTTCCCGGCCCGGCACGTCACTATGCTCCAAGTCCGGAATGACGGTGGAAGCGCTCTCCATACCGCCCAGCTGGCCGGCAAAGAAATCCCGGTCCTGGGCATAGGCTTCGCTTCCTTCCGCCGCTTTTTGCCAGGCGGCGTACTGGAAGTAAGTGTAGCTTTCGGGAGCTATGTCCTTGCCCTCCAGGGCGGAGCAGAGTTCCTCGATGAAGAGGTCGTAGCTGCGGCCGTCAAACACCAGGTGATGGAAATCGCTCAGGAGATAGGTCTTATCCTTTCCGGGGACGATAACCACCTTGGCCAAAGGGCCTTTGCTGAGGTCGAAGGGGAGGATGAAGCTTTCCTTTACGGCCTCAAGTTCCCCTTCCTGGATGGTGACGGGAACAGGAAGGTCGGTAGGAATCTGGCACACCTGTCCGTCTATCTGGTCGAAGCGGGACTGCAGGGCGGGGTGGGCTGCCAGGACTTTCTGGACCGCCTCTTGCAAGGCTTCCGCGGATACTTCTCCGGGGAAGGTCCACACCATGGGAATGTTGTAGATGGTTTCCTGCGGGGCTTTCATGCATTCCAGGAACACGCCGGCCTGCTGGTTGGTAAGGGGCTGGGGTTTCAGCGCACTGTTGTCGGCGGCCTGACCGGGCGTACCCTCTCCCGACATCCAAAGTTTGAGAATCTCGTTTTCTATGCTCTGGAGGCTGGCGGTCTTGGCAAAGGTGTTCATATCGGCCTGGATGCCGTAGCGCTTGAACAGTTCGGTAGCCAGACGCAGGCCGCTCAGGGAGCTGAGGCCGTAGAGCATCAGGGGTTCGGTGAGTCCGGCACCTTCTATGCCGGTGGTTTCCTTGAGCAGGGCCGTGAGCTCTTCTTCCAGGAGGTTGAGCGGGGCGGAGGCCTGTTCCCGGGCCTTCCTGGCCTGCGGCTTGGGCAGTGCCTTCACGTCCACCTTCTGGTTTACGTTGAGCGGAATGGCGTCTATCTGCATGGTAACGGAAGGCACCATATACGGCGGTTTTCGCTCCAGAATGAAGGCATTGAGGGCGGGCGTATCCACCTCCTGGTCGCTTACTATGTAGGCAGCCATGAACTTGCCGCCGCCTTCCTGGTCAAAGGCCTGTACGGTCACGTCCTTGATGCCCGGGAACTCCCGGATGACGGCTTCCACTTCCTTGAGTTCGATCCGGAAGCCGCGGATCTTCACCTGGGCGTCTTTCCGGCCTATATACTCGATGTCTCCGTCGGCCCGGTACCTCACTATGTCTCCGGTACGATAGAGGCGTTTAAAGGCCTTATCTTTCTCGTAAGGGTTGTCTGCAAAGGACTCGGCGGTCTTGTCCGGGCGGCCCAGATAACCGTCTCCTACCTGCAGACCGGCCTCCAGTAGTTCTCCGGCAGCTCCTACGGGCACCCGCCCCCCCGCCTTGTTCACCACAAAGCAGTGGATACCGGGCTGCGGAACGCCGATGGGGATGTTCTCTTCCTGCTTCTTCACTTCCTTGGAAACCACATAACAAAGGCTCTCGGAAGGGCCGTAGCAGTTGAACAGCTTATAGTTGGGCAGCGGCAGGGCGCTCAGCTTCTCGCCTCCGGTGTAAAGCACTTGCAGGCCCTTGCAACTGGGGTAGTTGATGGCAAACTGCGTGGCCACCTGGGTGGTCATGAAGCTGTGGGTAATCCCGTTCTGCTCAAAATAGTCATGCAGGGCCCTCAGGTCCAGCCGAATCTCCTCGGGGATGAGATACAGGGTGGCTCCGGCCACCAGGGCACCGTACAGGTCTCCCACAAAGGCGTCAAAACCAAAGCTGGAATAGGCTGTAAGCTTGCTCTGGGCCGTGATGCCCGTGCGCCAGTCGTGATGCTGGGCAAAGAGGCTCACGTTTCGGTGGTTGAGCATACAGCCCTTGGGCGTGCCGGTGGTGCCGCTGGTGTACAGCAGGACAAAGAGGTCGTCCGGCTTGGGGTTGGAAGCGGGCTTGCCCTTGGGCAGGCCGGGAATGTCCCGGGTGGCCAGCACCGGGCCTTCGAAACCTTCCACCAGCTCCGCCAGGCCGTCATCGGCTATGAGCAGGGCGCTGGAGGCGTCTTTTACCATGAATTGGAGGCGATCCTTTGGATAGGAGGGATCCAGCGGCTGGTAGGCGCAACCGGCCTTGATGGCGCCCAGCGGGGCCACTACGGTATACTCGCTCCGGCCCAGGATGATGGAAACCACGTGGCCGGGTTTCACGGTCTTTTCGATGTAGGCGGCCAGGTTGTCGGACAACACGTCCACCTCCTTGTAAGTCAGTTTCTTATCGGCGCAGACAAGGGCCGTCTGGTCGGGGGCTTCCTTCACGCGTTCGCGCCAGAATTCCACCACGGTCTTCTCCGGGTTTCCCAGGGATTTGCCGGGGTTGAATCCGTCCAGGACCTTGATTTGGGCGGGGGAGGCGAACTCCAGCTGCCCCACGGTATCGGCCTTCTTGAGGGAGAGTACGGCGGCGGCCATGCTCTCGGCAAAGTTTCTGAGGATGCCCTCTGTATACATGCTGGGACGGTACCAGAAACGCATCTCGTAGGGGCCTTCCACCGGCGTGAAGAGTTCCGCCGAGAGGTTGAGACCCGGCGGATTGGTGCGCAGGTCTTCTCCCTGTACCCGCTCTCCTGCCAGGATCAGGGAAGGGACTTCTACCACAAACTGACCTTGGAAGCCAAAGTTGATGCCGGGTCCCAGACCCAGGTACGTTCCGCAGTCTGCCATGGAGAAGAACGGACGGGCCCTCAGCCCCATCGTCTGGGCTTTCATGTGGTCCAGAACCTCGCTGATGGGTGTTTCCGGCGTGGCATCCACAAAGGCGGGCAGGGTATGCACGCACATGGTGAAAGCTGTTTTGGCCGCCACTCCCTTGCGACCGTTCCAGATGGTAGAGAATCTGGCGGCGTGGTCTGCATTCCACGAAGCCAGCGTAAGGCCGAAGAGGGCGGTAAAGAGAACGCTGTCGGCATACCGGTAACGCTCCAGAATCTCCCGCATGGCCACGCTGTCAAGGGGCAGCTGCACCATCAGCGAACGATAGGCCGATGGCTTGGCGCCATAGACGTCCGGGACAATACGGCTTTCAACCTCCGTTGCCGGGCCAAACTCTTGCGCAAACCATTGCTTGGCCTCTTCAAAGGCCTCGCTTTCCCGCAGTTTCTGCTCTTCCAGGGCCACCTGGGCCCCGTTCATTTTTTCTGCAGGAACATCTTTTCCCTCGTAGGCGGCACCCAGATCCTGCAGCATAATTGGGATGCAGGCGCCGTCGGCGATGATGTGGTGGAAATCTGCGTAGAACCACGCGGCATCGGGCGTTTTGTATAGCTCGCATCGGAAGAGGCAGTCTTTGTGCAGGTCCATAGGCTGCGCAAACGTTCTCCTTACCTGATCTATGCTGTCTATTTCCTTAATCTCGGCCTCCCACGTTTCGTCCAACTGCTCCATGCAGGGGACGCCATTCACGTCCTTTACGTGGGAAAGGATATAGGGATGGGCGGCCACAAAGGCCTCCAAGGCCTTTTTAAACTTCTGGAGGTCTATGGTGGGAGGCAACTTGAAAAGTAGAGCCTGTTGGTAGTTGCCGGATTTGTCGTCCAGACCCTGGCTGGCCAGGAACATGCTCAATTGCGCCTGAGAAAGAGGAGATGTCATAGTCTGTCGATTTTATCCAAAATATTGTAAACTCCTAAGCATTTCAAAAGTCAAGTCGAGGTATTCGTTGGAGGTGTGGTCCCAACGGAAGCCCAGCCGGTGCAGGATCTGCATCGTATACACGGTGGAAGCCAGGGTTTCCACGCCCTCCGTTTCTGCGTTGGACTGCTGGTAGGCCACCAGCGGCGCCATGATACGGGTCTTGGCGGGGTTGGCGTTTGCCTCCTCCACGCGGCGGGCGAATTCGTCCATTTCTACATATTCCAGCGGCTGTCCGTCAACCTTCTCCAGACGAGTGAAGATATCGTCCATGGGGATGATATGGTTGTTGGAAACGTTGAAAACGCAATTCTCCAGCGGCGTGGTAGCCAGCAGCACCATGGCCTGGGCTGACTGGTCGATGGGCGAGAACTCCATCTGGCCCTCCAGCATCTGGAACGGACAGGCGCCCAGCATCTTGAGGGCTTTGAGGCGACCCATGGAGGCATTGGCATTGAGGTTCACCTGGAACTCACCGTCCCGGGCACGGGGTGACAGGTTGCCGGCGCGCAGGATCTTGGCCTTGAGCTTTCCGTGAACCATGTGCTCCAGGATGTGCCTTTCGGCCAGGAACTTGGAGTGTACGTACTGATTGTCCGTGAGCTGGCCAAAGAAGAGCATCTGCTCGGTGAGGGTATCCGGAGCATTGCCCGGAGTTAGGCCGCCCACGCTCTCGGTGGATACGTGCACCAGGTAGGCTCCGTTCTTTTCGCAGAGGTCCACCAGGTTCTTGACTCCGCCGTAATTGATGTCTTCGATGTCCGTTCCCTTGGAGAAATGCTTCACGTTGGCGGCGCAGTTGAACACCATGTCGATGTCCGTCAGCGGAGCCAGGGTCCCGGGCAGGGTAATGTCTCCCGCTACAGGCTTGATGCGCGTTCCAACCAGGCTACGGTAGTCCTTGTCAAAGTAGTACACCAGCATTTCCTTGAGGCGGCGCTCCGGGGTCAGAGTCCCCTTTTCTCTGAGGAGGCACCAGACGGTGGTATCCGGCCCTGTGGTTTCCAGCAGTTCCTTGAGCACATGGATGCCCAGGAAGCCGGTGGCACCGGTAAGGAGGATATTCTTGCCCAGACGCAGGCGCTTTCCCTTGAGGAAGGACTCCAGGTTGTTCTGCGCCAGCAGAGTATCAATGGCCGAATAGTCGTAGTCGGTAATGTTGCTGTCCTGCTCCTGCGTGCCCTTGTCCCCTTTCAGGAAGGCAGCCAGGGATCGGGCCGAAGGATGGGAGAAGACATCGGAGTAGGCAAAATGCAGCCCCTTTTTCTCTGCGTTCACCATCACGTTGGTGACCATGAGGGAAGAGCCTCCCAGGTCGAAGAAGGAATCCGTGGCACCTACTTTTTCTACGCCCAGAATCTCTGCAAAGATGTCGCAGAGGGCCTTTTCCGTCTCTCCTGCAGGCGCAACATACTCGTCCACGGAGGAAGGCGTGGCCTCCGGCAGGGCTTTGCGGTCCACCTTCTGGTTCACGTTGAGCGGGATGGCGTCCAGCTGCATCCACGCGGCGGGAACCATGTACGGCGGCTTGCGTTCGCGGATGAAGTCTGCAGCGGCTTTGGAATCAAAAGTACCGTCGGCCACCACATATGCGGCCAGGAACTTGCCAGCACACCCTCCACTTCCTTGAGCTCGATGCGGAAGCCGCGGATCTTGACCTGGCGGTCTTTTCGGCCCACAAATTCAACGTTTCCGTCCGGACGGAAACGCACGATATCCCCGGAGCGGTACAACCGGACACCGGGCTGGTAAGGGTTCTCTATGAAGCTTTCGGCCGTCTTCTCCGGATTGTTGAGGTACCCGCGTCCCACGCCGTGACCGCCGATGAACAGCTCACCGGCTGCGCCGATGGGCAGGCGGCGCATCTTCTGGTCCGACACATACAACTGGACATTGGACAGAGGATGGCCGATGGGGATGTTGTCCTCGCGTTCCAGGACTCGGAAGACGGAGGAGAAGATGGTGCATTCCGTGGGGCCGTAGCCGTTGTAGAAGGCATAGGAAGGCGGCGGCATGGAAATGAGTTTTTCTCCACCCACGGACAGGTGTTTGAGGACGGGATTGTCCGGGAAGTTACGGGCATACATCACGCCCACCTGGGTGGTCATGAAGCTGTGCGTAACGCCGTTGTCTATCAGGAAGCTGTTCAAGGCCCCCAAATCGTGCCTTACGTCTTCGGGAATGATGCAGACGCAGGCTCCGCTGGTAAGGGCGGGGTACTGGTCCATCATATTGGCATCGAAGCCATAGCTGGCAAA
>CACYHF010000050.1 GCA_902774155.1 uncultured Bacteroidia bacterium | reverse complement strand
GAAGCCGCTGTTGACCTTTGATGTCTGGGAACATGCGTATTATCTGGATTATCAGAACCGCCGTGCAGCTCATCTTGCAGCCCTTTGGCAGATTGTGGACTGGAGCGTTATTGCTGCTCGGTATGATGGGTGAAGAATGATGTTATCTGCGTAGCAAGATACAGACAAGTCGGTCATTGAACTATTGGTTTGAGAGAGCAACTTCCAATGGTGATATGGCCGCTTGTTTTCGCATCGCACACAACGTGACGTTATGTGGGAAGTATCGCATTGGTCCTTATTCTTGATTCCCAGAATGGATCTGGAGGGCTGACGCGGGAGTATGTGAAGGTAATTACCGTGAAGTAGGGGTGATAGCAGCGGATTAAATGTACCCCCTGTATCACTTTGAAATATCCCGCCTATAGCGGAGTCGAAAAGAAAATTATCTGAAAAAACATATTTAAGCACAACCAGGAACTGATGAACATGGGCGCTATTTTGCTGGCGTCAGCAAAATGGTTATGTCTGGTGTTGCCAGCACAAAAAAGAAATCAAGGAGGAGGATATGAGAAATTGCTGGAGGCATGAAAGAATGATTGTGAGTGAGAGTTAAGCGGCTGTCCTCTGACCATCGGCAATCTGCTTTACGATTATGGTGAGAAGTTTATTCCCCACATCCGTTCCGGCGCTTTGGCGGGGGAGCCTTTGGTAGAATTAGAATCAAGCCCTGTGTAAGTGTTGTCTTTTCGCGCCGCTGGCGGCAACTTCTACGCCGCCGGCACTCCTTGTTCGTAGAGGTATTCGGGCGCAAATCCAATCTCATTATTCCAATCGACAGTCCAGCCGTCGAGGGTATAATTGCGGAAATATTCCGGATTCTGGAGCTTCTTGAAAATGCCCTGGTTGTAGATGCTGGAGAAGTCAAAAGTACGCACGTCGCCGTTGCTGAAGGTGAGCTTCAGCAGGTAGCCGGAGATATACTCGGCAGCGGTAACGTGTAAGAATTCCGTATTCATTCGTTTATTCCAGGGGCTTAATCTTGTCAAACGGCTGGGATCTCTCCATCTTCTCCCAGTTGGCCATCAGTTCGTCCTTGTGCTGGTCCAGCCACTCGTAAACCATGTTGAGGGCCCGGCGGGGAAGTTGCCCCTTCACGGTTCCCGTCGCGATGTCTATCGTGGCCTCATATCCCTGGTACTTCACATGGAAGTGCGGCGGATTGTGGTCGCTGAAGAACATCGAGATGATGATTCCGTAAAATGAACTTATCTCAGGCATCGTTTTCCGCAGGACTTGTGCCCTGACTGATGCAAATATAGAAACTTCTTGGCAGAAGAGCAAATAAATGCGGTCGGCCTTCGGCCGGATTAATCCCCCCCGATAGTTTGCGCTCCCTTCCCGCCCATATGGAAAGCGGTCAAGCTCGCGTTCCCGATTGGTCACGCCAGCTTGGCTCCAGTCCCCGGAGCACCTTCGCCGCAATCATCTTATAGCATAAACCGCTCACACTCCTTGTCATAATAAACGTCCTTCTCTTTGAAGGTATACTTGCCGCCGGGGTACTTGGCTTTGAGTGCCCGCAGTTCTTCGTCCAAGCGCTTGGCTAGAGATTCTTCGCTATCGTCACCAGAGAGCATCCAGTCTACGCGTTTCGCGTAGATGTAGGCCATTCGCAAAACATATACAGCTCGTTTCATTATATCGATGGTCTTTCGCTCATAGGTGGGATATGTTCTGTCCGAATCGTCAAACGAACTTGCGTACCAGTGATTTTTTGTCCATATCTCTTGTGGAATTTCTCTTCCCGCCTTTATAATCTCTTGCTCAATTTCGTCGGCAATTTCCTCGATGTGGTATTGTTGGTAGTCAAATGCTCCTCCGCTCATAATGATTTGTCTTGTAAGTGGTTTGTTGCTGTTTCATCGAAAAGCCGCATGTCTCGATTGATGATGCTCTCGGCATTTTCCAGGAAGTACTTCAGTTTTTGGTCTTCCTTTAGTTTTGATGTTTCAAAATCCCGTTTGAGATTCTCCAGACAGTCCAAGGCTTTGTGACAAGCTTCGAAATCTATCAGGGAATCTGCACTTATTAAGGAACCAAGTACGAAGTAAAGCATGTCTGCTTCGTGGAACTTGTCAATTAGATTCTCTTTTATCGTTCTCATTCTCCATCATATTCGTTCTCATGTAGGAGGTATTAATACTTTGTCCCAATCAGGCTTTCCGGGTCATACTCCTTTCGATACTCCATGATGTAGAATGCAATGGAGTCGGGATACACCTGCCAGTATGCCCGGCAAACGCGTTTGTAAAGCTGTAACATCCGGTCGTCGCCAGCGTACATTAGTAGCCAGTCTAGCATCCACTCTACTTCGTTTTGTGTCGCTTTGCGGGTGCATAGGTCATCGAAGGCGGCAAGGCATGGCTAGGCTCGGGTGCTACTTCCGGTCCAATCGCGGGACCGTCGGTAGCGAAAACGCCGGTAGAATGACACTGACGGTCCCGTCGTTGGACCGTCAGTAGCAGTAACGGAAGCTATTGAGCCGCAGTCTAAGAGATCGCGGGTCAAGGTCCGCGATGAGGTGAGTCACGGCCGGTGCTTTCGGGCATCGGCCGTTTTTGTGCCCATCGGCCTTTAGATTGCGGCGGGGAATTGTTATCTTTGTAGGAAAGTGGAAATGATAGTATGAAGTATAGGATCTCACCAACAGACCTTCAGCTCAAAGCTTCTTTCAAGGTTAAGAAGGAGGCTTTTGAGCGGGAGTTGGCGAAGATCCGGGAGGAGCATCCGGAGAGCCTGGTGTGGAAAAGGAGCGTCGGGTCGCTGAAGCGGGAGTGGGCGGCGCACAATGCCTTGCACGCGCTGGGGATTTTCCGCTCGCGGACGGGCGATGTGGACCTCAACTGGCCGCAGCCCTGGTACATCCGGCTGGGCTATGCCATATTGGGCACGCTGGCCTGGCCGTTTATCAATTAGGTGCCCCCGCTCGGGGCCGCCAACCAGCTGTATCAAGCCCTGGGCTTTGTGCGCTACGAAACGAATTGTTATAAGCTGAGGCTGTAGTATGGAAGTCACCAACCTGCTGGACATACACACCCGCGAGGAGCTGTACGCGTGGTACCTGGAGCATCACGCCACGGTGCCGGATTTCTGGCTGCGGGTGAACCGGGCATCGGCCGATTGCCCCGGCGTGATCCGCTACGTGGACGCCGTGGAAGTGGCGCTGTGCTTCGGCTGGATTGACAGCACTCAGAAGCGGATCGACGACGGCAAGCCGGTGCAGCACTTTACGCCGCGGCGGAAGGGCAGCAACTGGTGCGAGCAGAACCTGGCCCGCTGCAGGCGGCTGGTGCGGCTGGGGGAGATGACCCCCGCTGGCCTAGCCGTGGCACCGTCACTAGACCCCGGAGCCTTCGTCTTCGAGGACTGGGTCCTGGACGCCATTCGGGCCGACGGACCGGCCTGGTCATTCTTCCAGTCCTGCCCGGAGAACTACCGCCGCATCAAAGTGGACCGCATCCAGCACTACCAACATACCGGGCGGCCCGAATACGCCCTTTGCACGCTGTCCAAATTCATCCAGGACTGCCACGCCGCCCGCCTCCAGCCCGGCTGGAGCGATCTCGGCCGCTTGGAGGAGCTCTAGCCCATCCTTCAGCGAGCCTGGGTGCTACTTCCGGTCCAATCGCTGGACCGTCGGTAGCAAAAACCCCGGTAAAATGACACTGACGGTCCATTCGCTGGACCGGAAGACGCAGTCACTAAAGCACAAGTTCCCCTCTAAATCTTTGCAAACCTTGCAGAAATTTGCGCATCTGTGGAAAAATGTTAATAGGAGAAAGTTTCTGATTTCCAAATTGTTGCAAACCTTGCAGAGATTTGCGTAGGGCCGTAATCGGCCGTAACTTTGCAAACGGAAAACGAATTATTAACGCGATGACTATGACACAGGAAAAGATGAACGTTACGCTGGCCAAGGCCGCCGGTTCGGCCCGGGTTCCGTTTGTGATCCTATCGGCCAACCTAGGGCCGGGAAGAAGGATAAGAATCTCGGTCTAGGCCGCGTACCTTAGTGGTTAAAGGGCAACACTTGCAAATGTCGATTACGTTGGTTCGAATCCAACCGCGGCCGCAAAAGATCTTTCTTAAACAAGCACCGCCTTTGTCCGGTACAAGCCGTTTAGATATCTTTTTATATAGTATCCGGCGGCTTTCCGGAACAACGGACTTTTTGTGCTCGCTCCTTGACATATTGTTACGTCCTTTTTAAATTTGAACCGACGGTCTTGGTTACGTTTTCGGCGGTTTTTGCGACTTAGTCCGTGAAGAGTTGGCGGTAGGCATCGGCCTTTTTGTCCAGGGGAAGGGGATAAGCACGGGAGGTGGAGGGCATGCGCCAGAACCGTAGAGAGGCATCTGTGTGCGTTGGCCCGGCAGATGCCGATGCCTCCGGAACATCTATATACCCTCCCACTGGGGGGAGGGGACAGTGGAGGCAGGCGGCGGCGAGCTCTGTGGCCTTCTGGCCGGTGGTGACCAGGGTGTGGCAGTCCGGGATGTGGGCCAGCAGGGCGGGGATGTCGGTGGGCGTAACCACTTCCAGGAAGGCGTCGGAGGCGTTGTCCTTCAGCCGCCGGACTTCGCGGGCGGTGTCGTAGAAGGCCAGGCCTTCGCTGGTGCAGAAGTCCCGGATCCGCGCTTCGTCAAAGCGTTTTTCGCCCACTACGCAGAAATGGTTTTTATCCCCGAAGTGAATGAGCCCCATGATTCGCCAGTAGTCGTTGATCCAATTCGGATAGTAGAACGGCATGCACCAGCGATGCGGCTGGGGCGGGAAACTTCCCAGGAAGAGGATGCGTGCGCCAGGCGGCAGGAACGGCTCAAAGGGATGAGACTCGGTAACCATAGCCCAAAGTTACTGCTTTCACCCGAGTTGAACAAGTTTTTGGGTGTTGGGGTGTCACTTCTAGCCGAACTTGAACTCGTTTTGGGCGGTGGGTGCTACTGACGGTCCATCAACTGGACCGGAAGTAGCGAAAACCAAGGTAAAATGATACTGACGGTCCAACGGCTGGACCGGAAGTAGCACCCAGGGTGCCGGAAGTAAGTCCAGTGGCGACGGAAATAGCATGATTCCTGCCGCCCCGGTTGCGGTTTCGGGAGAAATGCGTTAAATTTGAAGAATGAATGTCCTCTTGGAGAAGATGATGGCGCAGGCGGACCCGTCGCAGGTGGCGGGGTTGGCGCGGTTCTTTAAGACCGGGCCGGGGCAGTATGGCGAGGGGGATAAGTTCCTGGGAATCAAGGTGCCGGTGACCCGCGCGGTGGTGAAGGAGTGTTGGAGAAGCACCACCTGGGAGGACCTGAAGGCGTGCATCGGGAGCGAGTATCACGAGCTCCGCCTGGCCGCGCTGCTAACGCTGGTGGAAATCTTCAAAAACGAAATGAGATTCTCACGTCGCTTCGCTCCTCAGAATGACAATTCCGCCGCACAACACTGCATCGATTTCTACTTGGCACACACGGACCGCATCAACAACTGGGACCTGGTGGACTTGAGCTGCTATCCGCTGCTGGGGGAGTGGCTGCTGGAGGAAGATGGCAGCTGCACGCCAGCCGGCATCCAAAGGAACCGGAGTCTCCTGTACCACCTGGCAGCACACGGCAAGACGCTCTGGGAACAGCGCATCGGCATTGTGAGCACGATGACGTTCATCCGCCACGGGCAGTTGGAAGATACGTTCGCCATTGCCGATATCCTCCTGCACCACCCCCACGACCTCATCCACAAGGCGGTGGGCTGGCTGCTGCGGGAGGCCGGGAAGCGGGACAAGGCAGCCTTGGAGGCTTATCTAGCACCCCGCTTCCAGACCATGCCGCGCACGATGCTTCGGTATGCCATCGAGAAATTTCCGGAATGCGAGCGGCAACGGTACCTTCAGCGTTGCAGTTCCGGCGGAAAATGTGTATCTTCGCGGATAAACACTTAAAACACAACGATATGGAACTGAAAGGAAGCAAAACCGAAAAGAACCTGATGGAAGCCTTCGCCGGCGAATCCCAGGCCCGTAACAAGTATACTTATTATGCCAGCAAGGCCAAGAAAGACGGCTTTGTGCAGATAGCCAATCTGTTCGAGGAGACGGCCGCCAACGAGAAGGAGCACGCCAAGATCTGGTTCAAGTATCTGCACGGGGGCGCTGTGCCGGGCACCATCGAGAATCTGGCCGATGCCGCCGCCGGGGAGAACTTCGAGTGGACCGATATGTACGCCAGAATGGCCAAGGAAGCCCGCGAGGAAGGCTTCGAAGAGATTGCTATCAAGTTTGAAATGGTAGGCGCCATCGAAAAGCATCACGAAGAGCGTTACCGCAAGCTGCTGGCCAACATCAACGACAAAAAGGTCTTCTCCAAGGACGGCGACGCCATCTGGCAGTGCAGCAACTGCGGACACATTGTTGTGGGCCCCGCAGCTCCGGAGATTTGCCCGGTGTGCGACCACCCGCAGAGTTACTTCCAGGTGCTGGCCGAAAACTATTAATATGCAAAATTTTGAATACTGCACCCCTACGCGCATTATCTTCGGCAAGGGGGTGATTGAAAAGCTGCCGGAAGTGCTGGGCGGCATTGGCAAAAAAGTGCTGCTCACTATCGGTGGGGGAAGTATCAAGAAGATTGGGCTATACGACAAAGTCAAGGAGCTGCTAAAAGATTTCGAACTTACGGAGCTGCCTGGCATTCAGCCGAATCCGAAGTATGACCCGTCCGTGCTGGAAGGCGTCAAACTCTGCAAGGAGAACGGCATCGAAGTCATCCTCTCGGTGGGTGGCGGCAGCGTGCTGGACTGCTCTAAGGCCATCGCCGCGGGCGCCTGCTACGACGGCGACCCCTGGGACCTCATCTCCTACAAGGTGAAGGCGCAGAAGGCCCTTCCCATCGTGGACGTCCTCACCCTGGCGGCCACAGGCAGTGAATACGACTGCGGCGGCGTCATCTCCCGCCCGGAAACCAACGACAAAATCGGCTACATAGACCCGCTCCTCTTCCCGGTGGCCTCCTTCCTGGACCCCACCTACACCTTCACGGTGAACAAGTGGCAAACGGCTGCCGGCATCGCCGATGCCATGAACCACATCCTGGAGCAGTACTTCTGCGAGGACGCCACGCTAATGAACGATGGCTTCTGCGAGGCCGGCCTTAAGAGCCTGATGGTCAACGGGAAAGCCTGCCTGAAAAACCCCGAAGACTATAAGGCGCGGGCCGAAATGATGTTCGTGTGCACCCTCGCGTGCAACAACATTATGAGCCTTGGTAACAGTGAATCCGGCTGGCCGATGCACGGCATCGAGCACGCCCTCTCCGGCTACTACGATATCACGCACGGCGTGGGCCTGGCCATCATCACGCCCCGCTGGATGCAGCATATCCTCAGCGAAAGAACGCTCCCGCGTTTCGTGAAATACGGCATCAACGTCTTCGGCATAGACCCCAAGCTCAAACCGGAGACAATCGCAGAGCAGGCCATAGAACAAACCTATAAATTCTTCGAGTCCATCGGCATCCCGATGCACCTGAAAGAAGTGGGCATCGGC
>CACYHF010000049.1 GCA_902774155.1 uncultured Bacteroidia bacterium | reverse complement strand
CCATCAGGATAGTTGTTCTGGAACATCTTGTCGGAAACGATGGCCTGCCCCTTACTGTTGTAAACCATAATGTTGGAAATGAACTTCCCGGTATTGTTCCTCAAAATCAGATTTCCGGCCTTGAAGTTCACCATCTTGGGCATCGTCTTGGTATCCGTAAACCTGCAGGTCCAACTGTATGTGTTCAAGTCGGCTTTGGTCCCCCAGAATTTCATGAAGCCATAGTTGCCTTCTACCTCAATCTTGACACGCAGCGGGTCTGCCTCTGTGTCGTCCGGCATGTCGGGAATGTACCATACCCAAGAGCCGTGAAGCTGCATGGAGGAACGATAGGCCCGTGAATTTCCCAGATTGAAGCCTTGATCCTGCGAGAATTCAAATTTCGGCAGTTCATTATATGTAAGCGCCCAGGCGGCAGTACTGTTCGCTGTCCTGTTTTCCACGTCGACATCCTTCACTGTCCAACGTTTGGTGTCGTTCCAGCTCCATCCGGCATTTACGCTTACGCTGCCTCCACCGTTAAGGCCTTTATCTTTTTTCGCGCCAAGGTTTCCGCTGACGCCACATCCCACATTAACGGTCTTGGATTTTGAATAATCATTTTGCTTGATAATGGTTTCGGGGAACGGGAAACCTTCTGCCGGGAACATCGTATTGGGCACCGACGCATCGTTGTCGCTGTTGATCAGGGAACTGCTCACCTTAAAGGTTTTTGCGTAAGCACCGCACCAACGCAAATACACCGGAAAACCGCCCGTCCAGTAGGCATTCTTGCCCTGAAACATCTTATCATTGGCGACATTGGCCGTCATATCCATGAAATAATAGTCACCGGAGCCATTCTCTCCCTCATACACATGGATGGGATAGATATCGTAGGAGACAGAGACCGGGGCACTGCCATTAAAACGATAATCTTTACGGAAATAAACCTCGTTTATCGAGAAGGTTCCGACAGACCAGCGGTGCACCATGCCGGCTATCTTCTTGATGTCTGCCTTGGTGTCGGCTTTGGTCTGTGCTTCTTCCTCCTCGTAGAGTGCCTGCTGCGCAAGCAATTCTTCCAGGAAAGCGCCGAAGAAATAATAGGCGAGATCGTACTTGAGGCCCTCTTCGTAAGTATAGGAACCGGGGTCGTCGGGGTCCATTTCACCCGCCGCGGCATCAGCAGGATCCGGGACGATGGGGTGGTCGGTCTCGAAGGAGTACCTTGCCGCGAATTGAGCCTCATCCGGAATAATGTAAAGGCCATTGTTCCAGCTACTGATCGCTACAAGTTTTGCCCCGTCAATTCCGTCATCGTCCAGGAAGGAGCCCATCTCAGGATTGCGTGAGAAAAGAGCTTCGAGTTCTGCCTTTTTAGGGTGGATAATCGCGATGACAACACCCTCTTCGTAAAGCTCTACCAACTGTTTTTCGGGAAGATCGCTCAACTTGTCGAGGATTACCATATAGGTATTATCGGAAATCGCACTTACAGGAGCCTCAATAAAATCGGCATAAGAGTCCTTTAACTCCTGCGCTGCTCCAGGAGACATATACACTTCATACGGGAAATCAAGGTCCCACTCAAGATCCGCCAAATCAATGTCTTGTGGATTGACATCATATGTCGGGATACCCTTCTTGCAAGAGGTAAACTCCGCCAGAGCTGCGCAAATCAGGATGGCGCAAAACAAAAATCTAAAAACCTTTTTCATGCAAGTTCGTAATCAAATGATTCTATTTATTTAGTAATGAGGCATTTGCCAGTCATTTCAACGGGCTGTTCAAGTCCCATGATATGAAGGACGGAAGGAGCCACGTCGGCCAGGACTCCGCTTCGAACAACCGCATTTTTATTCTCTGTTACGTAGATGAAAGGGACGGGATTCACGGAGTGAGCTGTGTTGGGCGTGCCATCGGCATTAAGGGCATGGTCCGCATTGCCGTGGTCGGCCGTGATAATGGTTTCATAGCCCATCTTCTTTGCCGTCTCCACCACCTCGTTCAAACATTGGTCAATCGTCGTTATAGCCGACCCGATAGCCGTGTAAACACCTGTGTGCCCCACCATATCGGCATTGGCGAAATTCACTACAATCCAGTCGTATTTATTGGTTTTGAGGGCCTCAACCAGTTTGTTCTTTACCTCTAAGGCCGACATTTCGGGTTTTAGGTCGTAGGTGGCCACCTGTGGGGATTTCACCAGGATGCGATCCTCCCCTTCGAACGGTTCTTCACGGCCGCCATTCATGAAGAAGGTCACGTGTGCATATTTCTCCGTCTCGGCCACGTGCAACTGCTTCAGACCCTTGCTGGCGATGTATTCGCCGAGGGTATTCCGCACGTTCTCCTTGGGAAAGAGAATGTGCACGCCCGTAAAGGTACCATCGTAGGGAGTCATGCAGTAGTACTGCAGGTTGGGAATGGTCTTCATGCCTTGCTCTTCCATATCCTGCTGCGTGAGCACGATGGTGAGCTCTTTGGCGCGGTCGCTGCGGAAATTGAAGAAGACAACTACGTCTCCTTCCTGGATGCGACCATCTACTTTGCCGTTAACCAGCGGCTCCATAAACTCGTCCGTGTTCTTGTGCTCCTCCGTGTGAGAATCGTAACAGGACTGCACACCTTCCACCATATCAGTCACTTCGCGCCCTTTGGCGTTTACCAGCAGGTCATAAGCCAGTTTAATGCGATCCCAGTGCTTGTCACGGTCCATGGCGTAGTACCGGCCGATGATGGACGCAATCGCGCCTATACCCGTTTCATTCATATGCTTCTGCACCTCTGCGATGAAGCCTTTGCCGGACCGGGGATCCGTATCGCGGCCGTCCATGAAACAGTGCACGTAGCAATTCGAGATGCCGTACTTTTCCGCGATATCAAGGAGCGTCAGAAGGTGATCCAGCGAAGAGTGGACGCCACCGGTGGAAGTGAGTCCCATCAGGTGAAGGCGCTTGCCAGTGGTCTTGGCATAGCTGAAAGCCGATTTAACTTCCGGGTTTTCCAGGATAGAGCCGTCGGCAATGGCGCGGTTAATCTTCACCAGATCCTGGTAAACCACGCGCCCGGCGCCTATGTTGAGGTGTCCTGTTTCCGAATTACCCATTTGACCGTCGGGCAGGCCCACATACTCTCCGGAAGCCTGCATCTCAGTATAAGGGTAGTTGGCATACAAGTAGTCCAAGTATGGAGTGGAGGTTTGCGCAATCACATCTCCCCGGCTTTTGTCACCGATTCCCCAGCCATCCAAAATGATCAGAAGCGCTTTTTTGCCGGAATCACCGGGCTTATCCCCGCCACCTTTGGTACATGCCAGGGACACAACCAAGCAGCAGAAAAGGGCGATGAAGAAAGTGGGAAGCTTGTATGGTGACTCAGCCATCATATTCACATCAGATTAGCTTATATAGACCCATTCTCCGCCCACCATGGTCCGCAAAACGGGCGATTCGGCAATATGCTGCGGATCGCAGGTGGTGATGTCCTCACCCAGCACTACCATATCGGCCTCTTTGCCCACCGTGATGCTGCCAAGCCTGTCTTCGCACTTGAGCTGGAAGGCCTCATTCAAGGTTGCAGCCTCTATCATCTGTTCCACTGTAACCCGTTCTGCGGGGGCATGCAGGGTGTCAGGCTGCCCGATAACTGTTCGCGTAACCCCTTTCTGGATGCCCAGGAGCGGATAGGCCGGATTCTCGACGGGATAGTCACTGGCCGATGTGACCACGACGCCGGCATCAAAGAAGGATTTCATGGGCAGCTGGGCTTCGGCACGTTCCTTCCCCAGAATCGCCGCCATCATATCCAAGTAGCCTTTATCCATGCCGAACCAGTGCGGATCCGTCACGGCCACAACGCCCAGCCGCGCCATTCGGGAGATGTCGGCCGGGTCCACCAGTTGCAGATGCGTCACGGCGTCCCTGTAATTATGCGGTCCGGTTTGCTCCTGCGCTTTCTCCATGGCATCCAGGGCAAATGCCAGTGCTCCGTCGGCCATGGTATGGGCGTGCACCGTGAAGCCCAGCTCGTGGGATCTTCTGTACACGGCCGTGAGGGTCTCCAGGTCGAAACGGAGTTGTCCGCGGTGCTGATGCTCCTGGGACCATGGGTCACTGTAAGGCTCTTTCACATAAGCGGTTGCAGGGGGCGGGCCGATGGTTCCGTCCACCTGAACCTTGATATTGGCAAGCCTGAACATGGGGCCCCAGGTACGCTCCCGGAGCTCTGCCGCATGTTCTATTTCCGCCAGGGTATTATGCCCCTGGGCCTGGAAAACCTGGTAAGCGGCAAAGATGTGCATGCGAAGCTTCCCTTCCTTGTCCAGCTGGTGACAGGCCTCCGCCGCGTTGTCCGTGGAGTCCCAGTTGATGATGGGATCCAGAATCAAGGTCTCTCCATGAGCGAGGTATTCTTCCTGGAAAAATAGGACGGCCTCCTTGTACTGCTCCACGGAAAAGACGGTGAGCGGTTTCAGCAGGTCCATGGCGCCTTCGCGGAAATAGCCCACGGGGGTGCCCTTCGCGTCCCTGACGATGATGCCGTCGCTCACGTCCGGCGTATTCCTGTCAATACCCAGGCGGTCCATGGCGGCATGGTTCACCCAGTAGGAATGGTGGCCGATATCGGCCAGCACGATGGGCCTGTCCGTGACGCCTTCCAGCATATCTGAAGTATACTCGTCTGTGGGCATGAAACCTGCGCCTTGAATGACGTCCAGTTCCGGATGCTTCTGGGCAAACTCACGGATGGCTTTCAGATGCTCTTCCCGGGTTCCATAAGGGTTCAAGTGCACCGTAAAAAGCGTTTCAGTGCCGCCGGGAGCCACATGGCCGTGCCCTTCTCCCAGGCCGGGCAGGATGATGCCCTGCCCGAAATGAAGCACCTGAGTTTGCCCGCCGATATAATCCTTCACACCTTCTTTTTCACCCACGTAATCAAACATTCCGCCCGAGATGGCCACTGCCTGGGCCCTGGGCTGCTTTTTATCCACGGTATAGATATTACCGTAAACGACTATATCCGCTTTCTTAGCCATTATCTTCCACAAATTCCACTTTCATACTGGCAATTCGGCCGGCCCGGATCTTATCGTTTTTGTAATCCCCGTGTTCTATGAAAAGATACCGGACCAGGGCATCGGCAAAGAGCCAGAACAGCACATAGAAAAACTCAAGTGCTATTTCATCAACAAAAATTTTGATAGCGCCCAGCAAGATTCCCGACCCCACGGTTCCTGCGACCATACTCCAAAACACTTTTCTGTGATGTCTATTTTGCGCCTCTGTTTTTCCCAGCATATAATCGGCGTCCGATATGACGGCCTCCGTAATCATTCTCTTCTCTTCTTCTGTAAAATGGGGGCCGTGTATTTCCAGTACCAGCGGATACTCCTGCGGAATGCAATCTACTGTGTTCATTAGTGCATCCGTGAATTCACTGTCCAAGGACTCTATGCCCGGCATGCTGAATTTACTGAGGATATCGTCAACTCCGCAAACCTTGCAGGGAAGGTAGGCAATCCCGTCTCTTATTGAATCCCTCTGCAGCCTTTGTTGCAGATCGGATTTTTTCTTGTAAAACTCTTCCAGTTGCTTATTCTCACTTTCAAACATATCGTATTATCTTTCTTACTTGCGCGCGGCAATGATATCTAAAAGGTAATGAGGGGTAAAGTAATGGTCCATAAACTGGTAGTAGCCGAGCAACGGGAGCACGGCCTTATACTGGTCGGCCAGCAGGCCCTTCTTGATACGCAGGTCACCCGGCCCGGCGATGTCCAGGACGTTCTGGTCATCGGCCGAGTAGGCCTTCCATTCCACCTTGTCTGTGGACGGGTTGCCGCATCGTGCAAAATTGGTCCACATCTGCATAACGGCCGTGAAGATCTCATCCGAGTTGTTGGTGCCGTTGAAGGCGCTACTTGTCCCGAAGCCGCGCATATTGAACACGAACATCAGCTCCACGGAATGGGCTGCGCCAATCTCCGGATTGCTGCTCGGGTAAGACCAGTAGTAGCAGAACGTCTTGTTAAACGCACTCTGCACGTCCAGCTGCTGGAGCATCGGGACCCTGAACATAAGCTCATTGATGAACTCCGTCTCGATAAGTCCCGGTTCCTGAGACCGGCAGACCCGCCAGAATTCCTGATAATACTTCTTGTCTTCTTCCTTCAGGCACTGGGCAGCGTCGCCCACGGCGCGTGTAGCGAACAGCTTTTGCTCTTCCAGGCTCAGCATCGCACCCTCACCCATAAACAGCCTGGCCTCGTCGGCCGTGCTGCCTGCCATAATGGATATGTGCTTTGCGTAGCCTTTCTTGTACAGCTCGATGGGCGCCTCGGGAAGCACCTCCGTTCCGTAGTAGGGACAGGAAGTGAACTTGCCCACCGCTTCTACATACGCCTTCTGGAGATCCTCTTCGCTCAGCGCCATGATCTCGTCCATAGTCTTGCAACCTGTGTACTCAAGCAGCGCCTTGGTCTTGCCCTGAGCTGATGCGCAGTCGACCGGGAAGGCCAGAGTGGTTGAGCCGCTCTGGGCAATGACCTTCTGGAAATACTGGTTCGCCTCCTTCATAACCGGCAAAATGGAGACCGAGCCACCGCCGGCGCTTTGCCCGAAGATGGTCACGTTGTCCGGGTCACCGCCGAAAGCTGCGATGTTCTCGTGCACCCACCGGAGCGCCATAGCCTGGTCCAGCAGGCCGTTGCAGGGCGCCGTCTTGAAGGCTTCGCCACCGGGCACCGACGAGAAGTCCATAAAGCCGTACATGTTCAGCCGATAGTTGATATTCACCATGATGATGTCACTGTGCACCTGGACGAGGTTGGCTCCACTGTATTCACTCTGCGAGCCCGAGCCGACGACGTAAGCCCCGCCGTGAATCCACACCATCACCGGCTTCTTCTTGGTCTTGTCATCGGCATTGAGCCAGATGTTCAGGTAGAGGCAGTCCTCGGACATCAGCGTCTGAACGCAATCCGGGTAACCCAATGAGCCAAAAGCACCCTTTCCGAAGTATTTGGCCTCAAAGACCTTGTCGCTTGCGTCCACGTACTCCGGCGCCTTGAAGCGGCGGTTGCCCACGGGCGCCTTCGCATAGGGGATGCCCAACCACGAAGCGACCCCGTGATTCTCGGTTCCGACGAAGATGCCGTTCACGCACTTCACGGCATGGGCCTTGTCATAGTCTCCTGTGATTTCGCTGTTCAAGCAATCATACTGCTCTAAAAACATTAAATCCTTGAATTCCCTTTTCATATCTGTGTCCGTTTAAATGATTTAATTCATCTTCTTTCCGCCAAAATACACCTGGCTGGGGCTGTTGAAGCTAAAACCTTCGGGCGCCGCCGTGAGAAGGTCTTGGTCGAACACCAGGAAATCGGCATCCTTGCCCACTTCGATGGAGCCCTTATCGGCCTCGATGCCCAGCTGCTTGGCGCCGTTGATGGTGTAGCCGATAATCATTTCTTCTATGTTCATTCGCTCGCATGCCGGAGGGAATGGCGCAACGGTTCTGCTGTACTGGTCGAACCGGGTCTTCTCGTTGATCCAGCGCGTCATACCGATTTCCATCGCAAGATAGGGACTCCAGTTCTGGAAATCGCCGTAAAACACCTCATCACTGGACCAGGTCACCAGGGCACCGCTGTCCCACATAGTCTTGCAGCGGAACATATTATGGGCGCGTTTCTCGCCGATAAAGGTGGGCCAGTACTCGATGGGGTTGCCGCCTACGTTGCCGCTATGCCACCAGGGCGTGAAATTGGCCGTTATCTTGCCAGTTCCACACCGTCCAGAACAACTCTTGACGAGGCCTCACCCACCGTGTGCACGTGAAGGTCCAGTCCTTCATCGTTGAGCTCTTTCAGAATCTGGGCCATCTGCTGCGCATTAAAGGCTGTTGCGCCTGTCACACCGGTGTCTACGTAAGGAGTCACCATAGCCGCAGTTTCGATCTTCAGGGTGCCGTCCATAAAGATTTTGAGCGTGTGCACTTTCATATGCTCCGTGTTGAATTTCTCCCGGAAGCGCTTCACTCCCTCCAGAGCCTCTCTCATTTTTGCGGGCTGGGTAAGCACATAGCATCCGTCCACGTAGACCGGCAGTTTCCCCTGCTTGTCCAAAGCCTGCAGATATTCGTAAATGCGCTCATTCATCCCGTTGTGCTCCGGGAAACCGGCATCGAAGACACCGCTCACGCCATACTGGATGGAGCTGTCCAGCCAGCGAAGGACCGCCTGGCTGATTTGCTCATCCGTCAGTTCGTTAATGCCGTCAAAGAGCATCGGCCAGCTGGCGGTCTCAAACGAGTTTCCCGTCAGGTGACCGTCTTTACGCACGAAATAGGCCAGTCCGGGTACAGGGTCCGGCGTGGCATCGGTAAAACCGTGCGCCGCCAGAATCCTGGAGTTTACCCAGTTGCTGTGCACTTCGCCCTCCAGTACCAGCATCTCTGCGTCCGGGCAGATAGCGTCCAGTTCCTCCTTCGTGAGGTCTTCCCCGGCCAGGCACGTGCGTTCCATCATAAACCGGTAACGCTTGAGGCCGGGATTCTTCCGAATCCAGTCGGCCATAAAGGCCAGGCATTCCTTTTTTGTGGAACACATGCACGTGGCTGTCGATAAGACCGGGCAGGATGAATTTACCCTTCAGATCCGTTACATCTCCCTCATAACCGGCCAGGCCTGCTTCATCGCCCACATAGATGAATTTGCCGTCCTTGACGGCCAAGGCCGTGGCAAGGGGACGCTTGCTGTCCGACGTGAAGATTTTTGCGTTTTTGATGATTTTGTCTGCTTTCATGGTCGTATTTCTTTATTTTGTTCTTTCATTTCTGCCTGGGCAGCCGGAGAGGAAGCGCCCCCGGCAGGATCTTGAGGTGGAACCGGGACCCGGGAAGCTGTTCTCCGTCGATGTAAATGTCAATGAGGTCTTTACTGCTGATGGTCACTTCGCGGGCCTGCCGGTAAAGGACTTTGTTCCCGCCTGCCCGGCTGCCGATATGCGTTCCGCTCCGGTACAGGGGGAACAGCAGCAGGAGCCGCAGAAGGCTCATGGCCCGGAAGTAGCACACGTCCATGAGGCCGTCG
>CACYHF010000048.1 GCA_902774155.1 uncultured Bacteroidia bacterium | reverse complement strand
CTCGTTGAACTGGGGCATCTGCGTGAGTTTCAGCAGGATATCGTTCAGGTGCGGATAATCCGTGAAGGGCGTCTGCAGCAGGGTGCGCAGGTTGGACAGGGCATAGGGGACGCTGGCCAGGAAGTGCGGCTTTTTCTCGAAGTAGCCGCGGAAGCCGTAGGCGCCCAGCACCTGCAGGGTGCGGAAGAGCACGAAGAGCCGCAGGCGGGCGTGGAATTGTTCGTCGTCCACTTCCTGATAGGTGCGGAGGGCGCGCAGGTAGCTCTGGATGAGCTTTTGCTTGAGCTGTTCCGGGAAGCGGGAGCGGGCCTGCCAGACGAAGGAGGCTACGTCGTAATAGATGGGGCCGCGGCGGCCTCCCTGGAAGTCTATGAACCAGGGCTCGCCCTCCTGCATCAGCACGTTCCGGGCCTGGAAGTCCCGGTGCATAAAGGTATTGCCCTGGTCTTCCAGGAGGTCCTGCTTCAGTTTTTCGAAGTCTTCCTGCAGCAGGACTTCGTTGAATTCCAGACCGGTGGCCTTGAGGAAACAGTATTTGAAATAGTTAAGGTCAAAGTCCACCATACGGCCGTCGAAGGCCTTGTACATACAGCGGTCCCAGTCCAGGCCCTTCGCGCCCTGGAACTGGAGGCGGGGCAGCTGTTCGATGGTGCGGCACAGGCGCTCGGTTTCAATGGGGCTGTAGATGCCGCTTTCCCGGCCTTCCGATACGAGGTTGAAGAGAATCTTGTCCCCAAGGTCTTCCTGCACGTAGCACAGTTCGTCCGGACTCACGGCCAAGACGGCCGGTACACGCAAGCCCTTGTCCCGGAAGTGCTTGGAAAGGTAGATAAAGGCCCGGTTCTCTTCCAGGTTGTTGCCCAGCACGCCGATGAGGGAGAGGTTGCCGCCCTTGAGGCGGAAGTAGCGCCGGTTACTGCCCGACGAGGGTAATTCCTGTATTTCGGCCAGTGGCTGGCCCGTGTATTGTTCGAATAAAGGTTTCAGAAGCTCTTCCGGCATAAGGATTCCCATTTGGTTGCGTAAAGATACCCACAAATCCCCGAAAAACCAAGAGGGAATCCTTGACGGATTAAAGAGGATTGGTTACATTTGCAGTATGATGAAAAGAGTAATGATCGGCCTGGGGCTGGTTCTCGCCCTGGCCTGCAGCACGGTCCCTCCGCAGGAAGACCGTTCCCAGTTTGTCGCCATTTCAGAGGCAGTTCCGGATGTTATCCTGGAAATCCGTTATTTCAGCACCTATAATTTCGTCGGGGACCGGATCGACGGTTACCTGGCACCCAAGGCATACCTCACCAAGGAGGCGGCCGACAGCCTTCGCGCCGTGAGCGAAGATGTCATCGGCCTGGGCTATCGGCTCAAAATCTACGACGCCTACCGTCCGCAAAAGGCGGTGGACCATTTCGTGCGCTGGGCGGCCGATATCCCGGATGTCCGAATGAAGCCCTATTTTTACCCGGACTTGGACAAGAGCGTGCTCTTCGATCAAATGTATATCATGGAGAAAAGCGGCCATACGCGCGGCTCCACCGTGGATCTGACGCTCTTCGATATGAATACGGAGAAGGAACTGGATATGGGCGGCACCTTCGACTGGTTCGGCCCGGAAAGCCATCCGGACTTCTGCGGCAACCCGGACACCGGCGAATATGACGCCGAAGCCGCCGCAGCCAATCCCCGCGGCCTCACGGAGCTGCAGTTCCGCAACCGGCTCATCCTGCGCCGGGCTATGCTCCGTCACGGCTTCAAGCCCCTCTCCTCGGAGTGGTGGCACTTCACCCTGAACAACGAACCGTTCCCGGATACGTATTTCACTTTCCCCGTGGATTGATGAGCCCTGCCCTTCTGCTTCCCCTGCTTTGTTTTGGCATCCTCGCCGGACGGAACGCCACCACCGACGGGTACGTCTATCTGGGCCACAACGAAGACCAGTACGGGCAGAAGATGCTCAACATCTACCAGGTGCCGGCCACCCCGGAGCGCTGCGCCTATCTCTGGTTTGAATTCCCCGGCCAGGCTGCCGGGGACAGTTATGCCAATGAGTTCGGCGTATGTCTGGCCTCCAACAAGTGCCGCTCGCGTGAAGACCGGGCGCAGGGCAGCCTGGTGTACGAAATCCGCACTACAGCCATCCAGAAGGCCTGTTCGGCGCGTGAGGCCGTGCACATCATCGGCTCCCTGGTGAGCCAATACGGCTATGCCGATTCCGGCCGCTCTTATCTGGTGGCCGATCAGAAAGAAGGCTGGATCGTGGCGGTGGTACAGGGGCATCACTGGGTGGCGCAGCGGGTGCCGGACGATGAAATCGCCACCATCCCCAATTACTACACTATCGGGGAAATCAACCTGAAAGATACGCTGAACTATCTGGGCAGCAAGGATATCGTATCCTACGCCCGGCGGCGCGGCTGGTACAAGCCCGGCCGGGACGGTGCTTTTAATTTCCGGCGTGCTTACGCAGATCCCAAAACCCTTACCAGCAGCTATAATCTGGATCGGCATACCCTGGCGCAGGAGACTTTTTTCGGCGACTTCCAGCCGGAAACCTTCTCCCGCAAACCCTTGCGCAAGTTCCACCGCAGAGACTTGTCGCAGCTTCTCACGGAGGCTCCTATCCGTCACGACGCCACCGCCCTTACCACGGTTTTTACCCTGAATCCGGCTTTCCCGCCCGAAAAGGGAACGGTGGTGTGGGTGGGTTTCCCGGGGCAGGATGCCGCCAACCAGAGCCAGTGGACGGTGTTTATGCGGGTGCCGGAGTCCTGCCATCGCTACGCCACGGCCGATGAAGCCCTGGCCAAGCATTTTTCCGAAACGGACAACTTCCGGGAGCGCTGGCCCCGTCATTTCTACTGGCATTACCTTTATCCGGAAACGGATATCGACGTGCTCCCGCACGACTTTACGGTCTTTGTGCCCAGCCAGCCGGGCAATCGTTTCAACGACCATTTCCACGTGCTGGAAGACCCTGCCCGCGGCCTCCTGTACGCTTTCTGGACGCAAGGTTCCTTCGAGGCCGCAAACGATGAACGGGTGGTTTTTTCCAAAAGTACTGACGGGGGCCGAAGCTGGACCGATCCGGTAATGCTGGCCGGTTCTCCCTCTCTGGACAACCCCCAGCCCGTAGCGGCCTGGCAGCAACCTATGATCAGCCGCAGCGGGCGTCTCTACCTGCTGTGGAACCAGGAGACCACGGTGAAAAAACACCTCCAGGGCGTCATGTGCGGCCGCTATTCCGACGATGCCGGCGCCACCTGGAGCCAGCCGGAAACCGTTCCTTTCCCCATCCGTTTCCAGGCCGATCCGGAAGACCCGTCCCTGCCGCCCGTCTGGTGTATGTGGCAGCGACCGCTGCGCTTCGGCCAGGACGGGCGCTATCTGGCCGGCTGCTCGCGCTATGACCGCAAAGGCATAGCGCGCGTGGAATTCTGGCAATATGAGAACATCGACGAAGACCCCAAAATCCGGGACATCCGCATCTCCTTCTTCAATACCGGTGAACAGGCTTTCGACTCTTCGGCCGTAGAGAGTGATGAGGCGTATTTCCCCCGGGAGGGGAAGATTACGGAAGAGGCCTGTATCATCGGCCTGCCGGACGGAAGGCTCTTTGCGGTGATGCGCACTTCCATCGGCCATCCCGTCTGGTCCGTCAGTGCCGATAACGGCCAAACCTGGAGCCGGCCGGAAGTGCTGCGCGAAAAAGACGGCGGCCCGGCCATCCTGCAGCCCTGTTCGCCCTGTCCCATCTACGACCTCAAAGGCCCCGAGGCCCGCAGCGGCCAATATGTCCTTTTTGTGCACGATGCCTTCGATTTCAATGCTCCCACGGCCTATCAGAACCGCGGGCCTCTGTATCGGCGGGACGGCGTTTTTGTGCCGGGCGCCCATCAGCCGGTGTGGTTCGGGGAAGGTGTCCTCTTCTCGCCCCGGGAAACGGGCAACTCCTTCTACACCAGCTTTACGGCGCTGGACGGGGAAAGTGTCCTGTGGTTCGGCGACCATAAATACTACCTTTTCGGAAAAATAATGAACTGATCCTGATATGAAAAGACTCTTATCCTTGACACTGGCCGTCCTGGCCTCCGTTTCCCTGCAAGCCAAGGTGGAACTCACGCCCCTTTTTACCGACAACATGGTGTTCCAGCAAAACTGCCAGGCCCCGGTCTGGGGCAAGGCGGCGCCGGGCGCCACGGTGAGCGTCACCCCGTCCTGGAACGGCAAAACATATAAAACCACGGCCGATGCCCATGGAAAATGGACGGTAAAGATTGACACGCCCAAGGGCAGTTTTAAAAAGTATTCGGTGACCATCTCCGACGGGGAACACGTTGTGCTGCAGAATGTGGTGGTAGGGGAGGTCTGGCTGGCCTCCGGACAGTCCAACATGCAGATGCCCGTGGAAAGCTGGCGGGCGGTGCGCACCAATCAGGAAGATATTGCCGGGGCCGCCCAATACGCCGACCTGCGTCTGCTGCAGGTATCCCGGGCCACCGGCACGAAGGAACACGACTATTTCAGCGCCGATTTCGACAAGTGGAAGGAGTCTTCCCCCGAAACCGTACGCAACTTCTCGGCCGCCGCGTGGTATTTCGGCCGGAAGCTTATGGAGGAACTGAAGGTCCCCGTGGGCATCATCCACAGCAGCTGGGGCGGCACCATCATCGAAGCCTGGATGAGCGAAAAGGCCATCGGCCTGTATCCTGAGCAGGCAGGTGCGTTGGCCAAGGTGAAATCCCTTTCTGACAGCGAGACCGAGCGCGAAAGGACTTTCGATGAGGAAATCAATGCTTTCATTCGGAAAGCCGATCTGAAGGATCACGGGAAAAGCGGCGGCTTGGCCCTCTGGGCCCGTCCCGACTTTGACGATACCGCCTGGAAAACCATCACGCTTCCCTGTATGGTGCAGGAGCTCTGGCCTTCCACCAACGGTATCTTCTGGTTCCGCAAGACGGTGGATATCCCCGCTTCCTGGGCCGGAAAAGACCTTACCCTGAGCCTGGGTCCGGTGGACGACTTTGACGAAACCTACTGGGACGGGGAACTGGTGGGCTCCGGTAAGTTGTGGAATAAGGCCCGGGAATACACCGTTCCCGGCAGGCTGGTCAAAGGCGGGAAGACGGTCATCTGCGTCCGCTGCACCGACGACCACGGCGAAGGCGGCCTGTACGGCGCTTCCGATCTTCTTTACGTCCAGGGCCCTGACGGGCAGAAAATCGGCCTGGACAACCAGTGGAAGGTGACGCTCTCCGTGTCCTTCAGCGGGGCGCCCCGGTCCACGGCCCGGGAACCCAATATGCCTACGGTGCTGTACAATGCCATGATCAAGCCCCTGGCGCCGTTCGCCATCAAGGGCGCAATCTGGTATCAGGGCGAATCCAACGCCGAAAGAGCCTATCGCTACCGCGACCTTATGCAGTCTATGATCCTGGACTGGCGCGCACTGTGGGGCTACGATTTCCCCTTCTACATTACGCAAATTGCAGGTTATAAGGACGTTAACGCGATTCCCGGCGACGATGGCTGGGCCGAACTCCGCGAAGCGCAGGCCATGGCCACCCGGGCACTTGAGCGTTGCGGCATGGCCTGTATCATCGATTTGGGCGAAGCGGAAGATATCCATCCCGTACGCAAGAAAGAGGTGGGCGAGCGCCTGGCCAGACTGGCCTTCGCCAATGATTATGGCAAGAAAGTGGTGGCCGACGGCCCCCGTTTCGAATCCTACAGGGTCCACGGCAGCAACATGATAATCCGTTTCAGCGATGTGGCCGGCGGCCTCAGGGTCATCCCTTCGGGGTGCTTTGCCCAGGCCCGTTACGGAAGCGCGGATGAGAGGGTGGAAAAGGCCGAAAACGGTGTCCTGATGGGCTTCCAGATTGCCGGCCCCGACCGGGTCTGGCATTGGGCCGATGCCCGGATTGAAGGCAACCGGGAAGTGGTGGTCTCTTCTCCGGAAGTTCCTCAGCCTGTGGCGGTTCGCTATGCCTGGTCCATCAATCCGGTCTGCAACCTGTACAACTCCGAAGGCCTTCCGGCCTGGCCCTTCCGCACCGACGACTGGCCCGGCGTTACCTACGGGAATCTATAATAAAGAAGTCGTTTAATCATTTGCCTAAAATATGAGATACTGCATAGCCATTCTTCTGGGAGCCATCCTGCTATCGGGCATTCCGGCCCATAGCCAGGCCCCCGATGTGCACAGAATTCCCTTTTCATCCATCCAGGGCGTCCGTGTAGGGAATGCCCAGGACCCGGAGGCAGGAACGGGCGTGACCGTTTTCCGCTTTACGGTACCCGGAATTGCCGCCGTGGACGTCTTTGGCGGAGGTCCGGCCTCGCGGGAGACAGAAACCATCGCGCCCCAGCGGAACCATCCGCTCAATGCACTGGTTTTCTCCGGCGGTTCCGCCTATGGGCTGGCCGCTTCGGGAGGCGTTGCAAGCTGTCTGGAAATGCACGGGATAGGCTACGAAACCGGCTCCGCGCTGGTGCCCCTCATCTGCCAGAGTTGCATCTATGACTTGGGTTATGGTAGCGCATCGGTACGCCCGGACGAACAGATGGGTTACGCGGCTTGCGAAGCTTCTTTTACCGCCAACGATCCTTGCAGCGGCAATGTGGGTGCCGGCACGGGAGCTACGGTGGGGAAGGCCGGAGGCTTGCTACAGGCCCAGAAGTCGGGTATGGGCTATGCGGCCGCCAGCTTGGGAACGCTCCAGATTGGCGTAGCCGTAGTGGTGAACAGCTACGGAGATGTTTACGCAGACGGACAGAAGATTGCAGGGATGCGTACCCCGGACCGATCGGCATTTGCCGATTCGTATGAGGCCTTGCTCCGTGTTGCGGAAGAGAATCTTTTTACTGCTACCACCAACACAACTCTGGTGGCCGTCTTTACCAACGGCCGGTTTACACCTGCCCAGCTGAAACACCTGGCCCAGATGACAAGCGCCGGCCTGGCCCGCAGCATCAATCCTATCTTCACCACCGCCGACGGTGATACGGTATATGCCGTCTCCATCGGCCCGGAAGAAGAAAAAATTACAGCTAACCTGAGTGCCGTGGGCGCCCTGTCGGCCCAATTGCTTCAGGAGGCCATCACCGACGCCATCCTTTCCTCACAAATGAGCGAACAGGAGTTTTTGAAGATGGTCCAGTAGATATGAAAAGAATCGTCCTTTACTTGTCCGCGGCGCTGTTGCTGCTTTCTTGCAGCAATGGGGGATGCCCGGAATTAGAGGCTGGTTTCCAGAACCCGCCCCACGAAAGCCGGCCGATGGTTCTATGGCATTGGATGAACGGTAACGTGACAAAGGACGGCATCCGGAAGGATCTTCTATGGATGCATGACATCGGGCTTTCTGGTTTCTTCCTTTTCGACGCGGCCTATTCAACCCCTCAGGTAGTGGACACCCTTCTTCCCTATATGAGCGAAGGCTGGAAGGATGCCTTCCGCTACGCCGTGGCCCTTGCGGACTCCCTCGGCCTTGAAGTGGGCATTGCCAGTTCTCCTGGCTGGAGCCTTACCGGAGGCCCCTGGGTGAGCGAGGACGATGCCCAGAAGAAGTTGATCTGGAGCGCAACGCCTGTATGCGGCCACTACCGTGGGGCTCTTCCGTTGCCATCGAGTACGGTCTCGTCCGGGCTTTTCCACGCTGTTCCGCAGCTGGAAGGAATCGTACGGGATTATCTGAAGGAAATACGGGTCTTGGCAGTCAGGCAGGACGCTGATCCGGAGGTCCGGGATATTTCTTCTTCCTATAGCGACGGAATCCTTGACTGGACGGCTCCGGAAGGAAACTGGATGGTCTACAGGTTTGCCTATACCTTGATAGGAACCACGAATGGGCCTGCTCCACCGGAGGCTACCGGTCTTGAGGTGGATAAACTGGATGCGGGAGCGGTGAGAAGGTATTGGGAAAACTATCTGGGACTGTATAAGGAAACCCTGGGCCGCAACCTGGGACCGGGAGCAATCAGTAACATTGACATCGACAGTTACGAGTCCGGAAAGGGGACGTGGACCCTGCGGATGGAGGAAGAGTTCGAAAAGAGGAGGGCATATTCCATGGCCCTTTGGCTTCCTGCTTTTGCCGGTGAGAAGATCGGCACCGATGAGGAGCGCGAGCGATTCCTCTTCGACTGGCGTCAGACGCTTGGGGAGCTTCTGGCCGAAAACCATTATGACCTGGCTACCGAGATCTTCCATTCCCAAGGCATCAAGCGCTACAGCGAATCCCACGAGGAAAGGCGTTCCTTCACCGGAGATGGAATGATGGTCAAAAGGACGGCCGATGTGCCCCAGGGCGCATTCTGGGTGCGTTTCCGGGCAGGGGTCTATGCCACGATGCCGCATATGGAGGCCGACCTTCGGGAATCTTCATCAGTGGCCCATATCTATGGCCAGAACATCTGTGCCGCCGAAGCTTTCACCACCAATGGCCGACCTGGCAAATGGGATGGATGGTGGGCCTATCAGTGCCATCCCGGCAAGCTTAAGCCTGTTGCCGATGCAGCGATGGCCGAAGGACTCAACCGGTTTGTGATCCATACTTCCGTCCATCAGCCCTCGGAAGCGTTCAAACCAGGCCTTGGTCTGGGGCCATATGGCCAGTGGTTCAACCGATTTGATACCTGGGCTTCAGAGGCTCGTCCCTGGATAGATTATATCGGCAGGAGCTGCTTCTTGCTCAGCCAGGGCCGATTTGTCGCCGACATTGCCTATCTGTATGGGGAGGATACCAATCTTACGCAAAGGTTCGCGCAGGAGAGGCCGGGGATTCCCGCCGGATGGAACTATGACTTTGTGAACGGGGACGCTCTTGTGAA
>CACYHF010000047.1 GCA_902774155.1 uncultured Bacteroidia bacterium | reverse complement strand
CGAACCCGCACGGTATTGCTACCACAGGATTTTGAGTCCAGCGCGTCTACCAATTCCGCCATCCGGGCTGATGGGACTGCAAAAATACGGCAAAAATTAGTAACTTGCAAGAAATCTTTGTGTATGCGCCATTTCGTACTTCCCTTGTTGCTTGCCGTAGCTGCCTGTGCCGGCTCCGGACCGGATCGCGTGAAAACCACCTTCCAGACCAGCGTGGGGTGGCGGCCAACCCTGGACACCCGGGCCGATGTAGCCATCGTGTATGGTACCATCTCGCCCGAAAGCCTGCAGGAGCGCCTCCAGAGTTGGCGGGACCGGGGGTATGAGACCCATTATATGACCGGTATCGCCTGGGGCGCCTATCAGGATTATTTCACGGGGAAGTGGGATGGCCGATGGCACCTGGACGAAGGGCAGGTGGAGGCCAGCGGAGACACCATCTGGCACGGGAAACTGATTCCCTACATTGTGCCTACGGAAAACTATCTCAAATACTTCAAGGAAAGGCACATCAAACCCGTGATCGATGCAGGCGTGGACCATATCTTCCTGGAAGAGCCCGAATTCTGGGCGCGAGCCGGCTATTCGGACGCGTTCAAACGGGAATGGGAAGCCTTCTATGGCGCCCCCTGGCAGCCGCAGGACCAGAGCCCGGAAGCCACCTATCTTTCGCAAAAGCTCAAGTACCATCTTTACTACCGGGCGCTGGATGAGGCGTTTACCTATGCCAAAGAATATGGCCGAAGCTTGGGCCGGGACATCAAGTGTTACGTTCCCACGCACTCGCTCATTAATTACACCAAATGGCAGATTGTGAGCCCGGAGGCCTCCCTGGCCTCGATGGAGAGTATGGACGGCTACATCGCCCAGGTGTGGACGGGAACGTCCCGTTCCCCCAATTACTACAGGGGCGTCCTGAAGGAGCGCGTGTTCGAATCGGCCTTCCTGGAATATGGCTGCATGGCTTCCATGACGGCCCCCACCGGGCGCACCCTCTGGTTCCTCACGGACCCCATCGAAGACGGCGTCCGGGACTGGGAAGACTATCGGCGCAACTACCAGGCCACCTTCACGGCCCAGCTCCTGTACCCCCAGGTGGACCAGTATGAGATTATGCCCTGGCCGTCCCGCATTTACGAGAGGCTGTATCCGGTGAGCCCCGGATCGGCCGAAAAGAGCCGCATCCCGGCCCATTTTGCCACCATGATGCAGGTGATGACCAACGCCCTGCAGCAAATGCCTAAGGGAGAAACGCTCCCGTCCCGCTATGGCGTGCTTATGGCCAATTCCCTGATGTTCCAGAATAAAGATCCCTACCTTTCCGACTTTTTCGGCCTGGCCTTACCCCTCCTGAAAAAAGGCCAACGCGTGGGGATGGTGCATATGGAAAACCTGGGGTACGAAAAGGCCCTGGACGGCGTTGGCGTGCTGCTGATGACCTATTCCAATATGAAGCCCCTGGACCCGCAGGCGCATCAGTTTTTGGCCGATTGGGTGAAACGCGGCGGAATCTTCCTCTATTGCGGCACGGACACCGACCCCTTCCAAGCCGTTCCGGAGTGGTGGAACACGGGAGAAAACAACTATGCGGCCCCGGCCGACCATCTGTTTGAAAGGATGGGAATTGCTGCAGGCGCACCTGCGGGCACCTATCCGTATGGAAAAGGCCGGGTGGGCATCCTGCGGCAGGACCCGAAGGACTTTGTCCTGGCTGAAGGCGGCGAAAAACCGCTCCTGGAGGCCCTGGAAAGCCTGGACGGCCCCGTTAACCCTCAGCCCCTGAGGTTGCAGCGCGGCCCCTACCGCATTGTGGCCGCCCTGGACGAAGGGAACTTCGGCGACCTGTATGAAGAAGGCTGTCTGATAGACCTGTATGACCCCGCCCTCCCGGTGTACGAAAAAGTGAACATTCCGGAGGGTACGCAGGCACTCTTCTACGACGTAGAGAAAGCCGGAAAAGCTCCCCGGATCCTGGCGGCGGCCAGTCGGGCATATGAAGAGAAAAAAGGCCGCCGGAGTTTCTCCTACATCTGCAAGGCCCCGGCCGAAACCTGGAACGTAACACGGATCCTGCTTCCGGCCCCTCCCACGCAGGTTTTGGTGAACGGAGAAGCCTGCCAGGCCCAGTGGGACCCGCGCAGCAAAACCGTTTTCCTGCGCTTTCCCAACAACCCCGACGGCGTGAAGGTAGAAATAGGCTGGTAAAAATATTTCGCGTATCTTTGTAAGTATGAAACGAATGCTTTATGGGGTATTTGCCGCGGTGCTGGTCATAGCCTGCACACCCCGTCCCGAAGCGGCAACAGGTACTTCCGTACCGGATTTGGGCTGGCTCTTTCTGGAAAAAGGCCCCTACACCCTTACCACCAAGGTTCAGGCGGCACCGGGTGCTGCTTCGCTGGTGCTGGTGAAGGATCTCTCCCTGATGGCCGATACCCAGGACACGGTCTTCTGCAGCCAGGTGACCGTGCAGCAAGACAGCACCCTGAATGTGCTCCTGGGGCAGCTGGAGCCCGGTTTTTACCAGGTCCGGCTGCGGGACAGCATTCGCTGGAACGTGGGTGTCCGGCCCGATGCCGTGGTGAGTCCTCCGGATGCCCCGGAAGATTTCGACGCCTTCTGGCAGGCCACCCTTTCCCAGCTGGAAGAGGTGCCGCTGGAGCCGCAGCTCACGGAAATCCCGGAATATTCCAACGACCTCCGCACCTGCTATGAGGTCCGTTTCGCCTCGCTGGACGGTGCCATCGCCGGCGGCATCGTTTCCATCCCCAACGCTCCCGGCCGATATCCCGTGGCCATCCAGTATATGGGTTACGGCGCGGAACCGTTCTATTTTGACCCTTCGGCCAATCCCGAACGCATCGATTATCTGGTAAGTGTGCGCGACCAAGGCATCTTCAAGGCCGGTCAGAGCCGCTGGATAGACCGCGGCATCACGGACAAGGAGCAATACTATTACCGCGGCGCCTTCTGTGACGTGAAACGCGCCGTGGACTTCGCCGCCGGCCTGGAGAAGGCCGATCCGGACCGGATGGTCGCTTGGGGCGAAAGCCAGGGAGGCGCCTTCACTTTCCTGTCGGCCGCCTTTGATCCGCGCATCAAGGCCATTGCGCCGGCCGTGCCTTTCCTGGGCGATTATCCGGATTACGCCCGTATCGTCTTCTGGCCCGTGCACGAGGTCTTTGCCGAAGCCGATGCCATCGGCCTGCCTCGCGAGGAGCTGCTCCAGATGCTCCGCTACTTCGACGTGAAGAACTTTGCCCCGCGCATCCAATGCCCGGTGTATATGTCGTTCGGCCTGCAGGACCCTACCTGCCCGCCGCATACCAACTTCTCCATTTACAATAATTTAGGCACGAAAAACAAGCGCTTTTTCTGCGTTCCCACCTGCGGTCACGCCATGTGGCTGGAGCCTGCCTGGACGGCCGAACGCACCGCCTTCCTGCAGGAATGGTTATGATTCAGACGCTGGAGCATATCGGGGATATCGGCCGCTTCCTGGGTAAGGAGGCCGAGTGTTTCGTGGTGTACGACCCCAACGTGGCCTGGGTGGCCGAAGAGGTGATGGCCGCGCTGCCCGTGAAGGGCGCGAGGAGCCTGGAAACCTCCGAAGAGCGTAAAACGATGGACAGCGTGCTGGCCGTGGAACGCTGGTTATTGGAGGCCGATGCCTCCCGCGGCGCCTTGCTGCTGGCCGTGGGCGGCGGCATCACCACCGATTTGGTGGGTTTCGCCGCCAGCCTGTACAAGCGCGGCATCCGCTACGCCAACCTGCCCACTACGCTCCTCTCGCAGGTGGACGCCGCCATCGGCGGTAAAACCGGCGTGAACCTGGACCATTATAAGAATATGCTGGGCGCCTTCCATATGCCGGAGTACACCTTCCTCTGCGCCGATGTTCTGCGCACCCTTCCGCCCCGCGAATTCCGCTGCGGCCTGGCTGAACTCCTCAAAACCTTCCTCCTGGCCGATGCCGAAGCCTACCACAGCGCCCTGCAAGGCGTTACGCCGGCGCTCATCGCCCGGGCGGCCGCCATCAAGGCCGAAATCGTGGAACGGGATCCCTACGAACACGGCGAACGCGCCAAACTGAACCTGGGACACACCTTCGGCCACGCCATCGAGTACGAAGCCCGGGAACAGGGCCACGACATCGCCCACGGGGAGGCTGTGGCCATCGGCATCCTCCTGGCCGCCCGCCTGAGCGAGCAGCTGGGCCTGGCCGAAAACGGCCTTGCGGCACGCCTGAAGGCCGATTTCGAACGCCTCGGCTTGCCCACGCAGTGCCCCTATCCGCTGGCGCGCCTGCAAGCCGCCATGGGCAAGGATAAGAAAGCACAGGGAGGCGGAACAGTAAAGTTTGTGTTGCCCGTTACGCCCGGAGAAGTGGTTTTCCAAGCATTGAACCCATATGATTTGCACCTCGATACAGCATAAAGACCTGCAGCAGATCCTGGACCTGCTACCCGAACTGGAGATGGCCGAAATCCGCCTGGACCGCTGCGCCCTGGAGGAAGCGGACATCGAGCAGTTGTTCTCCCAGTCGGATGTGCCGCTCATTGCCACCTGCCGGCTGGAGGAAGAATCCCAGGCTCCGGAGTTGCTGGAACTGGCCATCCGTTCCGGCGCCAAGTACGTAGACCTGGAGATGGAAGCCCCCGCAGCCGTGGGCCGGCGCATCCGCGAAGCCTGCCGCGAATGGGGCACGGTGCTCATCCGCTCCCATCACGATTTCCAGGCCACCCCGCCGCTTCCCGTGCTGCAGTCCCTGCTGGAACGCGCCCGCAGTTTTGGCGGCGAAGTAGTGAAAATCGTCACCACCGCCACCTCGGCGGCCGATAATACCACCATCGCCCAGCTTTATCAAAACGCCGATCCAGGCACCCTGGTGGCCTTTTGTATGGGCGAAAAGGGACGGCCCTCCCGCCTGGAGGCCCTGAAACAGGGTGCACCCTTCACTTATGCCTGCCTCAGCGAGGATGACGCCACCGCGCCCGGCCAATGGACCACCCGGGCCCTGCGGGAAGCCGTGTACGGCACCTACCGCTTCATTCAGGCCGGTCCGCTTCCCATGCCCGCCTCCAAAAGTTTTGCCCAGCGCGCCATCGTGGCTGCCGCCCTGGCGCAGGGAACCTCCACGCTCAGCGGCTACACCCCCTGCGGCGACAACGAAAGCGCCCTGGCGGTAGCGCGTGCCCTGGGTGCCACGGTGGAAAGAGCAGGGGACCGGGTGGTGATTACCGGCATCGACGCCCAGCCCGGCTGCCTGGACCTGGACGAAATCCATACCGGTGAATCCGGTTTCCTTACCCGTTTCGTGGTGCCCGTCTTGTCGGCCCTTTCGGAAAAACCGGTACGGGTTACCGGCGAAAAAACGCTGCTGCAGCGGCCCCTCACCGATGCCCACGACATCATGGCCGCCTATGGCGTGCGCCTGTACCCGGAAGGGGCCAACAACCGAAAGCAAGACTGCTATCTTCCGCTGAAGGTGGCCGGCCCCCTCATTCCCGGCCGCTCCGACGTGTCCGGAAAAGGCGGTTCGCAGCTCATCTCCGGCCTCCTGGCCGCCCTGCCGTTAATGGCGGATAAATCAGTTGTTTACGTACACGAACCCCGGAGTATTCCCTACCTGTTCATCACGGTGGACGTGCTCAAGAAGTTCGGCATCCGCATCGGCTCCGAAATGGAAGGCGGCGAAGATTTCCTGGAAACGCAGGACTGGAGCCTGTGCACCGGCATCAACTTCCGCATCAAAGGCGGACAGCGTTATCAGGCGGCCGATTTTGCCATCGAGGCCGATTGGTCCGGCGCCGCCCCTTTCCTGGCCGCCGGCGCCATCTTCGGCGATGTAGAGGTGTCGGGCCTGGACACCCGTTCCCTGCAGGCCGATATCTCCATTATGGACGTCCTGATGGAAGCGGGCGCCAGCATGTCGCAATTGGACGGAGCGGACGGTCCCATCCACATCAAACGTGCCCCGCTGAGCCCGTTCCATACGGATTTGAACAACTGTCCGGACCTCTTCCCCGTGGTGGCGGTGCTGGCGGCCTTCTGCCCCGGCGAAAGCCATATCCTGGGTGTGGAGCGCCTGCGGCACAAGGAATCGGACCGGGCCGCCGCCATTGAGCAGGCCCTTACGCAGATGGGCGTACCCGTACATACGGAAGAGGACGAAATGGTCATCGAAGGAATGGGCCTCACCCAGCGCCTGGCCACCGGTAAACTATTGAAAGGCGGCCACTTCGTCTCCCACGCCGACCACCGCATGGTCATGGCCCTTAAACTGGCCTCCCTGGGTGCCGACAGCCCCGTTGTCATCGACGATACCGCCTGCGTATCCAAGTCATTCCCCACATTTAACGAATTGTTTGAAAAACTATGAATACATTCGGCAATAAATTCAGAGTCAGTATTTTCGGTGAATCCCACGGCCCTCATATCGGGGTCACGCTGGACGGCGTGCTGCCGGGCATTCCGCTAACGGAAGCAGACTTTTTGCAGGACCTGTCCCGTCGCAAGGCCGGCGCGCTGGGCACCACGCCCCGTGTGGAAACCGATCTCCCGGAAATCGTGACCGGCGTGTATGAAGGACATACCACCGGCGCACCGCTCACCATCCTGTTCAAGAACGAAAACACCCGCAGCGAGGACTATGAGTCCTTCCGCAAGCATCCTCGTCCTGGTCACGCAGACTTTACTGCCAATCTGAAGTACGGCGGTTTCAACGACCCCCGCGGTGGCGGTCATTTCAGCGGCCGGCTCACCCTGGGCATCGTAGCTGCGGGCGTAGTGGCCAAGAAGATGCTGTACTTCGCGCAGTTTCATGCAGTGCTTAAAGAAGTGGGCGGTCTCACGGATCCGCAGGCCTGGAAAGGGGCCCTGGAGGCCGCGCAGGCCGATGGAGACTCCCTGGGCGGCGTGGTGGAATGCACGGTGGAAAACCTGCCCATCGGCCTGGGAGAACCCTTCTGGAACAGCGTGGAATCCCTGATTTCCCACGCCATCTTTGCCATTCCGGGCGTACGCGGCATCGAATTCGGAGACGGCTTCCAGGCCGCCGCCCTGTTCGGCTCCCAGCACAACGACCCCTTCCCGGAGCACCAGTGCCATCACGACGAACCCGGTCACCAGTGCTGCCACGGAGAGCATGAGGAAGGACACCATTGTCACCATGATGATCCGGACCACGAGTGTTGCCACGGCGAACACGAAGAAGGTGGTGAGCATCACTGCTGCGGCCGTCACAAACGCCCGCTTCCGCCTGTCACCAACCACGCCGGCGGTGTGAACGGCGGCATCACCAACGGCAACCCGCTGGTGTTCCGCGTGGCTTTCAAGCCCACCGCCAGCATTGCCAAGGCCGGCATCCCCGGCCGCCACGATGTGTGCTTTGCCCTCCGTACCCCCGTCATCGTGGAGGCCATGGCCGCCATCGTACTGGTAGATTTGGCGCTATAATTTCGTATCTTTGCAAACCTTATGGCCGAGAACGAAAAAATCATACAGCAGTTTACTTCCGGGGAATATAAGGAAGGCTTTGTGACCGATGTGGAGCAGGAGTTCATCCCCAAGGGGCTGAACGAGGACATTGTGCGCATGATATCGGCCCGCAAGGAGGAGCCGGAGTGGCTGCTGGAGTTCCGCCTGGATGCCCTGCGGAAGTGGCAGAATATGCCGCAGCCGGACTGGGCGCATCTGGATATGCCGGAAATTGATTTTCAAGACATTATCTATTTCGCAGCCCCTAAGAAGGACAGAGACCGCCCCAAGGAAATTGATCCCAAACTGGCCGAAACCTTCGACAAGCTGGGCATTCCCCTCAAAGAACGCGATGTGCTGGCAGGAGTGGTGGCCGTGGATGCCGTGTTTGACTCGGTTTCCGTCACCACCACCTTCCGAAAGACCCTGGCCGAAAAAGGCATCATCTTCTGCAGCTTCTCCGAGGCAGTGAAAGAGCATCCGGACCTGGTACGCAAGTATTTAGCGTCGGTGGTGCCGGCCAGCGACAACTATTTCGCCGCCCTCAACAGCGCCGTTTTCTCCGACGGTTCCTTCTGCTACATCCCCAAGGGCGTCCGCTGCCCGATGGAGCTCAGCAGCTACTTCCGCATCAACGCGCGCGGCACCGGCCAGTTCGAGCGCACGCTTATCGTGGCCGATGAAGGCTCCTACGTGAGCTATATGGAAGGCTGCACCGCCCCCATGCGCGACGAGCAGCAGCTCCACGCTGCCGTTGTGGAAATCGTCGTGGAAAAGGATGCCGATGTGAAGTACTCCACCGTTCAAAACTGGTATCCCGGCGACGCCGACGGCAAAGGCGGCATCCTGAACCTGGTGACCAAGCGCGGCATCTGCAAAGGTAGCGGCAGCCACCTCAGCTGGACGCAGGTGGAAACCGGATCGGCCATTACCTGGAAATATCCCTCCACCATCCTGAAAGGGGATTACAGCAGTTCTGAATTCTACTCCGTGGCCGTTACCAACAACCATCAGCAGGCCGATACCGGCACCAAGATGATCCATCTGGGCCGGGGAACCAAGAGCCGCATCGTGTCCAAGGGCATATCGGCCGGACAAAGCCAGAATAGCTACCGCGGCCTGGTGCGGATGGGGCGCAATGCGCTGAACGCCAAGAATTTCTCGCAGTGCGACAGCCTGCTTATCGGAAGCCGATGCGGCGCCCATACCTTCCCGCTCATCCAGAGCCAGCAGCCCTCCGCCACGGTAGAGCATGAAGCTACCACCTCCAAAATCAGCGAAGATCAGCTGTTCTACTGCAACCAGCGGGGAATCGGCCCGGAAGAAGCCGTGGGTCTCATCGTAAACGGCTATGCCCGTGAAGTGCTGTCCCGCCTTCCCATGGAATTCGCCGTTGAGGCCCAAAAACTGCTACAGGTTTCTCTTGAAGGTTCTGTCGGATGATTGATACCGTCATATTTGAATTGGCCGGTCGGCCGGTACTGCTCATAGACTTGGTTTCAAGCCTGTTGGGCCTCGCTTGCGTGATCCTGGCCGGGCGCAATTCCAAATACAACTTCTGGGTG
>CACYHF010000046.1 GCA_902774155.1 uncultured Bacteroidia bacterium | reverse complement strand
AAAGGCGGCATCAAAGTACATACCCTGTATGACCTTGAGACTTCCATCCCGACATTCTTCCACATCACGGAAGCCCGTGTGAATGACATGAACGCCATGAACGTCATTCCGTATGAAGAGGACTCGTTCTACATCTTCGACCGAGGCTACAATGACTTCGAAAGGCTGTTCAGGATAAACGCTATCGGAGCCTATTTCATTGTTCGGGGAAAGAAGAATAATGACTTCAAACCCATGAAGTGGACGA
Organism: uncultured Bacteroidia bacterium; assembly: GCA_902774155.1. Classification (GTDB taxonomy): domain Bacteria; phylum Bacteroidota; class Bacteroidia; order Bacteroidales; family UBA932; genus Cryptobacteroides. The sequence continues at coordinate 14,815 of CACYHF010000046.1, read as the reverse complement.
GGCGTTTTCCTCCAGGTTCAGGCATCCTATCCGATGCAATCGGGTACATGAACGGCGAACTCACCAGAGGGAAGTATCCAGAGAAGGTCCGACGTATAGTCTACTGGGACGATGAGCAGAAGAGGAAGTTCATATTCTTCACTAACGCATTGGATATCAGCCCAATGATGGTCGCTGAACTATATCACAATCGTTGGCAGATTGAGCTCTTCTTCAAGTGGTTGAAGCAGCATTTGAAGATAAAAAAGTTCTGGGGTGAGTCCGAGAACGCCGTGAGGATCCAGATATACACCGCAATAACCGCCTACTGTATGATGGCAATTGTGCAGAAGAAAATGGGTATCGACAGGCCTATCTACGAGATACTACAACTCACAAGTGCCTCATTAGCAGAGTTTAAGCCTCTTGACAAACTCTTCAGGAAACCTAACTACAATATTGTCAATGAACTGGATGGTTCTACCGAACCAACTTTGTTTTAAATGTTAAACTTTATATAAACCGTCCGGAACTTTTACCGGACACACATGAACCTACACTAGTAAATGCCAATTTGTATGAATAAGATACGGATTACAGCTATCCGACAGACGGTTTACCCGGACCTGATGGCCCAATACGAGAATCCCATCGAACATACCTGCGATATAAAAGTGGGCCAGCAATGGGTTTCCGTTGATGGAAAATGTCCCGATGGGATGTGTCCTTCTGCATGGTCTTCTATGCGGGAGTTCGTAGAGTCTTTGGCTAAAGGAGAAGGCAATTTTTATGATGGATGGATGAAAAACCCGATGAGTGCCATGATCAGCTGCAATGACGGTTTTCGTCCATTCAGTTTCTATATTGAGGTCATTTGAAGCGAAAATTAGATTCCTAATTTCCGGCTATCTCCACCAGATTGCATCTTTATCATTTGTCGAGCGATCCCCAGATGCGACCCAAGGTTGCCAGTATTCCAAATATAATCTCTGCGCTAAGAATTCTTGGGGCCATCTGCCTTCTGCTCTTTCATCCGGGAAGTGTGGCATTCTGGGTCGTCTATGGATTATGCGGCATCAGCGATATGCTGGACGGCTACCTGGCGCGGAAATTGCACGCGGAAAGTAGGACAGGTGCCGTTTTGGACAGTGTGGCGGATATCTGCTTTGTCGCTTGCTGCGCAATACGGTTGATCCCTGTTATGCAGATTCCGACATGGCTATGGATATGGGCTGGGATTATTGTTGCCATCAAGATCGTCAATCAGGTATCGGCGCTGGCTGTCTGCAAACGCTTCTGCTTCCCTCACACAACGGCCAACAAGATGACAGGTCTTCTGCTCTTCCTTGCCGTGCCTACGGTGTTCTGGTCCATTATTCCCCTCGCCGTTGTTGCCGGCATTGCCACGTTTGCCGCCATCCAGGAAGGACATTTTATTAGGACTGGACGGGTTTAATCGAAACATTTTTCATTTTTCTCTTGACTCGTACCCTACGTCACGTATTATCTTTGCGGCAAATAACAAAAGTGCACAGTTGTTATGAAGACAAACAGATTAAAAATCGGGGAGTTTTCACGCCTTTGCCGCGTTACGGTACGGACGCTCCGGCATTATGAGGAGATAGACGTGCTCGTGCCGGAGATCGTAGACCGGGATACCGGGTACCGCTACTACAGCGTAGAACAGCTTCAGAAGATGCAAGCTATCCTGTCCCTCAAAGGAATGGGATTTAGTCTGGAGGAGATTCGCGACCTCTATGAGGACGATACTCACGTTCCAAGCATCGAGGCGCTGGAAGAGAAGATTCGCATATGCGAAGAAGAACTAAGGCAGCTAAATGCCCGCAAAGCGCAGCTCAAGGCGATGGTGGCTTCCCAAAAGAAACTCAAGAAAATGGAAAAGATCACTATTGAACGTTTACCTGCCATCATTGTTGCCAGCCATCGTACAACCATTCCCTCATTCAACGATTTGGGCCGACTCTGCTATGAGGTCATCGGCCCTGAAATGGCCCGCCTGGGCTGCGAATGCCCGGAGCCCGGCTACTGCTACACCATCGAGCACGGCGGCTATAAGCCCAAGGACATCGACATTGAGTACTGTGAGAAAGTCACCGCCAAAGGAAAAGACTCGGCAATCATCAAGTTCAAGGATGTTCCAGAAGTGCCGACTGCCGTATGTATGAAAGTCTATGGCCCTTACGACCGCCTGTACCAGAATTACATCGACCTTTTTGCCTGGATGGAGAAAGAAGGCTGGAAAGTGGCCGATGCCCCTAGGGCCGTCTACGTGGATGGCGTCTGGAATCAGGAAGACCCCGAGAAGTGGCTGACCATCATCCAGGTGCCGGCGGAGAAGGCATAAATTTTGGGGATTAGGCCCCCAGTCAATCGAAGATATTAGGCATGAAAAAAGACCGGAATGCGACCAAATGTGACCAAAAATCTATCAATGTGATTTGGTACACAATTTTGTGGTCCACAAAGTTGTGGAGTGAAAACAGTTGTGCGACATAAGAATATTTCTTATATTTGTGGCAAATATTGATAGAAATGAAAACAACTACTGTTGCATTAGGATCTCATTTTGACGCATTTATCCAGGCTAGTGTTCTTGGCGGCCGTTACACGAACGCCAGTGAGGTGATTCGTGCCGGGCTTAGAAGACTGGAGGAGGATGAGCAAAAGATAGCAGCTCTCCGTGCTGCCATTGAGGAAGGTGAAGCAAGCGGGTATGTCGAAGACTATGACTTCGAATCCCACTTGGAGGAGTTGAAGGCTAAGCGGAGGAACAATGGCTAAAATTAGATTATCCAGAAAGGCCATTACTGATCTGGACAGCATTTGGGACTATACTGTTGAAACCTGGTCAGAAGAGCAGGCTGTCATTTATTATCGGCAAATATATTCCACTATTCAAGGGTTGAACAGTTTGCCTGCTTTCCTTGAAATAGATTATAATATCATCAAGCCCGGGCTCTTTGGTTTCAAGGTTGGGCACCATATTGTTTTCTATAAAAAGCATAAAGATGGCTCCATCTGGGTTGATCGTATCCTTCACGAGAAGATGGACTATCAAAGACATGTAAAATGAGAAGTTCTATACTCTCTGAAATTGGATTACTTTTGTAAGGAACTGTATAGTTAAACATCTTCACGATATCATATATGAGCATCCGCTTTTTGAAGAAACCTCTACTCGTTCTGTTTATCCTGTCAATAATCATCACGTTGGTTTTAGGCTTCTCAAACAGAATAGTATGTACGAGATACACTATCGACAGCGATAAGATCACCGGCAGAGTTAAAATAGTAGTCGTTGCCGATTTCCATGGGTGCAGATATGGTGAACATAGTGAACCGATACTAAAAATCATATTAGAGGAAAATCCGGATGTCGTGCTTCTTTGCGGAGACATATACGATGACGAACTACCTTTTGACAAGTCAAATGACCTTGTCATCTCTGGTCACGCACACGGAGGCCAGGTCAGGATACCCTATTTGTTGAATAGCGGCCTGTTTGCACCAGATCAAGGATTTTTCCCCAAGTATACTACAGGTATCCATGAGCTGAACAGTCGGACATCGTTGCTTATCAGCAGAGGCTTGGCCAAAGAAAGTACCAGAGTGCCTCGTTTCTTTAATAATCCAGAAATACTCTCAGTGACGTTGACGTCGGGCGCAGGCACTGAGGACGGTGAATAGTTTGAATTAAAATGCGACCAAATTTGGTGGATAACCGCTTTTCGGAGCGAAGCGACCCAGGGGGTCTGGGGGATTAGGCCCCCAGTAAATCAAATAGTTAGGCACAAAAAGAGCAGCGGACATCGCTGCTCTTTTTGTGCCTCGGGCGGGACCACTAAGTATCTGGCAAAAATAATTGATAATCAGATAGGTATATAACTAAACAACTTTTTTACTGAAACTATACTGAAACAATTCTGTCAGTCTGTGTCTCTCTGTTTCAGATTTAACAATATAAATATTGTACAATACAAATATTGTTATTATCTTTGCAAAAAGAGTACTATGACGTTTGATAAGATACTAGATGACAAGCGGCTATGGGCAGTGAAATACGATGGGGAAAAGAGCAATTGTTTTGACCAGTTGTTCTCGAGTTGGTACGACATGAATTGGCTTCGGTCTTTCTTTCAGGAAAACCTCGCAGATCTATCATCATTCTTTCATATCACGGATGTTTATGAGGCCGTGATGGAAACAATGGATGAGGCAAAGAGGTTGGAGTGTGTGATGATGGATATAACCCCAGATGCGAATCTGGATCTCTTATTTAAACACCTGGAAAACAGCCGGTTTTCAGAGATGACATTAGGACGTGAAAAAGCATACGGAGCAGGTGGTTATCGGCATCAATCTTGGCTAAGAATCTATGCCATCAAAATAGAACCAGGTGTATATCTTGTCACGGGTGGTGCTATAAAACTTACTGCAAAGTTGGAAGAGCGTAGCCATACTCTTGAAGAATTGGCAAAGTTGGAGCGCGTAAGAAATTATTTGCTGAATAACGGCGTATATGATTTGGACGGTTTTAACGATTACATAGATAATGAGCAGGGCAATTGAATATCTGGAGGCGCATCAGTCTCCTACACCTTCGCGCTGGCGGGAGGACGCGCAGTGGCGCCGGGATAACGAATACTGGCTCAAGTATTCTCGTTACATTACGCTAGAGGTTATGCGTGCAATGGATGAACAGTCATATACACAAGTGGAACTTGCCAAGCGGATGGGCTGTACGCAACAGTACGTCTCAAACCTGTTGAAGGGTAGTTCCAACATGACGCTGGAAACCATCGCCCGTTTAGAGAACGCCTTGAACATCGACCTTATCAAATCGGCCTTGACTTATGTCCATGGGTACGGCGAGGCTGTGTCTTCTCGCCCCCAATACCTAAATGATTCGGCTGGGGAAGGACTTGATCCCGATCTCAAAACAAGCGATTTCGTTGAGGGTTACAGGCCCCCGAAAAAACGCAAATGAACTGTTCGGTTCTCTAAACAGTTCATTTGCTTCGTGCCTCGAGCGGGAGCTAAGATGTTGGTGAAAGGCGGAGATTATTGTGTGTTTATTGGAGGCTATTAAGGGTTTGAACCCCAATTGGTTATCCCTCTTGTTGAAGCCGTCAAACAATCCCCGAAAAATGTGGTCAAATGTGGCCGATTATTGGTAGTTGTGGTCAAAACGTGGTCAAGAAAACATAGAGGGAAGACTATTTATCTTCGTAGTGTCCGTATGCGGACAGAACATCCACTTTTACAATAGTCTCTTCTATTTCATATACCAATCTATGCTTCTGGGAGATGCGCCTGGACCATTGGCCCGCTCTGTCTCCGGAGAGGGGCTCGCCTGAGGTGCAAAAATGAGTGTGTACATTAAAGACTAGCCAATAAAGAATCCAGCTCCTCCTTCCCAGATACCGAGGTGCCTTTACCTTCTCTCCCCACCGGCGGCCAGTCCAAGATACTTGCTTTGATTTGCTCTGAAATCACGTATGCTTACAACGGTCATAATTACATCTTTTTTGCAAATATAAAGAATACCATTTTGGTATCCAAATTTTTGCGATAAAAGTGCCGGGACAGCCCCAACTGAAAGCTACGACGCTGGCCAACGACTGCTACCAATTCATGTTCAACGGTTGTACCAACCTGACCGCGGCTTATGTGAAGGCTGCCTATAACGCTAGCAATTGTACGAGTATGTTCGATGGCTGCACAGCAACTGGTGTTTTGCACACCACTACCGCAAATGAAGCAAGCTGGGATGCAGTAATGCCTTCCACTTGGTCTTCCTGGACTGCTGTTGGTGACTGGAATGACTAACGGTTTCTGACCTGTTCCTAAAAGATAAGTATAGGCAACAGAAGTCATTAGGGCATTACAAAATTTTTACTATCTTTGTAAGTTTTGAATAAGTCGGACAAAGAGACCTACGTTATACCAACGTGCCAGGAGATTCTTCTGGCGCCGGGTTCCGGTGTCCTCCGCGTGTCCGGGTCCACGGAGGATGTAGACTATGAAGATTTGTAAGTACATAGCCCCGCTTCTTGTGCTGCTTGCCGCCTGCCAGCGGGAGGGGAGTCCGGTGACGCCAGAGATGCCCGTTCCGCAGCTGGTGGAGCATACGCTGTATGCCTCTACGCCCGGCGAGGATGAGCCGGCTACCCGCACCGCAGTATCGGCCCTCAACGATAAAAAGATCCTCTGGAGCGCCCACGAGCGCATCTCTATCCTGTCCGGCGGAGGAAATTACGCCTTTGAGGGCAATAACGATGCCCCTGCCGCCACAGCCAATTTTACCGGGACGGGCCCTGCGGACCTTGGCAGCTACATTGCCCTGTATCCGTACAATCTATCGGCCACATATTCGGAAGGTTACGTCTCCACCACACTACCCGCCTTCCAGCTCGGCAAGGCCGGCTCTTTTGCCGACGGCTACATGATTACCGCGGATGATGCAACCGGGAACAGCCTCGCTTTCAAGCACCTGTGCAGCGGCCTTCGGTTCATGGTGAACCGGGACGATATCACGGCCGTGAGCATCCGGGGCAACAGCGGGGAAAAAATTGCCGGAGATTTCCGCTTCCGCTTTGCTGCGGAAGATACGCCTGTAGCGGAAGCCGGCACGGAGGAATGCGTAACCTTGAGGCCGTCGTCCGGAAGCACTTTTGAAGCAGGAAAGTATTATTATATCGTCATTCTTCCCACGGTATTCTCCAAGGGATTCACCCTGATGGCCGATACCGGAAGCCAGGTTGGTGAGCTTCGTTTCAATTCCAGTGTAACCTTCTCTGTGGGCCTGTTCAAAAATGTCACTGGAAATCTGGATGAAAGAATGTCGTGGACAACGCCCTCGAGCCAGGCCTATTACGGCCAGGAAAACAGCGTTTGTATCCGACCGGGTGAGACTATCAGCTTTGACGTGAACCCCCGGAAGGTTTACGGCACCTGGCAGCGCAGCGGCCTGCCTGCATCGGCTAGTGTTCCGGATGAGGCGGAGGTGCTATGGGGTGGCGGTGCCGTCTCGTCGGCATCGGTCAATGACGGAAAATTAACCGTCACGGCCTCCAGTACACCCGGCAGCGCGCTGGTAGCTATCAAAAAGAACGGAACCATCCTTTGGTCCTATCTCATCTGGGTCACAGAATCGGAGCCGTCCGAAACCACGCTTCCAGGCGGAGCGGTACTTCAGTCCACTCTGGGCGGCAACTGCTATTTCCAGTGGGGAAGGAAGGATCCGCTGGTGGATGGCTGCCCTTTCATCAGCCATCCCGGAGATGCCAATTCCCTTGCCACCTCCATCCGGAATCCGGGCAGTTTCATCAACCAGGGCGCCAACTGTTCTGACTGGTATGCTACAGAAAGCTACGAACATCAAGATGCCACCCTCTGGGGCGGTGCAAGCGGCAGCAAAACTGTGTGGGATCCCTGCCCGGAAGGCTGGCGTGTACCCAAGGAGGCCGACTTCAGCGTGTCGAGTTTGGATAAATCGTATGCTGCAAGTTTTGATAAATTTGGACTTTTGGTCCCTACAGGGGATAACGCTGTACATAATGGCGATTATGGCTGGTATGCATACTGCTGGACCCGTGAGTCCTCCGATACTTATTCCAAATCTCTCTTGATGGAGACAGATGGTGAAGGTTTCAAAGGTTTCAGCATAGAAGGTGATGCCCGCTACGAGGGTCTTCCCGTCCGCTGCATAAAAGAATAAAAATAAAAAACGAATATGAAAAAAAGATTATTATTTTGGGCCTCTGTATTTTTTGTTTGTGTGTCAGTTTTTTCGTCTTGCAAAAAAGATAATAATTCGGAGCCGGAGCCAGACTATTCCATCAATGAAGCCGCCCATTTCATTGGTAATTTTGTGAGTATTAATCAGGATGGATCGATCTCTGTCCGTCTGACCGGCTATTGCCTCAACGAGGCGGATGACACTGAAATTTCCATTCTGGCAGAAAGCTGGGAAGAAGCCGTCAGGCTTTTCAAGAGCTGGCTGCCGGACAATGCTTCCTTCACAGAGAATGAGTCATCCATCACTTGGGGGATGAAAGATTCGGAAGGCAAGTCTCAGGGCAACGTCGTCCTCACCAAGAAGAGCGGCGGCCTTGTGGCAGAAGCAGTCGTTCCCAGCGAAATCCCCTATGTCCACACCATCCGCTTTATCCCCAAGGCATCCTGGCCGGAAAATGGAGTCGATATCATAGCTGCAGGTGATCTGGACACAAATGATCTTTTGGATGAATACTTTTTGGGTAACGTGATTGTGATTAAAACTCCTACCCATCACGGGACGGGAAAATTCATGGTTGTCCGGGAGTACGACCAGAAAAAAGATGAAAAGGGCATCTTGGTGAACATCCAGAATAAATCTTATAATGTCATGCTCGACGACATGGATGCTGTGGCCAATCGTTCCCGCTCGACAACCGACATTCAGGCGGCCAGCCGGGCATACATTGAAAACAAAGCAGACCTGGATCCCCTGATGCAAGAGGCTGGTTTCGGTCCACGCACGGCCAATGTGTACTGCTGGGAGTGGTCCGACTTTTTTTTAACCCGTGGCAAGCACGACAAGCGGGTAAAATTTGACACGGCTGAAGTAACTTCCCTCACTCCATTTCATCCCAACTCCCACGAAGTCCAGATGTACTATTTCTGGGTGGAGAAGGACAAATCCGGAACTGTATGTTTAAAGATAGACTGATCACTATATGACAAGACATATTATTGCATCGGTTATTGTCGCGATTTCTTTGCTCCTTCCCGTCTCCTGCCAGAGAGAGAGGGACTCAATCCCGACAGATAACGGCATCTACCCTTTCAATTTCTCCGTCAGGAATCAAGACTATACCGAAGATCTGGTATTGGACGGTATGGGAGAGGTGGTCATCTCTTCCGTGGAAGGTCTCCCTTCGTGGGTCAGCAGCGTAACTCTTTCGCCGGAACTTGCCAAGGGAAACAGCGTTGCCTTGATAGGTATCAAGCGCAACCCTGGCCTGGAAGCAAACCAGGTGGCCGACGTCACGCTCAAGATGACCAACGGAGCTACGGCTACGTTCCATATCGTCCAGTGGCCCGGACGCCCGGTGGAGAATGCTCCGGTTCAGTCTATGAACACGGCTTTTGAGAAAGATTGGGCGTCTGCCAAGACGATTATGCTGGTGACGGAGAACTACTTTGAAAACGGCCGCGCGAAAGTAAAGACGGAAGAGGTCCGCCTCCCCTGGGCCGACAACAGCATCCATCACCTTCCTTACGGAGAAGTCACCAAGATGCTCCAGTATAAGGGCGACTGGCGGATGGTTTTCAATGTAACCGGCGTGGAGAGCCTGGCCGGAAGCCATTTCTTCGGCCTTTACAACCGCTACACGGGCTACCTGCGCGTCTTCTATTATGTGGTTAAGGAAGACGTGCCCTCCTATGCCAATGACCATCTCTGGTGCTTCGAGCTCAACCGTGCGCTTGCCGAGCATCTTGCCGTGCAGTATGCACTCCCTTACGAGGTGTCTGTATCCTCCTCGTTCAACACGTATGCCTCCGCGCCCACGCTGATGACCCCCTACGCCAACCGCGCCGATGACCTCAGCGGCGGCAAGTATATTCCCAAGGTGGGTTGGTGGGCTTTCGATGTGGATATGTCCGCAGCCCGCAAGGACGACTTCTTTACCAAAAACACACCGGAATATACCGCCAGGATAGAGCAGAAACTCTACCGGGAGGACAATGTCATGCTCAATTCCGCCATTGCCGGCAAACTGGACGGTTCCCTTGAGGGAAAGATTAACTTGGATCAGCTGGCCCCTAAAAGCACCACTGGCACGGGAACGGCCTTAAGTGCCTTATTCGGTGTTGCCGGCGGCGGCTTGATGAGTATGTTTACCTTGCAATCTATCGCAGGAGATCCGAGAAATGGGCAACATAAACCAGGGGGATCCTTTCTGGCTTTCCTTGGTGCCGGCCTTCAAGTCGGTGGCAAGTTGTGGGAAAGTCAGCTTAAGGAGAAGAAGGTTGATGACGATCTGGGAGACATCAATGCCAGTATCAACCTGAACCTCAGTGCCAGTATGGTTACGGAGGGCGTCATCGGCGGAGAATGTTCCTCCACTGTTCCTCCTACTTCACTGGTTATGGAAGACTTCAGGAGGGAGACACCTGACAAAAAGCCCACCGGCTTTGGAGAGGGTGTCTGGAACCTTCGGAACCACCCGGTCGTATATGTCGTGAAAGATGCCTACTGGTACGAGAGAGATTTTATGGGCTTTGAGTCCAAGAAACTCTACAAGCAGGGTGACAGGGACATTTATTCCTATCGCCTCGGTGCAGATGCCGACAAGCCCGGAATGCGTATCATCACCTTCCTGGATCCTACTTCCGTGGGCGGCATCTATCTCAACGATGCCCTCTTTGACGGCGTGACATCCTGCGACGTCAAACTCACCTATGGTGTCTTCCCCAATGCCGAGGACGGCTACACGGAGGCATACCGAAAGGCTGTCGGCCTCAATACGCAAAAGTCCTGGCAGCTCAGCAAATTGTCCAGTTTCAACACGAAAGAGAGCTCCAAGCTCGACTTCAAACTCGTCAAGAAAAAGAAGGGTGATGCAATGTTCAAACAAGTCGGAGATATGGATGAAGAACTGAAGGATTACGTGGCTTACCGCAGGAGCGAGCAAAGCATCCGGGACAAGGTCATCCGCCGCTATTATGGACCATCCGTGTTCTATAGCCTGGAATCGGCTACTCCTTACGATGTGGACCAGGTCCATTTTGTGGCCGATCCTCAGATTGACGTGCCCATCATCGAATACTCCGAAGTGAAAGATAAAAAGACGACTAATTATCATTATATCCTCGATCCCCAGTTGCCCGACTTCGTGGTCACAGCCATTCTCAACTTAAGGGGAAAGGACAACGAAGACGTGGATGAGCAGATTCTGATCCACACCCTGCGTTTTGCTCCGGAAATCAAGTTTATTTCCTATAAAGACCTGCCCAAAGTGTTACAGGCGATAGAGAATGCCAAGATGACGAACAAAACCGGTAACAGGACCGTTCCCGTTAATTGGACTTTTATGGACGAGCAGATTGGCAAGGTCAAAGGATTCATAGACGCAATTGCCAAGGAAGATGCTCAGTCCAGCAAATAATGTTTTTTTGAATTCAATAGAGAGATGATAAAGAAATTTCACTTTTTTGCTTTCCTCCTGCTGGGTGCACTGGCATTTGTATCCTGTCAGAAAGACAGCACCGAAGATGGTTTCGCAAGAACCGACGAATTGGCATATCTGCAGGGGCATTTTGCCGGCTTTAATGATGAAGGTGAACTGACCATCTGGGCTGGTTGGCAACTGAACGAAGCCGATCCAGGTGAGCTGAGTATGAAGGCCGACAGTTACGAAGCGGCCGTAGCCATTTTCAGGAAGATTATTCTCCCGGAAGCGAATGTGGTTGAGACCGACAATTCCCTCATCTGGCATCTTGCGGGTGAGGATGGCAAAGCGCAGGGGGATGCCGTCCTGAGCAAGGCCTCCGGCGACAAAGTGGCCGTGCTCACCTTGCCTGCAGCGGCTACGCTGGTTAACCGGGTCAACTTTATCCCGCACAGCCTTTGGCCGGAAAACGGAGAGCAGGAATACCGTGAGGAACTAGATGACTTCTTCTTCTGCAACTTGGTAAAAGTCAAGGTTAATCTGACACAAAACCCCGGCTCCATCTTTTGCAGGGGAAACCACGGTACTGGAGAGTTCCTGGTTATTCAGGAATATGACCAGGAAACTAATACCTGGGGCTATTTGCTTCGCTTGCCAGATAAAACGTATTCCAACGTCTCCGACAACGAGGAGTGTCAGAAACGGGCCCCTTCTTTAGAAGCTTTTCAGGAAGTTAGAAAGATTTATTTTGATAATCAGGAACTACTGGATAAAGAGATGGAGAAGGCCGGCTTCGCTAAAGATAAGTTGCTTTTCGTAGTTAGGAAAAAAGACAATTGGTGTACTACGTACGGTTGGAAAAATGGAAAAGAAAACCCTCTGATTGTTTTTTTTCAGGAGTGTCTGGTTTATCGTTTCGGGTTCGGCACATCTAACCAAAACGGGACCACCACCTATTCCAAATATTTGATACTGCAATAATCTTTGTTATGAAAAGAATCGATATTATCCTTCTTTCCGCTATCCTGGTGTCGCTTTTCTCTGCCTGCCAGAAGGAGCAGAATAATCCCATTGACAGCGGTACATACAGCTTCTCACTGTCTGTCCTTAACGATGATTACACGGAAGTCATTCCCATCAGGGGTGTACAGGCCTCTCAGGTGGCTTCAAAAAACAACCTGCCCTCCTGGATAAGCGATGTCTATCTTACCGGCGGGGTGGAGAATGGCAATCTGCTGCTGGGCATCGATGTCAAAGGTGACCCTAACATGGAAGACCGCCGCGAAGCAGCCATTACCTTGAATATGACCAATGGCTCCACCATTAAGCTGGAACTTGTCCAGTGGCCATCGCTTACAGACGGTACCAATGACGTGCTGCAGTCTATAAACTCGCAGTTTGAGAAAAAATGGTATGACGTCCAGGAAATTGAACTTGTGGTAAGTAATGGTTATGAGAATGGAAGGCTGGTAACGAAATCGATAAAGGAACCCCTTCCCTGGGCACACGACCTTCTTCCGCAGCAGCACCTGCCGGAAGAGACACTTACGAATATGATGGCTTTCAAGGAAGACTGGGCTCTGGTATTTAACCTTACCGGTATCAAGAGTCGTCCGGATTACCACTATTTTGGCCTGTACAATAAGTATAGCGGCAAACTGCGTGTTTTCTATTATCTTACCCAGGAGAATTTGCCGGCATCCGATGCCAATGACCATATGTGGGTGGCAGCATTTGACAAGTCCCTTGCGGAACACACCTCCAGCCAGTTCGCGCTTCCTTATAAAGTCCCGGCTACCGAAAACTTCAAATCCACTGCCAATGTCTTAATGACAACGGCCAAGACGAATTCCTGGAAACAGGGCACGGCCGGCAAAGTAATCCCCGCCGTTGGGTGGTGGGCCTTTGAGGTGGACCTATCCACCATGCGCCCACACGATTTCTTTGCCAAGAACCTGAACAAGTCCCTGCAGGTGTCCCTAAAACTCTTCAACCAGGACAATGTGTGGCTGGATTCCATCATGCAGGGAAGCCTGGATGGAAAACTGGCCGGCAAAATGAACCTGAAGGCCCTTGAGAAAACATTTGCGTCTCTCAGCGCGGGTGGCGAAGCCGGTGCTGTCTTTGGGGATATTTTTGGCTCAGGAGGTGGGCTTTTAATGAATACGTATTTCATGAAAGCGATTACCGGCAATACGGAAACGACAGGTGGAGCCTGGGGATGTGCAATCGGTTGCGCCCTTTCGTTTGTTGGCAAAATTCTGGATGATTTTGCCGACGATAAGGAGAGCCCGGATTATGATGAAAACTTTGGAAAGTTCGATGCCGATATCAATCTGGATCTGCAGGCTACAATGACAACCTCCGGCGTCATCAGCGGCGAACGTTCCACCAGTGTCCCCAATGCGGAAATGTCGTCCGGTTATTTCAAACAGAAAGACGCCGACGGCAAGGACACCTACCTGGGGAGCGGTGTTTGCAACATTGACTATTCGCCGGTAATCTATGTGATTAAGGATGCCTATTGGTATGAGCGTCACGCCAAGGTATTCTCCAAAGAGAAAGCCTTCAATCTGGAGGACGACGAGACCAAACCCGTGAATTCCTATTACATTGCCAAAGATGCCTCTCAGCCCGGTCTTCGTCTTATCTCTTTCCTGGATCCCACTTCCATAGGCGGCATCCAACTGAATACGGATTTGTATCCCGAAGGTCTCGACTGTGTGAATGTGGGCATTTCTTATGGAGTGTTCCCCGGCTCCAATCCCGGATATACCAATGCGTTCCGTACCGCCATCGGCCTTGAGAAACTTCCTTATTGGACACTTTGTTCCAAGAGTGAATTCAGCACCCAGGACAATGAGGAATTCAAAACGTTCAAGTATCCCCGGACCAGTGATATTTTCAAAGATATCAAGACGGATGATGAGGTCTTTGCCGATGTCGTAGCCACCCGCCTCAGCAGCCAGCTCATCAATGGAAATATCGAGCGTCGTTACTACGGACAGTCGGCCTATTATACAAAGCAGTTTGTCACGCCGGAAGAAGTGGACGAAGTGCAGTATGTATCAGACCCGGAAATCTTCGTTCCTTTCAATGTTGAGAAAAAGTGCCTGTACGACCCGATTGTCCCTGACTTTGTGGTAACGGTTCAGGTTACCGCAAAAGTGCCGGCGGTGGAAAGTTTTTCAGTGACGAACACTTTGCGTTTCGTCCCCAAGATTGTCCTCATCTCGTATAAGGACATTGACCGCATTGCCAGTGAGGCCAATAGCCGCAGGGCATCTATGACAGGTCCTGCAGGTGTTACTGTCAATTACACCACGATGGATCAATTGCTTAGCCGCCTCTCCAACTTCACAACTGCCGTAAAATAAAACATGCGTCAACGTTCAGTACTATCTGCTTTATTTCTCCTTGGCGCGCTCCTTTCCTGCGGCAAGGAGCGGCCTGCAGGGGAGGGGGAAGCCGACTCCCGGGAGCTGACAGTCCTCATCGGCACGGACGGCTACGGCGATGGAAGTTATAACGACACCATGCTGGAGGGCATCCTGGGCTTCTGCAAGGACCATCCGGATGTGAACCTGAGCCTCCAGCAGCCGGAGAGCATTGCCGATGCCGGGAAACGGCTGGACGCGTGGCTCTCGAAGGAGGGG
>CACYHF010000045.1 GCA_902774155.1 uncultured Bacteroidia bacterium | reverse complement strand
CTGGTGACGGAGCGTTTCCGCTATACTGCCCGCCTCAAGGTGCTCATTTACAAGATTTTCAATGAGAACAACATCACCATCCCGTTCCCGCAGCGCGATATTCACATAATTAACGAAAAAGATTAATCTTTATGATTCGCTATAGCATCCGTGTTTCGATTCTTGCCGTAGCTGTGCTGATCTTCTCGGTGTTGCCTTTCACCGGCTGTCAAAGCGTTGCCAACAAAGCCTCCAGTCCTGAAGCCGTCAGTATGGTGAATGCGGCCTCAGAGGCAAGGGACTATGAACGAATCCAGTTATTGGCAGACAGCCTGGGAACGGCCGGAAAGCTTTCCAAAGGCGAGAGCTATTACTGGCAAGGCTACGCCAACTACCATCTGGGCCATAACGAATTGGCCGAGTATTATTGGGAAGAGGCCATCCGGGTCACGGAACCATCTACCGATCCCAATGACCTGGTTTACTATGCCAAGTCTGGCAACCGCCTTGGCAGCCTGCTTTGCCGTTTAGGAGAATATGCTTCGGCCCTGCATCAGACGCTCCCCGTCATCAACCGGCTGGAGAAGATGCAGTGTGACACCACCAGCGACTATACCAACCTGCTGATTTTTGCCGGATGCAGCAAGACGTTCTTCAACAAGGAAGACCCCACGGCCACCGATATGCTGGAGCGGGCCTACCAGATGCATATCAACAACATTCAGCAGAAAGCCTCGAAGACTTCCTATCGAGATGCCATAGCCGGCATCATCAACACCGCCTATATCTGGATCTATGTTGAGGGATACGAGAAGGGGCTCTTCTGGACAGAACGCCTCGGAGACCTGGTCAAGGAATACACGGACCTGTACGGAGAGGACAGGGGTTATTCCGAAAAGCAATGGGCCCGGTACAAGATTTTCCAGGCCATCTCCCTGGAGGGCCTGGGCCGTCACGAAGAGGCCGAAAGATCCTATGACGAATATCGGCAGACCGAATTCTCCAAGACTATGGAGGGACTCACCAATGCCAGTGACTATCTCACCGTCGCTCAGCGTTGGGATGAGGCGGTAACCAGCTATCGCACCATTATGGACTATCTCCAGAGTGAACTCAACATCTATTCCCTGGACAATATCCATCGCTATTTGCTGAAGAAATACCGCGCCTACCAGATGCTGGGCCAGCAAGACTCCATCAACCATACGGCCCGGCAGATCTGCGACGTGCTGGATTCCGCCATCGTCAACAACCGGCAACTCGATGCCAGCGAACTGCATTCCATCCACGTGCGGGATATGGAGATCGTGGAGGCCGAGGCCCGATCGGCCCGTCAACGGGGAGTCTATACCACCATTTTGGTACTGGTCCTGCTCATTGCCTTCACCATCTACATCATCTTCCGCCGCCGGGCCGATATGAAACTGCGCAAGGCCCATCAGGCGCTGAAAGAAGCCTACGACCAGTTGGAAGAGACCACCACCATCAAGGAGCGTATGGAGAGCGAACTGCGCATTGCCCGCGATATCCAGATGTCCATGGTGCCCTGTATGTTCCCCATCTATCCGGGCCTGGATATGTGTGCTTCTATGATGCCGGCCAGGGAGGTGGGAGGAGACCTGTACGGCTATCTGCTGTCTGGCCATATGCTTTATTTCGCCGTGGGCGACGTCAGTGGCAAGGGCGTACCGGCATCGCTGTTTATGGCGCAGGCCACCCGCTTGTTCCAGACGCTGGCCAAGCAGGGTATGTCGCCGGCGGAAATCTGCACGCGCATCAACGATGCCCTTTCGGGCGAGGATAACGAGGGCAATATGTTCGTCACCATGTTCCTGGGCCTGCTGGATCTGGAGACCGGCCATCTCTCTTACTGTAATGCCGGTCACAACCCGCCCATCCTGGGTGGAGGCGAAAACGGGGGAGAATTCATCCAGATGCTCCCCAACGCCCCCATCGGGGTATTGCCTGGGCTGGAATTCCGGGGAGAGGAGATCGAGAGCATCAAGGGACGGCCGCTGTTTGTCTATACCGACGGACTCAACGAGGCCGAGAATCCCGCCCACGAGCAATACGGTAACGACCGCCTGCTCAGTTTCCTCCGGAACTGCAGCTTTGAGTCCACCAGACAGGTCATCGAGGGCATCACGGCCGATGTGGAGAAGCACCGCGACGGAGCAGAACCCAACGACGACCTCACCATGATGTGCCTTGACATCAAGAATATATAACCACTCACAAATACAGAAACTATGAGTATAAGATTCACAAACAAATCGGACATCTTCAACATCGTTGTTACTGTCGTTGCGGCGGTTCTCTCCGTGGGAATCATGCTTTACGGCGTGTGGCATTTCGGCCTGCAGAATACGTGGCCGGAACTGGTTCTGAACGTATTTTACATTGCCTGCCTGGTAATGATGTGGATGTATTTCTTCAATTACCGCATTACTACTGAGCAGTTCAATTATTGGTGTTCGATGTGTGTGGGCATCACCATTATTCTCCGTGATATCCTTTTCCCGCCAACGCTTGCTTATTACTCAATTCATCTGGGATGTCTGGCCCTCTCTGTGGCGCTGATTATCATGCTCACTTATTTCTATGCCCGCAAGGACTGGAAGAGATATACGAAGAGTAACCTGTGGGCCATCTTTGTGGTGGACATGATCATCGCCTTGCTTTATAACATAGACATTATACTGGAACCCAGCGACGAATTTACCAGTTATATGATGGTGGAGATCTGGATTCGTCCCACCATCACCTACGGCCTGGTGGCGTGCTTTGTAAAAGAAACTAAAGAATAAATGATATTACAACTAAATTAAAACACTAAGACCATGAAAGCAGATCAAATCATCAAAAACGCTAAAATCTTCACTTCCGACAAGAAGAACCCTCAGGCAACCGCACTGGCAGTAAAGGACGGAAAGTTCGTATACGTAGGTGACGAAGCCGGCCTGGCCAATTTTGAGGGAGAGGTCACGGACCTTGGTGGCAAGTTCATCATGCCCGGCATCATTGACAGCCATGTGCATGTCACCATTCCAGTAGGTTTTGAGTACGCACCCATGGGAGAGCGGATTGAGCCCGACGGTAAGCAGGATGCGCTGAAAATCATGGCGGACTATGTCAAAAAGCATCCCGGTGAGAAGCGTTACAGATTCCTGCTGGAGAAACGGTTCCTGAAAGGAGAGGATATCGTAAAGGAGGAACTGGACGCCATCTGCCCGGATGCCGAACTGCAGATTCAGGAAGGGGAAGGACACAGCATCTGGGTCAATTCCAAGATCCTGCAAAGGCACGGTATTACAGACGAAACGCCGGATCCTATCCCGGGACTGGCCTATTACGTGCGCAAGGACGGCCATGTGACCGGAAATATGTATGAAGGCGCAACGGAAGTTAAGATCATTCTGGATAGCGGTATGGACCTGACCGACGAGCAGGTAGATGCAGCCCTTCAGCGCTGGATTGATTTCTGCGTCGAATATGGTGTTTCCGCGGTATTCGATGCCGGTCTACCGGGCGATATGAAGTTCCACGAGAAGGTCTATAAGCGTCTGGTCGCTCTGGACAAACAGGGAAAACTGCCCGTTTACGTAGACGGCTGCCTGGTGATAGACTCTGAGCGGGTTGCAGATGAGGGCCTGAAAGAACTCAAGCGCATGCAGCGTGAGTATAACACGGAGCACCTGAAGGTCCATACCATGAAGGTTTTCATGGACGGGACCCAGAAGATTCATACCGCCGCCATGGTCACGCCCTACGTGGACGTCCATACCGTGGGATCCACCGCTTTCTCTGCGGAGGGAATTGCAAACGTTTTGAAGAAACTCAACGATGCCAATCTGGACCTTCACCTTCACACCGTGGGTGAGCGTGCGTCCCGTACAGTCCTGGATGGCGTTGAGATGGCCAAAAAAGAGATGGGTGACAAACTTCACGTAAGGGTTACCTGCGCCCATCTGGAAATCGAGTGCGACGATGATCTGGAACGTTTCGCCAAACTGGGCGTGTTTGCCAACTTCACACCTCACTGGCACTCCGGAGATCCCGCCATTGCGGCCACCTGGCTCGGTATGGATCGCGCCTGCAAGCAGTTCCGCTGCAAGACGGTCTGGGACAGCGGCGCCACCGTGGCCTGGTCCAGTGACAACATCGTCTTTATGGATTTCACCACCTGGAACCCCTACCTGGGCATGGAGGTGGGTATGACCCGCTGGATTACGCCAAAGACCAGGAACTACCCGTTCACCGTAGCTGCCAAAGTATTCCCGCCGGAGAATGAGAGGATGAACATTGAGGAAATGCTCATCGGCTTTACCATCAACGGCGCCAAACAGCTGGGCATTGAGGCGAAAAAGGGCTCCATCGAAGTGGGCAAGGACGCCGATTACCTGGTGTTCGACAAGGACCTGCTCACGGCAGAGAAAGAAGGCTTCAGCTACAACAAGCCCACCGATGTGTTTATGGGCGGAAAGAAAGTGAACTAACCTAAGATGAATATGAGCAAGACTTTACCGCTGGATTATTCCAATAAAGCCAATTGGTATAAGCTTCCTGAGATTACCAAGGAAGTTGACACATTCTACATCTACGCCACCGAGTACATCCTGGGCAGCTTTGAACCTGGCGCTCCCGATTATGCCGATATGGACAATAAAGAAATGTTGGAGGGCGCCGCTGGTGAATATGCGCTGCATGCCTCTGCATACGCCGATTCCACCAACGTGTTTATGCCGTATTACCGTCAGGTGGGCCTGCGTTATGCAGGGGAAGTTTGGAAAAGGGATGGAATCTTCGACGCATCCATTGCCGGTATGCCTTATGGCGACATCGTAGCCGCGCTGGACTATTACTTCCAGCACTACAACAACGGCCGTCCTTTCATCATCGCCAGCCATAGCCAGGGATCGGCCATCGTCAAGATGGTGCTTAAGAAGTATTTTGCGGAGCATATGGATTATTATAAGCGTATGGTTGCCGCATACCCTATTGGCTACGCTTTCACCAAAGACGAGTTCAAGACTTACCCGCACATGAAGTTTGCTACGGGCGAGTGCGACACGGGCGTTATTATCACCTGGAACACGGAAGGTCCCAAAAACAGGGAGGTGAATGCCGATACCTGCGTTCTGCAGCCGGGCTCTATGAGCATCAACCCGCTGAACTGGAAGCTGGACGACACCTATGCCCCGGCCAGCATGAACCTGGGCTCGCTCTGGCCGAACGAAAAGACCGGCGAACTGGAGATCCAGGACAGGGGAGCTGACGCGCAGGTGTTCCCGGACCGCGGCGTAGTGGTAACCCATGCCAAGGGTGAGAATATGACCGAGGAGACCGCCAAGGTGGCCGAATATTTCTTCGGCCCGGATGGTCGTCACGGCGAGGACTACGCACTCTTCTATAACAACATCAAGGATAACGTGGCCAAGCGTGTGGCCGCTTACAAAAGCAAAAAGTAACTGAAAAGACATGGCTAGCGAGAATAAAAAGATAAGCGGCTCCTATGACAAGTCGCTGGCTGTCAAGTGTATCAACGGTACTTTCGTGGGCACGAAGACGGAGAATGTCATTTCCTTCAAGGGTATTCCTTTCGTAGGTAAACAGCCCGTTGGAGACCTGCGCTGGAAGGCCCCTGCAGGCTTTGTGCCGGACGAAGGCGTATATGAAGCCTTTTATTTTCCCAAAGCTTCCTGCCAGGATAAAGCCGTCATTGCGTATCAGGGTGAAGACTGCCTGTATCTGAATGTGTGGAAGGCCGATGATGAACCGGGGAAGAAGAAACCCGTCCTGGTGTGGATTCACGGCGGCGCTTTCGTTTCCGGAGGAACCGGAGTGGATCTGTTTGACTGTGCCAACCTGACAAAGGAGAATCCGGATGTCATCTTCGTTACCCTCCAGTACAGGCTGGGCGTCCTGGGTTTCCTGCATTTATCACATCTTCCGGACGGCAAGGACTATCCGGACTCCCAGAACCTGGGCCTTTTGGACCAGCAGATGGCCCTGAAGTGGGTGCATGAGAACATTGCAGCCTTCGGCGGAGACCCGGATAACGTGACCATCTGGGGTGAATCGGCCGGTGCAGGAAGCGTGACCATGCAGCCGCTGCTCAAAGGCTCCCAGCAGTATTTCAAGAAGGTTATCGCCCAGAGTGGCGCCCCCTGTCAGACGAATTCCAGTGAAGAAGCCATCGAGGCCACCAATGATTTGTTGAAGGCCCTTGGCTGCAAGACCGTCGCCGAGATGATGAAGTTTCCGGCCGATAAACTGGTGGAAATAGGTGCTCAAGCGGTTGCCCTGCGCCTTTTCCCCGAGCGGGACGGACGCATCCTGCCCTTGGATCCCTGGAAAGAATACGCAAACGGCGTGGCTAAGGATATTACCTTCCTCCAGGGTTGCAACAAGGACGAGATGAACTGCTTCGTTGCCGACTGGACTGTGGAAGGATTCAAAGCGTGGGCTAAGGACCGTAAGACGAAGAAGTATGCCCATCTGCTCACGGATGAGGAAAAAGCGAAGATAGAAAGCTTCTGCAAGGAAGGCGCCGTAGAGGACTGGGAACCGGACAGCCGTCTTTTCGGTCACAGCTGGTTTATCGAGGGCGCTATCAGGATGTCTGAGTGCCAGACCCTCGCCGGGGGTAAATCCTACACTTATTACTATAGGGTGGAATCTTCAGACCCTATCCGGAAGAGTGCCCATTTTGAAGAAGTACCCATCGTCTTCGCTCATCCGGAATGTATTGAAGGACGGCCCTATGATCCCGCCTTCTCAAAGGCTATGCGGGGGATGTGGGTGCAGTTTGCCAGGACTGGCGTTCCGTCCCCGGACTGGCCGCTCTATGACCTCAAGGACAAGAAGGTGATGGTCCTGGACGAATTCGACATCCACCCGGCCAAGGAATCCGAGGTTAAAATCGTGGATTGGGACAGGACCTGGTTCCTGACCAAGTATTATATGCTTTAAACAAGAGAATCCTGTAATATATGGAACAGAGTGAGATCAGAGAACTGTTGAAACAGATGTACGGCGGCGAGAACAAGCCGATTACCGATGGGAATTATGACCGGTCGCTGGCCGTCAAGTGCATCAACGGTACTTTCGTCGGCAGAAAGAAGGACAATATCACCGTATTCAGGGGCATCCCTTACGTGGGCCGGCAACCCGTCGGGAAACTGCGCTGGAAGGCTCCGGTGGATATCGTTCCGGACGATGGCGTCTATGAGGCCTATTACAATGCGAATAGCGCCTTGGGCAACGGACAATTGGAAACGGGCTCCCTTTATTATATGGATGAGGACTGCCTGTATCTGAACGTCTTTAAGTCAGATGAGGCTGCTGCCGGGAAGAAACCCGTTATGGTTTGGATTCACGGCGGTGCCTTTGAGGCAGGCGGAACTATCGACCCGATTTTTGACTGCGTCAATTTCGTGAAGGAGAATCCGGATGTCATCGTTGTTACCATTGCCTACAGGCTGGGCGTGATGGGCTTCCTGCATCTGTCTCACCTGGCAGACGGCAAAGATTATCCGGATGCCCAGAACCTGGGCTTACTGGATCAGGTGAAGGCGTTGAAGTGGGTGCACGAGAACATAGCAGGCTTCGGCGGAGATCCCGAAAACGTGACCATCTGGGGTGAATCGGCCGGCGCCGGAAGCTGTACCCTGCTTCCGCTGATTCCGGGATCCCAGAAGTACTTCCATCGGCTCATCGCCGAGAGCGGCTCCGTTAACCTGACCCGCTCTCCGGAAGAGGCCATTGCGTGCACCGAAAAACTGATGGAGGCGCTGGGCTGCAAAACCGTGACGGACCTCTTGAAGGTGTCTGGAGAGAAACTCCTGGAGACGGCCAGCGCCATCCTCTTCCTGCACCAGTTCCCCGAACGGGACGGGAAGTATCTGCCTGCAGACACCTTTGCGGCCTATGCCGGCGGTGCGGCCAAGGATATAGAAATCCTTGTGGGCTGCAACAAGGACGAAATGAACTTCTTCGTGTCCAGTTTCGGCCTGGAAGGCTGGGGCGTTTGGGTAGAAGAGCGCAAGAAGGGGAAACTCGCCCAGTTGCCCGCAGAAGAAAAAGCGCTGGTGGACAGTTACAGGAAGGATGTGGGGGGAGACTGGTTCCAGCCGGACGCCAGCCTGTTAAGCCAAAGCTGGTTCAATGCGCCTATCATCAAACTCTCAGAGTGCCAGACCATGGGTAGCGGCAAATCCTACACCTATTTCTTCACGCCGGAGTCGCCAGACCCCGTCATGAAATGCGGACATGCCATAGAACTGGCCATCGTTTTCAATCATCCGGAGGCCACCTCCGATATGGGCCGTGCTTTCGACGAGAACTTCTGCCGGACCATGCGCCGGATGTGGGTCCAGTTTGCCAAGACGGGCGTTCCGTCGGATAATTGGCCGCTCTACACCTTGGAAAACAAGGAGGTGATGGTACTGGACGAGTTTGATATCCATCCCGCCAAGGAATCCGAGGTGAAGATCGTAGATTGGGACAGGACCTATTTCCTCACCAAGTATTACGCGCTGTAAAAGACTATGGACAAGATTATTCCCATTGATTATTCCAATAAAGCCAACTGGTACAAGATGCCGGAGGTTATCAAGGAATTCGACACGTTCTACATCTACTCGACCATATTCATGGGCGCGAACGAGGGTGACCCCGACTATGCAACGCTCGACAATGCCGAGTTACTGGCGGGGATACCGATCGAGCACGCCATTAAGTCCAGCGTGTTTGAGGAATCCACCAACTTGTTTATTCCGCTGTACCGTCAGAGCAGTCTGAAACATGCGTTTGAAGCCTTTGAGAAGGACGGGAACATTGATGCGGCTCTTATCGGCATTCCCTATACCGACATTACCGCCGCATTGGACTTCTACTTTGAGCATTGTAACAACGGCCGCCCCTTCGTCATCGCGGGACACAGCCAAGGCGCAGCCATCCTCCGCCTGGTATTGAAAGACTACTTCAAGGAGCACCCCGACTACTATAAGCGGATGGTGGCGGCATACGCCATCGGCTATTCCATCACGAAGGAGGACCTGGAGGCCAACCCGCACTTTAAGTTTGCAACTGGTGAAACAGATACGGGTGTCATCATAAGCTGGCACGCCGAAGGCCCGAAGAATGTGGAGGCGGACTTGCCGCTCCCGAACCTCATCATTGCCAAGAACGGAGTGGCCATCAACCCGCTGAACTGGAAGCGCGACGAGACTTATGCCGCTGCCAGTATGAACCTGGGCTCGATGGTTATGGACCCGACCGGCGCAACCGCCATCCGTGACATCGATGCCGATGCGCAGCTGTGTCTTGCCCGTGGCACGGTGATAACCAACGCCCAAGCTACGCCCAATGAAATGGCCGACCTTGCCGGACCGCAGTGCTATCACCAGGACGACTACTCCATTTTCTACAACAATATCAAAGACAACGTGGCCAAACGCGTTGCAGCCTATAAAAACAGATTTTAATTATATAATAGAATAAAGCGATGAACCAGGTTTTTGTAAAAGCCGACCTTGTGGTCTATGGCAAGATTTTTACGGCCGATGAAAAGCCGATGGCAGAAGCCTTTGCGGTGAAGGACGGCAAGTTCGTTTATGTGGGCGACAAGAAAGGCGCTGACGCCTATATTGAAGCCGGCAAGACAGAGATAGTGGACTACACCGGCAAGGGTCTTGTGATGCCCACCTGCGGCAACGGTCATGCGCATTATTCGATTGGCGTTGCCCTGCCGATTGTCGGTACGGTAGCCATTGGAGCCGATCCGGAAAAGTTTCTAAAAGAACTTGTTCCCGGAGCCGTCAAGAAGGCCCGGGAAACAGGTGCAACGTCCATCTTCGGTTTCGGCTGGAATCCAATCGTTTTCCAGGAGAAGATGCCCACCCGTCAGCAACTGGATGCCATCTGCAGCGATATTCCCATCTATTTT
>CACYHF010000044.1 GCA_902774155.1 uncultured Bacteroidia bacterium | reverse complement strand
CCGGGCATCAGGTGCGGATGGGGCTCAAGCCTGGCCTCCAGATGCACCATGCCGTTCTTCTCCACCACGGGACTGATGGCCGATACTACGGCCTGGTGAACTTCGGTAGGATACGCAACGGAAATCACCTGAATCCGGGCTCCCTGCTGGAATTTGTGGAGCTCGTTTTCCAATACATCGAAACAAACCTTCAAATGCTGGGTGTCCACTATATAAAAGAGCGGGACACCGGGCGTGGCAGCGCCATAAAGCGTGGCCTCGATGCGGCTCACGGCTCCCGTGACAGGAGCGGTGATGGTGCAGTAGGTCAGTTCATGCTCCAACTGCTGCAAAGCGGCCTTGGCGGTATTGTATCCGCTGTTCACGCGGGCCTGGTGACGGATTTCCTCGGGGGCTTTGTCCAGTTCGCCCCGCTTGTAGCCCTGTCCCATCAGGATGGACTGGTATTGGAATTCGGCCTTCTCCAGTTCGGCCTGGCCGCGGGCAATCTTGTCTTGAAGGACCGCCTGGCTGAGCCGGACCACCACTTGTCCCTTGCGGATGCGCTGACCCAAAATGATATCAAACTCCACGATTTGCTCGCCGATACGGCTGTAAACGGGCACTTCGGTAACGGCCTGGATGCTTCCCTTGCTGGAAAAACCTTCGGCCTCAATGGTGCGCTGGAGGTTCCGGCCCTGTACTGCAGGGATGGCTTGTTGCTCCGGGACAGCGGCAGGTTCCTCCTGGACAGGCGGGACGGGCGCCGACTGGCGGGAATGACAGGCGGTGAGAACGGTGAGCAGGCCGATGAGAACGAGATGCCTATTCATACTGCGTAAGGGTTAATAGGTGGTAATACGTGGTCCAGTAGCCGGCCAGCGCCGTCAGGTGCTGGTTGTAGGCGTTGTCCCGGCGGCTTTGGGCCAGGGAGTAGGTGTTGATGTCGCAAAGGCCGTTGGCGTAGTTTTCGGCCGTGAGGGAGAACACTTCATCGGCCATGGCCACGGCCTCGGCGGTGTGGGTGAGCAGCTGTTCGTGGGAACGGAGGTTGTCCAGCGTGGTTTTGACGTCTTCGGCCAGGGCGCGTTCTTCCTCCCGCAGGGCTTGTTCCTCGCGGGCTTTCCAGGCCGATGCAGCGGCTACCCCCTTCTTGGCGGCACCATGGTCCATGATGGGCACGCTGAGGGTAATGCCTCCCAGCATAAAGAACTGGGGATCGCGGTAGGCGCCGATGAAGGTGTTGCTCATCTGCTGCATGCCCACGCTTAGGTCTACACCCACTTTCACGCCCTGCTCCCGGCGGACTTTATGTTGCTGCTGGAGGGCCTCTGTAATCTCCATCTCTTTCTTCTGGAGGGCCGGACTGTTGTTGCGGGCCAGTTCCAGGACATCTTCGTCGCTGAGCAGGATCTGCTTGGTGTGGGTGGGTACGTTGAGCCGGGCACCGGAAGGGATGGCGTCCGTACGGAGATAGGACAGCAGGGATTCCCGCGCCAGCTGCTCCTCTCCCCTGGCGCTCAGGAGCGCGTTGGCGGCGTTGAGCCGCTGCAGCTCCAGGGAGCGCAGTTCGGCCAGCGTGATCATGGCTATGCTGGCTTTCTCCTTGGCAATGGCATACAAGGTATCGGCCGTCTCTTTGTTGCGAAGGCACATATCCAGCTTGCCCTGGGCGCAGGCCAGACGGAAGAAGCGGATAGTGGCTTCCTCGGCAATACGGTGGAGCTGGTAGTTCAGTTCTTTCCGCGCAGCCTCCAGCCGCTGATCCTCCACGAGTTTCTCCCAACGGTAGGGATTATAGCCGATAAGGGACTGCTGATAGCCCACACTGAACGGAACGGCCACGATGTCCCGGGGACGGTTGTTGATATCCCGGCCGAAGTATTCGCTCCAAAGGGCCTGGCTCTCCACAAAAGCGTCGCCGCCCCAGCCCGTCACTTTCTGGCTCAGCCTCAATTTCGCGGCCGTTGAGAAGCGGTCGAAGTTGCGCAGGTACACGTAGGGGCGGTCCGGATCGGCGATGATGCGCTGGTAGCCGGGCGTGAAACGGAACTCCAGTTGCGGCTTACGGAGCGCCTGGAACTGAGCGTAATGCTGGGTATTATACTCGAACTGGTAACGGCTCTGGAAAGCCAGGATAGTGCTGTCCTGGGCCAGCCGGATGATTTCATCCAGACTCTGGGCCCTGCTTAGCAGCGGAAAACCGCACAGGAGGACGATGGCGTAAATCCACTTTCTCATACCGTCTGCCGTTTAATGATTTCACTGAACAGGCCGCCCTTGGCCACCAGTTCGTCATAGCTGCCTTCTTCGGCCACCCGACCTCCGTTGAGCACGATGATGCGGTTGCATTCCCGGATGGTGCTCATGCGGTGCGCAATGGTGATGCGCGTACATTTCATCCGGGCCAGATTCTGGGCAATCTTGTACTGGCTGATATTGTCCAGGGCCGATGTTGCCTCGTCCAGGAACACAATCCTGGGCTTGCGGATCAGGGCGCGGGCCATGAGGATGCGCTGGCGCTGACCGCCGGAAACGCCCTGTCCATCGGCCGTAATACGGGTATCCAACCCCAGCGGCATATCCTGGATGTCCTTGTCCAGGGCGGCCATACGGGCGGCTTCCCAAACCTGCTCGTCGGTATACCAGGCATTGCCGAAAAGGATGTTGTCGCGGATGGTTCCCTCCACCAGCTGGCCGTCCTGCAGGCAGATGCTTACGCAATAGCGGCGCAGGCTGGGCTTGTTTACCTCGTCCAGGTTGTGTTCGTCGTAGAAGATGGAACCGCTTTCGGCCTGCTCGAAACCCAGCATCAGGCGCACCAGCGTGGATTTTCCGCAGCCGGAGGGGCCCACGAGCGCCACGTAGTCGCCGGGATTGATGCTCAGGTCCAGGCCGTCGAAGATATAAGGCATATTCTCCGCGTAGCGGAATTTAAGGCCCTTGATTTCAATCCTTCCGCTTACTTCCCGCAATAGCACCTGGCCGGACTGGGACTCGGATTCGGCCTCCAGGATGGGTTCGCAGAGCCTGATTTCGGGCCCCAGCACCGCCACATCCTTGGTGATCCGTTCGAAATCTTCCACCGCACGGGTGGCGATGGCCAACACGCTGCAATAGGCGATATAGTCCGAAAGCCCCAGGCCATAGTGCCAGGCGGCAATCATCGTGACCAGCAACGGCACCAGGCGGAAATTGTAACTGATGGAATTGCCGATACTGAACATAGCCGGATAGCGGCTGCCATTGGGCTCGGAGGGCTCATAGGCCACGGCCCAGTGCCGGAAAGCCCGGATCTCGGCCCCGTTGGTGCGAATCTTCTGGGCACCGGACACCAGATTATAGATAAGGCCGGTAAGCTTGGAGGCGCTGGCATTGGCGCTGTTCTGCACATTCTTCCGGAAATAATACACGCTGTAGATGGCCAGCAGATAGAAGGCAATTACCAGGATGCCGGTCCACAGCAGCGGGCCGCCGTAGGTAAAGAACTGCACGAACATAACGGCCGTGAACAGCAGGGAGAGGATGGTGGACAGCATATCTTCCGTGAGCCGGGAGAAAGTCCGAACCACCGACAGGACCCGGTTGGAAAGATCGCCGGGCGCATACTGCTTGAAGAAGGTGGTGGGCAGCATAAGCAGGCGGGTCATCAGCGGCGTTTGCAGGGCATATTCCGTCTTGTCCTTCATCCGCACCACCAGGTAATTGCGGGACAGCTGCACCATCACCAGCCCCGCCGCAGCGCTGAACAGCAGCACGGCGATGGGGGTAATCTGGGCGGCATCGCCCGACGGGATTACCTCGTTGAACAGCAGTTTGCAGATGTACGGCGTGACCATAGTGAGCAGGACCACGCCCAGACAGGCCAGCAGGGCACAGATATAATCGAGGCTGTTCAACTGCCGGAAGGCGTGTGCCATAAAGGAAGAAACCGTCAGTTTTCCGGGCGGCAGCGGATAGCAGAGGGTGAAGGCATCGTCCTTGAGCAGGGAGGCGTCCTTCCTGGCCGAACAGCGACGGCCCGTCCGGGGATGGACGAAGGTATAATCGGCAAAATGGGGCGTCAGGATCACGGGAAGGTCTTCTTCCACGGTGAAGGCAAGCATTTTGCCCGAACAGCGCCGCCACCATTTGCCTTCCAATGTCAATTGGCGGAAGAAGATCTGGTGCCGATAGAAGAGTTCCTCCAGCTGATCCAGGTTGGTGGGGATTTCCCGCTGCTGGGTGATCTTTTCCCACATCTTCCGGTCGATCATACCCCGGAAGAGGTCGGCGGTCTGATTCAGGGCCTGACGGTCGCCCTCAATTCGCTGCACCAGCTGGTCGAAGAAAGGATTGTTCATAGGTCAGGCGTATTGAATCAGTTCGCGGTACAGGCCTTCCTGCTGCAGGAGTTCCTCGTGTGAACCCTTTTGCAGCAAATGCCCGTGTTCCATTACATAGATACAGTCGCAGTCGCGGATGGTGCTCAGGCGGTGGGCGATGAGGATGAGCGTAATGCCCAGGCCACTGATGTGGTCCATCACCCGCTGTTCCGTCTTGGGATCCAGGGCCGATGTTCCCTCGTCCATAATGAGGATGGTGGGGTCTTTGGCCAGGGCGGTGGCAATCTCGATGCGCTGGCGCTGCCCGCCGCTGAAGTTCTTGCCGTTCTCCGAAAGACGCGACTGGTAGGCGCCGGGACGTCCGGCGATATCCTCGTGAATCTGGGCGTCGTAGGCGGCCATAACCATAGAGAAATCCTCGATGGAGTTATCCCACATCTTGATATTGTCGGCGATGGTGCCTTCGAATAACGTAATGTCCTGGTTCACCACCGAAAGAGAGTTGTTCTTCACCACACGGTTCACTTCCCGGACGGGGATGCCGTCCAACAGGACTTCCCCTTCCCAGGGTTCATACAGGCCGGAGATAAGTTTGGCGATGGTGCTTTTGCCGCAACCGGAAAAGCCCACGAAGGCCACTCTTTCGCCGGGCGCAATCTTGAGCGAGAAGTTTTTGAGCACCGGCGGCTGGCTCCGGTCATAGCCGAATGTGACATTGCGCAGTTCCACCTCTCCCCTGAGCTTGGGCTGTTCCGGCAAAGAATCCAGATCCGGGAGCGTCAGGGACTGGTCCCGGCTGGCTTCCTCCACTTCCTCCAGCCGCTCCATAGCGGCGTGCGAACGATAGATCTCCTGCGTAGAACCCACCACCGAATTGATGGGGAAAGTTATGCTGGTGGCCAGCGCCTGGGAAGCCAGCAACATACCGGGCGTGAGCTCTCCCTGCAGGATATACCAGGCACCCAGACAGAGGATCAGGGCGTTGCAGACATTGAGTACCAACAAAGGGATGGAGCCGATGGCCATGGTATTGGTGGTGGTCCGCACCCGGGCGTTCAACGCTTTCACATACGTCTGTTCCCACTGGGAATAGAAAATTCTTTCGCCGCCCATGGACTTGATGGTCTCCATATTCTTGATGCCGGTCATGGTAACACCCTGCAGACGGGCATCTGTCACCTCCGATCCCTTGGCTCTCTTTTTAATGGTACTGGCGGTCATGCGGGTGGCCACTACCAGTGCCACCATAGACAGCACCACCACCAAGCCAAGTTTCCAGCTGTACAACATAAGCAGCCAGGCACAGATCACCGGACGGATTACAATCACCAGCGCATAGGAGAAGTGGTCCATGGCCGCGCCCAGGTTCTTGATGCTGGAGTAACGGGCCACCAGTTCTCCGGCCGTGAAGCGGTCCACGGCACTCATAGGAAGCTGCAGCAGAGACAGGACATACCGCGACGAGGTCTGGATGCCCAGCTTGGTGAATTCCCTTCTGCGAAGGGGGTTCAGCAGCAGCCACATAGTGAGTTCCAACACGAACAGCAGGAAATAGAAAATCATCATAGGGGTGAACCATTCCGGGTTCTTGTGCGTGATGATGTTGTCCGTGTATACCTGCTGGAAGAAAGGCGGGAGCAGGTAGGAAGCCATATCTGCTATCAGCAGCAGGAAGGTGACCAGAAAGAACCCCCGGCAGCCTCGGATGAAGCGGCCGATAAGCGCGAGGGTGGACTTGGACTCCTTTTTCATTCCAAACGCAGTTGGACTGCCCGGAAGCGCGTCCTGGCTTCCTCAAACAGGTATTGGAACATGCTGCGGCGACGTGTTTCGCTCAGGACCGAGCAATAGGTTCCCACATTCATATTGACATCTTCAGGCTGGCCGAAGGACCAGTCGTACTCTTCGGGATTCTCCGGCGAGGGCAGGAGCTCTATATTCACTTGATACAAGGTCTCGCCCGACTCCAGCAGGCGGCGGGCCATCTCCTCGCTCTTGAGGGTCTGGCGTACTTCGTTCGCAGAAACGGGATAGCGGTCTATGCGTACTACCCGCCCTCTCACATAGCCTATTTCGTCCCGTTTTTCATCTTCCGGCCACACCTGTGCCATCATACCTTCACGCAAATCCCGCTGGCCGGCATTGTCGATGAAGGCGATGAGCATAGCGCGGGTGGACTGGCGGTCCGTTCCGCTGACCACGCTGATGATGGGTTCAAAGGCCTCGAAGGGTTCATTGTCCATCTTGGTACTGATGACCGTACCTTCCACCGTACTGGTAAGGATGCTGTAACTGTCCTCCATCGAGATGAGGGCGATGGACTGTCCCGCCGTGACAGGGTCTCCGTTACGGACGAACATAGTACGTACCATCCCCCGGTTGGGCAGGGAAACATCCGTTGTCCCCTCCAGGGGGAACACCACGCCGTTATAACAAACCTTGTCGGAAACGCTGCCCAGGAAACCCCATACGAAAAAAGCAGCCAATAATAACAGCGCCGTGAAAGCTAAAAGATAAGTGGGCAGGGCTGTTATCTTGAGGGTGCTGCCTATCTGGTCAGGCGACTGGAGTTGCTGCTGACGGTTCTGGGCAGAAAAAGGGTTTTGATTACTCATATACAAAATTAGCAAAAAATAATTAACATCACTCCCTTCAAATCACTATCTTTGTAAAAATGACCCTTGCTATGCGCCTCAACCTGAAACTCTTCCTTTTGCTGGCCCTGCTCCCGCTCGCCATCTCCCTTTCCGCCGCCAACAAGCAGCGCGTCAAAGACCTGGACATCCAGATTACCCTCCTGTCCAAAGGCGGGATCGTGGTCTGTGAAACCTGGGACATCAATACCGGGGACGACATTACCGAATGGTATCTGGTCCGGAAGAATCTGGGAGACATCAAGATCAGGAACTTCGCAGTGATTGATGAGAAAGGCGTAAGGTTCCAGGACGATGGAGAATGGGATGTGGACCGCAGCCTGGAAGAGAAAGCCGGCCACTCCGGCATTATCCATAAAGATGATGGGGTGGAATTGTGCTGGGGCGTAGGCTCTCACGGAGACCACGTGTTCCGCGCCATCTACGGGATGACCAACGCCATCAAGTCCCTGAACGACTACGACATGCTGCACCTGCAGGTGGTCTCCCCGGGGCTTTCTTCTCCCCCGGAACACGTGAAGGTTACCATTGATGCCAAGGAACTTCAACTGGATACGCTCAACACCCGCGCCTGGGGTTTCGGCTTTGGCGGTCGCACTTCCTTCGAAGACGGGAAAGTGGTGTTTGAATCCATTGAACCCCTGAAAAAGTCGCATTCGGTCATTGTCCTGCTGCGCTTGGACAAAGGCTATTTCGAGAGTGAAAGCGTGCAGGACCGCGATTTCCAGGACGTACTGGACATAGCCATGGTAGGGGCCGATTTCGGCGACAAAAAAGAAGAAGAGGAGGAGGATGACGGCATCGCCTCCGGAATAGCGATGTTCTTTACCATCCTCATTATGGTACTGCTGTTCCGCAAACCCATCCGGGCCATGCTGGGCAAGAAATCCAAGCGGGAAATCAAGAAAGTGACGGGCATCCGCAACCTCAAGGACGTGAACTGGTTCCGGGACATTCCCCTGGAAGGGAACCTGGATGCCGCCCACATCGTGCTGGAAGATCTGGGAGCAAAAGGAAAGAAAAACAACCTGGCCCTGGCGGAGATTCTCCGGCTGGTCCATGGCGGCTATCTGAAAGCCTCACGTGAGATGGAAGGTCCCGTGAAACTCACGTTCACGGACAAGGATCCCGAAACCCTGGACAAATCGGCCCGGGAATTCTATGACCTGCTGAAAGAGGCGGCCGGGACCGATGGTGTCCTGGAAGACAAAGAATTCTCCAACTGGGCCCGGGCCCATGACCTGGAAGTCTACGGCTGGTCCAGCGAATCCCGTACCCACTCCATCCAATACCTCAAGCGCAAAGACTGGCGCAAATACGGGGATTACTCCCCCGAAGGCCAGGAGCAGGCGCGCCATCTGGCAGGCCTGCGGAAGTACCTGGAAGATTTCACCCTGATAAACGAAAGGGAAACCGTAGATGCGATGTTATGGAAGGAATACCTGGTCTATGCCGGTCTATTCGGCCTGGCCGACAAAGTGGCACAGCAGCTGAAAGACATTGATCCGGCCCTCTTCGCCCAGGCTTTCCCCTACGATGCCACCACCCTGCCTTCCCTGCTCACTATCAGTGACACGCTGGCCTCTACGCTGCGCACTGCCGAGCTTACCGGCAACCCCAACCATTCTTCCTCCAGCGGTGACAGCGGCAGCAGCGGATATGGCGGCTCCACTTCTTATGGCGGTGGCGGCGGCTTCAGCGGCGGCGGTTACGGCGGCGGTGGCCGATAACTTACTGGTCCGACTGGGAAGATTCTTCCCGCATCTGGGCCAGGAATTCGTCACCCTGCTGCTGGATGGCGGCCATTTGGGCATCCATGCTGGCCTGCATCTTGGCCGATTGCTTGGCATAGGTATGCAGGAGAGTGCTCTCCGGATGATTGCGAAGCAGATAATTCCGTAAATTGTTGTAGTTGAGTCCGTGCTTCTGGGCAATGGACAGCAGCGAAACCGAACTATTTTCGTACTCCTCCCGGGCAGCGGCGAAACGCTCCTCCCTCCTTTGATAGGAAGGGCCATTCCTGAGCTGCCCGGTGGTTTGTACGCTTTCGGTACGTCCTGTTTCCCGGTAACTGGCAATCCAGTTCCGCACCGTATCCCTAGTGAGCCCCAACTGGTGCCCAATGGCCTTATAGCCCTTCCCCTGAAGGTGAAGGGCTATCGCCTGCTGGCGCAAGGAGTCTGGATATCTCACTGTTGCGAGCATGGGGTTAACTTGTCATTCTGAGGTTCATCTGGACCGAAGGATCTCCAGGCGCATTTTGCGCACCTTTCGCTCCCGGCAAAGCATTTCTTGCCCTACCGGGAGCATTTGAGGCCCTTTTTGCTCCTAAAGGTCGCGGACAAGGCGGACTGAGGAAGCGTTTGCTCGAGCTTGCCAGTGTACGGCATCCATAAATCCATTGTTGGCAAATAGAATTACCACCCTATTACCCGCAGTAGTTGACCAGTAAGAAGCGTAGGTGTCAGGAGCGATTACTTCAGTATCATCTTTGCGATAGCCACCACAAGGCAGGAAAATGCAACCTGCAGATTCTAAGATTTCCCACTCTTCCACCGTATAATCACTTAAGTCATCCTTATTCCAAGAGACTGGAGTATTAATATTATTGGGGTATAAAGGACCATGGTAATTATCCGGAAATATAATTACTCCATACTTTGAATTAACTGATGCTTCGGCAAACCTATCACCCACACGGGACTCAATGAGGTAGTTCCATTCTCCCGTATTATCTTCGGCAGCTGAAAGAGTCCGCCATGTGTCAACAGCATAGGAACCAATAGGAAGCTTGCCCCAATCATTTTTAAGGGATTCAGGCCAATACCTTCCATCATGATAATCACCGTATACATTCATGGTTTCAGAAGTGGTTATCCCATAATTGTTGTTAGCTCCGCCGTATCCAACCCAACCAAAAAGGTCAACCGTACCAGCTTTGGAAACAGAACCCGACCCGTCTATAGATGTATTTGCTCCACCCGCACCCACGGTATAGTATTGATAGTCAGCAAATTTCCAGGTGCAGGAGGAGCCGGCTGAAGCGAACACCGCCTGTAAGTTGCCAGGAGCAAAGACAACCTTATCATTGCTATCATTAATTGTGAAGGAAACCAGGGTGGCGGTGAGTTTGCGGCGGTGGGCACGGCTGGCGGTATAGCTGCCACCCTTGATGTGACGGACAGCCATCAGTTCCAACGCATCGCCACCGTTGTACGGGGTAATTACCACATCGTCGTATGTACCGGCAGGCAGAGGAATGTTCACAGTAACACTGGCGCTGCCATCCAGATCCGTAATGGTAATTACATCATTGGCGGAGGGGCTAGTTGTAGAAATGATGCAACCGTCTTCACCGGGCTCGAGGTCGCCAGCGGCAATCGTGAAGTCGCCGTAAACCTTCCGGCCCAGGAAATCAACCGTAAGTTTGGTGGCTTCGGCCGGGATACCATTTATCGTGAGCCGGAGCAGGCCGCACAAGTGCTTGAACGCCAGGGTCTCGCCCGTATTCACGGCCACCATCGGAGTGGGAGCCTTGTCACCCAGTACATCGGCCAGACGATAGCTGGAGGGAAGTGTTACGGTGAGACCGCTGGACAAAGCGTCTGCGCCTTCCGTTACCAAACTGTTGGGGAAAACGGCCACGGCATCCCGGGTTCCAGCGAACGTAGTGGTGAAGTTGGCACTGGTCTGGCCTTCGTCTCCAGCCACCAGGGCTTGAGAATAGTACCAAGTACCACCATCATTATTGGTATGCACGGCGATTTTGTCTCCTTCTGACCAGGTGAATGCACCGCCCACTTCGGCAATGTTTCCCTTGGTTTCTCCTTCGTCCCAACTGGCGCGAATAACCTCTGTAACCAGTTCAACTTCATTTTCAGGGTTAGTTTCCTCTTTTACTTCCTGTTCCTTATTGCAGGCAACCAGCGTGCACACCAGCACGGTACCTGCCATCATTAAGTATGTCTTTTTCATCGCATTTACAGAATTAATCATCGTCATCCATTCCCTCGCCATTGCTAAAATTGCTCATGGCAATCACGCCCTCCAGGCGTAGTTCCAGCACCTCGGTTTCGGGTGCTTCATACAGTTCTTTTTGTCTCATACGGTAAGAATATTTTAAATAGTTAAACGTTTCGGTTTCAACGTTTTCCCGTGAGAGGGGGTACACAAAAAAAGTGTGGAGCTCATCGTTTATCTCATTAGAGGCTCTGGAATGCCCGTATCAAATAAACATTACTCCACACCCGTATGGAGACAGTGCCAGAAGGGCACGGTACACCAAACCAGGTGATGAAGCGAATTGCTTATCCTTGATACGTTTGAAATTTTCCAGATTTCTAATGAAGGATAAAAGCGATACACTTTCATCTAATATGTCTTGCATCGGCTTACACTATGGGCGTAAGCCAACACGCAACAAAGATATATATTTTCTTTTGATAAACATCTACCCCCTACGGAAACTCTTCCCACATCCTTACATGAAAAAAACACATCCCGGGAAGCGTTACGCTACCCCGGGATGTAGATGGAATCCTTGGTAGGAAGAAGTGGACTATAAACAGTTATTAGGCTTGTTCTCCAAATACTTCCTGGCTTCATCAAGTTTCTCTTCCGGAATCCCCAGTGTACGAAGATACGTAAGAACTTCTTCACGCCCCTGCTCCCGGGCGTAGTTGTTTTCGGCTATGCGATCCAGTTCAGTTCTCATGATTTCACTGACTTTTAATTGTTTGTCTATCCCCATGTTCGCGAACTCACTGGCCTCGAACAGCAGCGGAAACAGCCTGTCCGCAAACTTCTTTGGGCACTCCTTGAGTTCACACATGTACTTCAAACTGTAGGCCAGCTGCTCCACAATGCTCTTGCACTTATTCTCTTCACCCAGTTTCGCCTCCAGACGGCCCAGTTCCAGGTACACAAAGTGGAGACTGTCTGTCATCACTTCGCCGGTTGAAGGCGAACAGATGCAGTATCGGCTTACCAGACCATCCTCCAGAATTTTCTCCTTCTCATGCCCGATGGAAAAGTTCACGAAACTTACCACGTAGATGGGAAGAAGGCTGTAGTCCATGGGCTTCACCTTTCCGTCGTGGATGTCCTTAAGCTTCTGCGCCAGCTGCATCCGGATGGGGAACGATGCGTAACACAGCATCCGGTCCGCATAGCTGTTCTGCGGCAGCCCCTGCATCTCCACGATGAACATCTCACCTGTGTCTGAGGTACATACCGCATCAAAATTACTAATTTTGTCCGAAACTGACAAACCGTGCTGTTCCGTGGGACGGAATTCCAGTTTGCTAATCTTCTTGCCGGGAATCAGGACTTCCAGCATCCGGGCTACGAGCTCCTCGTTCCCGGGGGTGAAGATGACAACCTTCCAGGCGTCATCGTTCAGGATGTTTGCATATCTAGCCATAGATCAAAAATTTATGGCTACAATAGTATGCAAAAATTTATGGACTTATCGTAAAAAATCAGCATTTGTTTTTTACGATTTCCTGAAACAACAGTTGTTCTACGTTATTTTTCTTACGATAACGGTAAACAGTGTTTTATGAGCAAAAACACATCCCGGGAAGCATTATGCTACCCCGGGATGTAGATGGAATCTTTGGTGAGAAGAAGACTAGAAATAGGTGACGGTCTTCTGCTCCACGGCGCTTAATAGCTTGTTGGCCAGGCTGGAAACGCCGAAGCGGAAGAGTGTCTTGTTCATCCACTCCTCTCCCAGGACGGTCTGTCCGATGGTCCAGTAACAGACGGCATCCAGGGCCGAGGCAATTCCACCAGCGGCCTTGAAGCCCACTTTCTTGCCGGTGGCTTCATAATACTTCTTGATGCTCTCGCACATCACGTAAGCGGCCAGCGGGGTGGCATTTACCTTCACCTTGCCGGTAGAGGTCTTGATGAAGTCGGCGCCGTTTTCCATGGCCAGGAAAGAGGCATCCGCTATGTTCTCGGGGGTTTGCAGCAGACCGGTTTCCAGGATCACTTTCAGGATCACGGGACGGCCCAGTTCGGCGGCCACCTTGTCGATGCATGCGCGGGCGGCCTTGATTTCGGCCCCAGCTTTCTCGTAATCCCCTGCCAGGAAACTGTTCAGGGCCAGGACGATGTCAATTTCATCGGCCCCGCCGCGGACGGCGAGCTCAATCTCATGCAGTTTCACTTCCAGGAAGCTCTGGGAGGTGGGGAAACAACCGGCAACGCAGGTGACGTGCAGGGCGGGATCCTGGCGGGTTTCAGCCACGATGGAGGCGAAATTGGGATACACGCAGCAGGAGGCGGGCAGCGGCCAGTCGGGATAGGCCACGGCCAGTCCGTTCACCTTCTCGATCATGGCTTTTACGGATGCCGGAGTGTCGTCATTGGCCAGGGTGGTCTGGTCCATAATGCCGAAGCACTTCTTGTACAATTCTTCGTTCGCGATCTCTTCCAGACCGCCGGCGATGCGCTCCAGGCGACGGGCGATGGCCTCTTTGTCCGGCGTATAGCCGTATTTACTTGCAATTGACATAGCTCTATCCTTTAATTTGTATAACATATCCTTCGTCTATCAGGGGCTGTACCAGGGCACGCATCTCCCCCTCCGTATATTTGCCAAGTCCCGACAGGGGCGTTTCCCGGTCGATGGTGTATACCATCACCTCGCGGGGTTTCAGTTCCCGGACCCGGTCCATCCAGGCCGATACCCAATCTTCCGTGGCCCAGCCGGGACCACGCAGGAACAAGGTCTGCAGCACAAAATTACCGTTGAACCGCTTTAATTGCCGAACGATTTCTTCCACATGATAGCTTCCAACCGGCCGATTGACCAGCGCCGCCTGCTCGTCGGTGGCGGCATCCAGCTTCAGGATGGCATTGTCCACCCGGCACAGCGCTTCGAAAACGCCCGGCGCGCTGATGCGCGTGGCATTGGACAGCACCGACACCTTCGCGGCCGGGTAATACCTGTCTCGGAGTTTCAGGCAGAGATCAATGATTTCCGGGAAGGCCGGGTTCAGCGTGGGCTCCCCGTCCCCGGAGAAAGTGATGGAATCGATGGGGGTTCCGGCAGCGATACAGGCCTCCAGTTTGCTCTGCAAGGCCATCCGTACATCTTCCGCAGTAGGAAGCGTATGGTCTTCCCGGCCGTCCTTATTCCAGCCGCACTCGCAGTATACGCAGTCGAAGTTGCACAGTTTCCCCCGCTGAGGCAACAAATTGATACCCAGCGAACTCCCCAGCCGACGGCTGAAAATGGGGCCGAAAACCGTAGTTTCACGCATCATAGGCGGATGGATTTGCTGTTATCACTTAATCGAGGAGATTCTTCGCTGCGCTCAGAATGACAAGAAGAGGACTCAGAAAGACAAGAAATGAGTGCAAGGCCGGGCTTCTTGCCGGGGGCGATGCTGCCCAGGACGTCTTCCTTGCCCAGGAAGCGGGCGCCGTTGAGGCAGGCCCATTCCAGCAGTTCTCCCAGCGGCACGTCGAAGGCCTGCTGCAGACAGTAAAGCTCCGCTATTATGTTCAGCTGGTCGTTGGACGAGAGGGAATCCGTTCCCACACAGATGGGAATTCCGGAAGCCCGCATCACGGGGATGGGCGGCAAGGTGTTATGGATGAACAGATTAGACAACGGACACACCGCCAGGAAAGGATGGGCCAGCACCTGACGGGCCAGGGCGGCACCTTCTGCCGTTATACAGCATTCGTGCACCAATAACACGTGGCCGGGAACGGGGGCCGACAGGCCGCCCGCTAACAGGCGGTCCAGGAAATAGGCCAGCGAAGACGTTCCGGTGACCGGCGGCGTGGGAATCCCATTGGCCACCCGGTTGTCCCACATGGGACCGGAGCCGCTGCGCATCATCTCCTCTTCCTCTTCCGACTCCTCGCTGTGATAGGACAGAAAACCGCTTTTAAGCCCCTCCACGGCCGATGCCGTGAGCAGTTCCGGGCTCATCGTATAACAGGAATGGGGCGTGGGGGCGGCATCCAGGCCGAAGGCTTCGGCCCGCTCCTGCAAGGCATTCACGCCCTCCATCACCGCTGCACATTCGCCCGGCTGCGCTCCGAACACTTCCAGGAACGTGCGGGTGTACAGCGGGTGCTCCGCCTTCAGCGCGAAGGAATCGTCACAGTTGGAGATATCGGCCATGGCCACCACACCTTGCTCCCAGAGCTGGTCCAGGGCTTCTTTCAGGCAGGCGCGCTTGGTTTCCAGAGAAGACGTGTCTCGCAGGGCGTTGATCTGGTCGATGAAACCGGCCATTCCCGTTCCCTTGCGGAAAAGTCCCTTCATATAGGAAAGTTCCGCGTGGCAGTGCGCGTTCACAAAGCCCGGTACGATGGCCCCGTCCAGCAGGGTCTCCCCTTCCTCACAAGGGCCGATACGCAGGATGGTGCCGTCCTGGTCCACCTCCACAAAAGCATTGCGGAGCGGCTCACGGGACTGGAGCGTGTACAGGTATTTGGCAGCAAAACGCCTCATAACGAATCTCTAACAAAAAGCAGCGAATCCTGGGGCACATGGAGCAGGGAATCCCAGGGGGTAACCACCCGCAGGGAGTCTCCGCCAAAGCGCAGGGGAAGGGTATCCACCGGGCGTACGCGGGGCTGCGGGCGCCGGCTGGTATCCGGCTGCATATTGTAAATGCGCAGAAGCCTTTCCCGCCACTGCATCTGGCGGACCTCCGCGCGAACTACGGAGACTTCCTTGTCCAGACGGTCCCCTACCCGTTCCATAATCTTTTCAAACTTGGCGGGTTCGGCCAGATAGTATTCCAGGCTATACAGGAAGTCGTCCGTATCGTAGCCGTATTCCTCGAAGATGGCCTCGTACACCAGGCAAGTATCGGCCTGCAACCTTAGTTTGTGGTCGTACTTGATCTGCTGGTCCTGCAACAGCACCTGATACATGATCTCCTCCATGTTATCACGACTGATCCGCCGCGGTCCGCATGAGACCGCCAGCAGCAGGAGAAGCATCATATAAAGGGCCTTCCGCACTATCTGAGAACGGCTCCTAATTCATTCTGGAGGGCGCTCAGCACGCGTTCCATGGTCTTTTCCACCTCCACATCCGTGAGGGTACGTTCCGGGTCCTGCAGGACGAAATTCAGGGCATACTGCTTCTTGCCGGCAGGGATCTTCTCCCCACGGTATACGTCGAAGAGCGTGACGCTCTTGATGAGTTTCTTACCGGCACGGACGGCGGATTTGCGGACATCGGCATAGGCCACCTTTTCGTCCAGGAGGAGGGCAAGGTCACGACGCACTTCCGGGAACTTGGGCAGTTCCTTGAAGGAGAACTTGTCGCGCTTGATGAGCGTGAACAGGACCTCCCAATTGATTTCAGCGGCGAAGACGGGCTGCTTGATGCCGAAGCGTTTGCACAGCACCGGGTTCATACAACCCAGCACGGCCAGCTGCCTGGGCTCCTTGCCGGGCAGGCTGTAGGTGATGCCTTCGGAGAAGAGGTCGGCCGGGGCCGATCCCATCTGAAGGGTGGTCGCATCGATCCTGTAACGGGCCATCAGGGCCTCTACATAGCCTTTGAGCTGGAAGAAGCTGGACTTCTGGGCTGCGCTGCGCCACATCTTATCCGGCGTGCCGCTGATAAAGAGGGAGAAGCAGCGGTGCTCTTCATAGCCGGCCAGGGTGGTGCCTTCCGTTTCCGGCAGACGCTGGTACACGGAACCGTACTCGAAGAAACGCAGGGAGGTAGCCTGGCGGTTCAGGTTGTAGGCCACTACCTCAAGACCGTTGAGCAGAAGCGTCTGGCGCATCACGTTCAGGTCCTGCGACAGCGGGTTCACAATGTGCACGCATTTTTCGGGCGGGAAGGTTTCCAGCTTGGTATAATATTCCTCCTTGGTGAGGGAATTATTCATGGTCTCCACGAAACCGTTGGCGGCCAGCCAGTTGGAAATGGCATTGCGGGTGGCTTCCGGATCCGGCTGCTGCGACGGGTTCACGCTCATACGCAGACTGCCCGGAAGTTCAATGTTGTTGTAGCCGTAGATGCGGAGGATTTCCTCCACCACGTCGCATTCGCGCGTGACGTCCACCATATAGGTGGGAGCGGCCACCAGGGCGCCGCCGTCCCATTCCTGCACAAACTGGTAGTTCAGGCCTTCCAGAATCTTTTCGATGGTCTTCCAGCCAATCTTCTTGCCGATGAAATGCTCGATGCGGGCATAGTCCAGTTCAATCTGGGCACGCTCGATGCGCTGCGGATACACTTCCCGGAGCGAGCCGATGACTTTGCCACCGGCCACCTCCTGAATGAGGAGGGCGGCGCGCTTGGCGGCGTAAAGGGCGGCCTCGGGGTCTGCGCCGCGTTCGAAGCGGAAGCTGGCATCCGTGCTAAGCTGCTGGCTCTTGGCGGTCTTGCGGATGCTCACAGGGTCGAAGTAGGCGCCTTCGATGAACACGTTCACCGTATTGTCACTTACGCCGGAATCTTCTCCACCGAACACGCCGGCGATGCACATAGGGCCATCCTCATTGGCAATTACCATATCGCAGGCGGCCAGTTTGCGCTCCACGCCGTCCAGGGTGCGGATGGGTTCTCCTTCGGCCGCACGGCGCACGATTACCTTTCCGCCGGTCTTGTCGGCGTCGAAGGTGTGCAGGGGCTGGCCGGTCTCGAACAGCACGAAGTTGCTGATGTCCACCACGTTGTTGATGGGCTTCAGGCCGATGGAAAGCAGGCGCTCCTGCAGCCATTCCGGGCTGGGGGCCACCTGGACGCCTTTCAGGGTGATGCCCACATAGCGCGGGGCGCCGGCGGTGTCCAGCACCTCCACGGGGATGGATTCACCCTCCCCTTCCTGGAAAGCGTCCACGGAAGGGATGCACAACCGGGCCGGGATGTCGCGGCTCTTGAGGTAGCCGTACAGGTCACGGGCGACGCCGATGTGAGAGGCGGCGTCGATGCGGTTGGCGGTGATTTCGTATTCAATGACGGCCTCGTCTTTCAGCTGCAGGTATTCCTTGGCGGGAGTGCCCACCACGGCATCGGCCGGAAGGACCATAATGCCGGCGTGGCTGGCGCCGATGCCCAGTTCGTCCTCTGCGCAGATCATGCCGAAACTCTCCACGCCGCGGATCTTGGATTTCTTGATCTTGAAGTCTCCGGGCAGCACCGTGCCGATGCGGGCAAAGAGCACCTTCTGGCCAGCCGCCACGTTGGGCGCGCCGCATACAACCTGGACGGGTTCCGGGGAGCCGTCGTTCACCGTGGTGATGTGCAGGTGGTCGCTGTCCGGATGGGCCTCACAGGTAAGGACCTGGGCCACCACTACGCCGGCCAAACCGCCGGGAATCACTTCCTGCATTTCCACGGAATCCACCTCGATGCCGATGGAGGTCATGGCCTCTGCCACCTGTTCGGGCGTGAGGTCACACTTCAGATACTCTTTGAGCCAATTGTAACTTAACTTCATTGTATATCTTCCAATTTAAACAAATCTTCTACGAATTCTTCTTTGTCAAAGACTTTGAGGTCTTCCACCCCTTCGCCGATGCCCAGAAACTTGATGGGGAACTTGAACTGGTCCACGATGCCCACCACTACGCCGCCTTTGGCGCTGCCGTCCAATTTGGTGACGGCCAGGGCCGTGACGTCCGTGGCCTTGGAGAACTCCTTGGCCTGGACGAAGGCATTCTGCCCGGTGGAAGCGTCCAGCACCAGCAGGACCTCGTGCGGGGCATCCGGCACCACCCGGCGGATGACGTTGCGGATTTTGGTGAGCTCGTTCATCAGGTCCACGCGGTTGTGCAGGCGGCCGGCGGTGTCGATGAGCACCACGTCGGCCCCTTTGGCCACGGCCGATTTCACGGTATCGAACGCCACGGAGGCCGGATCCGCGCCCATAGGCTGCTTCACCAGGTCTGCACCGGCGCGCTCCGCCCAGATGCTGAGCTGGTCCACGGCGGCGGCGCGGAAGGTATCGGCCGCTCCGATGACCACTCTCTTGCCCTGCTTGGTGAGCATAGCGGCCAGTTTGCCGATGGTGGTGGTCTTCCCCACCCCGTTCACGCCCACGATGAGCATCACGTACGGCTTCTTGGTAAAGTCGAAAGGCTGGACCGGGGCATCGTCTCCCATCAGGTTTGCAATCTCATCCCGGATGAGGGCGGTGAGCTCCTCCAGATCCACATACTTGTCTTTCTCCACGCGGTCTTCGATGTTGTCGATGAGCTTGAGCGTGGTGTCTACGCCCATATCGCTGCCCAGGAGGGCTTCCTCCAGCGCATCCAGCACATCTTCGTCCACCTTGGACTTGCCCGTAATGGCCCTTCCGAGCTTCTGGAAGAAGTTCAGATTGGTTTTCTTGACGCCTTTATCGAATATTCCCATAGTTTACAAAGATAAGATTTTTCTATGGGGAAAGCAAGCGCTAAGCCAGTTCGATCCCGGCTTCGCGACAGGCTTGGCGCATTTCCTGCGGCCAGATGGCGCTTTGGATTTCGCCGATGTGGGCCTTCCGCAGCAGGAACATGCAAAGACGGGACTGGCCGATACCGCCGCCGATGGTCTGCGGCAACTTGCCGTCCAACAGCAAACGGTGGAAGTAAAGGGATGCCTTGTGCTGTTCGCCGCGTTCCTCCAGTTGGCGCCGGAGGGATTCCGGACTCACGCGGATACCCATACTGGAAATCTCAAAGGCACTGCCCAGCACGGGATTCCACAGAAGGATGTCCCCGTTGAGGCCCGGCAGACCGTCGGGACCCGGCGTGCTCCAGTCATCGTAGTCGGCGGCACGTCCGTCGTGCAGGGTGCCATCGGCCAGTTTTCCGCCAATGCCGATCACAAAAACGGCCCCGTGCTCTTTCACGATGGCATTTTCGCGCTCCTTGGGCGTAAAGGAAGGATAACGCTGACGCAGTTCCTCAGCGTGGATAAAGAAGATATCTTCCGGAAGCGCCGGCGTAATCTGCGGAAACTCCACGTAAAGTTTGTTCTCGGTTACTTTGACGGCCTCGTAGATGCGGCGGACCGTCTTTTTCAGGTACTCCAGCGTACGTTGTTCCGGCAGCATTACTTTCTCCCAGTCCCACTGGTCCACGTAGATGGAATGGAGATTGTCCAGGTCCTCGTCCGGACGCAAGGCGTTCATGTCCGTATAGATCCCGCGGCCGGGCTGTACGCCCAATTCAGCCAGCTTCAAGCGTTTCCACTTGGCCAGGGAATGCACCACTTCTGCAGGGGCGTCTCCCAGCGTTTTCACGGGGAACTTTACAGGAC
This sequence comes from uncultured Bacteroidia bacterium, assembly GCA_902774155.1. Classification (GTDB taxonomy): domain Bacteria; phylum Bacteroidota; class Bacteroidia; order Bacteroidales; family UBA932; genus Cryptobacteroides. Next base: position 7,299 of record CACYHF010000044.1, on the reverse strand, counting down.
GCTCCACGCCGTTAAGGTCATCGTTCAGGCCCTGCCCGGAAAGCACCATCATGGGCGCCGTCACACGCAGCAAGGCCAGCTGGGCGCTCAGATTCTCCTGAAACATATCTTTCACGGCCTTGATGGCCTTTTCGGTCTGCTCGGCACCGCCCAGCAGATTCCGGTAATTCTTTGGAATGTATAGTGACATGATTTTTTTGTTTAGGGAGCAAAAACAGGCCCATTTGCTCCCGGATGGCCTAAAAACAAGATTCCGGGAGCATAAACGTACTGTTTTGCACCCGGAATCCTCTAACCTGGATTCTTCACTACTTCTTGTTGAAGAAATCCTTCTCCTTACCCTCTTCTACCAGCTGCTCTACGAAAACGTAGGCACCGGTCTTGGGGCTCTTTTCCATACGGATAACCTTCACCATGTGCTTGGCACCGGCTTTAGCGTCGAAGGTTGCAACTGCTTTCTTTGCCATAGTTCAAAATTATTTAATCTCACGGTGGAGGGTTACTTTCTTGAGGTACGGGTTGTACTTCATGCGCTCAAGACGCTCAGGGGTGTTCTTCTTGTTCTTGGTGGTGATGTAACGGGACATACCAGGAACACCGCTGGCCTTCTGCTCTGTGCACTCCAGGATGACCTGCACCCTGTTTCCTTTCTGTTTCTTTGCCATAATACTTAAGGATTAAAAGGGTTAAACAAGGTTCACGTATCCTTTCTCCTGGGCGGCTTTGAGGGTGGCGTCGAGACCATTCTTCTCGATGATGCGCATGCCCTTGGTGGTCACCTTCAGGGTGATGAAACGCTGTTCGCTTTCAGACCAGAACTTCTTCAGCTTGGAATGGGCGACGTTGTTGCCGATCATTCTCTTCCTACCGGTTATCTGACAAACCTTTGACATAATATTTTACTTTTTAATTGTTACTTGTTTGGGGTGTTAGACGATTTTGAAAAACCGTTTCCACCGGATGCTTTTGGGGAAGCTTTTGCTAGCGTCTGTTGACAGCCAAATGATGGACGGGGTTCCCACGATGTGGTCTTCCGGAACGAATCCCCAATAACGGGAATCCAGGGAATTGTGGCGGTTATCGCCCATCATGAAGTAATAGTCTTGCTGGAAAGTGTACGTTGTTGCTACTTCTCCGTTGATGAGGATGGTCTCATCTTTCACCTGCAGCGTGTTGTGTTCGTAGTCACGGATGATGCGCTCATAGAGCGGCAGGTTTTCCATGTCCAGTTCCACAGTGGCGCCTTTGGCCGGAACCCAAACGGGGCCGAAGTAATCGCAGGTCCAGCGCTGGTTGTACGGGAAGATGGCCGAATCCTGACCGGAGAGAGGATATTTTTCCACGTTGGACTTGATGTCCACCACGGTCTTGATTTCCTTCACTTTCTCCAACATCTCCTCTGTGAGCGGCATCATGGGATAGCCGGGCAGACGGGAGTCGAAATAAAGTTCACTCATGTTCAGGCCGATTTCCTCCAATTTCAGCGAGTTGATGCGGGAGCCGGTGGTGGTCACCTGATAGGTGAGCTGGCGGCCTGGCACATCCGCTTCTTTTTCACCGTTTACATACACCAGACCTTCCTTTACTTCCAGCGTATCACCGGCAACGGCGACACAGCGCTTGACGTAATGGTCCTTTTTATCGGCGGGACGCACGATGACGGGACCGTACAGTCTGATGGTTTCTTCCCGGCCTATGGCCCGTACCCAGGCGTAATAATCGTCGGCGGGACGGCGGGTGAGAACGGTATCTCCGTTGGGGAAGCCAAATACCACGATATCTCCTCTTTCTACCTCACGGAAGCCCTTCAGGCGACGGTACTTATTCTGGATGAGGGTGGAATAGCTCTCATGGCCAAAAATCTGGTTGTGCGTAAAGGGAATGGTGAGGGGCGTCTGGGGGATGCGCGGTCCGTACGTAAGCTTGGACACGAAGAGATGGTCTCCGGTGTACAGCGTACTTTCCATGGAGGAGGAAGGAATCTTGAAGGCCTGGAAGAAGAAAATGTTGATAAAGGTGACCACTACGACGGCGAAGATGATGGCATCCAGCCAGTCCAGCCACACATTATGCTTTTCTCCGGGGGCGTACTCCTTTTTCCAGAAGAGCCAATTCACCTTTTTGGTAATGAAAAGGTCGAATATCACTCCCAGTCCCAGGAGCCACCAATAGTTTCCGAGCCAAATCACCCATGCGATATAAAGCACAGACCAGAAGCCCAGCTTTACCCACTTATTTTGGATGATTTCCTTCCAGCTCACAACAGCAAAAACTACTTGACAGATTTCACGATAGCCTCAAAAGCCTGAGGGTTGTTCATGGCAAGGTCGGCCAGAACTTTACGGTTGAGACCGATGTTCTGCTTGGCCAGGCGTCCCATGAGCTGGGAATAAGTGAGACCGTACTGACGGGCGGCGGCGTTGATACGCTGGATCCACAGGGAACGGAACTCGCGCTTCTTGGCCTTGCGGTCGCGGTAGGCGTAGGTGAGACCTTTTTCGTAGGTGTTCTTTGCAACTGTCCAGACATTCTTGCGGGACAGGAAGTTGCCGCGGGTTCTGGAAAGAATCTTCTTGCGGCGTGCCCTTGAGGCAACAGAATTAACTGATCTAGGCATAAATTTTACTTTTTTGGAGGCAGTGACCCTTTTCTAGGAAAGAGGTGCTTTCGGACTGCGTTCCAGTTAAACAATAATTACATTACAAGAAGTTCCTTCACGCGGCCGTAGTCGTCCTTCTCGAGGATGGCGAAGTGGTCCAGGTTGCGTTTCTGTTTCTTGGTCTTCTTGGTGAGGATGTGGCTGTGGTAAGCGTGCTTCCTCTTGATTTTTCCCGATCCGGTAAGCGTAAAGCGCTTTTTGGCACCGGAGTTGGTTTTAAGCTTTGCCATTGTGTTAAACAATTAATTAATAATACAATATATAAGGATTGTTCCTTATTTCTTCTTAATGGGAGCCAGCATCATGGTCATACGCTTGCCTTCCAGGGTGGGCATGCTTTCCGGGCGGCCGTATTCTTCCAGTTCCACGGCGAAGCGAAGCAGCTGCTTCTCCCCTTGTTCGGCAAACTGGATGGAGCGTCCGCGGAAGAAGATGGAGGCTTTCACCTTGGATCCTTCCTGCAGGAACTCCTGCGCATGCTTGAGCTTGAACTGGAAGTCGTGTTCGTCCGTGTTGGGGCCGAAGCGGATTTCCTTGATCACAATCTTCGCAGCGTTGGCTTTCATTTCCTTGGCCTTCTTCCGCTGCTGGTACAAGTACTTCTGGTAGTCCAGGATCTTGCACACAGGCGGGTCTGCCTTGGCGCTGATTTCCACCAGGTCCAGCTCCAGCTCCTGAGCCAGGGCCAGGGCCTTGGTAAAGGGATAGATACCCGGTTCGGGGACGTTGTCCCCCACCAGGCGCACCTGGGAGGCGGTTATTTCACGGTTAATCCGAAGGGCGTTTTCGTCCTTCTGGGCACCTTGCACCTGCACAGGCTTCTTTTTCTTGAGACCACCGGGTCTCGGTTTGAAAGGCGTTGCGATAGTTTTGCTCCTTTAAAACGTTAAACTTACTGGGCCAGCTCTTCTGCCACGGATTTGCGGATATATTCCACAAAACCCGGCACGCTCATGGAACCCTGGTCCTCGGTTCCACGGCGTACAGAGACGGTTTCATCGGCCATTTCCTTTTCGCCGACGATTACCAGAACCGGAACTCTCATAAGAGAAGTCTCACGGATTCTCTTGCCGAGGGTTTCGTTTCTGTCGTCAATAGAGGCGCGAATTTCGGAATTATTTAGCAGATTTACAACTTTTTTCGCATAATCCGCGTATTTTTCACTCACGGGCAGCACTTTCACCTGATCCGGGTGCAGCCACAGCGGGAGATGACCGGCGGTGTGCTCCAGCAGCACGGCCACGAAACGCTCCAGCGAGCCGAAGGGGGCGCGGTGGATCATAACGGGACGCTTGCGGGAACCGTCGGAATCTACATACTCCAGTTCGAAGCGCTCCGGCAGGTTGTAGTCTACCTGGATGGTGCCCAGCTGCCAACTGCGGCCGATGGCGTCCTTCACCATAAAGTCCAGCTTGGGGCCGTAGAAGGCGGCTTCACCGGTTTCGATCACATACGGCAGGCCCTTCTTCTTGGCGGCGTCGATGATGCCTTGTTCGGCCTTGGCCCAGTTCTCGTCGGAGCCGATGTACTTGGACGGGTTCTTCGGGTCACGCAGGGATACCTGGGCGGTGTATTTGTCGAACTTCAGGGTCTTGAACACGTAGAGGATGAGGTCGATCACCTTTTCGAATTCCTCCTGGAGCTGATCCGGGCGGCAGAAGAGGTGGGCGTCGTCCTGGGTGAAGCTGCGCACGCGGGTGAGGCCGTGGAGCTCGCCGCTCTGTTCATAGCGGTACACGGTGCCGAATTCGGCCAGACGCAGGGGAAGGTCCCTGTAGCTGCGCGGGGCACTGCGGTAAATCTCGCAGTGGTGGGGGCAGTTCATGGGTTTGAGGAGGTATTCCTCGCCTTCCTGGGGGGTATGGATGGGCTGGAAGGAGTCCTTGCCATACTTGGCATAGTGGCCGGAGGTGACATAGAGTTCCTTACCGCCGATATGGGGCGTCACCACCTGTACGTAGCCGTATTCGGCCTGTTTCTTCCGTAGGAAATTCTCCAGGGTGTTGCGCAGGGCGGCACCACGGGGCAGCCACAGGGGCAGACCGGCGCCTACGCGCTGCGAGAAGGTGAACAGTTCCATCTCCTTGCCAATCTTGCGGTGGTCGCGCTTCTTGGCCTCTTCCAGTACCTGCAGATATTCCGTGAGCATGCTGGCCTTGGGGAAGGTGATGCCATAGATACGGGTGAGCTGCTGGCGGGTTTCATCGCCGCGCCAGTAGGCGCCTGCCAGGGACAGCACCTTCACGGCCTTGATTACGTCCGTGTTGCGCAGGTGCGGGCCACGGCACAGGTCCGTGAACTGGCCGTTGGTGTAATAGGTGATGGTACCATCCTCCAGCTCAGAGATGAGCTCCTGCTTGTACTGGTCGCCTTTTTCGGTGAAGTACTTCATGGCATCGGCCTTGGAGACCTCGATGCGGCAGAAATCCTGCTTCTGGCGGGCGAACTCCAGCATCTTGTTTTCGATGGCCTTGAAGTCTGCGTCCGTGAGGGTGCGGCCGTTCATATCCACATCGTAGTAGAAGCCGTTTTCAATGGCGGGGCCGATGCCGAACTTCACGCCCGGGAAAAGGGCCTCCAGGGCCTCTGCCATCAGGTGGGAGGAGCTGTGCCAGAACACTTTCTTGGCTTCATCGTCTTCCCATTTGAGCAGGCGGATTTCGCAGTCCCGGGTGATGGGACGGGTCAGGTCGATGGTGGTTCCGCGGGAAGTTTCGGGCTCTTCAGGGTACTTGATCTGAGCGGCCAGTACCTGTTCGGCTAAACGCGGGCTGATGCCCATGGCAATGTCATAAGCGCTTACGCCAGCTTCGAACTGACGTACACTTCCATCGGGGAACTTGATGTTAATCATAATCTATGTCTACTTTTATTATAGCCTACAAAGATAGCAATTTTTTAGATACGCTCTTTGATTTGGTAATTGTTTCTGCCTTCGGCGTTCCGGGAGATCATCTCCCCTACGAAGCCGGCCAGGAAGAGCATCACGCCCAGGACCACGGCCAGCAGGGCCAGGTAGAACAGGGGCTGATCCGTGACCGCGCGGAACTTGAGGCCGTGGGACTGATGATACAGCTTGGCAGCGATGATCCACACCGTCATCACGAAGCCGACGAGGAACATCAGGATGCCGCTGGTGCCGAAAAAGTGCATAGGCTTCCCGCCGAAACGGGACAGGAACCACAGGCTCATCAGGTCCAGCAGGCCGTTCACGAAGCGGTCCATGCCGAACTTGGACACGCCGTATTTGCGTTTCTGGTGATGGACGGGCTTTTCGCCGATCTTGTTGAAGCCTGCATTTTTCGCCAGATAAGGGATGTAACGATGCATCTCGCCGTACACCTCGATGTTCTTCACTACTTCGGACCTATACGCCTTGAGGCCACAGTTCATATCGTGCAGGCGGATACCCGTCACTTTGCGGGCCGTCCAATTGTACAGCTTGGAGGGAAGGTTCTTGGTGAGGGCGTTGTCCTTGCGGTGCTGTTTCCAACCGGAAACAAGGTCGTAGCCATCTTCCCGGATCATACGCACCATTTCGGGGATTTCCTCGGGCGAATCCTGGAGATCGGCGTCCATGGTGACCACGATGTCGCCTCTGGCCGCGGCAAAACCCTCATACAGGGCGGCCGATTTGCCATAATTCCGGCGGAAACGGATGGCGCGCACCGGACTTCCGAACTGATCGGCCAGCTCCTGGATCACGGCCCAGGAGTTGTCCGTGGAACCGTCGTCCACGAAGATGACCTCACAGGAATAGCCCCGGAGGGAACGGTCGATCCAAGCCTTGAGCTCCGGCAGGGACTCGGCTTCGTTGTACAGGGGAACAATGATTGAAATATCCATAACTTATTGTTCGTCAGGTGTATCCTCATCCTTGGGAGGCCCCTGGAAAGGGCCGCCGAAAAGACGTTGCAGGAATATATAGCGGGACATAATGCTGGACAGCACTGTGCCATAGAGGAAGCAATAGGCCCACTGGAAAAGGAAGGTGAAGAGAGGCAGCTGCCCCAGCATACCATCCACCTGCTCCTTCTGGGAAGCGCTCATACCCATAGCGTCCGTGAGTTCGTTCACCATTCCGTCCATGGTTTCCTGGGGCATATACATCATAATCAGTGCATGGGCCGATGCCAAAAGCAAGCCGCTGAGCACCGCCGCCCGTTTTCCCAGCCGGAAGGTGTCTTCCATCTTCACGCCCTCATAGTGGTCCCGCAGATCCAGCTGCACCTTTTTCATGAGCAGGATGCAGCCGAAAAACTCTACCGTCCACAGGATAACGGCTGCCGCCTGCATCAGGAAGGCCGATCCGGACATCCCGGCCAGTTCCTTCAGCACCAGACAGCCCACCGACACCGCACCCAGCAGTGCCCCGGCCTTGGCCGCCTCATTCCACAAAGCAGTATTATCCAGTATTTTTGTCATAGCCTACAAATATAATCATTTTCCTTCTATTATGAAGTTCTATTTGTAAGTCCCTCCCCCGAGGGGAGGGGAAAACGAAAGAAGCCCGGGTCCATCTGGACTCGGGCTTCTCAAAGAACCGCAGCTACCTACTCTCCCAACTGGTGGGTCAGTACCATCGGCGATGGTGAGCTTAACTTCTCTGTTCGGAATGGGAAGAGGTGGTTCCTCACCGC
>CACYHF010000043.1 GCA_902774155.1 uncultured Bacteroidia bacterium | reverse complement strand
CTGTCCAACCTGCGCACCCTGCTGCAGACGCCCTTCACGGATTATCCGCACCTGAACGATATCCTGCTGAAACTCACGCAGATGCCCCAGTTCAACGAGGCTCCGGAAGACCGCCGCCTGGAGGTACAGATCTACAGCTTCGCATACAAAAAAGGCATCCCGGCCGATAATACCGGCAACGGTGGCGGTTACGTCTTTGACTGCCGCTCCATCAACAACCCGGGCAAGTATGAGCACTACCGCATCGAGCGCAAGTTCACCCACCTGCAGGTGTGTTTCGGCTGTACGGGTGGCCAGCACCGTTCCGTCTACTGCGCGGAACACCTGGGCCAATACCTCGCGCATAAATACAACGTGAAAGTAACGGTGACTCACCGGGAACTGAATATAGAAAAAATGCTCTAGGGATGAAAGCCATGGTATTTGCCGCCGGGCTGGGCACCCGGCTGAAACCCATCACGGACAGCCTTCCCAAGGCACTGGTGCCCGTTTGCGGGCAGCCGCTACTATATCATGTGATCGGGAAGCTCCGGGATGCCGGCTATACGCAAATCGTGGTGAACGTGCACCATTTCCCGGAGCTCATTCGGGAGTGGCTCGCCACGCATCCTTTAGGCGTGGAAGTAAGCATTTCCGATGAATCGGCCTGCCTGCTGGAAACCGGCGGCGGCATCCTGCACGCCCAGGACCTCATCCTGCCCTGCCAGGAGCCCTTTCTGGTGCACAATGTGGACATCGTGTCCAACCTGGATCTGGGCTGGGTGCAGCGTGGCACGCGCCCGGATGCCCTGGCCACCCTGGTGGTGAGCCAACGCGATACCCGGCGCCAGCTGTTATTTAATGATGACATGCGCCTGGTGGGCTGGCTGGACCGGACCACCGGCGAAGTGCGCTCTCCCCACCCCGGCCTGAACCCTTCGGCCTGCCGCCAGTATGCCTTTGCCGGCGTGCACAACCTGCATCCCCGCATTTTTCCGCACTTCGGGGAGTGGGGCTTCAGCGGCCGCTTCCCCATTATGGACTTTTACCTGAAAACCTGCGCGGCAGAGCCCATTTTCGGCCTGGCCGCCCCCGATTTGCAACTGGTGGATGTGGGCAAGTTCGAATCCCTTCCCCAGGCCGAACAGATTTGTGAAACCCTTTTAAAACCATAACACTATGAAACTGGACGGAAGACGTGTAAGCTCCAACGTAGAAGACCGTAGAAGACTCAGTGGCGGCGGTGCAGCCGGACTGGGTCTGGGCGGCGTTGCCATCGTGGCCATCCTCACCCTCCTGATGGGCGGAGACCTGGGCGACGTATTCAGAAATGTGGTAGGTTCCGGCGGCCTCAACTCCATCGTCACGCAAAAATCCTATGAGCCCACCGAGGAAAACGAGGCCCTGGCCACCTTTTCCTGCCAGATCCTGGCCTCTACGGAAGATGTCTGGAGCCGCTACTTCCAGGAAAACGGTCTCGGCACGTACAAGGCCCCCACGCTGGTGCTCTACACCGGCGCCACCAGCACCGCCTGCGGAACGGGTCAAGCCGCCATGGGTCCCTTCTATTGTTCGGCCGATGAAAAACTGTATATAGACCTTTCCTTCTTCTCCAGTATGAAGCAGCAGCTGGGGGCCGACGGGGATTTTGCCTACGCCTATGTGATTGCCCACGAGGTTGGCCACCACGTGCAGCACCTGCTGGGAACGCTGGACCAGGCCCATCAGAAGATGGCCCGGATGTCCAAGGCCGATGCCAACCGCATGAGCGTACGCATCGAACTGCAGGCCGACTTCTATGCCGGCGTATGGGGCCACTATGAGAGTGCCCTCTTCGGCTCCCTGGAAGAGGGAGACCTGGAAGAGGCCATCAACTGCGCCTCGGTGATCGGCGATGATTACCTGCAGAAAAAGGCCCAGGGCTATGCCGTTGAGGAATCCTTCACCCACGGCACCGCGGCCCAGCGTATGCGCTGGCTCAAGAAAGGCTTAAGCACGGGTGACATCCGCCAGGGCAACACCTTCTCCCTCTCCGACGATCAGCTTTAGTCCTTTTAATAGGGAAGTTTGTCCAGGTGCTTGTGGATGGTGTCCAGGATACGCTGGCAGCTATCCTTTGAATTGGCAGCAATGAACATCGATGGCTTGAACATCGAGGGAGCCTCTCCATTGAAATCGCACACGGCACCGCCGGCCTCTGTAAGAATCAGGCTGGCGGCCGCGTAATCCCAGGGCATAAGCCGTATCTCGAAATAGAGTTCCGCAAATCCGGCGGCCAGCAAGCAGATCTCCACGGCAGCGCTGCCGGTGCGGCGGACATCGTTGCACTCCATAAAGAGATCATAGATAATGTCGCTACAGGACTTGGAAAACTTTTTCCAATAGGTGCACAAGGCCGTAAACAGAATCCCCTGCTCGAAGGGGCGTTGGGACACGTGGATGGGCTTCCCGTTGCAGAAGGCCCCTTTCCCCTTCCGGGCCGTATAGAGTTCCCCCCGCCAGGGGCTGTAAACTACGCCTAATATCGGCTCGCCCTTCTCGACCAGGGCCACGCTCACGCAGCAGTTCTCGTTACCGCGGGCATAGTTGGCCGTACCGTCGATAGGGTCGATTACCCAGACTGCCTCGTGCCCGGAAACCTCATTGAGGTCTTCTTCCTCGCAGAGGAAACCTACTTCGGGGTAATGAAGCCGCAGCTGCTCCGTGAGATAATGCTGAACGGCAAGGTCGGAAGATGTGACGATATTCTCCCGGACGCCCTTGTCGTGAATTTCAAAGCCGCCGGTGCGGTCCATCAGTTTGGAAGCAGCGCGGACAATGTCTATAACCAGTTGTAAATCGATGTGTTTCATATTTTACTGTGAATAGGTTTTAGAAATAAACCGCTCTTTGTCGATGATGAAGCGCTCATGGGTGCCTTCGCCGATAAGCCCCACCTCATCATAGGCGGCAACCCGAAAGATAAGCCTCCGGCGGTCTATCTCCACAAGTTCGCTTTCGCACCATACCTTCATTCCGGCAGGGGTCGCTTTGCAGTGGGAAACATTCACGTGCACCCCAACAGTGTCCTGACCGGGTTCCAGGAAAGGCAGTACACTCTCCAGACAGGTCTTTTCCATAAGGCCGATCATAGAAATGGTCGCAAAGACGGGAACGTTTCCGCTGCCGAGCCTTTCTGCGCTGTTCTCCTGGGTGGAAACGGTCTCCCGGCGGTTCTTGATTCCTATTTTAATCATCGCGATTGTCGTCGTATTTCTTTACCAAAGGGGAAAATGGAGCCGAGCGCCATCTTGAAATGCTGCAATCCCCAGGGAATTCCCACAATGGTGATGCAGAAAATCAGTCCGCAGACGAGGTGTATCAGTGCAATCTCCCACCAGCCCAGCAGAATCCAGACCAGGTTCATCACAATGGAGACGCAACCGGGCTCCCCGGGACCGTCCACCAGTTCGTGCCCGAAAGGCCACAGGGCATAAGTGCCCAGTTTAAAGAGCTGAATGCCGAAAGGTATGCCGATGATGGTGATACACATCAGCAGGCCAACGATGAAGTAAATAAGGGCGATGATGAAGCCACCCAGAATGAACCAGAGAATATTCCCGATGGAGTTCATGGCCTTACTCGGTGAACTTCTTACCTGCGCCCCAGGCCTTGCCCACTTCTTCTCCTATTGCGCGGTAGGACATAGCGGCCGCATCAAAGACGATGGGCTTAAGCTTCCCAAGGTCCACCTTGCCGTCTGTGAGGATGCGCTCGTCGGCACTCATATTCACGACTTCTCCAACGAGGATGCCATCGGCCCAGCTCACCACCTTGCATTCAAGGGTGAGAGGATACTCGTTGATGATGGGGGCGTCCACATTCGGGCTGGGGGTTACGGTGAAGCCTGCCTTGGCCACCTTGTCGGGGACCTGGTGGCCGCTCACGAGGCCGAAGTAATCAGATTCGGCTACGGTCCGCTCATCAGCAAAGGAGACCGTAAAGGCTCCGGTGAGCTCCAGGTTCTCCGTGGTCTTGTGCTTGGACATGGAGACGACGATCTGGTTGTGGTCGTACTGTCCGGCCCAGGCGGCCATCATCACGTCCGGGGTGTGGTCCTTGTCCCAGGTAGCAATCATCACGCAGGGCTGCGGAGTGGTCATCAGGGCGTGGGCCGCGCCGAAATTCTTGCGCCCGGCAACTTCTTTCAGTGGTTCGTTGTTGTTCATATCCGTGTTTGTTTGATTATTCGTGTTCTTGCAGCCGGCAAGGACCAGCAGTGCCACACTGGTGATGAAAAGTAGTCTTGTTTTCATATTTTTGTTCCCTATAACACAAAGTATTTTGTAAAGATAAGAAATAATTAAATACTTGAAGCACGCTTTGCGCACTGAGTGGCAGATTGTGCGCTTCAGCAGGTAGAACGAACCCCATCTCAAGCACATTATATACTATCTAGAGACAAAACCGTGCTTTAAAAATTTAAAGCACACAGGCTTGTCCACCCCCGGACGAGGGCAGGGGGAGGGGCCCGTTGGAGACAAGTTCCCGAAGGGGACGCAGGATACAATGGGAGGGGCCGGAATGGAGCGCGAAGCGCGTAATGGAGTCCCCCGGGAGTGCCTTCCCTTCCATCCTCTGTCGCGGGTCCGCAAAAAACGGCCGACCTGCGACATGTTCTGAGAACAAAAAACTCCGGCCGGATGGTCGGAGTTTTGGGAGTAGGGACGATCGGATTCGAACCGATGACCTCTTCAATGTGACTGAAGCGCTCTAAACCAGCTGAGCTACGCCCCTGTTGCGGGAATGCAAAGGTAGCACCTTTTCCCGAATTACCAAAATTTATTTTCGTTTTCTTTCGGAAATTCAAAAGGACCCAGGGTGACGCTGTTTGCGGCGCCCACAAAGCCCAGGCCGCCCTCCACGTTGCTCCAGGTGAAATTGGCCGGAATCAGACCCATATTGGCCAGGAAGTCGAAGTTGCTCTGGAACATCGCCTTGGCATAGAGGAAAAACTCCCGGGACAGCCGATAAAAGGTAAACGTGTAGGAGGTTTTCATATCCACGGGAATCTTGCCGGGGTCGAAGCCCTGGCCACCGGAACCGGGACCAACACCACCACTGATGATGCCGCCGCCCGCCATGCCCGTTTCTCCGGTGGGCATACGTTCCCGGATGCCGTCCAGAATGGAGGAGTCAAAGGAGTCCAGATAAAACTGGTATACCTTCCCATCGAACTGCTTTTGGGTAACCAGCGTCAAGGGCATATAATCCGCACCGCCCAGGTATCGGCCGTCAAAATTCACCTGCATAAAATCTTCCAGGTCGAAGCTCACGCTTTCGGACGCAGTGAGAATGTATCCGGGCGTCCCATAGACGTCCATTTCCTCGCTGGTGCCATCCATATAGGTAATTTCATAGTGCTGCAGGATCTGGATTCCGTAGTACTCCCCTTCCCCGGGCGCGTGGTCCAGCGTGAACCGGATATCCACGGCGTCGATGGTATCCACCTGCACCCGCTGCCAGGTCATATCCCGGATTTCCACCGGCGGCGGCACCGTGGTACGGCCGCTCACCGGCTCCAGGCCGGTAGTCCGTACCCGGAGCGAGAATTCATCGCCGTCCCAGGCCTGATCAACCTCCATGGGCGCATCGGCCTGCACCTTGCCGGTGATGGGCTGCGCCAGTTGGGCCGTCACGAAGACCTCCCCGTTGTTCACGATGCCCTGCACGTAAATCTTGGCTTCGCCGGCCTGGTCCAGCTCGAAAGGAATCTCGCAGGATGCGGCCAGCAGCAGGCAAGTGAATATGGAGAGGAACTTTTTCATCAGAACTTATAAGTGGCTGTAACAGTGGGGATAATGGGAACCAGGCCATAGGCCAGGCCGCTGAAGCTGCCGTCCGGATTGGTCTGGAGGAAGGCCATGGAGGCATTCAGGTGGTTATAGGCGTTATATACGCTCAGGTTCAGTTTCAGGCTATGCCCGTTGCGGAAGGTAGTGGAAAAGTCCACGCCCACATCCAGGCGGTGATAATCCGGCAGCCTGGTGTTGTACGGGGCATCGTACAGATACTTGGCCTTCCCGTCCACGTCGATGAAATGCGAAGGGAACGTAATGCGGTTGCCCGTATGATAGTTCCAGTTGGCAAACAAATCCCAATGCTTGGCAAAGTGCCAGCTGGCCACCAGGTTCACCTTGTGGCGGTTGTCGTTGCGGTCCAGGTACCAGCCGCCGTAGATAGCGTCGAAATTCCGCTTGGACCAGGAAAGGGTGTAATAGGCCGTGAGCGTGAGCGGGCCTTTCTCGTACGTGGCCTCCAGCTCCATGCCATAGGATCGGCCGCTCCCCTCCGTGAACGTCTTTTCCCACTCCGTGATGGGCGGCACGAAGGTATTGCTGCCGTTGTACACCAGGATATGCTCCATAGTCTTGTACCAGCCTTCCAGATTCACGCGGAACGGGCCGAAGGTGGTGTACAGGCCGCCGGCCACCTGGTCACTGAGCATGGGCCGGGCATTCGCGGTGGAAGGCATCCAGCTGTTGGACGGCAGGTCCATATACACGGCCGATACCAAATGCGCGAACTGACTCATCCGCGTGTACGACAGTTTGGCCGATATGTTATTGTTGATGAGCCATTTAAAGGCCACGCGCGGCTCCACCGACGGCCACACCTTCCCCGGCGTGGCGAAAAACGCAACCCGCAGGCCCGCATTCATCGTAAGGTTATAGCGCAGGAAAATCTCGTCCTCGGCGTACACGGCGGGCTCGAAGGAACGGTAACCCTGCGCCTCGTCATCGGCCGATTCCCTTACGGCCTCCCCGTTCTCCACGGTAGAAGAAGTGAAGGCGCGGCCGGAATGGTACCAATGATACTGGGTGGACAGGCCGAAACGCACGTGGTTGGACGAATTGGGATACCAGTCCCAGTTGGATTGGAGGCCGATTTCCCGCACGTAGGAAATGTCGTTGTCGTCCATGGACGTGATGGTTTCCTTCCCGTCTTCCCTATTCCGGAAGAGAAAGTCGTATCCGGTATCCGAAGTGCTCTGGGAATAGTAGAGCCTGTTGATCATCCGCAACTTCTTGGAGAACTGGTACTGATCCGACACAGAGCCGGTCAGGCTGCCCCATTTGACGTCTATGTTCATATCGGAATCCGGCTTCTCCTGGCTGGCGCGCAGGTGATCGGCCCCTGTGTAAAAACAGGCGTTAAGCACGTGATGGGCCGAAAAATGGTGCGTGAAACGGGCGTTGATGTCCCACATGGAATAGCCGCCGCTTACGGTGGTGTCATCGCCGTTGCGGGCGTTGGCATACCAGATGGCCGGGATGGTCACCACGTCCATCCAGGTGCGCCGGAGACCCAGATTGAAGGAATTCTTCCCCTTCACGATGGGGCCCTCCACCTGCGCACGGCCGTCAATCAGGCCCAGGGAGAAACTGCCGTGGTAGCGCTCCAGGTCTCCTTCCCGCGTTTCCACATCCACCACCGACGACATGCGGCCGCCGTAGCGCGCCGGGAAGCCGCTTTTGTAGAAGTCCAGGTTGTCGATGACATCCGTATTGAAACTGGAGAACAGCCCGCCGAAATGGCTGATGTTATACAGGGGAACGCCGTCCAGGAGGAAGAGGTTGTCATTGCCGTCGCCGCCATGCACGTACAGACCGCTCATAAGCTCATTGCCGGCAGCTACGCCGGGCAGCATCTGCAATTTCTTGATCACGTCCGGCGAGCCGAAAACCGCTATACCGGAGTTGAGCTGCTTGCTTTCGATGTGCATCAGGCCTGTCTGGGTGGTGTTGCGCATCTTCTCCCGGATGGCGGAAACGCGCGAGGCATCCAGCGTGTCCCGCAACTCCTGCGCCTGCAGGCTTTCCGCCGCTGCCAGGAGCAGCAACCCTAATAATACCTTCTTCATCCGAAGGGCAAAGGTACGCTTTTTTTCCGTATATTTGTAAAAATTGCTCCGCTATGAAACGTGCTTTCTTTCTTTTAGTTATATCGGCCCTGGCCCTTTCTTGCGCGCCCAAAGGGCCGCAGCCGGTGAACCCTTCGGCCACGCCTGAAGCCCGCGAGCTGCTTTCCTTCCTGTATTCCATCAGCGGCACCTACACGCTTTCCGGAGAGCACAATTTCGCCAGCGACCTCAGCCGCTACGACGACGAAGTATTTGCCATGACCGGCAAACGGCCTGTGGTATGGGGCTCGGATTTCAGCTTCAACGATATCGGCGAAGGATTTGAGCGGTATCAGCACGCCGGGCCGCTTAGCATCACGGTGCCCTTCGAACGCCCCTGCGTGCATACGGGCCTCACGGTGGAAGAAGGCCGGCAAGGCATTGTGAACGAGGCCATTGCCCAGGCCCGTCTGGGGCGCATCATCACGCTTATGTGGCACTGCTGTGACCCTCGTTTCACCGACGGCGGCAACGACTGCAACGGCGACAAGGTCTGGACCATGGACAACGCTCCATCGGCCGAGGAATGGGATCAGCTGTGCACGGACGGAACGCCGCTGAACGCCGCCTGGAAACGGGAGATGGACAGCGTAATCCCCTATCTGGCGCAGCTGCAGGAGGCCGGCGTACCGGTACTGTGGCGTCCATACCATGAGATGAACGGCGCGTGGTTCTGGTGGGGCAACAAGCCCGGCGAGAACGGCTTTAAACGCCTGTGGATCATGACTTATGAGTATTTCACGGCCCAGGGGCTGAACAACCTGCTCTGGGTGTGGGACGCCAACGCCCCGCGCGTGAAGGAGAACGACGACGCCCTGGCCTACGAACTCTTCTACCCCGGCAACGAATACGTGGATGTGCTGGCGGCCGATATCTACGGCTGGGACTACAAGCAGTCGCATCACGACCAACTGGTGGAGCTGGGCGGCGGGAAGCCCATCGCCATGGGCGAACTGGGCCAGCTGCCCCGGAGTCTGGATACTTTCGAGGAGCAGCCGCAATGGACCTGGTTCATGGTCTGGGGCTATTTTATCGGTGGACACCGCGGCACGGAAGACCATCTGAACCTGGTCCGCAGCATCTACGATTCTCCCCGCATCCTCACCCTGGACGAAATCTCCTTCGAGGGCGGCAAGCATCGGGTGAAATAAAAAAGCACCGCAGCTGTGCTGCGATGCCATACTCGTTTGATTGGCGGAGGCGGAGGGATTCGAACTAAACCTGCATTCGGCTGTACAGGCCTCTAGAAAACTGTATTCTATTTTGTTTAAATGCAGGTGCAGGTATTGGAATTTACTGAAATTTGTCACATCTTTGTCACAGATAATACTGATGAATGTGAAAAAAAATGTTACTAAAAAGACAGATTTCGTTTAAGCTTCGTCCGTATGGTACCACCAGTACGTTGTACCAGATACAAATGCACGTGACGTTCAACGCCCAGCGTGCCCGTTTCTCTACGGGATGCCAACTCAATAGCCTTGATGCCTGGGATGTAAAAAATGAACGGGTTGTGTCTGGCTACCAAGGGCATAAAGGAGAAACGGATATCAGCATCAACAACACGTTAAGGAATGAACGTGACCAAATGGAAACCGTGTTCAAGTTTTTCGAAGTGAACGGTATCCACCCCTCGGTTTCTCAAGTATCCGAGAAATACAACGAACTATTGAAGGGCATAATACCTAAGAAGCCAGAACCTGAGAAGAAGCCCCAAAAGAGCCCGGATTTTTGGCAGGTCTTCGATGCTTTTGTTTCCGAATGCGGAGAAAAGAATGCATGGACGAAGGCGACATTTGAGAAAATGTCTGCAATTAAGGAAGACCTTTCTGCCTTCAAAAATGATTTGAAATTTGCGGATCTTGACGAGTCTGGTCTTACCGCGTTTGTTCGCTACCTCCGGGAAGAGAAGAAGCTTCACACCCCGCGGAAAAAGAAGGGAGAACGTAAGGATTATGACCGGGAAGATATCATTGGTCTAAAGAATTCAACCATAAAAAAGAAGTTGGATTTTCTCACTTGGTACATGAATTGGGCTACCGAACATGGGTATAATACCAACATGGCATATAAGACCTTCCGGCCCACGCTGAAGGAAACGCAGCGGAAGGTCATCTATCTTTCTAAGCCGGAGCTGGAGCGTCTGAAACAATTGACAATTCCGTCGGGCTACTCCCATTTGGAGTCGGTCCGTGATGTTTTCCTGTTCTGCTGTTTCTCAGGGCTCCGGCATTCAGATGTATATAATCTTCGTCGCAACGACATCAAGGACGACCATATCGAAATCACCACCGTGAAGACGGCGGATAGCATTTCCATCGAGTTGAATAGCGTCACCCGTTCCATCCTTGAGAAGTATAAGGATTTCGATTTTGCTGGGAACAAGGCCCTTCCCGTAATAAAAAATCAGCCTATGAACCGAGAGTTAAAAGACCTCTGCAAACTCGCCGGCATCAATGAAAAGATACGAATTACCACATACACCGGGAATCAGCGCAAGGATGAGATTAAGGAAAAGTGGGAACTAGTTGGCACCCATACTGGCCGTAGGACTTTCATCGTGAACTGCCTGTCCTTGGGTATTCCACCCGACGTGGTCATGAAGTGGACCGGTCACTCGGATTATAAGGCAATGAAGCCTTACATTGATATCGTGGATAGCATCAAAGTTTCCGAGATGAAAAAACTTGATACAATACTATAATAATTCTACGCAATATGATTAACGAAAAAACACAAGAGAGTTTAGCAATAGTTGAAAAAGATGCCTCTTTCATGAAGGGGATAAAGGAGGTAATTCAAAACTTTGCAAAGCCAGGTTTAACTCGGGAGGAGGGACTGAAATACATTAAAAGTGCGTATGCTTTTATCCTTCATGTACTGGATTTCTATGTCACAATTGACATGATGGATATGGATGCGGATTTGCTTCGATTATGCGTAGAGGATCCTCAAAAAGCTTCAAAATTCCGTGAGAGCCTAAATGATGCAGCTCTATCATTAAAGCAGAATTATCAGTATCTATGCAAAGATGGAACTCTTTATGGACCGGATGGACTTCCCGGTTTTAAAATTTACTATGCGATTGTCCTTTCCATCTATCTCGAAGGTCAAGAATCCGGTAAGGATATTATTTTGCCCGACTTTTTTGTTAGTTTTTCCGAGCTGGAATTCTTAAAAGTAGGGGATGATAGCGAACAGCTACAAAAGAAACTCGAGCATCTTCAACAGGTTGAGTTCTCAATAACCAACATAAAACAGTTTATTGATAATTGTTTCCAGTGGTCTGATAAAATCTCCGAATACTTGACTAGAATGAGGGCGAATAAAACTGTTTATGAGATTAATCGCCAAACATTGAATAGTATCCACGCAGAATGTAATGGTGTTGTTTATTATGATACCACCGCAGATGAGTTCGCCCGCGCGATAATGAACTTTGAGAAACCATCCTTCCACCTGAAGAATAAGGATTGCTTTTATGCCGTTCTATATGCTTTGTATGAAAACATGGGGCCATTATCCAAGAGAGAGCAATGGCTGAATGCTGTCCTATCTTCATTTGAACTTGATAGGCCCAACTATTCGTCAACTGTCAATCGGATTAAGTCAAATAAGACCGAGAAACTAAACAAGTTTTATCAAAAGATAATAAGCATTCTTGAGAATTTCTGAGTAAAATAGGCTTCGCGGAAACTGACGGAACTTTCCGCACTAAGAAAACACGGCGCCAAGTCATCCAGAAGGTGATTTGGCGTCTTTCAATTTGTCAAAATTCCTTCGTTCACGGAATCTATACTATCTAAATTTGCAGTAGTTATAAGAATGCTATAAGATGAAAAAGATTGATGTTTTTTCATTGCTGGAGAAGCCAATCTGGCAACTTTCAGGTGAGGAATTCATCGCCCTTTCGGCCTTTGCTGTAAGGATGGCCGATGACGACGATAGTTCCACCGTTAAAAATGTTACCCGCATCACGGGTGTGCGCGCACTCGCACAATACATAGAATGTAGTGAAAGTATGGTATATCATCTTCGCCGTGAGGGCGTGCTCGATACCGCCATCCTGTCTCATGTTGGTAAAAAGATAGTGTTTGATGGCGACCGGGCTCGCGAATTGGCAGAAGCCTACCAGAGTCGTCAGCGCGCCGAACGCAATAATAAAGACTAACCCATACCGCAAATAAAAGAAAAAATGAACTGTCAACAGGCAAAACAGATTAGGATTGACGATTACCTCGCATGTCTTGGCTATCAACCCGCCAAGATTTCGGCCCAGCGACTGACGTATCATTCGATGCTTGGTACAGGTGGGGATCGGACTCCATCCTTCCAGGTGTCTGCAGACGGCCATGCTTTTTTCGACTGGAGTTCTGGAGCCTGTGGCAGTATCGTGGATCTGGCCATGTGTATCATCGGTCGCAGGAATGTCCCGGCGGCACTTGCACATATAGCAACGGCGGTGGGCGAAGGTGTACACCCCACTGCTCTCGACTTGCCAGGCCAATCTTTTTCTTTTTACAAGCAAAAAAAAACAATTGATGTCAAGTCGATCCTTCCGATAACTGCTCCTGCTTTACTGGCATATTCCCGCTCGCGTGGGATAACTTCGGATATCGTGAGCCGATATTGCTCGGAGGTGCACTATTGCATCAACGGTTCTGCAAAAGAGTATTATTCACTTGGATTTCGCAATGATTCCGGCGGGTGGGAACTGCGGAACTTGTATTCCAAAGTTGCATCTTCGCCCAAAGATATTACAACGGTCAACGACCTGTGCGGGTGTACGATGCTGGTACTGGAGGGATTCTTTGATTTTTTAGCCGCGTGCCAGATGAAGTGGTTTAGAGCCAATCAGATGAATGCGGTAGTCCTGAACTCGACGTCTCTACTGGACCATGCGTTGCCTGTGGTGAGGGAGGCCTCACGCGTTATATGCCTGTTGGATAACGACGATGCTGGGCGGAGGGCGACTGAACGCATTCTGTCTTCCTGTGCTGTGGCGGAAGACCACTCCTACCTCTATGGCCAGCAAAATGACCTGAACGATCACCTGATTGCTATAAATAAAAAATTCAATAAATAACGGCCGCTGTGAAAAACACAGAAAATCAACACAATATAGAAGCAGACAACCGCAGGGGTGCGGATGAGTGCCGCATAGATGCGGGCGCAATCCGCACTCTTGCGGAAACCACCCGCATCGAAGCGGAAACGACCGTATCCAATGTTGTAGTTAATCTGGCTCAGATTAATATCAGCAACATTGTTGTTTCCAACACCGCATCATATAAGAACGGGTCTTTCCTTCCGGTTTTTCAGGACGCCATGCGTGCTATCGCGTGCAATCCACACGTAAAGCCCGGTACCCGCCGTGTATTGGAATACCTGCTGGGGACGGTCGATGAGAAGAATTGCTTTTCTGAAAATCTGACAGATATTGCTGACCACCTTTCGTGCTCGATTGATACTGTGGAAAGAGCAATAGCTCAATTGATTGACATGCATGTGGTTTGTAAAATAGCAGGGGCTCGAGGTCGTAGCACATATGAACTGTCGGATAAGATTCTTAATCCGCGAGTTGGCTTCAAGGGCAATACGCGCGAATTGCGAAAAGAAAGCCTCCCTGAGTTGCTCACCCCCCAAAATAGAGCCCCTCTCATTCCCTCCTTTTTCACTGAACCAGATTTTGATTAAGGACCTTAAATAACACATTAAATATATCAATCATAATGAAAACAAAAACAACCATGGGACAAGCCTCGAAAACGAAAGCCGGCGCTACAAGAGCCGTTACGCAGGAAGAACGTCTGAAAAGAATCCTCAAAAGGGATGGAAGGCGGAATGATGAGGGAGAGTACTCCCTGTCCCTGCCAACAATCCTTGTTGTTGATGAGCACCGTATTCGCTCCATCGCCATTATTGGGGATTTTGAATGGCTTTACGCTGCTGCTGAGGATGGTATGCATTATTATCTTGATAGCGAGGCTGCAACCATCGTACTTAATGCGCTTACACGTCGCAGGAAGTAATATGTGACGAGGACTCCTCTTTCATGAATAAATACCACTGGCCGGCCAACAACCTGGGAGAACTTATCTCCTTCTTATCTCGCCAACACAATGGTGAGATAAGGGTTGTTGCGGTCAGTGAGAAGGTGGGAGTGTCGCCACAGGCTATATCGAATATGCTCCTCCGGGATGACGCGATGTTATCCAGTGTTGAGAAGATTGCGAATGCATATGGCTATTCTCTGTATTTGCATTTTCCCGCTGCTCCCGATCCTATTCACAACGTGTATCGCCGCGAAACGTCGGGGGCTGGTATGCTGGCCGATCTCTTCGAGTACATTTATGCCCGAAATTACAACCCGGCATCCCTGTCGGTGAAGGTGGGTTGCAACCGCTCCGTGATGGATCGTGCCCTTCGTTGCGGCGATATCAAAGTCTCGACTCTTAACACAATCCTCCGGGTGTTGGGAATAAGCATGACATGGGAGTGGGTACCCTCTTATGATGCGAATCGGCCGCAACAGACCTAAGCTTATTATGAGGAGTTTCGGAAACGGTCGCGAAGTTCTTCCATCCGTTTCATCAGATTATCAAAGGAGAGGGCTGGGCCGAAGATGAAGTGGCGCTGCATCTCGTCATAGTCCGAACGCCAACGTTCCATGTCGGCTGCGGGTGGAAGGAAGTCAATCTTGTCGGGAGCGTGAAGGCCATAATCCACATATTTGAGGTCGTAGTAGGTCTTGCGGTGCTCCACGATGGCGTTGTACAGGTCCTTGTCGGCCAGGGCTTCGCGGCCGTAGGGCGTATCCATCAGGCGCTCGAGGTCGTAGAGGTGGCGGCTCATACGGCGGTAGCGGGGTTTGGCTTTCTGGAATTCTTCATTGAGGAGGAAAACTTTCTCCAGGAAGGTGCGGGTGGGTACGACGGTGCGGATGGTGCAGGCCATTTCATTGTCCTCTTCCGGATAGTATTTGGCGATGAGGGTGTCAATAGGCCGGGGCTCCGTGGGTTCGTCCATCGCCATGCAGCCGATTTCCACCTTGACACGGGAAGGGATATAATCGGCAACATCCTCCAATACCGAGGGATAATGGACCAGCAGGACGGTGGGGTCGGTATTGCTGTGGATATGGACAGGACCGTCCTTGGTCTGACGTTCGGTAACGGCTTCAATACTATAACCGCTGATGCCCATTTCCCGGAGACGAGCATCAAGTTCGTCTTTGAGCGTGGTGGTGATGTAGGCCCGGGCCTTGCGGCAGAGGTTGTCGCGCTGGAATTTGTTGGTGCGTTCCATCCCGAAGAAGGAGTGATGCAAAGCAACGTCGATGTCTTCACTGAGCTTATCACAAGTTTTGATAAGTACTCTTATCGCAAGTAAAAGATTATCCAAAGTACCATCCTCTCAGTTCCTATAACTTTCTGATTTTCAACACTACTTTTGATAATATTGTTTTGATA
>CACYHF010000042.1 GCA_902774155.1 uncultured Bacteroidia bacterium | reverse complement strand
CAAGTAGAAATGTCAAACAACTGATAATCAACATGCTCTTGGGGCGACTTTGGATAATCTTTTACTTGTGATAACTGAGCTTATCACAAGTTTTGATAAGTTTTCTACGGACCTGGATTTCAACCTGCTGGATCCGGAAAAGGAGACCGAAGTCTTTGAGCGCGTCCGCAAGATTGTCCTAAAATACAGCAAGATCCACGACGAAGCTATCAAACACTACGGCATCATCATCGTGCTTGATTACGGTATCGGCGAACGGAAGCTTAAGATTGAGATATCCAACCGGCTATATAACAATCATTATGAAATCCGGAACTATCTTGGCCTCCAGATGCGTGTCATGGTGAAGGAAGATATGTTCGCCCACAAGCTGTGCGCCCTCCTTGACCGCACCGAGATCACCAGCCGAGACGTATTCGACTGCTGGTTCTTCCTGAAGGAAAGGACATCCATCAATAAAGAAATCGTGGAATCCCGTATGGGAATGCCCATAGAAGAATACCTGGACAAATGCATCGCAAGTGTCCAGGATATCTCGGAAAAGACTTTAATCAGCGGTATGGGCGAGCTCACCGAAGGCGAGATGAAGAATTTCGTGCGGCATGGTTTAAAAGACGAACTGATCTCTCTTCTAACCATATTCAAGGCTTTCCCTTCCTTCGTGTAACGTTTAATTGCTTATTTCGGCTCAATACGCAGCACCAGATACTCTGAACGGGTGCCGATACGGATTTTGGGTCCCCAGATGCCCAGTCCGGAACTCACGTAATACTGCGTTTCGCCGCGCCGGTGATATCCCCAGGACTTTTCATACATAGCATCCGTCAGCCAGCTCAGGGGCCATACCTGCCCCCGGTGCGTGTGCCCGCTGAACTGGAAATCAATTCCGGCCTCCTGTGCCTCTTCCAGCTGATAAGGCTGGTGATCCAGCAGAATACTGAAACCCGATAGAGAATCGGCCAGCTCCGAAAGCGGCTTCCGATCGGCATTGCTCCTGTCGTCCCGGCCGATGATGGTAATTCCCTCCACTTGAACCACGGAATCCCGCAACAGGCCGATGCCGGCATCTTGCAGGAAGCGTTCCGCATCTTCGTCTCCGCCAATATACTCGTGGTTGCCCAGAACCGTGAAAGCCGGAGCGGCCAGGCGGCGGAATTCCTCGGCATAGTTTCCTTCCACCAGGGGCCGGAGCTGAATATCCACAATATCGCCGCCAAAGAGCACAAGGTCCGGTTTTTCGGCATTGATCAGGTCCATCCAGCGGGCCAGTTCGGCCTTTCGGTTGCTGTAACCGATATGCAGGTCGCTGGCGAGGACAACGGTCAGGGGCCTGTCCAGCGGTTTTTCGGTCCGGACAATCAGTTCTTCACGGTATTTATGCTTGTAATGGATACCGCCGGCTATGAGCACAACGGCAATCACACCAAGAATACTGGCCATAGAAACGGCATTGCCCGTGAGCCATTCTTTTGGGATGAGGCGGACAAGAACGCCGATATCGGCCAGGATGAAGGTGATCAAAAGATACAGGAACGCAATCATCCAAGGGTGTCCCAGTTCGTAGAGGGCGGTGATGGTGGCAATGGAAGCTTTATCGCGGAGCAGCATACTGGCGAATGCAGCAGCCATCCAGAGAAGGAATAATGCGGAAACCGCCAGTTTGGCCACCCAGCTGCCCTGCGTGATGCGCCAAAGGTGCCACGTGACATACAGGACACCCAGCAAGGTCCCGGCCAGTATGACGATAATACCTGTTCTCACTCAAAAGTTATGTTTTCGATTCTAAGCCGCAGGGTTCCGGAAGGGGCCTGAGCCTCGGCGATTTCCCCAACTTTCTTGCCCATCAGGGCGGTGCCGATCGGGGATTGCAGGGAAATCTTGCCGGCCTCCAGATCCATCTCGTGGGGGCTGACGATTTGGAAAGTCATACGGGTGTTCGTGGAGAGGTTGGTGAATTCAACCCGGCTCAAAAGACTGACCCGGTCTTTGGGAAGGACGTCCGGATTGATGACGCGGGAATGCTCCAGGACCTTCTGCAGGAAACGGATACGGCTGATGGTCTTCCCCTGGATACGCCTTGCCTCGCGGTATCCCGCATTATCGCTCCGGTCCCCCTGGGCGCTCATTTCCGCAAGATCTTCTGCGGCCTTGGGGTAAACATCTTCGATAAGATGCTTCAACTCGGCTGCGAGCTCGTCGTATCGTTGTTTGGACAAGTATTCCATCGCTATCACTTATTCTTGGAATCCATACAAATAGTCACCGGCCCGTCGTTCACCAGGGCCACTTTCATATCGGCCCCGAACTCCCCGGTCCCGACGGGTTTGCCGATGGCAGCCGACATCCGGCGGCAGAACTCCTCATACAGCGGCACAGCCTTCTGGTGACCGGCAGCTTCAATGTAGGATGGCCGGTTGCCCTTTTTGGTGGACGCCATCAGCGTGAACTGGCTCACCACGATGACGTCACCGCCTATGTCTGTCACGCTGCGGTTCATTACACCGTCCTGGTCATTGAAGATACGTAGCGCAGCCGCTTTCTTCACCAGATAGTCGATGTCCGTCTCATCATCTTCGTGGCCAATCCCCAACAGGATCAGCAGCCCGGGACCAATGGACGACTTGACCACTCCGTCGATGGTGACGGAGGCCGATGCGACCCTTTGAATCACTACACGCATAATTTAAAATGCCAGGCAAATAGACAACTATCGTACCAAAAAGACGGTTTCATTGGGCACAAGATTTCAACAGTTCTGTGAACTGGACACGGATATCCGCCAGGATGGCGCGCCAGTCCTTAAGATTCCCGTCCAGATTGTCGGAGACGGCCTTGAGACAATGGAACTCCAGATTATGCATCTTGCAGAACTGCGCCGCGGCATAGGCCTCCATATCAAAGAGGTCGTACTTCTGCGACAGTTCCTTGACCTGCTCCGGACTGAAGGTCTGGGTGCTCATGAAATAATCTCCTGAAAAGACCGAGCAGCCGTCACCAGGGGTGTCAATGCAGTCATAAACCAGTTCAGAGCCGCCATTGATGAAATGTGTGCAGTTGACAATGGTGCCGATGGGATACTTCGCCGACCCGGCACTGCCGATGTTCAGGATGACCGGCTTACTCTTGTCTGTCCTGTTCTCATACCAGGTGACCAGGGCGTTGAACATACGCATCTTGCCCATCCCTGTAAATACCACGGGGAAAGGAACCTCGGAAGGCGATAATTCATCTTGATCGGCCACGAAAAGAACCACTTCCCGGCCCTTTAATCCTTCCAATAATTCGCGAGCATCCACAATAGTGTTTTGTTGAAGTCCGTATTTTTCACGAAGATCCTTGAGGGAACCATCGGCCTTCATCTCACGTAACGTAGCGTTGACGAGTTCCAGCAGGTCTTCCTGCCCTTTCCGCATCAGGATGCCTATCTTACTATGGGTGAATGGCTTGTCCAGAAGCGGAGCAGCCAGGCGGCCGTTGTTCCGGACATACCAGGGAGCTTCCGTAATCTCGGTAATCATCACGTCGGCCTTGCCTTCGGCCACCTGGTCAGGGATTTCCTCGTTCCTGTCAAAGACAATAAGCGTACAATGGGGCAGGTTTTCCCGGGCGAACTTCTCATTGAGGCCGCCGGGGTTCACGATCACGCGCACTTCCGGATGATTCAGGTCTTCCTGGCAGGTGAACCGGGTAGCATCCTCCTTCCGGCAAATGATGGTCTTACCGTTGTCCAGATAACCCTCGGACATATCCATCGTTTCCTTTCTGGCATTGGTGACGGTAATGCCGCCGATAGCTAAGTCAAACAGTGCAGGGTTCTGCACATCGGCACTGAGCGTGGGCCAGGAGGTGGGAACATAGGTGATGGAGACGTTCATTTTACGGGCAATCTCCCCCGCCACATCCAGGTCGAAGCCCCAATACTCCCCTGTCCCGGGCTCCTTGTAACTGAGCGGCCGATAGTCTCCGGTGGTTCCCACAAGGAGCGTTCCCCGTTGCTGAATCTTATCCACCGTGGGCGTCTTCGATTCCGTTGCCGCCCTGTACGAAACACCGCAGCCCACCATCCAGAGAGAAAGGGACAGGGTCAAAAGGAGAGATGTGAGCCGATTCAGTTTCATTTCAGCCCCTAATTTACAACTTTTCCAGAGATTTTTGTATTTTTGACATTATGAAAAAGAACGTTTACACTCTGGCTTTCCTTCTGCTGTGTTCCACCATAGCATCGGCCCAAGCCCCCAAGACCTTCACCACGGTCAAGGAACTGCCCATTACCAGCGTCAAGAATCAGTACCGCAGCGGCACGTGCTGGGACTTCGCCACGCTGGGCTTCCTGGAGAGCGAGATTCTCCGGAAGACCGGAAAAACCTATAACCTGTGCGAGATGTTCGTGGTGAACAAGGACTATATGGACAACGCCACGCACTATGTCCGCATGCACGGCTACAGCCAGATATCGGAAGGCGGTTCCTGCGACGATGTCATTGAAGTCATCCGCCGGCACGGGATCTGCCCGGAAGAAGCTATGCCTGCGCCGGGTTCGCTCACGGGAGACTCGCTGGCCAACTTCAAAGTCTTCTTCCCGGAGCTGGAGCGTGAAGTAAGCAGCATCGTTTGGGACGGCGGCAAACCCGAGCTCAACCGCTTTACCACGGAGGAACAGGCCCCCATCAGAAAGAAAGCGCCCAAGCCCGGCTGGCAGGCAGACGTCCAGGCGCTCATCAACCGCTATGTGGGCCCTTGCCCAGATACTTTCGTATATGAAGGGAAAACCTATACGCCACAGTCTTTTGCCAAGAGCCTGGGACTCAATTGGGATGACTATGTGAGCCTCACCAGCTACACGCACCATCCTTTCAACGAATGGTTCGTCATCGAAGCCCCTTACAAGTGGCGTCTCAAGCCCAGTTACAACATCCCCATCGAACAGCTGATGGAAATCCTTGACAAGGCGCTGGATGCGGGCTACACCGTAGCCTGGGGCGGTGATGTGTCAGGAGATTTCTACCGCAAGGAGGCCGTGGCCTATTTGCCTGAAGGTGTTGTACCCACCCAGGAACTGCGGCAGCAGCAATGGGACAACTGGACCTTCACCTACGACCACGTGATGCTCATCTTCGGCAAGGCCGTGGACGAACAAGGAAAGCCCTATTACCTGGTCAAAAATTCCTGGGGAACCAACAGCCCCTACAAGGGCATCTGGTATATGTCACGTGACTATATCGCCCTCAATACCACTTATCTTTTCCTGAACCGGAACGCTTTGTCTGAAAACGGCCTCCCGGTAGAAAGACTGCCGCTGTTCCTGGGTGATCCGGTAACGGATTAGCCGGGAATCGTTCTTCAGTCCGTCGTCCAGGTTGCAGACAAAGAGGTCATCCACATCTGCAATGTACAGCCTGTTGTAACGGATATCCTGATACTTCTGAAGGGAAAGGGTATAGTTCATGGCCTTGACGGCTTCCGGAACGTCTAAGTTTTCACGGGAGAAAACAAACAGGCCCATCTTGTCGAATCGGCCGTAGAAGCCGTTTCCCACCTTTGACACCTTACTTTCCAGAATACGCCGCATGGGCAGTGCCATGGACCAGTAAGAGAATTCCTTCAGGCCCAGGTATTTTCCACACCGCAGGCCGAAGCCGTAGCCATACTCCAGCATCTGGTCAATGTCCGGCAGGCACTCCCCTTTCGTGAGACCGGCCACATCTTTGAGCAAAGCCATCTGGGCCGATTTGCTTTCCTCCATGGCCCGTGTCACCTCTATGCCGATGGACTTCCCATCCGGCGACTGCAAATCCGGCCTGTCCTTGTTCACCAGCGAATCAAACTCGCTTCCCAGCAGCGCCGAGAGCGAGATTTGAGCATACTGTTCAAAGAAACATGTGCCGAATTCAGTCATAAGAACATTGTGGATGCCAAGTTACGCAAAAAAAATATATTTTACTATTTTTGCAGCCATGAAACCAGTGGTGACAGAAGAGTTAAAGGGACATTTGTCCATTGCAGCAGCATATGCCATATTCGGGCTGAATGTGGTTCTGTGCAAGGATATCGCCAATTCCGCTACTGTTCCGCCGATTGTCTTATTTACTTTCCGGGCCATCGGAGCATCCGCCCTCTTCTGGCTGTTTTCGCTTTTCCAGCCCAAGGAAACCATCGAAAAGGGAGATATGGGAAGGATTGCCCTGGCCTCTTTCCTGGGCTTCTTCCTTACGCAGATAACCTTCCTGATAGGAATCACCATGGCCACGGCCATCGATTCTGCCATTCTGGGAACGCTCGGGCCGGTATTCACCATGATTATCGCCTACTTCTTCGTGGGTGAACCCATTACGGGGAAAAAAGCCGGAGGCGTGACCCTGGCCCTGGCCGGCGTGCTGTTTCTCATCTTCAATTCCGTTTACTCCGGTGGCGCTTCCGCCACAACGCCCATGGGCGTGCTGATGCTGCTGCTGAACAGCCTCACGTTTTCCCTGTATCTGGGAATCTTCCGGCCACTGGTTTCCAAATACAGCGTGGTTACGTTTATGAAGTGGGTTTTCCTTTTCTCGCTGCTCATGTCCCTTCCCTTCTCGGCCAAAGGCTTGTTCACGTTGGATTATGCAGCCATTCCCGTTCCCGTGCGCTGGGAAATCGGCTATCTGATTCTCTTTGCCACCTTCATTGCCTATTATCTCATTCCCTACGGGCAGAAGCGGATCCGGCCTACGCTGGTGAGCATGTACAATTACCTTTCCCCCATCATCGCCACCACAGTGAGCATCTGGACAGGTTTGGACCACTTCACCTGGGAGAAAGTAATCGCCGCATCAGCCATCGTAGGCGGTGTTATCCTGGTAAGTAAAAGCCGGGCGGCTAAAACATCATAAGCTCCTCTATCTTCCCCTTCAAAAACGCCATGAAATCCGGGTTGTTGAAGGAATGGAGATAGAACGTGCGCACGATATCCAGCGCGGCGTAGGGCCGGAGTTGCCTGTTGAGAGAGGGCACATCATCGGTTCCGGTATAGGCCTTGGCAAAAGCCTCCCAGAAAAGCAGCATCTGCTCCCGGCTCATATGAGTAAGGTCCTGTACCTGAGGAATCAGGCTGTCTTCCACCATCATCTTGAACAGGTGGGCCAGATCCATCATGTACCAACCCTGCGCCAGCCAGCCCAGATCTATCCAATAGTGCCTTCCCTTCGAAAGGATGAGGTTCCCCGGCTGGAAGTCTCCGTGCAGACAGGTCTGGACATCCGGCATGGCCAAGACCAGGGTCTTCAGGCGTTCCCGCTGCTCCTCCGTCACAAGCGGAGAACCTTCCAACGCCTTTAACAACAAGGCTTTCATGTTGGGCACCGCGTCATTCGTCTGGATGGGCGTCCGGTGCAGGGCCTTTCCATATTCGGCCATCCGGGCCGCAAACTCCGGAATCCGTTCGGGTTCATCGGCACACAGGCGGGCGAAAGATTTCTTGCCTTCAATCATCTGGCACAGGTATCCGTGGTCTTCCCTGTCCCGCACAATCTCATACACCTGCGGAGTGGGAAGGCCCGCCTCCGCAGCCGCCTGGGCCGCACGGAACTCCTGTTCCACCTTGTGGGCTGCGCCCATTTCGCGCCGCACCAGTTTCAACAACACGCCGGGATGCGCTGCAGAAATGAAGGCCTGTCCGTTGTAGCCTTCGCCCACCAGGGTCCATTCCCCAAGGTCTATTTGCCGATATTCACTCATATGGCAAATGTACAAAAAATCCTTGAAAACGCGCCTCGGAACAGCCACGGGTTGGGATTGTGGGAAGAAATGCGTAATTTTGCCGATATGAATTCGGTCCAAACCAGTCTGATCCGCTTTCCGGCCCGTCCGGAAGGCATTCCTGAATATCACGCCACCCTGCAGGTGCAGGATGGGTCGCTGTCCTTTGAAAACCAGCTCGAAGCCATCCTGAAGGCCTATCAGGATGTATCGGCCGGAAAGACCGTCCTTCTGCGCCGCTTCTTCCTGAGCGACCCTGCCAACCAAGCCCATCGGCTGGAGACCCTGCTCCAGGACCTGCCGGAAGCTGCCACCTCCATCATCGGCCAGCCCCCGCTGAACGGGACCAAAATCGCGGCCTGGATCTATGCCGTTTCCGGCGGAGAGTGCCAAAACGGCCTGTTTTCGCATAACGGCTACACCCATTGTTGGCTGGGCGGGATGAAATCCGCGGAAAGCGGTTCCGAGGCCCAGACGGCCGCCCTTTTCAAAGCCTATGACACCGCACTGGCGGAAAAGGAAATGAACGTGGCCGATCATTGCCTGCGCACCTGGCTCTTTGTCCGCGACGTGGACACGAATTATGGCGGCGTGGTAAAAGGAAGGAGGGATTATTTCAACGGGATCGGCCTTACGCCCCAGACCCATTTCATTGCCAGTACGGGCATTGCCGGCTTCAGCGCCCAGCCCCAAAACCTGGTCTGTATGGACGCCTACGCCGCCCGCGGACTGCAAGCGGAGCAAATCCAATACCTCCACGCGTACGACCATCTGAGCCCCACGGCCTTGTATGGCGTCACCTTCGAACGCGGAACGGCTGTCACCTACGGCGACCGCAAACACGTCCTGATCAGCGGAACCGCCAGCATTGACAAAGAAGGGAAAGTACTCCACACAGACAACCCCCAGCAGCAGGCGGAACGAATGCTGGAGAACGTGGACGCACTGCTTCAAGAAGCCGGCTCCGGCTTTGAAGACATCGTATATAGCATTGTTTATCTACGAGATGCGGCCGATTATCCCTGCGTCCGGAAGGTGCTGCAAAGCCGCTGTCCCTCGCTGGACCCCATCTATGTCCTGGCACCCGTCTGCCGGCCCGCCTGGCTGGTAGAGATGGAATGTATGGCCATCAGCGGGAACGGAGACAAACGCTTCGCGGCTTTTTAATCTGTCAGACGGATAGATGGCCTCCTGGTGATGCGCTTTGCCAAAACGGACCGCAGCGGCCAGGGTAAGATTCGTCTGGGTTGGGGTACGTTTGAGCGTGCCGCAGGAAAGGACGGCTACAGATAGGAGATGATGTAATTGGCAATCTCTTCCTCGGTGCGGCCATCGGCGTTTAAGACCAGGTCATAATTTCTGGCATCGTAACGACTCACGCCGGCGAAGCGCTGGATATAGTTATCGCGGGCCTTGTCGATACTCTTGATGAGGGCCACGGCGCTTTCTTCCGATAAATTCTGCTTGTTCATCACCCGCTGGATACGATGGGGCATAGAGGCGGTAATGAACACGTTTCGTTTATTGGGATGATCCTTGAAGATATGGAAACCCGAACGGCCGGCTACCACGCAGGAGCCCAACTTGGCGAAATCCTGAAGGATATCAACCTCGGCCTTGAAAAGATCTTCCGTGGTGACATTCACGCGAAATTCCTGCGAATACTTGGGATCCAGGCCCAACGCCTTGGCCGAAGGCATGGGCGAAACGCGCTTCAGGAAATCTGCCAGCCAGTTCTTTTTCTCGCTTTTCAGTTTTTCGATAGCACTGACGCTGAGGCCGAATTGCTTCTCCAGCGACTCCAGCAGATGCTTGTCGCAATAACGGACACCCAGTTTCTGGGCCAGGATGCTGCTGATGGTATGACCGCCGGAGCCAACCTCGCGGCTGATGGTGATGACAAAAGGTTCTTGGGTATTCATACTCTTACAGATTGGAATCCATCCTTACAAAGATAAGAATTCTTTTCGAGAATAGGAAGCTAACGGGCATAAACCCCTACTTCGGCAATGGCCAGCTCACCTTTCCAGCTCAGGAAACGGAGCCGGACGGCATCGGCGGAACGCTGGGGGAAGCGGAGGATATGGACGCGGCCGCAATGGTCTTCACCGGCCTCCACGCTGGTCCAGACACCGTCCTGCAACACTTCCAGGCAGAAGGACTCCAGTCCCCCGGCCTTCCTTTCCGTCACCACCACACAGCCCACCGGCGTGTCCTTATCCAACGTCACGCTCCACCAGGGCGTACGCACCTGCGGGCTGGAGACCCAGGCTGAAGAGAAATTGTCGTCGTTGGCAAAATCCATCAGCATCATATCGTCCGACCAGGAAGAATCGCAGGCCCTGCCCACCGCCAGATTCAGTTCCGTGATGGGGGCCGGTGCTTCCGGAACATCCACCAGGTGGCCGGTATTGCGCCACAGGCGGCCGATCCGGGCCATAGCCTCCGCCGCGTTGTCGTCGATGAGTCCGTCGCGGTTGGGGGCGGCATTCAGGATATAGGTGCAATAGGCCTGGTTATACGGGATGATATTGTCCCGCACGATGGCCTCCACGTCTTTCAGCGGGGCCGTCGGAAACTCCTCCTTCCAGAACCAGGTGCGCTGGAGCGGATAGCAGGCCATGGCCGGCAGGCGGTTCACATCGGCCGATATCTTCTGCCCGGCGCCCTGCTCATAGCAGCGGATATCCGAGTAGAAAAGCGCCTCCTGCGGGTATTTGGCGCCGTTCAGATCCATCACCAGGCAATTGGGCTGCAGGCTCTTGACGTAATTGTACAGGAGCGGGAAAGAGATGTCGCTGTAGGATATGCGGCCCCAGGGAGCGTCCCAGCCATCGAACATCAGGGTGTTCACCGGACCATATCCGGTCAGGAGTTCCCGCAGCTGTTCCATAATGAAAGCGGTTTTCTCCTGCGTGAACGGCAAGGTGGACCGGATACCGTGGTGCGTGTCCAGGATGGAGAAATGGAACATGATCTGCATCCCCTCCTTCTGCAGCGAGTTCACCAGTTCCTTCAGCACATCACGGTGCAGGGGCGAATGCATCACGCTGTAATCCGTGGTGGCCGTGTCCCACATACAGAAACCCGCGTGGTGTTTCACCGAGATGCAGATGAACTTGGCTCCGGCGCTCTTGGCCACCCGTACCCACTGGTCCGTATCCAGTTTCTCAGGATTGAACACTTCGGGCGGACATTGCGGATCGGTCCAGTCGGCCTCCTGGAAAGTGGGAAGGCCGAAGTGCACGAACATCCCAAAACGCAGGTCCACGAATTCCTGCTGCAGCTGGTGAAGGCTTTTGGGCTGGGCGAAGGTCCATACGGTAGCGGCCATGAGGGCCAGCGAAAGGAGAGCTCTTTTCATCATTTCCGGGGCACAATTTGTTACAAAGTTAATGCATTTATCGGTTTATTCGTTAACTTTCCTCTATAAATCAAGATATGACCGCTGTCCTTTGTTGGCGAGTGGGCATCGCTGTGCGTAGGGATCCGCGAAAGTCCTGCATCCGTCTCGGT
>CACYHF010000041.1 GCA_902774155.1 uncultured Bacteroidia bacterium | reverse complement strand
CCTGAGCATCGCTTCCGTCCGGGTGGACGGGGCCATCTCCGGCTGCACCAGCATCCGCGGCGCCTACAGCCAGGGCAATATTTACCAGGACGATTTCGTAGAGGTATGGGAGCAGCGTTTCGGCCTGTTCCGGGACCACACGCCGCTCAAAACCGGCCCCTGCGCGGACTGCCGCTGGTGGAAATGGTGCCTGGGTAACGGCATGCACCTGCGCGACAACGACGGCCGCCTGCTCCAGTGCAACCTGGAGCGATTGGGTGTACCCGTCCGTCAGCGGCAATAATCCGTACGGGCACCACGTTTTTCGCAACAAGCTCATTATCAATACATTGCAAAACGCGCGATTCCCGACCCTCCTCAAAAACAGGGGGGGGCGGGAACCGAATAAAATGTAACAGCCTGAATATCGGATACTTATCGCTTGCGCCAAAGCCCTGCACAAGCTCTGCCGATTCTAGAACGGGAGGTCGTCCGTTTAATCCGGCCACCAGCCCAGTTCGTATTTCACGTTGACGCCTGTCACGGAATGGGCTTCGTTGTACGTGAAATCCACCACATAAAGGCGCGCCCAACCATCCAGAAAACCGTAGAATGAATCTGCAGTCAAGTGGATAACATAACCGCATCCGGGTTTGACCTCCGACCACAAGGCATAACCGCTCTTGGGGATGGAATTGATGCTGGATAGTCCCTTGACGGGAAGGCCCACCGTGAATTCCATTTGGTTGATTTCCGATGCGCGGAAAACTTTCTGGTCGGTCATAACCAGATACCGGCCGCCAAAAGCGATAGAACGGCCAATGGGAATCCAGGCCTCAACGGTATTCTGCGGATCCGGCGTGGAGGAGCCGCCGCCCTTGGAACATCCCATGGCAGACAGAAGAAGCCCGATGGAAAGGGTTATCAAAAGAAGTCTTACAGTTTTCATATCATTGTGTTTTCGCAAATGTACTTATTTTCAATTTCTTTCGCAAACAGGGCTTTCACTCAATCGCCTCAAATGTTGTTTTGCAGGTTGATAGTGAAACCGCCTACCATAAAAAATTGTATATTTGAATCATGAAAAAAGCATTATATCTCATTGTTGCATTGGCCGTGGTGTTGGCTTCTTGCAATAAAAATAATCCCAACGTAGTTACCGTCAGGATTTCTGAGTTCCAGTCTTTCTACGATGCAGAGACCAGCGTAACGCTGGTGCTCTCTCAGGCCGTGCAATCTGACGTTACCGTTACCCTGGCCGCTATCCAGAAGTCTGTAGAGGATCTTCCGGCTCTCCCCACAGAGAGCTACCTCTTTGAAACCCTCGTCACCATCCCTGCAGGGAGTATGACAAAAGAAGTGGAGGTAACCCTGCTTCTCCCGCCCGAAGAAGATTCGGTGGCTGCCATTGAAATTGTGCTGCAAAAGGAGCGGAAATTGCCGAACCGAAGATTGCCTACATAAGGGCCAAAGCTTTCAAAGGCATCAAACTCCAGCTTCAGGAGAACTGGTCGGTATCCTTACCCTCGCTCGCATTCCCGGAAGATTTCGGCCTATATTGGCTCATCGATATTAATGTAAATGCCCCCGGTATAGCCTATTTTAATACCGCTGTCTGCTCAGACGAAGAGCTGGTAGAGATTTACCAGGGCAGCATTGAGGCTCTCTACGCCTATATGGAGGCAGATGTCCAGATGCATCTTGCCGAAGGTTCCCTTATAACGCCTCTCTTTACACTGGAAGATGAGGAATTCTTTACCTATTGGTACAAGGCCGGCAAGACCAAGATTTACCTCTTTGAGTTTGACGAAGATGGCAATGCAACTGGCCGCTACGGCGTGTCCACCGTTGTCATGCCTGACGATGAATTCGATTTCGATTTTGATTAGGCTAACTGGCCAGGGAGATTGCTCCAAATACGCCTAATGAGGCCAACAGCATAATGGCGCCGGCCAGGAGGACGCCGGAGAGGACGGCGAGGGTGCTTTTTTTGAAGTCCATGTCCAGGATGCTGGCCGCCAGCATGCCGGTCCAGGCACCGGTGCCGGGCAGCGGAATGCCCACAAACAGGAATAACGCCCAATAGAGGCCCCGTCCGGCCTTGGCTTCCAGCTTTCGGCCGCCCTTTTCCCCTTTTTCCAGGCACCAGGTAAAGAAGCCACCGATGTACTTTTTATCCTTTCCCCATTCCAGCACCTTGCGGGCAAACAGATAGATGAAGGGGACAGGAATCATATTGCCGATAACAGCCACAATGATGGACGGAACCAGGGGAAGTCCCCAGAGAACGGCATAGGGAATGGCTCCGCGGATTTCGATGAGCGGAACCATGGAGATGAGCAGGACCCAGAAGTACTTTTTCATGGGCTTATGCGGGCTTATTGGCGGAGATTAAGGCGCGGATTTCCTCCTTGGCCTGCCGCCAGCGGGGAATGTCAATCTTGGTGCCCACCACTTCCACCACCTTGGCCGCAATGATGGAACCCACCTCTCCGCAAACGCGCAGCGGCATGCCCAGCGAATGGGCGTAGAGGAAGCCGGCAGCATAAGTGTCTCCGGCGCCGGTGGCGTCCACGGGATCGGCCGGCCAGGGTTCGATAAAGTGGTATTCATCGCCGGACTTGACCATGGAGCCGGCTTTGCCCACCTTCACCACGGCAATGTCACAGACGCGTGCCAGTTCGTCGATGGCGGCCCGGGGTTCCTTCTTGGTAAAGGCCTTGGCCTCGGATTCGTTGGCAAAGACGATATCTACGTAATTCTCCACCAGGTTGTGGAAGAAGGCGTCATTGGATTCCACCACGTTGTATGAGGCCATGTCGATGGAGATGATACAGCCGGCCTGCTTGGCCAGGCGGGCAGCCTTGGAGATGAGTTCCTGGTTCTGCACCAGATAGCCTTCGATATGGAAATAGTCGTAGCCTTCGAAGAATTCGGGCTGGAGGTCATCGGGACCCAGTTCCAGTGTGGCGCCCATATAATCGGCGAAAGTGCGTTCTGCATTGGCGCCCGTGATGAACACCATGCATCGGCCGCTGGACTTCTGGCTATAAAGCATTTGCGCCTTTACGCCGAATTGCTCCATGGTGCTCTTGAACAGGTTGCCCAGGTCGTCGTTGCCGATTTTCCCCAGGAAGCCGGAAGGCATTCCGAAAATGGAGGTGCAGGTGATGGTGTTGGCGGCCGATCCGCCGGGAACGTATTTGACCCCATACTGCTTGAGCGCCTCCCAGATGCGGTCTCCGGTTTCCATATCCACGTGCTGCATGCTGCCCAGGGGGAGATGGAATTTACGAAGGAGGGTGTCGTCCGGGAGGATGGCCAAGATGTCGGTGAGCGCGTTACCGATGCCCAGGATAGATTTCATATTCGTTGTGTGCTTACTTACAAAAGTAGTCATTTTTTGCCGATTTTCCATTATCTTTGCGTAGATATGGACAAGAAAACGGGAAAATGGTTGTCGTACGTTTTTTGGGTTGCCGTGGCGGTGCTCCTGGTCTGGTTGTGCTTCCGCCAAATGGACTGGACCCAGTTTGTCCTGGCGCTGGAACGCTGTAGATGGGAGTGGGTGCTGGCTTCCATGGCGTTGGGTATCCTGTCCATCTTCATCCGGGGCCTGCGCTGGCGTATGCTGCTCACGCCCCTGGACCCGGGCACTTCCATCCTCACCTGCTTCAACGCCTATGCCATCGGCAGTGCCGCCAACTTGGCTCTTCCCCGCGTAGGAGAAGTGGTGCGGCTGGCCTATGCAGTCAATCATTCCTCCAAAGACGCCCGGGGGAAGCGCCTTTTATCGGCCGATAAAGCCCTGGGCTCCATTGTGACCGAAAGGGTGTGGGACATGCTGTTCGTGGGGCTTATTACGGTTTTGGTCCTGGTGCTCAAGTGGGACGATTTCGGAACGTTTTTCTCCGAGACTTTCTCCTGGGGCGGCCGATTACTGGCCTGGGCCCTGGCCGGTCTGGTCCTTGTGGGGACCGGCACGGTGGCTCTTTTCTGGTATATGAGAGAAAAAGGCGGCTTCTGGCTGCAGGGCTGGACGTTCATCCGGGGAATCGGGGAAGGACTGGGCTCCTTCCGTCATATGAAAAACGGCTGGCTCTTCCTGCTGTATACCCTCCTCATCTGGACGCTGTATTGGTTTATGAGCGCCGCCATCCTGTGGGCGCTGCGGGATATGCCCGAATTCAGCACTTTCACGCTCGCGGACGCCCTGTTCATATCCCTGGTGGGCAGCCTCAGTTCCATGGTGCCCGTCCCCGGCGGCTTCGGCGTCTATCACGGTATGGTGGGCGGCGCGCTGCAGGTGCTGTGGGGGCTTCCCAAGGATTCCTGTATGGCCTTTGCCGTCCTCAACCACGAGTCCCAGGTCCTTACGCAGGCCCTCTGCGGCTTGGGTTCCTATATTCACGAAAGCTTTTTCCGGAACAAGCAATGAGATTCGCCCTTATCGGCCATCCTGTGGCCGGCTCCCTGAGCCCCCGCCTGATAGCCGCCGGCTATGGTGGCCGGCACAGCTACGACCTCCTGGATTTCGAGCGCTTTGAAGACGCCTGGCAAGCCTTCCTGGACGGTTACGACGGCATCAACGTCACGGCGCCGTTCAAGCAGGATGCTTTCCGGCGCGTAGACGTGCTGTCGCCCAGGGCCCAGGCCACCGGCGCCGTGAACCTGGTGGTCCCTTGTGACCAGGGCTTCATCGGCCACAATACGGACGTGGACGGTGTCCTTATGGCGTTGCAGGAAACCGGACTCTCCTTTGCCGATGCCCTGGTGGTGGGAACGGGCGGAGCGGCGCGCGCGGCCGTTTATGCGGCTAAGGAGATGGGCTGCCACGTTACCGTTACGGGCCGCTCCGTGGAAAAGGCGGCCGCCTTGGGCTGCCTGGCCGTGTCTTTTGCCGATGCCGCCCGCCTCACGCCCGACGTGGTACTGTACACCCTGCCCGGCCGCGCCCCGGTACCGGAAGGGCTTCCCCTGGCCCAGGCCGTGGTCCTGGAGGCGGAGTATCGGATCCCCCAGCTGTCAGCCGCCAATTGCCGTATGTACGTGAGC
The DNA here is from genome assembly GCA_902774155.1 of uncultured Bacteroidia bacterium. Taxonomy (GTDB): domain Bacteria; phylum Bacteroidota; class Bacteroidia; order Bacteroidales; family UBA932; genus Cryptobacteroides. The sequence continues at coordinate 16,065 of CACYHF010000041.1, read as the reverse complement.
GGAAGGCGCTGGATGCTGGGACAGGCCGTGGCCGGCTACCGCTTGTTCACCGGCGAAGAACCCAACGTGCAGGAAATGTTGCAGGTGCTGTAATTTTTTCGTAACTTGCCCCTGCGATGCAGCAGGATGCCCGCAAAACCTTTAATTCTATACTATTATGTCACTGAACAAAGTTATGCTAATCGGTAACGTTGGAAAAGACCCGGAAGTACGTTACCTTGAGAACAATCCGCAAAACCCGGGCAACAATGTAAAGGTAGCCTCCTTCCCCCTGGCCACATCGGAACGCTACAGGGACCGCAACGGTGAACTGCGGGAAAACACCGAATGGCACAATGTGGTGGTATGGCGCAGCAACGCAGATGTGGCCGAAAAATACGTCCGCAAAGGTACCCAGCTGTATATCGAAGGCCGTCTCCGCACCCGCTCCTGGACAGACCAGACCGGCAACAAGCGCTACACCACGGAAGTGGTGGCCGATACCCTGCAACTCCTGGGCAAACGCCCCGAAGGCGAAAACCAGCCCGTCCAGGGCGGCTATGCCCAGCCGCAGGCTCCCGTGCAGCAGCCGGTCGGCCCGGCAGCCTACCAACCCGTCGGCCAGCCTGCCGCCCAGCCTTACGCTCCCGCGGCCCCGGCCGTGAACCCGGCCTACCAAGGCCCTCTCCCCGCCGCCGAACCCTCCGACGACCTTCCGTTCTAAATCGGCCGTGGAGATAAGTTGCTCTCCACAAGTTATTTACGAAAAATCGATTACTCCTTCCGGGGTAATCGATTTTCTGTAATCGGCCGATAGTCAACGACTTGCCTCCACACGCTTGCATATTCAGATTAATCTTCCGACCTTTGGAAAGAAAGAAAGAGCTGTTGAAAGATAATATCTTTTCAACTCTTTTTTCATGAAAACAAGAAAGTGTTACAACGGAATCATTAATCACTGTTACCAGCGCCCGAAAGAAAAAAGCGTTCTGTTCTATTCCGTCAGCGACCATCTAGTCTTCTTTACCACTTTTTGTGTTGTCGCTTCCAAACATCAAGTGAGAGTCTTGAAACTGGTCCAGATGCCCGATCACATCCATCATGCTACCATCGAACTGCGAAAAGGAGAACTATCCAAGTTCGTAAGTGAATACAGCTCCCAATATGCCCGGGCATTCAATACCGTTTGCCGAAGAACTGGGTCATTGTTTGAACATCCTTATCAGAGTGTACCCAAATATGGGGATAAGAAAGCCCGTACCATTCTGCTCTATTTGGACAACAATCCGGTAGAGAGAAGACTTGTTCAACGTTCCGAAGAGTATCGGTGGAATTATCTGGCCTATGCCAACAGCGACCACCCCTTCTCGGAGAGAATCATTTTACGGAAAGCCTCCATGCCGCTCCGGCGTGCGTTAGAAAGGGTAAAAGCGCAACACAAGTCTGGCCTGCCGATGAGTTATCCGCTTTTACAACACCTTTTCAAGTCGCTTCCAAACGACACAGAGCGAAACCAACTGACCGACTTCATCGTGTCCACATACTCCGTGATAGACCACAAAGGCGCCATTCGGTTCTTCGACAGCTATGAGCAGGAATTAATAGCCGCACATGCCAACACGGGAAGCGAGTATGATTTGAACGAAGTGTTCATAGGAAAGTCCGATCTGTGTTATAGAAAGATGTCCCAGGTGCTTCATCAGCGTGGCCTCATACAGGACATCCATGAGATCATTTCCATGCCGACGTCTCAGAAACATGACTTATTCCAGTTATTGCGGGCCGAAACGTTTGCTCCAGCCGAACAGATTGCGGCCTTCTTACACATGCCGCTCACGCGCGTGGAGATAACCGGTTGACAGACATACTGTTACAAGAAATCGATTACCCCCGGAGGAGTAATCGATTTTGCATAATCATCTCATTAACAACCACTTACCTCCACACGCTACGGAAAGTTACGGCAGCAGGGCGGCAAGGGTGGCCAGTTGTTCCGGGGTGGTGGCCCAGCTGGTGGCAAAGCGGGTGACGGCGCGGCCGTCGGGAAGGGTTTCCCACACTTCGTAGGCCACTTCCCCCTCCAAGGCCTTGGCGGCAGCCTCCGTGAGCACGATGAACTGCTGGTTAGTGGGCGAATCCAGGAACAATTCATAGCCTTTGCTCACAAACAGCTCCTTGAGCTGCATAGCCAGGCCGATGGCGTTCCGGGCAATCCGGAAATACAGCCCGTCTGTAAACAGGGTATCGAACTGGACCCCCAGCAGCCGGCCTTTGGCCAGCAGGGCGCCGTGCTGCTTCACCATAGTAAAGAAGTGTTCCGGAGCCTTTCCGGAAGGGAACACCACGGCCTCGCCGCAAAGGGCGCCCACCTTGGTTCCGCCGATGGTGAACACGTCGCAGCGCCGGGCCAATTCCTCCAGCGTAAGGTCACATTCCGGACTCATAAGGCCATACCCCAGGCGTGCGCCGTCCACAAAGAGCGGCAGCTGATAGTGGTCGCACACCTCGCGGATGGCCGTCAGTTCGGCCTTGGAGTAAAGCGTGCCGTATTCCGTAGGGAAGGACAGATAGACCAGGCCGGGTAACACCATATGTTCATAGGAGCCGTCGGCATAGAAGCGGGCCAGGTAGGCCGATAATTCATCGGCCTGCATCTTGCCCTCATGGGCCGGGAGAGTAAGGACTTTATGGCCGGTGTATTCCACGGCACCGGCTTCGTGCACAGCGATGTGCCCCGTCTCCACGGCCACCACGCCTTGATAGTCCCGAAGCATAGTGGCAATGACGGTGGAATTGGTCTGTGTGCCGCCGGTGAGGAGGAACACCTCCGCTTCCGGACAGCCCACGGCCTTCCGGATCCGGGCCTTGGCCGATTCCGTAAAAGCATCGGCCCCATATCCGGGCTCTTGGATGAAATTGGTACGCGCCAAGGCGTCCAGGATGGCCGGATGGGCCCCCTCGTTGTAGTCGCAGGTAAAAGAGATCATTTGTTAAAAGTTCGTTTGAAGCTCCACCGGGCAATGGTCGGAGCCGAATATTTCATTGTGGATGTCGGTGGAGACGATGGCGTCCCGAAGGGATTCCGACACCACAAAGTAGTCAATGCGCCAGCCGGCGTTCCGGGCCCGCGCGTTCATACGATAGCTCCACCAGGAGTACTTGGCCTCCCCGGGATGCTGATAGCGCCAGCTGTCCACGAAACCGGCCTCCAGCAGCATCGAAAACTTGCCGCGCTCCTGGTCCGTGAAGCCGGCATTCAGATGGTTGGTGGAAGGGTTCTTTAGGTCAATCTCCTCGTGCGCCACATTCAGGTCACCGCAGTAAATGACGGGTTTGGGAAGGGCCGATAAATAGCTTCGTAAGGCATCCTCCCAGTCCATCCGGTAATCGAGGCGCCTGAGGCCGTCCTGGGAATTGGGCGTGTAACAGCACACCAGGAAGAACTTTTCGTATTCCAGCGTAATGAGACGGCCTTCGTGGTCGTGTTCGTCCACCCCCATCCCATACCGGACGCTCAGCGGAGTATGCTTGGTATAGACGGCCGTGCCGGAATAGCCTTTTTTATCGGCATAGTTCCAATAGCTCTGATAACCGGGGAATTCCAGGTCCAGCTGTCCGGCCTGCATCTTGGTTTCCTGCAGGCAGAAAAAGTCCGCGTCCAGCTCCACGAAAACATCGGCGAAGCCCTTCCCCGCCACAGCCCTCAGGCCATTCACATTCCAACTGATAAATTTGAGATTCTTCACTTCGTTCAGAATGACAGGATTATTCTAAAGTCCAGGTGGCGCCTTCTTTGGTGTCTTTGACGGTGATGCCGAACGAGGCCAGGGTGTCGCGGATGCGGTCGCTTTCGGCCCAGTTCTTTTCCTCACGGGCCTTCTTGCGGGCTTCCAGCACCAGACCCATCACGCCCTCCAGGGCTTTCTGGGCCTTGCCGGATGCGCCGGCTTCCTCGTCCCGGAGGCCCAGCACGCCGCCCACCACCTGGTCGAAGAGGACCTTGAGGGCTGAGGCATCGGCCGGAGCCAGCTTGCCGCCATTAATCAGTTTCACCGCCTCGAACAGATGAGCGATGGCGATGGGTGTATTCATATCGTCGCATAGCGCCTCTTCCACTGCCTCGATGATGGCAGCCACCTCTGTAGAAGGGGATGACACCCTTTCCGGAGCATCTCCAAGAGCTCGCCAGGCGGCCATCAGGCGCTTGTAGCCTTTTTCGGCGGCTTGCAGGGCCTCGTTGGAGAAGTCCAGCGTGCCGCGATAATGGGCCTGGAGAATGAAGAAGCGGATGGTCATGGGGCTGTATGCCTGTGCCAGGAGCGGATGGTCTCCGCTGAACAGCTGAGGCAGCGTGATGAAGTTCCCCAGGGACTTGCCCATCTTCTGTCCGCCGATGGTGATCATATTGTTGTGCACCCAATAATGGACGCCCTGCGTGCCGCGGGAAGCCACATTCTGGGCAATCTCGCACTCGTGGTGCGGGAACATAAGGTCCATACCGCCACCGTGGATATCGAACTCCGTACCCAGGTACTTAGCGCCCATCACGGAGCACTCCAGGTGCCAGCCCGGGAAGCCCTCTCCCCAGGGGGAAGGCCAGCGCATGATGTGTTCCGGTTCGGCCTTTTTCCAGAGGGCGAAGTCATAGGGGGCGCGCTTGTCGCCCTGTCCGTCCAGGCTGCGGGTGCCTTCCAGGGTGGCCTCCAGCGTTCGGCCGGAGAGCACGCCATAATTATGGTCCCGGTTGTATTTCTGGACGTCGAAGTACACGGATCCGTTGCTTTCATACGCGTAGCCGGCCGCCAGGATTTGCTTCACGGCTACAATCTGCTCGATGATGTGGCCGGAAGCCCGGGGCTCGATGGACGGGGATTCCACGTTCAGCAGGCGCATGGCTTCGTGGTAGCGCTCCGTATAGTACTGCACCACCTCCATGGGCTCCAGCTGCTCCAGGCGGGCTTTCTTGGCAATCTTGTCCTCCCCTTCATCGGCATCGTGCTCCAGATGGCCCACGTCCGTGATATTGCGCACATAACGCACTTTGTAGCCCAGGTACTTCAGCAGACGGAAAAGGACATCGTAGGTGACGCCGGGACGGGCATGGCCCAGGTGGGCGTCGCCATAGACGGTGGGGCCGCAGACATACATGCCCACATGGCCTTCATGGATGGGTTTAAACAGTTCCTTTTCGCGGGAAAGGGTATTGGTGAGGAATAAAGGTCGCATGCTTAACAAAGGTCTCAATTATGCAAATATACGTATTTTTTGCTTAACTTTGCCTTATGAATCTCCTTGACAGAAAACTCTGTGGAATGCTTTTTGAAAAGACAAAAATTATAAACACCCCATAATCATGAAAGCGACAAAATTCCTTTTATCCCTGCTGGTCGCAGGCCTGCTTGCCGGTGGATGTACCAAACAGTACGTCACCGAAGAGTATATTTATCAAGGCCTGGACATGACCCTGATTGACTACACCGTCAAGAACAACAACTGGGGCTACCGGGAAGTGGAGTTCGGTAACGATGACGAAGGCTACTTTGAGGCCGTCCTGGAAGTCCCCGAAATCACCAGAAACGTGATTGAGCAAGGCGTTGTGATGGTATACCGCCGCTTTAATGACGGAGGTTCCGTCATCTGGACTCCCCTCCCCGCCCAGCGGACAGAGAAAACCGAAGACGGCCTGTATTACACCACCTTCGTGGACTTCGAATACAGCCTGGGCCGCGTGAACATCTTCGTCACCGCCACGGACCTGTATGCCGGCGCAACGCCCGGAGACATGAGTTTCCGCGTTGCCATTCAGCTCTAAAGCGATTTCCTACAACAAAAAAATTCCCCGGCCGGACGGTCGGGGAATTTCGTTTTTAGAACTAGCTTCTAAAGCTCGTTCATTAGGTCTAAGGTTTCCGTCTTGGAACCTACCACGATATCCTGGTAACGGGCAAGGCCGGTACCGGCAGGAATCAGGTGGCCGCAGATGACGTTCTCCTTCAGACCTTCGAGGTAGTCCACGCGGGCACGGATGGCGGCCTCCGACAGCACCTTGGTGGTCTCCTGGAAGGAGGCGGCACTGATGAAGGAGCCGGTCTTCAGGGCAGCGCGGGTGATACCCTGCAGCACCTGGGAAGCCGTTGCGGGCTTGGCGGGACGGGCCACGATGAGCTTGGCACCCTGACGGGTAAGCGAAGCGTTTTCGCCGCGGAGGTCACGGGCGTTGATGATGTCGCCTTCTTCGTAACGGGCGCTGTCGCCGGCATCTTCCACATAGAATTTACCGAAGATGGCGTCGTTGCGGTCCATGAACTCCCACTTGTCCACCAGTTCCTCCGGGAGGAATTCGGTGTCGCCGGGATCGTTGATCTGGACCTTGCGCATCATCTGACGGACGATGATCTCGAAGTGCTTGTCGTTGATCTTTACACCCTGCAGGCGATAAACGGCCTGGATCTCGTTCACAATGTATTCCTGTGCCTTCACAGGACCCAGGATATTCAGGATATCGGTGGGCGAAGTGCCGCCGTCGGAAAGACGGGTACCGGCCTTCACATAGTCGTTCTCCTGAACCAGGATCTGCTTGGTCATGGGAACCTCGTAGTGGCATTCCTTGCCGCTACGGTTCTTCACGATGATCTCACGCTTACCGCGCTTAACCTTGCCCATGAGCACCTCACCGTTGATTTCGGAGAGGATGGCGGGGTTAGACGGGGTACGGGCCTCGAAGAGTTCCGTCACACGCGGCAGACCGCCGGTGATATCGGAAGCCTTGCCGATGGCACGAGGGATCTTGATGATCACATCGCCCACCTTCACGGCATCGCCGTCGTTCATCATGATATGGGCACCCACCGGGAGGTTGTACTGACGCAGGACCACACCGTCGTCGCCCACGATGAGCATGACCGGGTTCTTGGTCTTGTCACGGCCTTCGATGATCACCTTGTCAGTATTGGTGGCGAATTCATCGGCGCTTTCCTCACGATAAGTGGCACCTTCCACCATATGTTCGAAGCGGACGGTACCGGCCGTTTCCACGATAGTGGTGGCGTTGTAGGCATCCCACTCGCAGATGAGGTCTCCCTTCTTCACGGAGGCGCCGTCCTGGAAGTACAGCGTAGAACCGTAAGGGATGTCGTACTGGGAGTAGGTCATACCGGTGCGCTCGTCCACGATGCGCAGTTCGGTCATACGGGATACTACCACCTGCTTCACGGAGCCGTCTTCGTCCACGCGGTCGATGGTACGGAGTTCCTCGAAGGCGAGTTTACCCTCGTACTTGGAGACGATGGAGTTGTCGGCCACGGAGCCGGAAGCGGTACCACCCACGTGGAAGGTACGCAGGGTTAGCTGGGTACCGGGTTCGCCGATGGACTGGGCGGCGATAACGCCCACCACTTCACCGGTTTCCACCATGCGGGAGGTGGCCAGGTTACGGCCATAGCACTTGGCGCACACGCCCTTGCGGGATTCGCAGGTGAGCACGCTGCGGATTTCCACCTGCTCGATGGGGAGGGAGTCGATGAGGGCTGCAGTGTCCTCACGGATTTCCTCGCCGGCGGCGATGATCAGTTCGCCGGTGAGCGGGTTGTGGATATCGTGCACGGAGGTACGGCCCAGGATACGTTCACCCAGGGATTCCACTACCTCGTCCTTGTTCTTGATGGCGGTGGCGATGAGGCCGCGGAGGGTGCCGCAGTCTTCCTCGGTGATGATTACGTCGTGGGACACGTCCACCAGACGGCGGGTCAGGTAACCGGCATCGGCCGTCTTGAGGGCGGTATCGGCCAGACCCTTACGGGCACCGTGCGTGGAGATGAAGTATTCCAACACCGTCATACCTTCCTTCAGGTTGGAAACGATGGGGTTCTCGATGATTTCCGCACCGGCGGCGCCGCTCTTCTGGGGCTTGGCCATCAGGCCACGCATACCGCAGAGCTGCTTGATCTGCTGGGTGGAACCACGGGCACCGGAATCCAGCATCATATACACCGGGTTGAAGCCCTGCTGATCGGCAGAGATCTGCTTCTTCACGATGGAAGTGAGCTGGTTGTCGATGGAGGTCCAGAGGTCGATCACCTTGTTGTAACGTTCGTTGTTGGTGATGAAACCCATGGCGTAATTGGCCTTGATGCTCTCCACTTCGCCGTAACCCTTCGCGATGAGCGCGGTCTTCTCCTCGGGGATGAGGACATCGCCCACAGATTCTTGATATCGTCCAGGAACTGGGCGGTACGGGTAACACCGGTGTGCTTGATCACGTTGGTGATGACGCTGCGCAGGGCTTTCTTGCCCAGCACCTCGTTCACGTACGGGACCTCGTCCGGCATGAACTGGTTCACGATGATGCGGCCGGCGGTGGTCTTCACCATTTCCATACCCTTGGAAGCATCCTGCTTGTCCTTGGGAAGGCGCACCCAGATGGGGGCGTGCATGTCGATTACCTTCTCATCATAAGCAATGATCACTTCTTCCGAGCCATAGAACTTGAGGCCGTCGCCCTTGGCGCCGGGACGCTCCTTGGTGATGTAGTACAGACCCAGCACCATATCCTGGGAAGGCACGGTAATAGGAGAACCGTTGGCCGGGTTCAGGATGTTGTGCGAGCCCAGCATCAGGAGCTGTGCCTCCATGATGGCGGCGTTGCCCAGCGGCAGATGGATAGCCATCTGGTCACCGTCGAAGTCGGCGTTGAAGGCCGTACAGGCAAGCGGATGCAGCTGGATGGCCTTACCCTCGATCATGCGGGGCTGGAAGGCCTGGATACCCAGACGGTGCAGGGTAGGTGCACGGTTCAGGAGCACCGGGTGGCCCTTCATCACGTTCTCCAGGATGTCCCAGATTACGGGATCGCGGCGGTCCACAATCTTCTTGGCGCTCTTGACCGTCTTCACGATGCCGCGCTCGATGAGCTTGCGGATCACGTACGGCTTGTACAGTTCGGCAGCCATGAATTTCGGGAGGCCGCACTCGTGCATGTTCAGTTCGGGACCTACCACGATAACCGAACGGGCCGAGTAGTCCACGCGCTTACCCAGGAGGTTCTGGCGGAAGCGGCCCTGCTTACCCTTGAGGGAATCCGACAGGGACTTGAGGGCGCGGTTGCTCTCGCTCTTGACGGCCGAAGACTTCTTGGAGTTGTCGAAGAGGCTGTCCACGGCTTCCTGGAGCATACGCTTTTCGTTGCGCAGGATCACTTCGGGAGCCTGGATCTGGATGAGCTTCTTGAGGCGGTTGTTACGGATGATCACGCGACGGTAGAGGTCGTTCAGGTCACTGGTGGCGAAACGGCCGCCATCCAGCGGAACCAGCGGACGGAGATCCGGAGGGGTCACGGGGATCACCTTCATGATCATCCATTCGGGACGGTTCACTTCCTTGGACTCCTGGAACCACTTCACCACGGACAGGCGCTTGAGGATTTCCGTCTTGCGCTGCTGGGAGCCTTCGCTGCGCATCTGGCGGCGGAGTTCGCGGCCCAGCTGGTCCACGTCGATTTCCTTCAGGAGGTCGTAGATGCCTTCGGCACCCATCTTGGCCACCAGGTTCATCTCGTCTTCCCACACCAGACCTTCCTCCGTCTTTTTGCGGCGGATTTCGGCCTGACGGTCCAGGGCGGTGAAATACTCATCTTCCGAGAGCAGGTCCATCTTGCTCAGACGATACTCTTCGGCCACCTCTTCCGTGCCCAGCAGACCCGGATTCACCACGATATACTTTTCGTAGTAAATCACGGACTCCAGCTTCTTGGACGGAACGCCCAGCAGGGCGCTGATCTTATTGGGAGCGCTCTTGAAGTACCAGATATGGGCTACCGGAACGGTGAGGGTGATGTGACCCATGCGCTCGCGGCGAACTTTCTTCTCCGTCACTTCCACGCCGCAGCGGTCGCACACGATACCGCGATAGCGGATGCGTTTGTATTTGCCGCAGTAGCATTCGTAGTCCTTGGTGGGACCGAAGATCTTCTCGCAGAAGAGACCTTCGCGCTCCGGTTTGTAGGTCCGGTAGTTCACCGTTTCCGGTTTCAGGACCTCGCCGCAGGAACGCTCGGTAATGTCTTCCGGAGAAGCGAGCGAAATGGAAATACGGGAGAAATTGCTCTTTACCTTATTTTCCTTATTGTTAAATGCAGGCATATTCGTTCCTTTTTTTGTCCACTGATTAGTCCAACGTGACCTTAAGACCGAGGCCGCGGAGTTCGTGCAGGAGCACGTTCAGGGACTCGGGAATACCGGGAGTGGGCATCGGGTCGCCCTTGACGATGGCCTCATAGGTCTTGGACCGGCCATTGACGTCGTCGGACTTCACGGTGAGAATCTCCTGGAGGGCATTGGCAGCGCCATAGGCCTCGAGGGCCCACACTTCCATTTCGCCGAAACGCTGGCCACCGAACTGAGCCTTACCACCCAGCGGCTGCTGGGTAATGAGGGAGTACGGGCCGATGGAACGGGCGTGCATCTTGTCGTCCACCATATGACCCAGCTTGATCATGTAGATCACACCCACGGTGGCGGGCTGGTCGAACCAGTCGCCGGTACCGCCGTCGCGCAGGTTCGTCTTACCGAAGCGCGGCACGCCGGCCTTGTCCGTGTAGGCGCAGATCTCATCGATGGAAGCACCGTCGAAGATGGGCGTGGAGAACTTGAGGCCCAGTTCACGGCCGGCCCAACCGAGCACGGTCTCATAAATCTGGCCCAGGTTCATACGGGAAGGCACACCCAGCGGGTTCAGGACGATGTCCACCGGGGTACCGTCCTCCAGGAACGGCATATCCTCGCGGCGGACGATCTTGGCTACGATACCCTTGTTACCGTGACGGCCGGCCATCTTGTCACCCACGGTGATCTTGCGCTTCTTGGCAATGTACACCTTGGCGATCTGCATGACGCCGTTGGGCAGTTCGTCACCCACCTTGATCTTGTCCAGTTCGCGGCGGGCGCGGGTTTCGGCCTCCTTATGGGCGATGCAATAGCCGGAGATGAGCTCCCGCACCATGGCGGAAGTCTTGGCATCGTTGCACCACTTGGCGGTGGAAATATTCTGGTAATCGGCCTCCTTCAGGCCCTGGAGCGTGAACTCCTTGCCTTTCGGGAACACCTCTACGCCGTACAGGTCGCTTACGCCGGCGCTCTTCTTGCCGTTCACCAGGCTCCACAGCTTCTCGATGAAGCCGGCACGAAGTTTTTCGGCCGCTTTCTCGAATTCCTGCTGCTTGAGCTCGATGCGGGTCTTCTGCTCGCTCTTGGCGCCGCGCTTGGACGTATCCTTGGATACCTTGGCATAGAGGGCGGTCTTGATCACGGTGCCGCTAAGGGAAGGATTGGCCTTCAGGGAGGCGTCCTTCACGTCGCCGGCTTTGTCGCCGAAGATGGCTTTCAGGAGCTTCTCTTCCGGGGAAGGATCGCTTTCGCCCTTCGGGGTGATCTTGCCGATCATGATGTCACCGGGCTCGATGTGGGCGCCGATGCGCACGATACCGTCCTTGTCCAGGTCCTTGGTGGCGTCTTCGCTCACGTTGGGGATATCGGAGGTAAGTTCCTCCATACCGCGCTTGGTTTCACGCACCTCGGTGAGGTATTCGTCCACGTGGATGGAAGTGAGCACATCCCACTTCACCATTTCCTCACTCAGGACGATGGCGTCCTCATAGTTGTAACCCTTCCAAGGCATAAAGGCCACCATAAGGTTGCGGCCCAGGGCCAGTTCGCCGTTCTGGGTGGCATAGCCCTCGGTGAGCACCTGACCGCCTTTGACACGGTCACCCTTGCGCACCAGGGGTTTCAGCATAATGGTGGTACTCTGGTTGGTACGACGGTAGATGGGCAGCTGGTACACCGTCTCCTCCGGAGCGAAGCTAACGAACTTCTCATCGGCGGTACGGTCGTACTTGACGCGGATTTCGTTGGCATCCACGTAGGTGACGATGCCGGCGCGCTCCGCAATGATCTGCGTGCGGGAGTCGATGCAGACGCGTTCCTCCAGGCCGGTACCCACGATGGGGCTTTCCGGGCTCAGGAGCGGAACGGCCTGACGCATCATGTTCGCACCCATCAGGGCGCGGTGGGCGTCGTCGTGCTCCAGGAACGGAATCAGGGAGGCAGCCACGGAAGCCATCTGGTTCGGGGCCACGTCCATGTAATTCACCTCTTCCTTGGTCACCAGGGGGAAGTCGGCCTCCAGGCGGCACTGGATGCGTTCGTCCAGGAGGTCGCCCTCGTCGGACATATTCACATTGGCCAGGGCCACGTGCTGGTTTTCCTCTTCCTCGGCGCTCATATACTTCCAACCCTTGTCGCTCAGGTCCACCTTGCCCTCGTGCACCTCGCGGTACGGGGTCTCGATGAAGCCCAGAGAGTTGATGCGGGCATACACGCACAGGGAGGAAATCAGGCCGATGTTCGGACCTTCCGGAGACTCGATGGGGCACAGACGGCCGTAGTGCGTGTAGTGCACGTCACGGACTTCGAAGCCGGCACGGTCACGGGACAGACCGCCGGGACCCAGGGCGCTCAGACGACGCTTGTGCGTAATCTCGGCCAGGGGGTTGGTCTGATCCATGAACTGGGACAGCTGGCTGGTGCCGAAGAAGGAGTTGATCACGGAAGACAGGGTCTTCGCGTTGATGAGGTCGATGGGGTTGAACTGTTCGCTGTCGCGGACATTCATACGCTCGCGGATGGTGCGGGCCATACGGCTCAGACCCACGGAGAACTGGTTGGCCAGTTGCTCGCCCACGGTGCGGACACGACGGTTGCTCAGGTGGTCGATATCGTCTACCGTGGCCCGGCTGTTGATGAGCTGGATCAGGTACTTGATAATCTCCACGATGTCCGTGTTGGTGAGCACGCGCACACCCGGATCGATGTCCAGGTTCAGTTTCTTGTTCAGGCGGTAGCGGCCGACGCTGCCCAGATCGTAGCGCTTCTCGGAGAAGAAGAGCTTGTCGATGACGTCGCGGGCAGTGGTCTCATCCGGCGGTTCGGAATTGCGGAGCTGCTTGTAGATGTAGTTCACAGCTTCGATTTCCGTGTTGGTCGGATCCTTTTGCAAGGTGTTGTAGATGATGCTGTTTTCGGCCGATACGGCTTCGTCCTTCTGGAGAAGGATGGTTTTCACCTCCGTATCTGCGATGCGGGCGATGGTATCCTCGTTCAGGATTTCACCGCGCTCCACGATGGGAAGGGTACGCTCGATGGGGATGACCTCGCCGGTGTCTTCGTCTTCGAAGTCCTCGAACCAGGTCTTGAGCACATTGGCGGCCAGCTTGCGGCCCTCGTTCTCTTTGAGGACCTCTTCCTTGGCCTCCACTTCATCGGCCAGACCAAAACGGTCCAGGATGTCCTTGTCGGAGCTGTAGCCGATGGCGCGCAGAAGGGTGGTGACAGGCAGCTTCTTCTTCCGGTCGATGTAGGCGTACATCACGTTGTTGATGTCCGTGGCGAACTCGATCCAGGAGCCCTTGAAGGGGATGATACGGGCGCTGTAGAGCTTGGTGCCGTTGGCATGCATGCTCTGGTCGAAGAACACGCCCGGGGAGCGGTGAAGCTGCGAAACGATAATTCTCTCGGAGCCGTTGATGATGAACGTACCGGCGGGAGTCATGTAAGGGATGTTCCCGAGGTATACGTCCTGCACGCGGGTGTCGAAGTCCTCGTGCTCCGGGTCCGTGCATGAAAGGCGGAGTTTTGCCTTCAGAGGAACGTTGTAGGTAAGTCCTCTCTCAAGACATTCCTCAATCGAATACTGCGGCGGATCGATGAAATAATCGATGAAGGTGAGTTCATAGTTGTTCCGCGTGTCTTCGATGGGGAAGATTTCCTGGAACACCTGATACAGCCCCTCGCTGCGGCGGCTGTCCGGAGTGGTCTCCAGCTGGAAGAAATCCCGGAAGGATTTGAGCTGAACCTCCAGAAGGTCAGGATATTCCAGAATTTTGGATGTTGCGAAATTAATTCGCGGTTTTCTAGTCTCAGTAGACATGTTCTGCCTTCGTTATGGGGAAATTTTTTAAAGACGGAAAAAAGGTTTAGAGCCTACTGCGGGCTCTAAACCTGTGATGGGTCTCCCTTCTAGGGAGCGGTTGAAGTTATTTTACCTCAACCTCGGCGCCGGCTTCCTCGAGGGCAGCCTTCAGGGCCTCGGCCTCAGCCTTGGAGACCTTCTCCTTGACAGCGACGGGAGCCTTGTCTACCAGTTCCTTGGCCTCTTTCAGACCCAGACCGGCATTCTCCTTAACAGCCTTGATGACCTGGAGCTTAGCCTGGCCAGCGCTGGTGAGGATCACGTCGAATTCAGTCTGCTCGGCGGGAGCAGCAGCTTCGGCGGCGGCGGGAGCGGCAACTGCAACGGCTGCAGCAGCGGGCTCAATACCATATTCTGACGGTGAGGTTCACGAGTTCCTCGGCGAGTTTCTTAACGTCTGCCATAATTGTAAATTTTTAAATTGTTGATTATTATTTGTTTTCTTTTTCTTCGAGGGTCTTGACGAGGCCGGCGATGGTCTGACCGCCTCCATTCTGGAGAGCGGAGATGACATTCTGCAGCGGAGACTGCAGCATGCCGATGATCTGGCCGATGAGTTCCTCGCGGGACTTGATGTTGACGAGCTCTTCAATCTTGTCGGCACCTACGAAAGCGCACTCCTGCACATAGGCAGCTTTGAGGGCGGGTTTTTCGCTACCGGCCTTGTTGTACTTCTTGATGAGCTTGGCAGGAACTGCGGGAGCCTCAGTGTACATGAGGGCGGTGTTGCCTTCCAGTGCGGGGACCAGGAGTTCCATCTCAGCGTTCTGAGCGTCCTTGATCACCTTGTGGAGGAGGGTGTTCTTGACTACGGTGAGCTTAATACCGTCGTTGAAGCAATCGCGGCGCAGCTTGGCGGTGTCTTCCGCGTTCAGGCCGGCGATGTCTACGATGTAGAAATTGGGATACTGGGCGATGTTAGCCTTGATGGCTGCAATAACCTGCTCTTTCAGTTCTTTTTTCATTTCTTTTCCTCCTACAGATTATTCAGCGGTGAAACCTTTGACGTCCACTTTAACGGCCGGGCTCATGGTGGTGCACAGGGTGCATCCCTTGAAATAGGTACCCTTCAGGGCCTGGGGCTTGAGCTTCAGGACGGCGGAGACGAAGGCGCGGGCGTTCTCTTCGATCTGCTGGGCAGAGAAGGAAGCCTTGCCGATGGCGGCATGGATAATACCGGTCTTGTCCACCTTGAAGTCAATCTTACCACCCTTCACTTCCTTCACGGCGTTGCCAACTTCCATGGTAACGGTGCCGGTCTTGGGGTTCGGCATGAGGCCGCGGGGACCCAGGATACGGCCGATCTGGCCGACCTTGGCCATCACGGACGGGGTGCAGATGATCACATCCACATCGGTCCAGCCTTCCTTGATCTTGGTGATATACTCGTCCAGACCAACATAGTCTGCGCCAGCGGCTTTAGCCTCGGCTTCCTTGTCGGGGGTGCAGAGCACCAGCACGCGGGTAACCTTACCGGTACCGTTGGGAAGCGTGACAACGCCACGGATCATCTGGTTGGCTTTACGAGGGTCCACGCCCAGGTTGGTGGTGATTTCCACGGAGGCGTCGAACTTGGTGTAGGTAATCTCCTTCAGAAGCGCGCATGCCTCGGGGAGGGAGTAAACCTGCGTCTTGTCAAACTTGGCAAGGACGGCTTTCTGATTTTTGGTCAACTTACTCATAATTCATGCGTGTTTTTAAAGATTCTCGGGCATTTCACCTTCCACCTTGATACCCATGGAACGGGCGGTACCGGCCACCATGGACATGGCGCTTCTCAGCGTGAAAGCATTGAGGTCCGGCATCTTGGACTGGGCGATCTCCTTTACCTGATCCCAGGTAACAGTAGCCACTTTCTTACGGTTGGGCTCACCGGAAGCCTTGCTGATCTTGGCGGCTTCCTTGAGCGAGACGGCCACCGGGGGCTGTTTGACCTCAAAGCTGAAGGACTTGTCGGAGAACACCGTGATCACCACAGGGAGAACCTTACCGGCCTGATCCTGGGTGCGGGCGTTGAACTGCTTGCAGAAGTCCATGATGTTGAGGCCCTTGGAACCGAGTGCC
>CACYHF010000040.1 GCA_902774155.1 uncultured Bacteroidia bacterium | reverse complement strand
GAGGAACCACCTCTTCCCATTCCGAACAGAGAAGTTAAGCTCACCATCGCCGATGGTACTGACCCACCAGTTGGGAGAGTAGGTAGCTGCGGTTTTTTGAGAGCCCTGAAGGTCTGATGACCTCCAGGGCTCTTTTGTTCAAAAAACCGCAGCAAGCTGCATCAACGTTACCCCCACCCGAAACCCCTCCCCTCGGGGGAGGGACTTTCTAAGTAGAATGAAAAATTGTATCTTTGCAGACTTTTAAGTGGTTATATGAATAGAGTTGTGATAACAGGAATGGGGATTTGGTCTTGTTTGGGGGTTACCCTGGACGAGGTGCGGGATTCTCTGTATAACGGAAAGTCGGGTATCATACTGGATCAGAAGCGGAAGGAAATGGGATTCCGGAGCGGACTCACCGCCTGGGTTCCCAAGCCGGAGCTGAAGGGGGAACTGCCGCGTTCGAACCGGGTCTATATGCCGGAACCGGCCCAATATGCCTATTGTGCCACGCGCGATGCCCTGAAACAGGCGGGCATCGACCAGGATTATCTGGACCAGCACGAGGTGGGCCTGCTGTATGGCAACGACAGCACCTCCGATGCCGTTTACAACGCTATCGCCACCATTATCGAGAAGAAAGATACGATGCTCTGTGGCAGTGGGGCCATTTTCCAGAGTATGAACTCTACCGTCACGATGAACCTGGGGGTGATTTTCCACCTGAAGGGCATCAACCTTACGGTATCCGGCGCTTGCGCCAGCGGTTCTCACGCTATCGGCCTGGGGGCTTTGCTCATCCAGAACGGTTTGCAGGAAATGGTGGTTTGCGGCGGTGCCCAGGAGGTGAATCCGGCTGCAACCGGTCCCTTCGACGGCATATCGGCCTTCTCTACGCGGGAAGATGCTCCGGAAAAGGCCAGTCGTCCCTTCGACCGCGACCGTGACGGCCTGGTGCCGGGTGGTGGTGCCGCCACCGTGATCCTGGAAAGCTATGAGCACGCCGTCAAGCGCGGTGCTCCCATCATTGCCGAGGTGCTGGGTTACGGCTTCTCCGCCAACGGCGACCACATCTCATCGCCCAACGTGGACGGCCCGGCCCGTTCCCTGGAAATGGCCCTCCGGCGCGCCGGAATCGGCCTGAAAGACCTGGGTTATGTGAATGCGCACGCTACTTCCACCCACGTGGGCGATGCCAACGAGGCCAAGGCGCTGCTGCGTGTGCTGGGAGAACGGACGGTTCCCATCACTTCCACCAAGAGCCAGACCGGTCACGAAATGTGGATGGCCGGCGCATCGGAGGTAATTTATTCCATCCTGATGATGAAGAACGATTTCATTGCGGGGAACATCAACTTCGAAAATCCGGACGAGGACAGCAGCCATCTGCTCATCCCCGCCCGGACCATCTCCACGCATTTCGATACGTTCCTATCCAATTCCTTCGGTTTTGGAGGAACCAATTCTACGCTGATTATCAGGAATCTTTAAATCAGTGGAGCTCCTGATACTTGATCAGGGCCGCTTTCAGCACCTCCAGGGCTTTGGCCAGATCTTCGATCTTTAAGACATAGGCCATGCGCACCTGGTTCTTTCCCAGTTCCGGATTGCTGTAGAAACCGGCGGCAGGGGCCATCATCACCGTTTCGCCGTTCAGGCGGAAGTCCGTGAGGCACCAGCGGCAGAAGTCTTCGGCATCGGCCACCGGGAGTTCCACCACCGTATAGAAAGCCCCTTCCGGTTTGGGCGAATACACCCCCGGAATCTCGTTTAACCCCTTGATAAAGAAGTCTCTGCGGGCCTTGTATTCGTCGAAGCACTCCTTGGCGTACGCTTCCGTGCCTTCGATGGAGGCTTCGGCCACAATCTGGCCCAGGAGCGGCGGGCTCAGGCGGGCCTGGCAATATTTCATCACGGTGTCGTGCACCAGTTTGTTGTGGGTGACCAGCATGCCGATCCGGATGCCGCACTCCGAGTAACGCTTACTCACGGAGTCCACCAGAATCACGTTGTCGGGGATGCCCAGGGTCATCGCACTCTGGTACGGCTGGCCGCTGTACACGAATTCCCGGTACACTTCATCGGCAATGAGGAAGAGATTATACTTGATTACCAGTTCCTTAAGCGTTTGCAACTCTGCGGGGCTGTATACGTAGCCGGTGGGGTTGTTGGGGTTGCACAGCAGGATGGCCTTGGTGCGCGGCGTAATGGCTTTCTCGAAGGCCTCCATGGACGGAAGGGCAAAGCCGTCTTCGATGCGGGAGGTGACGGTTTTCACCTTGATGCCGGCCGTGCGCGCGAAAGAAATGTAATTGGCATAGCCGGGCTCTACCATGATCATTTCGTCGCCGGGATCCATACAGGCCATAAAGGAGAACAGCAGGGCCTCCGAGCCGCCGGTGGTGACAATGATCTCTGCCGGCGTGATATCAATGCCGAACTTGGCATAGTACTTCACCAGTTTGTCCCGGAGGAAGGGATAGCCTTCGGACGGGCTGTATTCCAGGGTTTTACGGTCTATACGGCCCAACGCATCCAGCGCCTGCTGCGGGGTGGGCAGGTCTGGTTGGCCGATATTCAGGTGATAGACTTTTACTCCTTGTTTTTTGGCCTCATTGGCCAGCGGTGAAAGTTTCCGGATAGGGGAGGACGGCATTTCACTGCCGCGTTGAGAAATTTGAGGCATAAAGGGTTATAAAATTCCAAGCATACGACTTCTGACCAGCAGGGCGGCGCCCATAGGCGCGGCTTTCTGTTTGAGCTGCGTCAGTTTGATGGT
Source organism: uncultured Bacteroidia bacterium (assembly GCA_902774155.1). Lineage (GTDB taxonomy): Bacteria > Bacteroidota > Bacteroidia > Bacteroidales > UBA932 > Cryptobacteroides. The sequence continues at coordinate 20,268 of CACYHF010000040.1, read as the reverse complement.
GGTATCCTGATTGGCGATATTCAGTACGTGACGTTTGATGGCGGTGCGGATGGGCAGCATCAGGTAATCTCCGGCTGCCACGGCCACCTTGCCGCCGATGACCACCAGCTCCGGGTTGAAGATATTGATGAGACCGGCCAGACCCTTGCCCAGGTTGGTACCCACTTTCTCCACCATTTCGATGGCCAGGATATCTTCGTGCTGGATGGCCGTAAACACCTCTGAGATATTGATTTTTCCATTGGCCTTGAACGGGCGGGCCAGGGAAGAGGCGCGGCCGGCGACCAGTTTTTCGGTGATCATCCGCACCAGCGCGCTTCCGGAGGCGCCGGTTTCCAGGCAGCCGATCTTGCCGCAGCGGCACATCTGGCCGTTGTCCAGCAGCGGGAAATGGCCGAACTCGCCGCTGTAGCCGGAGGTTCCGTAATACAGGCGGCCATTCATAATCATCCCCATACCCAAGCCCCAGCTCACGTTCACGAAGAGCATATTCTTCTCTTTGAGTCCGCCGCCCAGGTATTCGCCGTAGGTCATGGCGCGGGAGTCGTTTTCCAGCACCACGTGCACGTTCAGGTCTTCTTCCAGGATGCGGCTGATGGGCCGATTGATGTCAAACGTATAGTTGTTGCTGTAGCCGGTGACCGGATTCACGCGACCGGGCAGGCTCACGCCCAGGCCCATAATCTTGTTCCAGTCCAGGCCCTGGCGGTTGATGAGTTCCCGGATGTTGGCGGCAATGGTGTGGACGGATTCCTCATTGGCCGACATGGTGAAGAGGATGTCGTCGTGGAAGGAGATGAGGCCGCCTTTGAAGTCCGTGACGGCTACGCTCACGTGCCGGTTCCGGACATGGACGCCCACGAAGTATCCTGCATCCGGGTTGAGACCGTAGATGGAGGGCCTGCGGCCGCCGGAGGTTCCGGACTTGCCCAGGTCGATCATAAAGCCCTCGTCCATCAATTCTCCGATGAGCTTGGTGGCGGTGGGGACGGAGGCGCCGATGGCTTCGCTGATGGATGCGATGCTGTGTTCGCCCCGTTCGATGCACAGATACAGAATATTCTTTTTTAGGAGGGAGTTCTTGTTGTCTTTTTTCTCCAGGAAGGTCTCTCTCATAATACTTTTTACTTTTCCGCGCAAAAATACAAAAAAATTCTTTGATTCACAAGCGCTTATTTGTAAAAAATATTATTTAGAAAAGCATTCTTCCCGAAAATTTATCAGATAGACTTTCTCAATAGCCCGTGTGAGGGCCGTGTACAGCCATTTCAGGTCTTCTTCCACCAGGACGTCCTGCCAGAAAGGGTTGTCAATGAAGATGCATTTCCACTGGCCGCCCTGCGCCTTGTGGCAGGTGATGGCGTGGGCGTACTTGATTTGCAGGGCATTAAAGAAAGGGTCTTCCCGCACGGCTTCATAGCGCTTCCGCTTGTTGGTGATGTGGTCGTAATCGGCCTGCACGCCCTGGTACAGCGCCTGGGACTGTTCGTAGGGAAGGGAGGGGGAATCGGCCTCCAGGGTGTCCAGGAGCACTTTCATTTCCACCTCCTGCTGGTTGTAGTCCGGAAAGCAGAGGCAGGCGTCGGCGAACTGCAGGCCGTAGCGCTCCTCGAAATGGCGGATCCACACCAGCTTGGCCATATCGCCGTTGGCGATGTAGTCCGTGCCTTCCAGGCCTTCCAAGTAATGATTTTTCACAATCATCAGGCGTTCGCCCTTCACCAGGCGCTCTTCGTGGAAGAGGACGGAGGCGCGGATGCCGGCGTTGTATCGGCCTGCCCTTTTGTTGGAGCGGCACAGGACCATCACTTCGTCCTCGCCGTAGCGGCCGTAGGCGTCCGAGAGGGTTTCCAGCAGTTCGGCGCCGGTGATGCGTTCCACGTCCGGAGCGGCCCGAAGGCCCAGCGCCTGGCCCTGGTAAGGCAGCAGCTCTCGCAGGTGGGTGGCATTTTGCAGGATGCCGGAATGGGCCGCCTGGCGCACCACCGTGGTAAGGCGGGCAAACTGTACGCCGCCGAAGTTCTCCATACAGGCCGGGGACAGGGCCGGGGACGCGTCCAGGCCCACCGGCGGCAACTGGGCGTCGTCGCCCAGGAGCAGCAGCCGGCAGTCGGTGCCGCTGCGCACGAAGCTGATCAGGTCTTCCAGCAGGTTCCCGGAGCCGAAATTGCTCTCGGCCCCCACGCCGATGAGCGACACCTCGTCCACCACGAAGAGGGCATTACGCTCCTTGTTGAAGGACAGGGTGAACTGGCCGAAGCCGTCGTTCCCCAGCGATTTTTGCCGATAGATATGCTTGTGGATGGTAGAGGCCTTGTGCCCGGCGTACTGCGACAGCACCTTGGCCGATCGGCCGGTAGGAGCTAAAAGTATTGACTTGATTCCCAGCTCCTTAAGGGCGGCCACCATGGCGGCCACGGCCGTTGTTTTGCCCGTTCCGGCATAGCCGTTCACCACCAGGATGTCGCCGTCGTCGCTGCTCAGGAACTCGGCCGTTTGGCGCAGCAGGGTATCCTGGCAGGGCGTGGGCTCATAGGGGAACCGGCGCAGAAAGGCATTGTATAGGAAGGCGTCGCGGGCGGGCATATGTTAGTACTTCCGGTTGAAAATGCTGGACAGTACGGCAAAGACCGGATAGATTTCCACGCGGCCCAGGAACATATTGCAGGAATAGACGAATTTGATGAAGTGCGGCTCCATATTGAAATTGCCCATAGAGCCGATGGTGCCGATGGAAGGACCCACATTGCCCAGCGTGGCCACGGCACCCGTGAGGGCGTGTCCGTTGGGGTCTCCGGCCAGCATACATACGATGGCCGACAAGCCCAGCAGCAGGAAGTACATGGAGATGTACAGCACCTGCGGGTAGATGTCTTCGTCGTGCAGGATGCGCCGTCCCACGCGGATTTCGAAGAGGGACGACGGGTACAGCGACTTCATAATCTGCATATGGATGGCCTTGAAGAGCACCATCACGCGGTCCACTTTCAGACCGCCGGTGGTGGAACCCGCGCAGCCGCAGACCAGGCTCACCAGCACCAGCATAAAGCAGGGAAGGACCGGCCAGGTGGAGTTGTCGCTGATGGCGAAACCCGTGGTGGAAGCATAGCTCACCACGTGGAAAGTGCCGTCCAGGAAGGCCTGGCCCCAGCTTTCGTCCACGCCCTGGAGCTTAAGGGACGAGGAAGTGATGATGGCCACCGTGACCAGTGCAAGGGTATAGAAGCGCAGGATGGGATTGTGCAGGGGCCGCAGGCTCCGGTTCACCAGCGTCATGAAAATGATGCCGAAGTGAATGGAGGCCAGGAACATAAACACGATGGTGAGGATGCTGATGAGCGGCGAGTTGAAGGCGCCGATGCTGAGGTTGCGCGAAGAGAAGCCGCCGGTAGCGCAGACGCTGAAGGCGTGGCAGATGGCGTCGAAGACCGGCATTCCCGCCAGGAGGTAGCTGATGAAGGCCAGGGCGCAGATGCCCAGGTATACGTAGGCGAAGATATAGACGGTCTTGTTGGCGCGGGTGCGGTAATCGTCGCGGGAGAGGGTGCTCAGTTCCATATTGGTGAGCCGCAGGCGCACCGGGGAGGAGTTGGGGATGATGAGCAGCAGGAACACCACAACGCCCAAGCCGCCGATGAAGTGGGTGGAAGCCCGCCAGAAGAGCAGGCTCTTGGGCAGGGCTTCTATGTCTTCCAGGATGGTGGCACCGGTGGTGGTGAAGCCGGAAACGCTTTCAAACCAGGCGTTTATCAGATTGAAGGGACCGCCCCACATCGCATAGGGCAGCATACCGAAGACGAAGGACAGGAACCACGACAAGATGATGATCATATAGCCGTCCTTCAGGGAGATCTGCGCCGTCTTCCGCACGAAGAAGAAGGGGAAGATGCCGAAGATGAAGGTGATGGTGAAGCTGATGAGGAGGGGGGCCAGCGCGGTGTCGCCGCCATCGGCCAGGGAAACGAAGACCGATAGCAGCATGAACAGGGCGCTCACCAGGAGGGCGAAGCCCACGTTCCGCGATATGACCTTCAGGTTCATTGCTGCTTACCCTTGAGGTCGGAGATGCGGCGGCGCAGCTGGCGGTTCTCTTCCGTGAGGTCCGTGACCGAGTTGTTGAGGTCCGAGAGCTGGTCGTTGCCGTCGAAGGTGTAGGTGTACCGTTTGCGGTAGGTCAGGTAATCGCTCAGTTCGTCCCGCATGTGGTAGATGGGCTTCACGTAGTACACCAGGATGTAGAACAGCAGCAGGAATACCAGGAGGATGCCTACGGAAACGGCCACGATGCCCGGAATGATGCTGCGGGAGAAGCCGCTGTCGAAGTCTCGGGAGTTCTGCTGCAGCTGGTCATACTGGGCGCCGCTCAGGCGGTCCAGGTAGCCGCGCATACGGCCGAAGAGCGGCTGGAGGCGGTTGAAGTACCAGTCCCGCGTATTGATGAAGCTGGATTCCAGCACGTCTTCCAGTTCCATGGAGGCCAGCATATAGGCCGAATAGGCGTAGAGGACGGAATCGGCCAGGGGGACGGTGCGGCTGGCGCCGAAGGAGATGCGCAGGGAGTCGCAGTGGTTCAGAAAGGCCTGGCGGTCGAAGTCCGGCAGCGACGAGAGGTTATCGTCGCCGATGACGGCCAGCAGCTGCAGGTTGTACGTATCCACCGCATTCACCAGCTCCTGGGTTACCTGGATGTTGTGCACGTTGTCGGCCATCATATCCGACACGTAGTTGGACATACGCCGGAATTCCAGCACGGAAATGATGCTGGACATAAGCAGGACCACCGCGATGGCACAGAGTGCCAGCGTCAGTTTCATCTTGAGCGAAAGACGAAACTCCTGCAACCAGTTTCTCACTGTTACAAACATAGCAACCACAAAGATAATAATTTCTTTGTAAATTGAACACCAGAGCGCCAAGCAAGGGCGTAGCAAGGGTGTAGCAAGGGGCAAGAGAAGCCGCTACCGCCGTGCTGCTCTGCAGCCTGGGGCTCCTGCCGCTGTGCTTTAAGTTTTTAAAGCACACTTTTCGCAACCGCCAATCTTTGAAAACGGAAGGATTTTCACTACCTTTATAGTCATGAAAAAGATGCATTATTGGATGATGGCGCTGTTGCTGGCCCTGATGGCCGGCCAGGCGCACGCGCAGGACTTTCCCCGCGCATATAAATGGCTCAGTAACAAGGAAGTAGCTTTCACTCAGGACGGATCGTACACAGACGCAGCCGGCTTCATCCTGCAGGTGGGTCGCAAGATTACCCGGCAGGAGGGCGTGAACGCTCCGGAGAAATTCGCCGACTTCCCCCTGAAACCGGAAGGCGCGGTAAACCTCACCTACAGCCCGGACTCCACCAAGCTGGCCTTCACGCGCGCGAACGATTTATGGGTGGTGGACATCGCCTCCGGCCAGGAGACGCGGCTCACCTGGGACGGCACCAATACCATCATGAACGGGTACGCCAGCTGGGTGTACTACGAGGAGATTTTCGGTCGGCCTTCCCGGTATCGCGCGTTCTGGTGGAGCCCTGATAGTCAAAGACTTGCCTTCTATCGCTTCGACGACACCCAGGTGCCCATGTTCCCCATTTACTCGCCCTTCGGCCAGGACGGCAAACTGCGCGAAACGCACTATCCCAAGGCCGGGGAACGCAATCCGGAGGTGCGGATCGGCTTCACTAACTTGGAGGGGCAGATCGTCTGGGCCGATTTTGATCCCACGCAGGACCAGTACTTCGGCATCCCCTTCTGGAGCGCCGACAGCCAGACCTTCTACGTGGCCCGCGAGCCCCGCATCCAGAATACGCTGGACCTGTACGCCGTGAATCCGGCCGATGGCAGCAAGCGCGCCATCTACCACGAGGAAGTGCCCACCTGGCTGGACTGGATTGACGGTATGCTGTTCAGTGACAAGGGTTTATACATGGTCCGCAGCTTCGAGACCGGCTGGCAGCAAATCTATTTCCTGAGCTACGACGGCACCACCCTCAAGCGCCTCACCGACGGCCCTAACTGGCGTGTGAGCTTGGAGCGGGTGGACAAAGACGGAACGGTCTATTTCGTGGCCGAGAGGGATTCCCACGTGCGGAAAGCCCTGTACAAGGTATCGCCCAAGGGCGTGATCACCGCCCTTACCGACCCGGCGCTGGATGTGTCCGGCGTGAAGTTCGCCCCCGACGGAAAGCACTTCGTATGCATGCTTTCCAACCTCCATACCCCGACGCAAATCCGTCTCTACGGCGGCAATACGCCAGAAACCATATCGGCCCTACCCGCACAGGAAGGCCCTCAGGGCGAATTGGTTAGCATCACCGTGGACGGCCTGGAGCTCCCCGGCATCATCTATTATCCCAAAGACTTCGATCCGGCGAAAAAGTACCCGGTGCACGTGGACATTTACGGCGGCCCCGACTCCCCGCAGGTGAACGACCGCTGGGTTTCCCCGCTCCGCTACAACTGGTATTACCAGAACGGCATTATCGAACTCATTGCCGATTGCCGCGCCGCCGGCCACAACGGCCGCGCCGGCACCGATGCCATCTACAAGCATCTGGGCACCGTGGAAGTGAGCGACTTCATCCAATGGGCCAAATGGCTGCAGAGCCTGCCCTATGTGAAGCCGGAAAAGATTGGCGTAGAAGGCTTTAGCTTCGGCGGCACCATGACCACCCTGCTGGTGGCCGAAGCCCCGGACTACTTCCATTACGGCATCGCCGGCGGCGGCGTGTACGACTGGATGCTCTACGACAGCCACTACACGGAACGCTTCATGTCCACCCCGGCCGACAACCCGGACGGCTACGCCAGCACCGCCGTGGTGAAACGCGTAGGCGGCTACCCCGCCAAGATAGGAAAGGCCGATGGCTCCGTGATGCTCAAGCTCACCCATGGTACCGGCGACGATAACGTCCACTTCCAGAACACCCTGCAACTGATCGATGTCCTGCACCGCCAGGGCGCCGTCTTCGACTTCATGATCTACCCCGACGGCATGCACGGCTACCGCGGCTACCAGGGCATCCACTTCGCAGAAGAGAACCACGCCTTCTGGAAGCGCTACCTGCTGGGCTGTGCTTTAAATAGTTAAAGCACGGTTTTGGGCGTGGATGGCCGATAATGCGCTTCAACCGCTGGCCGAAAGGGTGGCTGAGGCACGAAAACAGCCGTACAGAATGGAAAGTGTGCTTTAAAAACTTAAAGCACACCGGCGGGGCGACCAGCGGCAGCTACCGGGGGCCGAACTGTTGCAGCGGAGAGTTGGTTAGTCGGTATTCAAAAGTTGAAGCACGGTATTCGTTATGGATGGCATATAGTGTGCTTCAGGCAGGGTGTTGGGTGGTGTCTGAAGAACAAAAACGGCCTTGGATAGCGCCCCGGCAATGGCGGCGGAGCAGTTAGCGACGGGACAGTACTGTGGTAAAATAGTTAAAGCACAGCGGGAGAAGGGGAAGCGATATGTAGGATGTTCCTCAGAAGGCCGGCGTCCAGTTTGGTCAAACGGGCTAACTGCTTGACGGAGAAGGTTTTCCTATCGGCCCACATCCTTGTTGCTATCGCAACTTTTTCCGATTCCGGCAGCTGGTTCACCGGAAGGCCGTACTGCTTCTTGCTGTATTGTCCGATCTCTTTTCGGAGAGCATCCTCATCTTTTCGCTCCAGGAAAGGGCGGGCATCATCGGCCTCCATTTGGGCCAAATCGCGTTTTTTGACATTGAGGAAAGCGAAATACAAGTGCGGGGAAGGAAACAATTTCTGGAAATAGTTTAAATCCAAGTAGCTGGCAGGGATCAGTAACCCGCGATAATCAAACTCCCAGTACCCCGGGAGTTTGACCCGCGTTCGGAACATACGGCATTGCTCCCTGTAAGACAACGAGGAAACACGCTTATATTTAGCGGTCTTTTTGTGGAAATAAGCGTGGCCGGGGCCCCAGGAGTAGTCTTCGGGCATCAGCTGGAAACCTGCCTCGGTACAGTTGCGGAAAACGTAGATGATTTTTGCCCGGAGTTCGTCTGCGGATGCAATCGATTCGGCCTCAATGCAGATTTCGGTTTGGGTAATCTCTGCACGTCCGGTTTGGCGGAAGTACTTGGTTAATCGGCGTTTAACTTCCCCTTTAAACTTCTGGATGCTGGCCGGATCGCCTCTCAGTATAATATGGAAATGCGTTTTCATAATTTCCAGGCAGAGAATGGTGAGGCCACACTGAAAAGCGACCACCGCCAGCAAGTTCATTCCAAACACGCAGTCTTCTTCCGTTTCAAACAAGACTTCGTGGCGAGTTCCATCCGAGTAAACATGGAAGCAATCGAATATCTTTTGATAGTTCGTATCCATGCTGCAAAGTTCGAGATCGTTGTCCGTTTAAAAAAGTTTTACACGGTTAATTGAAAAAATGGCATTTGACGGCGTTCTGCGGGCGTTTCCGCGAAAAGGACCCCTGCATTTTTATACCGAAAACGCGAAACTGTGGTTTGCCGTTTTGCCTCTTGCATGTCGAAATAACGCCGGAATGTTCGATTTTCCGGTCCCTCTTCGGCCAGTTTCTGGCGACTGGCTTGGGGCTTCGGCTTGTTTTCGGGGGCTTTCCGGCCATTTTCCTGTGTGTCTCTTGTTTGTTTCCGCGGAGGAAGGGGCGGTTTTTCAAAAGTTGAAGCACGGTTTGGGGTGTGGAGGGCCGATAATGCGCTTCAGCCAGGGGACGAGAGGGTGGCTGAAGCACGAAAAGAGCCACACAGAGCAGAAAGCGTGCTTTAAAAACTTAAAGCACGGCGGCGGGAGGTTCCGGCGGACCGGCAGCACACCGGCAGAGACGGGGCGACCAGCGACAGCGACCGGGGGCCGAACTGTTGCAACGGAAAGTTGGTTAGTCGGTATTCAAAAGTTGAAGCACGGTTTGGGGCGTGGGGGGCCGATAATGTGCTTCAGCCGGTGGCCGAGGAGGTGGCTGAAGCACGAAAAGAGCCACACAGAACAAGAAGTGCGCTTTAAAAACTTAAAGCACACCGGCGGGAGGCCTCCGGCGGAACGGTAGCACACCGGCAGAGACGGGGCGACCAGCGACAGCGACCGGGGGCCGAACTGTTGCAGCGGAGAGTTGGTTAGTCGGTATTCAAAAGTTGAAGCACGGTTTGGGGCGTGGAGGGCCGATAATGTGCTTCAGCCGGTGGCCGAGGGGGTGGCTGAAGCACGAAAAGAGCCACACAGAACAAGAAGTGCGCTTTAAAAACTTAAAGCACACCGACAACGGCAGGAGACAGGGAGGAGGACACGGGCAAAAGTGTTGCGGGAATGGGGTAGGGCCCGGCGGCGGGGCAGGCTAGGGAGGGGTGGAAGGAACGGCAGGGCTGGCGATTGTTCGCTGACATTCTGGGCCATCAGAAGTACTTCGGTAATTGTTTTTGTGACAGGTAAGTGATTGATTCAATGTGAGTTATCTAATAGTCCTCGTTCAAAATTCGAACGAGGACTTTCCTGTAAGTGGCTCAGGGTCAGGAGGTTGGCTGTCACGGGCGGAGGGGCTGTAGGGGTGGAAGTGTTGCAAAAGCGGGGGAAAAACGGTAAATTTGGCGATAGAATGATTCAGGAGGAGTACATATGGGATCCGCTGCGGAAAAAGAGCGTGAGGAATACGCCGGAGGAGGCGGTGCGGCAATGGTTCATTTCCGTGCTGCACGAGGGGATGCACGTGCCGGAGCATATGATGGGCAGTGAGGTGTCAATCAGCCACGCCGGGAAGCAGTACAGGGCCGATATAGTGGTCTACGGCCGAAGCGCCCAGCCGCTGATGGTAGTGGAGTGCAAGCGACCGGAAGTGCAGTTGGACCAGGCGGTAGTGGATCAGGCACTTCGCTACAACAATGAATTGAATGTGAAGTATATAGCCATCACAAACGGCGCGAAAACTTTCATGTTTGAGCGAACCGCAGACGGCTGGCAGTTTATGCAGAAAGCCCCAATGTGGGAGGAGATGTAGAGGCAATGTGTCCGGAGATTCTTCGCTGCGCTCAGAATGACAGAAGGTGAAAGCAGAGAATGACAGAAGGTGAAGTAGTTGTAATGACCATAACAGAAGGATATTTAAACCATCCGGTGTTTAAGCTGGTGGGGGATACGGCCAAGGAGTTGGGCGTCAGGGCCTTCGTGATTGGCGGCTACGTCCGGGACTGCTTCCTGGGCCGGCCGAACAAAGACATTGACATTGTTGTGGAGATGCCCGGTCAAGCCGGGCATGACGAAAGCAAAGCCGGGCATGACGAAAGCAAAGCCGGGCATGACGAAAGCAAAGCCGGGCATGACGAAAGCAAAGCCGGGCATGACGAAAGCAAAGCCGGGCATGAAGGAAAGGAGGTAAGGCCGGGGATTCTGCTGGCCGAGGCCGTGGCGGCCAAAACGCACGCCAGGGTGTCGGTGTTCCGGAATTTCGGGACGGCTATGCTTCGGTATCACGGGATGGAGGTAGAGTTCGTGGGGGCGCGCAAGGAAAGCTATCACCGCGAGAGCCGGAAACCCATCGTGGAGGACGGCACGCTGGAGGAGGATCAGCTGCGCAGAGACTTCACTATCAATGCGATGGCCTTCTCGCTCAACGAAGAAGATTTCGGCGCGCTGGTAGACCCCTTCGGCGGTATAAGGGACCTGGCGGCGGGCATCATCCGCACTCCGCTGGACCCGGAACAGACCTACTCCGACGATCCGCTCCGTATGCTCCGCGCCATCCGCTTCGCCGCAAGGCTCAGCACGGAAGAACAGCAGTTCGTGATTGTCCCGGAGAGCCTCCAGGCGATGAAGAATATGGCCGGCCGGCTGCAGATCCTGAGCCGGGAGCGCATCGTGGAAGAACTGAACAAGATGCTCCTCACGGACTATCCCGCCATGGCCTTCGAGCTCATGGAAGAGACCGGCCTCCTGCAGCAATTCCTGCCGGAAGTGAGCCGCCTGAAAGGCGTGGAAACGGTTGACGGTAAAGGACATAAGGAGAATTTCACCCACACGTTGCAGGTGGTGGAGAACGTGATCCGCTTCGAAAAAGAAGAAGGCCGCGAGCACAACCTGTGGCTCCACTGGGCGGCCCTCCTGCACGACGTCGGCAAGCCGCTGAGCAAGCGCTACGTGCCCGGCCAGGGCTGGACGTTCCACGGCCACGAGGTAACGGGCGCGCGCCTGGTGCCCAAGATTTTCGAGCAGCTGCGCATGCCGCTCAACGAGAAAATGAAGTACGTCCAGAAGCTGGTGAACCTGCATTTGAGGCCCATCGCCCTGGTGGACGACGAAGTCACCGACAGCGCAGTCCGGCGCCTCCTCTTCGACGCCGGCGAAGACATCGACGACCTGATGCTTCTGTGCAATGCCGATATCACCTCCAAGAACCCCGCGAAGGTGGCCCGCCTGCGCCGCAACTTCGAGCTGGTGAAAGCCAAGATGGCCGAGGTGGAGGCGAAGGACGAAATCCGCAACTGGAAGAACCCCATCACCGGCGACTACATTATGAAGGTCTTCGGCCTGGAGCCGTGCAACACCATCGGCCAGCTCAAGGAGATGGTGAAGAACGCCGTCCTGGACGGGGAGATCCCGTACACCTTCGAGGCGGCCGATGCCTATATGCGGGTCAAGGCCGCCGAAATGGGATTGCAGGCGCATGATTAACAAGTACATAGCGTACATCCGGGATGTCCGGCGGTATTCGTCCCGGACGCAGGATTTGTATGCCGATGCCTTGTCAAAATTCGAAGAATGGTTGGAGATGCCCGGTCAAGCCGGGCATGACGAAGGGAAAGCCGGGCATGACGAAAGCAAAGCCGGGCATGACGAAGGGAAAGCCGGGCATGACGAAGGGAAAGCCGGGCATGACGAAGGGAAAGGGCATGACGAAGGCGTCATGGCCGACTTGATCGGCCATCTCATTCCCTCCCGCATTCGGGAATACGAGGCGCATCTGATCGAGAAGGGCCTGAAGCCCAGGACGGTGCATCTGCAGATGAGTGCGCTCAGCGGGTACTGCAACTTCCTGATCAAGGAGGGCGTGCTCAAGAGCAACCCGGTGCGCTCAGTGCGGCGTCCCAAGATGGAAAAACGCCTGCCGGAATACTACACGGAAGGCGCTATGGAGGCCTATCTGGAGGGGAGCGAGCACGCGGAATCGGCCGATGAACTGGAAGTCCTGCTGAGCACCAAGCCTGGCAGCAAGCTGGCCAAGGAACTGTACAACCGGCGCCTTAAACGCATCATTGTGAGCCTCTTGTACGGGACGGGCATCCGGCGGGCCGAACTCATCGGCCTGAAAAGAAACAGCGTAGACCTGGAACGCCAGACGCTCCACGTGCTGGGCAAAGGCGATAAAATGCGCGAAATTCCGCTCATTCCTTCGCTGATTCGGGAAATTTCACTATATTTACAAGCAGCTAGTTTCCTGGTAGGGGAAAAACCTGCCAACGCCCCGCTCCTCACAACGGAAAAAGGGAAGCCCCTGTATCCGGCGTTTGTGGACCGGGCGGTGAAAGCGGAACTGCAGGGCCAGAAAGGCATCAGCGGGAGGAAATCCCCCCACGTGCTCAGGCATTCGCTCGCCACAGCATTGCTGAACGAAGGAACAGACCTGAACGCCATCAAGGAGATGCTGGGCCATAGCAGCCTCGCGGCCACAGAGGTATATACCCACAATTCCGTGGAACGGCTGAAGGCACAATACATGAACGCCCATCCCCGGGCAAAAAACGAAGAAAGACATGATTAACGTTAAGTCCCTTAAGTTCGACGCAGACGAGAAGCTGCTGGACTTCATTGACAAGAAAGTTGGAAAAGTAGAGAAGTTCTTCGACAACATGGGAGACATCGATGTCACCCTTTCCCTTCTTCCGGAGGCCGAAAACAAATGCGTGAAGCTGCAAACCCATATGCCGGGTGAGGAGATCGTCATCGAGCGCAACGCCCGCACCTTTGAGGAAGCAGTCACGGATGCGGCCGATGCCCTCAAAGAGAAAATCGTACGCGTAAAAGAGAAGAAATTCTCCAAATAAGTGGCCGGCAAAAGTTACATAGAGACCCACCGTCAGGTCCAACAGATCCTTGAAGATGTCCGTAGTGGCATCTTCAAGTGTGTATATCTGCTAATGGGCGAAGAACCCTATTATCCGGACCTGGTGTGCGATGCTATCATCCAACATTGCCTGCAGGACTGGGAGAAAGATTTCAACGAGACCATCTGCTACGGCGGGGAAGTGGATGCAGATACCGTGATCACCGCCGCCCGCCGTTTCCCCATGATGGCCGACCGCCAGCTGGTGGTGGTGAAGGAAGCGCAGCAGATGAAGACGCTGGAAGACCTGGCCCTCTACTGCCAGAACCCGCTGGACAGCACTGTGCTGGTGATTTTGCTGCACGGGGCATCGGCCGATAAACGCCGCGCGCTGTACAAGAGCGTGCTCAAAACGGGCGTCATCGTGGAGTCCAACGCCCTGCGGGATTACGAACTCCCGCAGTGGATCCAGTCCTATTACGAAGGCCGCGGGCTCAACATCCACCCGGAGGCGGCCCTGCTGCTGGCCGAAAGCGCCGGAACGGACCTGGGCAAGATAGCCGTGGAAACGGAAAAGCTCCTGAAGAACCTGCCGGAAGGCACCCGGGACATCCAGGTGGCCGATGTGGAGAAGAACGTGGGCGTAAGCCGCCAGTTCAGCGTGTTCGAGCTCACCCGATGCCTCAGTTACCGGGAGAACGCCAAGGCCTTGAAGATTGCCGCCCATATGGGCGAAGCCCCCCGTTTTGCCCTGCCTATGGCCGTAGCCCCGCTGTTCACGCACTTCTATCGGATTTTGAAGTATCACGCCCTTTTGGAGAAAGGCCGCCCGGCCCCGGCCGATGCCGCCCGCATCCTGGGCGTGAACCCGTATTTCCTGAAAGAATACGATGCCGCCGTGCGGAATTACCCCCTGCAGCGCTGCCGGGCCGTGATTTCCCTCCTCTGTGACTACGACTACAAAGGCAAAGGCGGCGACGCCGGCGAAGCCACGCCCGCAGAACTGCTCATCGAACTGATTACAAAGATATTGAATTAGCATAATGGCAATTATTGAAGTCAAAAATGTAAGTAAGACCTTCGGGGAGAAGGTGGCACTGGACCACGTGTCGCTGGAAATCCCGGAAGGCAAGATCTTCGGCCTGCTGGGGCCCAACGGAGCGGGTAAGAGTACCCTCATCCGCATCATCAACCGCATCACCATCGCCAGCGAAGGGCAGGTGCTGTTCCAGGGCCATCCCATCTCGGAGGCCGATGTAGCCCGTATCGGCTACCTCCCGGAAGAGCGCGGCCTGTACCGCAAGATGAAGGTGGGGGACCAGGCGATGTACCTGGCTCAGCTCAAGGGAATGAGCTCCCGCGAAGCCGCCGTAGAACTGAAGAAATGGTTCGTGCGCTTCGACATCGCCGACTGGTGGAACAAGAAGGTGGAGGAACTCTCCAAGGGTATGGCGCAGAAGGTTCAGTTCATCACCACCGTGGTGCATCGGCCTTCCCTGATGATCCTGGACGAACCTTTCTCCGGCTTCGACCCCGTGAACGTGGACCTCATTCGCAAGGAGATCCTGCGGCTGAAGGACGAAGGCGCCACCATCATTTTGAGTACCCACAATATGGAAAGCGTGGAGGAACTGTGCGAGAACATCGCCCTCATCAACAAGGGTAAGCTGGTGGTCACCGGCGGCACGGACGAGATTCGCCGGCAGCACGGGGAAGACAACGTGGAGATCGAGTACACGGACGACACCCTGGCCCGCCGCACCCTCACGGTGCCCCGTCCCCAGGTGAACGGCACTCTGCACGATCTGTTGGATAAGGAATTCACCATCAACTCTTTCAAGGAGGTGATTCCCCGTATGAACGACATCTTCATCAAACTGGTTAAAGAGGAGGAATAGGCTATGAATTTCAAGAAACTTGGTATCATTATCCAGCGCGAGTATCTTAACAAGGTTAAGAAAAAGAGCTTCCTTCTCATTACCTTCCTGGCGCCGGTGCTGTTTGCCGCCATCGCCATCCTGCCCAGCATCATTATGATGGGCACCAAGGAAGAAGCCAAGAAGGTGGGCGTGGTGGACCGCAGCGGCATCGTGCTGCCTTACCTGGAAGACAACGACGTCACGCACTACATAGACCTGGGTGCCGCGGCCGATATCGATGGCCTCAAGGCCGATCTGAAAGGCGCCGGTGTGGACGTGCTCCTGAGCATCTCGGAGCTGGATCCGGAGGCCCTCTCCGTGAAGGCCGATACGTATTCGGAGAAGCCCCTGGGGATGGATACGGGTTCGATGATTGAGAACCGCATCAACGACGCCGTGGAGGCTTACCGCATTGAGCAGTCCGGCATTGCCAACCTGGAGGAAATTATGGCCGGGGTGAAGTCCAACGTGAAGCTGCGCAGCTACACCATAGACGAAACCGGTAAGGAAACCATTTCGGAATCAGGCATTTATATGGCCCTTTCTATGCTGCTGGGAATCGCCATCTACATGTTCATCGCCCTCTTCTCCGGTATGGTCATGAGCTCCGTGATCGAAGAGAAGAGCTCCCGTGTGGTAGAGGTGCTGGTGTCTTCCGTGAAGGCTTCTGAGCTTATGTTCGGCAAGATCATCGGCGTGGCCCTGGTGGCCCTCACGCAGTTCCTGCTGTGGATCCTGCTCACCGGCATCTTCGTGGGTATAGCCATGGGCTTTATGGGGAAAGATAAGATTATGGGGATGTTCGGGGACGATGCCACCACCGAAATGGTCCAGCAGATGTCGCCGGATGTAGAGATTCCCGGTCAGTTAACCCTTGGAGATACGCTCACGGCCGTTTCTGACACCACCGGTGTGGCGGCGGGAGAACCTTCCGGTATGGAGGTGGTTATGAGCACGTTGGGGAACATCAACCTGGCGCAGATCGGCATCGCTTTCCTGTTCTTCTTTATCTTTGGTTACCTGCTGTATGCTTCCATTTTTGCGGCCATCGGCTCCGGTGTGGAAAACGAGGGCGACAGCTCGCAGCTGCAGCTGCCGGTGACCATTCCGCTGATGATCGGCTTCTTCGTGGCGCTGTATGCGTTCAAGGCGCCCGACAGCTCGCTGGTGTTCTGGTTCAGTATGATTCCGTTCACCAGTCCCATCGTGATGCTGGCCCGCATCCCGTTTGGCGTGGCCACCTGGGAGCTGGTGCTCTCCATTGTTTTGCTGGTGGGCACGTTCATCGTGTGTGCGTGGGCATCGGCCAAGATTTACAAGGTGGGCATTCTGATGTACGGCAAGAAATCAACGTTTAAAGACCTGTATAAATGGCTGAAAATGAAGTAAAAAACAAGAACGGTAACTTGTGGGCCATCGCCTGGGCGCTCATCATTGTGGGGGCGGTTTTCGCGGCCACGCAGGCGATGAAGCCCAAGGGGCCGGAGATCACTTGGCGGCGGGTGCTGATGGATGGCCATCGGACCGGCGTGCAGAGTGTGACGGCCGAGAATATGGACACGGCCCTGGGCAGCTTCACCGACGAAGGCTATCGCACTCCTTCGGGCGTTATGTACAGCGACACCTCCAACATGGCGGAGGTGGCATCGGCCCTGATAGAAGTGCAGCCCAAGCTGGCGCCGCCCAAGATGGTGATCGGCCACAGCGCGCGGATGATGATGAACGACCGTGACAATCCGGACCTTCCGCTGGGAGACCTCGTGGCCGATGTGCTGCGGGCCTTCGGCACCAAGCACTTCAAGAAGCCCATGGACTTTGCCATCACCAACTTCGGCGGCATCCGCATTCCCATGCCGGAAGGCGCCGTTACCATTGAGGATATCTCGTCTATGTTCCCCTTCAAGAACTACGTCTGTTACGTGACGATGAAGGGCGAATCCCTGACCAAGCTGCTGGAGCAACTGGCTGGTACCAAGGCGTTTCAGGCCACTTCCGGGGCGTATGTGCGGGTGAAGAACCATCAGCTGGATACGGCGCTGGTGGGCGGGAAACCCATCGACCCGAAGAAGATTTACAACGTGACCACCATCGACTTCCTGCTGGACGGCGGGGACCAGCTGCGCATTGGCGCCCTGGCCGAAAAGGTGGTCCTCACGCACGTGTTGGTGAGGGATGTGATGCTGCAGTACGTGAAGTCTATGGAGAAGGCCGGAAAGGTTATTGACAGCGCTTCCGACGGGCGTGTAATTATGAGGGAGGAATAGGTTATGAATAAAGCTATTCGCTATTGCTTGCTTGCGGCCGGCGTGCTGGCGCTGGGGTATTGCATTTATGTGGGTGTTCAGCTGGGGCAGCGGGAGGTGCATCACCTTACCATCCTGCACGTGAACGATACCCATAGCCATATGGAGCCCATCCGCACCGGGGAATATGCCGGAAAGGGCGGCATCCTGGAACGGACGGCGTATATCGATTCTGTGTATGCGGCCGATGGGCGGTCTAACGTGCTGCTGCTCCACGCCGGCGACTGGTGCCAGGGAACCCCGTATTTCTCCGAGTTCGGCGCGCCATATATGGTGCGGATGATCAACGCGGTGGGCTACGATGCCATTACGCTGGGGAATCACGAATTCGACAACGGTATCGAGGCGCTGGGTGAGGCACTGTCCGGCTGCGAAGTGCCTGTGGTGGTGTGCAATTACGACTTTTCGCCTTTCGAGGCCGGGAAGTACATCAAGCCGTACGTGATCCTGGAGAAGGCCGGGCTGCGGATTGGGGTGATTGGTGTGTTGTGCCCGCTGGGCAGTATGGTGCAAGGGGATATTGCTAACAGACTGCCTATGCTGGATATGGTTCCCACTGTGCAGAAGTATGCCGACTTATTGCGTCCCCAGTGCGATCTGGTGATTGCGCTCACGCATATCGGCTACACGGAGCACGGCCCCGGGGAGACTACGGATCCGCAGCTGTGCGCCGCCACCCGGAACATCGACATCTTTGTGGGCGGCCACTCCCATACCTTCCTGGAAGAGGCCGCCATGCACCCCAACCTGGACGGCAAACTTATCCCCATTGTCCAGACCGGCGAGTTCGGTGAGTACATGGGTGAGTTTCACATAAAGATGTAGTTGGCCTCTTTTGGGGAGGGACGGGTACTTTTCGCTAAGGAACCGGGCTTTTCGGCCCGGTTTTTTCTTGCCTCTGCTTGCCTCTGGCGCAGGTCAGTGTTGTTTCCGGAGCAGGTCAGATTTCAGGTGAAGGACTTGCGCCACCAGAAGGCGTGAGGGGCCGATTTGCGGTGCTGGTCAGTTGTGTGAAACCGGACCTGCACCGTCTGTTTTGGGGACTTGCTCCGGGTAGCCGACTGACTGGTACCGTAGAACCTACGGTCCTGCGCCAGCCTGCTTTGGGACTTGCCAATCGTAAGAAAAACTTCTTTTTTTTCCGAATCGTAAGAAACATCAGCAAAAATCACCTGAAACAACACAATTTGCAGGCGGGGGCTTGCTCATTCACGAATGGGGAACTAGGTTTGTAGCTGTTATCGTAGCTGCTATCGGCTGGGCCAAATCGGCCTGTATTATTATCAAAACCTTTAAAACCTTTTGTGTATGAACACTTTATTACAGATTACCGTGGATGACGACGGTAGAACACAGCTTTACAGTGATTATGCTTCCCTGGAGGATGCGCTGTCCCTGCAGATTACCATTCGGCAGAAGGCCGAGGCGTATCACGGCCCTCATCCGGACTTGGCGGAAGACCTCATTCTCTGGCGCAGGGCCAAGGCGCGGGAGCTGAATGTGCCAGCGTATTTCATTCTGCATCAGAAAGTTCTGTATGCGATTGCCGACCTGCAACCGCTCACCCGGGAGGACCTCTTGCTGGTTCCCGGGATCGGCGAAAGAATGTGTGAGAAGTATGGGGATGAACTATTGGCAATCACGAACTTATGAGAAAACCGGCGCTAAATTCAGTTTGCCATGGTCTTTGAACGTATCGTAGAGCGGACACTTCCGGACGGGAGGGTAGCCAAAGTGTATCCGTTTCACATCAGCTTGGAGGGAATGGAATCCATCCTGTTGTGCCGGGAAGATGTGGATTATGACCATCTCCAGAAGAGCTTCTATCTGGGGGCGTTGGATAGTAATACTTTGGTAATCATTGATATAGCTATGTCAACGCACGGCCATTGTGCTGTGCTGGCGCAGACTTGGGAGGACGCGTTCCGGACCGGCGAGTATGTGAAAAAGCGACAGGCCCAGTATCTGGCGTACAAATATGGTGACCGGAATGTCCTGGCCCGGACTCGCATCAGTGTACAGTATTTGGACTCAGATCGTTACGTGCGGAATGCGCTGGCATACATTGTCCGGAATGCGGCCGATACAGGTTGCCGGATTGAGGACTATCGCTGGTCTTCATACCGGGGAATGTTTGTGGAGGGGAAGGCTGTATCGGCCTGCCGATGTGTTTCGGCACTGAGCAGAAGGGAAAAGGAGGCGCTGATGCGGACCCACAAAGATTTGCGGCAGGTCCCGTGGCTGCTGGATGCCGAGGATCGGGTGGAGCCGGTATCGGTATGTGACTATGCCTACCTGGAGAGTGCTTTCTTGGGGGATCAGGCCTACTTTTTACGGATGATTGGTAGCGTGAATCCGGCCGAGATGCGGCAAAAACTGGTGCTGAATGCCCGTGTGTGGCAGGCCGATTCCGCCTTCTTGGTTTCTGTAGCCGATGTGTGCGAAAACTGGTTTCACAAAGAGATTCCGCAACTGACTTTGGCGCAGAAGAAACGACTGCTGCCGTATCTGTTCAGGAGTTTCCGGACTTCGGTGGCCCAGCTGGCGCGCTGCATCAGGCTTGCTCCGGAGGAAGTGCGTCAGGCCCTGCTGGAAAACGGGATTAAGGTGAGGTAGGGGGGGGTGTTGGCGCAGGTCCGTGGAGTGAGTGGCCGTGGCCCCGGCGCAGGTCCGTGGAGTGAGTGGCCGTGGCCCCGGCGCAGGTCAGTCGGTTACCTGGTGCAGGTCAGTCGGTTACCTGGTGCAGGTCAGTCGGTTTTCCGGGGTAGGTCATGGACTTACAGAACTGTCTGGCGCAGGTCGGGATATTATCTGGTACTGGTCAGCTGGTTTTCTGGAACCGGTCAGATTTCAGGTAAAGGACCTGCGCCGGCGGAGAGCGTGAGGGGCCGATTTGCGGTGCAGGTCAGTGTGATGAAAACGGACCTGCACCGTATGCATAGGGGACCTGCGCCACAAAGATGGCAGACTCGAAGCAATTACTGGGGAGTCTGCAGTTGTGGGCTAAAAAGAGGTAGAATACGGAATAAGTGGTGCCG
>CACYHF010000039.1 GCA_902774155.1 uncultured Bacteroidia bacterium | reverse complement strand
TAGCCTAGGCATCCTCCGTTCGCTCTTAACTTCTTTCTCTTGCTCGTGCGTTCAGGCCTCGCGGCCCTTCCGCACTGTGAATCACACATTACTGTGTTTTGCTCTTGCCTATTGAAATTGTAGTCCGAAAATTCCGTTTTTGATAACTTCTTTATCAGACTAACTCTATCTTTTGCTTTACCTCTTAATCTATTCTCTCAATCTTGTCAATGATCAAAATCCCTTTTTTGAAACCACATTTGGTGTGCTCGTTTCAAACGGGACTGCAAAGGTAGCAACTTTTTTTGACCTGACAAATTTTTTTCGAGTTTTTTTAAAAAATTTCCAAACTCTCCTCCGGAATGGTACAGAAGGCCCGGATATAGGCCGCCGCCAGGCGGGCATCCGTAATAAGCGGCACGTTGAAGTCTACCGCTGCCCGGCGCAGGTGATACCCGTTCCCCAGCTCCTTGTGCGAGAAATTCTTGGGATTGTTCACCACCAGATCTACCTTGTGCTCCCGGATCAGGTCCTCGGCCGACGGGGTACCGTCGTCCGGCTGGTCGGGCCAGCGGACCGGCAGGGCCGGCACGCCATTGGCCTGCAGGTATCGGCACGTGCCACCCGTAGCATATAAGGTATAGCCCTTCTGGGCCAGCAGCCGGCAGGCGGGTAGCATATCGGCCTTCTGGAAAGGATCGCCGGTAGAAAGGAGCACCGGACCCGCGGGCACGTGATGACCCACCGACAGCATAGCTTTCAGCAAGGCTTCATCGGCCGTGCGGCCCAGGCAGCCCACCTCGCCGGTGGAAGCCATATCCACGCCCGAAACGGGATCGGCCTGATGCAGGCGCGCGAAGGAGAACTGGGAGCACTTGACGCCCACATACCCCAGGTCGAAGGGATTCCCCTGAACCGGCGCCGGGTGCTGGCCCAGCATACACTGGGTGGCCAGGTCGATCAGGTTCACCTTCCATACTTTGGACACGAAGGGGAAACTCCGGGAAGCCCGCAGGTTGCATTCAATCACTTTCAGGTCCAGGTCGGACGAAAGGAACTGGATATTGAAGGGACCGGTAATGTGCAGTTCGGCCGCGATGGCGGCGGCGGTCCGGCGGATGCGCGAGAGCACAGAGCCGTAGATGCGCTGGCCAGGGAACTGGATGGTGGCGTCGCCGGAATGCACGCCGGCGAACTCGATATGTTCGGAAATGGCGCAGGCCAGGACCTTGCCGTTATCGGCCACGGCGTCGCACTCCAACTCCTTGCAACGTTGCATAAAGGCACTCACCACCACCGGATGCGCTTCCGACACTTCGGCCGCCCGCTCCAGGCAGGAGGCCAGGTCATCGGCACTGTAGCACACCTGCATAGCCGCCCCCGACAACACATACGACGGGCGCACCAGCACGGGAAAGCCCACTTCGTCAATGAAGCGATGGATGTCGGAAAGGGTTGTCATCTCCTTCCAGCGGGGCTGGTCAATGCCCAGGCGGTCCACCACCTCCGAGAATTTGCGCCGGTCTTCGGCCCGGTCGATATCCACGGCCGAGGTCCCCAGGATGCGGATGCCGCAGGCCGATAAGGGCAGGGCCAGGTTGTTGGGAATCTGTCCGCCCACGCTCACCACCACGCCTTCCGGCTGCTCCCGCCGGCAGATTTCCCACACGGTCTCCAGACTCAGTTCGTCGAAATAGAGCCGGTCACAGGTGTCGTAGTCCGTGGAGACGGTTTCCGGATTGTAGTTGATCATGATGGCCCGGCGCCCGTTCTCCCGCAGGGTGCGGACCGTATTCACCGCACACCAGTCAAACTCCACGCTGCTGCCAATCCGGTACGCTCCCGATCCCAGCACCACCACGCTGCTGCCGGGCTCTTCCGGCGCCACATCGTCGGTCCGGCCCTGATAAGTAAGGTACAGGTAGCTGGTCTGGGCGGGGAATTCGGCCGCCAGGGTATCGATCTGCTTGATGCAGGGATGGATGCCACATTCCGTACGCCAGTCCCGGACCACGGATTCATCCAAGCCGAATACCCGCGCAATCTGGATATCGGAGAAGCCCTCGGCCTTGGCGCGCCGCAGCAAATCCATCGGCACTTCTTCCAACTTGGAGCAGGCCTCCAGGCTGCGGTACGTGGCCTCGATATGGGCCAGTTTGTTCAGGAACCAAGGATCTATGCGCGTGAGGGCATGAATCCGCTCCACGCTGTAGCCGCTCTCGAAGGCCGCCGCAATGGCGAAGATGCGGGTGTCGGTGGGGTGCGACAAGGCGTCGTCCAGGTCTTCCACCTGATAAGGCTTGTTGCACACAAAACCGTTGGCCCCCTGGCCGATCATCCGCAGGCCCTTCTGGATGGCCTCTTCAAAGGTGCGGCCGATGGCCATCACCTCGCCCACGCTCTTCATACTGGGGCCGATGCCCCGCGAAACGCCCTTGAATTTGGCCAGGTCCCAGCGGGGAATCTTGACCACCACATAGTCCAGCGCCGGTTCAAAAAAGGCCGGCGTGGTGCGGGTGACGGCGTTTTTCAGTTGGTGCAGCCCGTAACCCAGGCCCAGTTTGGCCGCCACTGCCGCCAGCGGATAGCCGGTGGCCTTGGAGGCCAGGGCCGATGAGCGGCTCAAGCGGGCATTCACCTCAATCACGCGGTAGTCTTCCCCGTCCGGACTGAACGCATACTGCACGTTACACTCGCCCACCACGCCCAGGTGGCGGACAATGTCCAGGGAAGTCTTGCGCAGGAAATGGTATTCGTCGTTGGTGAGCGTCTGCGACGGCGCCACCACGATGCTCTCTCCCGTGTGGATACCCAATGGGTCCACGTTCTCCATATTGCACACGGTGATACAGTTGTCGAAACGGTCGCGCACCACCTCGTATTCAATCTCCTTCCAGCCCCGGAGCGACTTTTCCACCAACACTTGCGGCGAGAAAGTGAAGGCTTTGCTCACCACACTGTCCAGCTGCTCCCGGTTCTCGCAGAAGCCGGAGCCCAGGCCGCCCAGCGCATACGCCGCCCGGATAATGACCGGATAACCCACCGAATCGGCCGCCGCCCGGGCCTCTTCCAGGCTGGTGGCGGCGTGGGAACGGATGGTCTTTACATTAATCTCCTCCAAGCGAGCCACGAAGCGTTCCCGGTCTTCCGTGTCGATGATGGTTTCCACGGGCGTTCCCAGCACCTTTACGCCATAGCGTTCCAGGATGCCCTCGCGGTACAGCTGGACGCCGCAGTTCAGCGCCGTCTGCCCGCCGAAAGACAGCAGGATGCCGTCCGGGCGCTCTTTCCGGATCACTTTCTCCACAAAGGAGGGTGTCACGGGCAGGAAATAAATATGGTCGGCCACGCCTTCGGAAGTCTGGACCGTGGCGATATTGGGGTTCACCAGAACCGTCTGGATGCCCTCTTCCCGCAGGGCCTTGAGGGCCTGCGAGCCACTATAGTCAAATTCACCGGCCTCGCCGATTTTCAGCGCACCAGACCCCAGGATGAGAACTTTCTGCATCATAGCTTGGAGATGAATTCGTCGAACAAAAATTCCGTATCCACAGGACCGCCGGATGCTTCCGGATGGAACTGAGTGGCAAAGAAAGGCTTCTCCTGGTGCCGGATGCCCTCGTTGGTCCCGTCGTTCAGATTTACGAAGAACGGTTCCCAGCCCGCCGGAAGCGTGGCGGGATCCACGGCATAACCGTGGTTCTGGGAGGTGATGAAACAGCGGTCGGTGCCCACCAGGCGCACCGGCTGGTTGTGGCTGCGGTGGCCATAAGGGAGTTTAAACGTGCGGGCGCCCGCCGCCAAAGCCATGAGCTGGCTGCCCAGGCATACGCCAAAGATGGGCCGATCACCCTCCAGCGCCTTTTTCAGATGGCCGATGGTGGCCGTGCAGACGGCCGGGTCTCCGGGGCCGTTGGAAATGAACAGGCCGTCGTAGTCCATGCCGGTGAAATCGTAGTCCCAGGGAACCCGGACCACTTCCATGCCCCGTCCTACCAGGCAGCGGAGGATGTTGTGCTTCACACCGCAGTCTACCAGCACCACCCGTTTGCGGCCGGTGCCGTAATGGAGGACTTCCCGGCAGCTGACACGCTGCACCAGATGTTTACAGGGGCTATCGGACTCCTCGGCAGAACCGTCCACCACAATCCGTCCCGGCATTACGCCTTCCTCGCGGATCATACGGGTGAGGGCGCGGGTATCGATGCCCGAAATCCCGGGCACTTTCTGCTCCCGCAGCCAGTCGCCCAGGCTTTTCACGGCGTCCCAGTGGCTGTAGTTTTCGCTGTAATCGGCAATGACCAGTCCCTGGACGTGGATGCGCTCCGATTCGGCCTGCTCCACCAGCCCGTCGGGGCCCGTAACCATACTGGGAATGCCGTAATTGCCCACCAGCGGGTAGCTTACGCACAGGATCTGCCCTTCGAAGGAAGGGTCGGTGAGGCTTTCGGGATAGCCCACCATAGAGGTGGAGAACACCACCTCGCCCAAGGCCGGGCCGTCGTATCCGAAGCTCCATCCTTCCATCCTGCAACCATTGCCCAGCTGCAGCACCGCCTTTTTCCGTTCCATCTCCTATTATTATTAAATAAGGGTTCCTTCGCCCGTGAGCAGGGCACTGCTATGACAAATCCTTACTTCCGCCGCACCGCTTTCCAAAGCGTCAAAGGCCTGGTCCAGTTTGGGAATCATCCCGTCGGCCACCGCACCCTGCGCTTTCAGGGCGGCGTAGGCGGCCTTGTCCAGGCTGGGAATCACGCTGGAAGGATCCTGGCGGTCCCGCAGCACGCCCGGCTGCTCAAAGCAGGTGATGAGCGCCGCGCCCAGGGCGGCAGCCACGGAAGCGGCCACGGTATCGGCATTGGTATTGAGCAGCTGGCCTTTTCCGTCGTGGTTGATGGCGCACAGCACCGGCGTGCAGCCGCTGTCCAGCAGCATTTGCAGGAAATCGGCCTTTACATTTTCCGCTTTCACGTCCCCTACCCAGCCGAAGTCTACCACACGGCCGTCGGAGAGGGTTTTGGGAGGCCGGCGCGAGGCCGTGATCACGCCCCCGTCGCAGCCGGAAAGGCCCACTGCGTTGCAGCCGGCCGCCTGCAGCAGGGCCACCACTTGTTTGTTGCACCAGCCGGCGTAGACCATGGTCACAACCTGCAAAGTGTCGGTATCCGTAACCCTGCGGCCTTCCCATTGCACGGGCTCTATCCCCAGCGCTTTCTGGTATCGGCCGGCCAGGGCACCCCCGCCGTGCACCAGGACCTTCGGCCCCTCCAGGGCGGCAAAGTCCCGGCAGAACGCCTGCAGGAGTTCGGGGTCATCCAGCACCCGTCCGCCACATTTCACCACGTGGATCATAGGGCCTGCAGCAAGCGTTTGAGCACCGTCTGGGCCGATACCACCCGGTTCGCGGCCTCGGGGATCACCAGCGAACGCGGGCCTTCGATCACCTCGTCCGACACGATCATATTGCGCCTCACCGGCAGGCAGTGCAGGAAGAAGGCGTCGTTGGTGAGCGCCATCTTCTGCGCCGTCACCGTCCAACCCATATCGTAGTTAACTACCTTGCCGTAAATGTCTTCGCGGTAGGGCGCCCAGTTTTTCGCATAGACGAAATCGGCTCCGGCCAGGGCTTCATCCTGGTTGTGCGTCACCTTGGCGTTGCCCACAAATTCAGGCGCCAGGTCGTAGCCTTCCGGATTGGCGATCACAAAGTCGTAGTCCGTCATGGACATCCCCTCGATGAAGGAATTCGGGACCGCCTGGGGCAGGGCCTTAGGATGCGGGGCCCAGGTCATTACCACTTTAGGGCGCGCTTTGGTCTTGTGCTCCTCGATGGTGATGATATCGGCAAAGGTCTGGAGCGGATGACGCGTGGCGGCCTCCATGCTGAACACCGGCTTGCCAGCATACTGGATGAACTGGTTCAGGATCACTTCGTTGTAATCGTCGTCGCGGGATTCGAAGCGGGCGAAGGAGCGCACGCCGATCATATCGCACATGGAGCCCATTACGGGAATGGCCTCCAGGATGTGTTCACTTTTGTCGCCGTCCATCACTACGCCGCGACCGGTTTCCAGCTTCCAGGCGCCCTGGTTGATGTCCAGGACGATGGGGTTCATCCCCAGGTTCAGGGCGGCCTTCTGGGTGCTCAGGCGCGTGCGCAGGCTGTTGTTGAAAAACACCAGGAGAACGGTCTTGTTGCGGCCCAGGGCTTGGTCGGCAAAGGGGTTCGCCTTCACGTAGGCGGCTTCGGCGAGGGCCTCCTTGAGGTCCCCCAACTGCTTTATGCTGGTAAAATGTTTCATCGGGTAAGGGCTTTCCAGGCTTCCACAAACTGCCGTGCGCCTGCCTCGGGAAGGTTCAAGGCCGGGAGCAGCCGGATCACGTTGGCTCCGGAGGCGCCGGTGAAAATATGTTTCTCGTACAGGAGCCTGTCCCGCAAACCGGCATATTCCGGCTTGATTTCCAGGCCGATCATCAGGCCCCGTCCGCGGTAATCCGCCAGGGCCGGGTCCCCTTGCAGCTGCTCCCGGAACCAGGCGCCCAGTTGTTCGGCCCGGTCCACCAGGTCTTCGCTCTGAATGACTTCCAGCACGGCGATGGCCGCTGCGCAGGCAATGTGGTTGCCACCAAAGGTGGTGCCCAGCATTCCGAAGGAGGCCTGCACGGTGGGACTGATGAGGACGGCGCCGATGGGGATGCCGCCCGCCAGGCCCTTGGCCATGGTGACCAGATCGGCCTGGATGCCCGCCCACTGGTGGGCGAAGAAACGACCGGTACGGCCGCAGCCGGACTGGATTTCGTCCAGGATGAGCAGCGTGCCGGTGCGGTCGCACAGGGCACGGAGCTCCTGCAGGAACTGATCCGTGGGCAGCTGGATGCCCGCTACGCCCTGGATGCCTTCGATGATGACAGCGGCGTAGGCCTTAGTGGAAAGTTCCTTTTCCGTAGCGGCCAGGTTGTTCAGCGGGACGAAGGTCACGTTCTCCGTGGCGTTGAACGGCGCACGGATCTTGGGATTGTCCGTCACGCTTACGGCTCCGGAAGTGCGCCCGTGGAAGGCGCCGCCAAAAGCCAGCACCTTGGATCGGCCGGTATGGAAGGAGGCCAGTTTCAGGGCGTTTTCATTGGCTTCGGCGCCGCTGTTGCAAAGGAACAGATGATAGTCGGGATAGCCGCTCACCTGACCCAGTTTCGCGGCCAGGGTATCCTGCAGGCCGTTCTGCACGGCATTGGAATAGAAGCCCAGCTTGTTCAGCTGCTCCGAAACGGCCGCCACATAATGCGGATGGCAATGGCCGATGCTGATTACCGCGTGGCCGCCGTACAGGTCCAGGTATTCCTGGCCTTCGGCGTCCCACAACGTGGACCCCGAGCCGCAAACCGGCTCGATGTTCCACCTTTTATATACGTTAAATAAGTCCATTTCAATATACTGAAGCTTTTAGCTGCAGGCCGGCGGTTTGGGGCAGGCCGAACAACAGGTTCATATTCTCCACGGCCTGGCCGGAGGCGCCTTTCAGGAGGTTGTCTATTACGGAAGTGACCACCAGGCGCCCTTCGTGCTGATCCAGAGAGAGCAGGCACTTGTTGGTGTTCACCACCTGCTTGAGGTCCACGGGACCGGAGAGCAGCCAGGTGAAGGGGGCATCGGCATAAAAATCCTGATACAGGGCGGTCAGCTCCTCCAGGGGCCGGTCGCAGGCGAGTTCGGCCACGGCAAAAATGCCGCGCGCGAAATCACCGCGGACGGGGATGAAATGCAGGTTGTCGCCCACCTGGAGGTTCCGGCGGATTTCCAGCAGGTGCTGGTGCGTAAGGACCTTATAGATGGAAAGGTTGTTGCTGCGCCAGCTGAAATGAGTGGTGGGAGCGGGCTTCACGCCGGCGCCGGTGGATCCCGTTACCGCCTGTACGTGGATATCCCCCTGCAGCAGGCCGGCCTTGGCCAGCGGCAGCAGCGCCAGCTGGATGGCCGTTGCAAAGCAGCCGGGGTTGGCCACTTTGGAAGCGCCCCGGATGCGGCTCCGGTTCAGTTCCGGCAGGCCGTATACATAACCGTCGGACTCGTCGCGAAAATCCTGCGCCAGGTCAATCACCTTCAGGCCGGCCGGGCAGGGATGCTCTTCCCAGAAGGCGCGGCTCTTGCCGTGGGCAGAACAGAGGAAAAGGACATCGATGCCTTCCAGGCCGATGACGTCCGTGAAAACCAGGTCCGTGTCCCCTATGAGGCCGGGATGATGTTCCGCCACGGCCTTTCCCACCTGGCTTTCCGAATGGATCCAGGCAATCTCCACCTCCGGATGATGCACCAGAAGGCGGACCAGTTCGCCGGCGGTGTAGCCGGCGCCCCCGATAATCCCTGCGCGAACCATTACTCTCCGGGATGATGGATTACCAGATGCTCCTTAGGGTCGTACAGGAGGCCTGTGCACAGGCACATCTTGTAGTCACGGTCCTTCAGGATGCTGAAATGCCGGCAGCCTTCACAGCCTTTCCAGAATTCAGGGTCATCGGTCAGTTCCGAGAAGGGGACCGGCCGGAAGCCGAATTCGTAGTTCATCTTCATCACGGCGGCACCGGTGGTGATGGAGAAAATCTTGGCGTCCGGGAAGAGTTTCCGGGAAAGGATGAAGGTCTGCTCCTTGATCATCTTGGCCAGGCCCAAACCGCGGAACTTGTGGGCCACGATGAGACCGGAGTTGGCCACGAAACTCTTGCCGCCCCAGGACTCGATGTAGGAGAAGCCGGCGAATTCGCCGGTTTCGGACAGGGCGATGACCGCCTTGCCCGCGCGCATTTTATTTATAATGTATTCCGGAGACCGGTTGGCGATACCGGTCTTGCGCTCCAGGGAAGAAATATAGATTTCCTGGCAGATCTCTTCGGCGTAAACGGTGTGGCACTCCTGGGCCACCATCACTTGGAATTCCATAAGGCGTTTTGATTCTCGGGTGCAAAAGTAATTAAAAAATTATTTATTATGCAACTTTTTTCACAAAAATGCGTATATTTGCCGAAAATAGAATATTTATCCGTATAATATGCAAGTTAATACCAAAAACCGGCAGCAAGCCATCCTGGATATCCTGCAGGCGCAGCCTGTTTTCAGCCAGGAAGAACTGGCCCTTCACTTGAAGGAAGCCGGCATCGTCACCACCCAGGCCACGCTCTCCCGGGACTTGAAGGCCCTCAAGATTTCCAAGGTGCCCGGGGAGGGATATGTATCCCGCCTGCACAGCCATTCCACCGTGGCCAACAACCTGTCTTCCGCCATTGTCCGGGTTCAGTTCTCCGGGCAGCTGGGCGTAATCAAGACTCTCCCGGGCCTGGCCAGCGCCATTGCCAGTTTTATCGATCATCACGAACAAGTTCCGGTCATCGGCACCATCGCCGGGGACGATACCCTCCTGCTGGTCCTTCCCGCGGGCCGCTCCGCCGCCGATGTGATGGAGGCCCTGATTCCCCTTTTCCCTGAAATTCAAAATCGTCTTGTACTATGAAAATTGTTGTCGCCTATAGCGGAGGCCTGGACACCTCCTATACCGTTATGTATCTGGCCAACCAGGGCCACGAAGTGTACGCCGCCTGTGCCGATACCGGAGGGTTCTCCCCCGCCCAACTGGAGAAAAATGAACAGAACGCCTATAAGCTGGGCGCCAAGGCCTATGTCACCCTGGACGTAAAACAGGAATATTATGAACGGAGCCTGAAGTATATGGTCTTCGGCAATGTCCTCCGCGGCGGAACCTATCCTATTTCGGTTTCCTCGGAGCGCATCTTCCAGGCCATCGCCATCGCCCGTTATGCCAAGGAAATCGGCGCAGGCGCCATTGCACACGGCTCCACCGGCGCCGGCAACGACCAGGTGCGCTTCGATATGACCTTCCAGGTGCTGTGCCCGGAAATGGAGATCATTACCCTCACGCGGGACAAAGCGCTTACGCGGCAGGAAGAGGTGGATTACCTCAACGCCCACGGCTTCCCGGCCGATTTCGCCAAGCTCAAGTATTCCTACAACGTGGGGCTCTGGGGCACCTCCATCTGCGGCGGCGAACTCCTGGATTCGGCCCAGGGGCTGCCGGAATCGGCCTATCTGAAACCGGTTACCAAATCCGGCAACAAGACCGTGAAAATCGGCTTTGAAAAGGGCCAGATCGTATCGGTGGACGGCCAGACCTTTGACTCCCCGGTGGCGGCCATCCAGGCCCTGGAAGCTTCGGTGGAAGGGTACGGCCTGGGCCGTGACATCCACGTGGGCGACACCATCATCGGCATCAAGGGCCGCGTGGGCTTCGAGGCCGCCGCGCCCATGCTCATCATCGCCGCCCACAAGTATCTGGAGAAATATACCCTGTCCAAGTGGCAGCAGTACTGGAAGGACCAGGTGGGCACGTGGTACGGGATGTGCCTGCACGAAAGCCAGTACCTGGAACCGGTTATGCGCGACATCGAGGCCATGCTGGAAAGCAGCCAGCGCAACGTAACCGGTACCGTAATCGTGAATTACGGCCCCAAGCAGTTCGAGACCGTGGGCGTGGAAAGCGCAAACGACCTGGTGAAAACCAAGTTCGGTGAATACGGCGAAATGCAGAAGGGCTGGACCGCCGAGGATGCCAAAGGCTTCATCAAGGTGCTGTCCACCCCGCTCCGGGTGTACTACAACCGGCACGAAGAAGAAACGCTATGATTTCCCTCCTGCAACAACTTATCGCCATTCCTTCGCTCAGCCGGGACGAGGGAGCCGTGGCCGATTTCCTGGAGGCCTGGCTCTCGGAGGCCGGTCTGGCGCCCCATCGCTGCGGGAATAATCTCTGGTGCAGTGCCGGAGAGGGGCCGGTGGTGTTGCTGGACGCACATATCGATACGGTGAAACCGGTGTCCGGCTGGACCCGGGACCCGTTTTCGCCCGATATAGAAGACGGCCGGCTGTACGGCCTGGGCAGCAATGACGACGGTGCTTCCGTGGTAGCGCTCATCGACGCTTTCCGGCGCCTGAGCGCCAAACCCCAGCCTTACACACTGGTCCTGTCCTTATCGGCCGAAGAAGAAACCAGCGGCCGGAACGGACTGGAGATTTCCCTGCCGGATATTGAGGCGGCTTGCGGGCCCATTGCCTTCGGGGTGTTCGGAGAACCCACCTCCCTGGAAATGGTGGTGGCCGAAAAGGGACTTATGGTGCTGGACTGCACGGTTGCCGGCGTGGCGGGACACGCGGCGCGGGACACCGGGGTTAACGCCATCTACCAGGCGCTTCCGGCCATCAACTGGTTCCGGGAAAAGCGCTTTGAGAAGGTCTCTCCCCTGCTGGGACCCGTGAAGATGACCGTGACGCAGATCCAGGCCGGCACGCAGCACAACGTGATTCCCGACCAATGTATCTTTGTGGTGGACATCCGCTCCAACGGGCTCTACACCAACCAGGAACTGCTGGATATTATCCAGGCCGAAGCCCCCTGCCAGGCCGTGGCGCGTTCCACCCGGCTCTGCGGGTCTTCCATCGCCGAAGATCATCCGCTGGTGGTGCGCGGACGGCAGCTGGGACTTCCCACTGTGGGCTCCCCCACGCTTTCCAACCAGGCGCTCTGCCGCTTCCCTTCCGTGAAAATGGGCCCCGGCAACTCCAACCGTTCCCACACCGCCGATGAGTACGTGGAAGTGGCCGATATCGGCCGGGCCTCAGACCTGTATGTTCAATTATTGGATGGACTGAAAGTATGAAAATCTGGGATAAAGGATTTGACAACGACCCGCGTATAGACGCTTTCACCGTGGGCCAAGACCGGGAGCTGGACCTGCTGCTGGCCCCTTATGACATAGAGGGAACCATGGCCCATATCACGATGCTCTCCGAGGTGGGCCTGCTGCCGCCCGAAGACCTGGCCCAGCTGCTTCCCGCCCTGGAAAAACTGCGCCAGGAGGCCCTGGAAGGCCGATTCGAGATCCACGGCGAGGATGTGCACTCGGAGGTGGAAGCCCGGCTGGGGCCGCTGGGGAAGAAAGTGCACACCGGCCGTTCCCGCAACGACCAGGTGGCCCTGGACCTGAAACTCTTCACCCGTGCCCGCATCCGCACCACGGTGGAGAAGGTGCAGCAGCTGTTCGACGTGCTGTTGCAGCGGGCCGACGAACTCAAAGACGTCCTGATGCCTGGCTACACGCACTTGCAGGTGGCTATGCCCTCTTCCTTCGGCCTGTGGCTGGGCGCCTATGCCGAATGCCTGTGCGATGACCTGGTGCAGCTGAAAGCCGCCTGGGACATCAACGGCCGCAATCCTTTGGGATCGGCGGCGGGATATGGATCATCGGCCCCCCTGAACCGCACGCGTACCACGGAGCTGCTGGGGTTCCCCAGCCTGGCCTGGAACTCCATCTATGCCCAGATGGGACGGGGACGCACGGAACTGGCCGTGGCCAACGCTTATGCCTCGCTGGCTGCCACGCTGGGCCGTCTGGCCACCGACTGCTGTCTGTTCTCCAGCCAGAACTTCGGTTTCGTGCACCTGCCGGATGCCTTCACCACCGGCTCCAGCATTATGCCGCAGAAGAAGAATCCCGATGTATTCGAACTGGTGCGCGCCCATTGCAACCGCCTGCAGGGCATTCCGACCGATATCCGGCAGATCATCACCAATCTGCCCTGTGGCTATTTCCGCGATATGCAGGTGCTCAAGGAACTGTACCTGCCGCTCTTCGACCGGATGGACAGCTGCCTGGACATCCTGCTCCTGGCCCTGCCGGGGATGGAGGTGGCGGCCGATCTGATGCAGCAGCCCCTGTATCAGCAGGCTTTCTGCGTAGAGGAGGTGAACCGGCTGGTAGCGGGCGGCGTTCCCTTCCGGGATGCCTACCGCCAGGTGGGCCAGGCCGTGCAGAACGGCAGTTTCCACTTCTCCGGAGAACTGCACCACACGCACGAAGGCTCCATCGGCAACCTGTGCCTTCCCCAAATCCGTGAACG
>CACYHF010000038.1 GCA_902774155.1 uncultured Bacteroidia bacterium | reverse complement strand
GCCTCGTCCATGGACCCGGCCCCTTCCGACGAGCCCACAAACAGCAAGTCGCCCGTCCAGAGGCGCTCCGCCTGAGGGTGACAGGCGCTGATAGAGAGGGCTAATGTAAAGACTGTCAGGAGCTTGCGCGCAGCGGTGATGCGTACTCTATTCATCGTTGGGTCATTTCAACACGAAGATACGCATTTTTTGTATCTTCGTGCTGTAGTTTTTCGGCAGAATCTGCGTCTAATGAGCAGAAACAAGCAAGACGACCATGACCGAACGTGAATTTGAAACCCTGGTGAGAGAACACCGAACTCACCAAGTTCCGGAAAATCAATGCCGACTGGTACAAGTACGGTGTAACGCCCCTTTGTGCAGAAACGAAATCCCTTATCCCGTACGGTTTGCCCGTACGGTTTTTTTGCAATCCGGTCGCGATGGTTTCGGGCATTAAAATTGCAGTGAACTCATTGATGCGAAAGATGTTGGATATTTGGATTGCTCTTTGTCTGGCGGGTCGGAAGAAATATTTGTTGTTTGCAGGGCTCCTGTGTATCCAGGGAGCCGTCGCATTTGCCTAAGTGGATTCGACGAGCCGGACCGATTCGCTGGAAGCGGCCGTTTTTACCGGCAGGACGAAGGCCAATTACCTTTCTAAAGGGAAGGAACTCCGGACGGAGGTGATTTCATCGGCCGGACTTATGAAAATGGCGTGCTGTACCTTAGCGGAGAGTTTCGAGAATTCCGCCAGCGTGACGGTCGGATATGCCGATGCCACGACAGGCGCCCGTCAGATCCCTCTTCTGGAGTCCGGCAAAGTCAGGAAAGTGGGCGTTTCAAACCATAACATCAAAGAAATCCGCCGGGCCAATGAAATACTGGGTGAAGCCGGATTCAAGGTTTCGGCCGTACAGAACCACTTCAGCCTGCTCTACCGTTCCTCGGAGAAAGGCGGTGTCCTGGACTACTGCAAAGAGAATGGCATCCAGTTCTGGGCATACATGGTTCTGGAGCAGAGTGCTCTGTCCGGTAAATACAACGAATTGAATCCTCTTCCTTCAGGCAGTGACCGCGGGCAGAAATACAATCCCATCCTGGGCCAGCTGACCGCCCTTACTGATGCCATGAAGGAAATTGGCACCAGATACGGTCTCACATGTTCGCAGGTGGGCATTGCCTGGGCCCTCTCCAAAGGCACCATGCCTATCATCGGCGCCACTAAGGAGCGCCACGTGCTCGAGGCCGCCCAGGTAATGGATACCGTCCTCACTTCCGAAGAAATCACCCGCCTGGAAGCCCTCGCCGATGCGACAGGCATCGACACCCGCGGCGACTGGGAACATACCATGGAATAAGATGACAAAACAAATCATAGTTAGCTTGACAGCCATGATACTGACTACCCCTTTAGTGTCGGCTCAAATAGATGTACATTGCCATATGATTCCGGATTCTTACCTGGAAGCCGTGAAAGCCCACGGAATGGAAATGGACGAAGGCTTTCCCATCCCGGAATGGAGCGCCGAAGAGCATCTGAAATTCATGGACGAGGCCGGAATACGGACAACTCACCATCAACATCCGCTATACCGCTCCGAAGGGCGCCGCAAAACAATATGTTAAAGAAATGGAAGAGAGCGGAATAGCTGCCCGCATCCGTGCCGTGGAAGGTTGCCTCCGATATGACTACTTTTTTCCGGCCGATGATCCGGAAGGCCTTCTCCTTATTGATGAATGGGCGGACCAGACGGCTCTCAACCGTTACCACGCCTCTCCTATGATGCAGGAAGCGGCTGCCCTTCGTGAAAAGTATAAGCTCGGCGGCCGTACGGTACGTCGATATCAAGCTATAACCGAGTCGGCTTCGCAGGCCGTACAACCTGGAACAACAAAGAATGAAAACAATATGAATCAAGCACTTTCACCCCGTCGGCAGGGGCTTGCCGTCATGGCAGCGCTGGAAGCAAAAGGAGACCAGCCCGGTCTTGAAATGGCCGCGGCAGAAGCACTGAATAACGGTCTTACCGTGAGTGAAGCCAAAGAGGCACTTTCACAGCTTTATGCCTATACCGGATTCCCGCGTTCGCTCAATGCGCTGGGAACGCTGCAGAAATTGTTGCAACAACGCCAAGCAGCAGGAATATCGGATAATCTCGGCAAGGATGCCGATCCGCTTCCTGCTGATTACGATGCATTGAAACAAGGTACAGCCGTACAAACGAAACTTTCGGGGCAACCTTTCAACTACAGTTTTGTCCCTGCCACCGACTATTACCTCAAGGCTCACCTGTTCGGAGATATCTTCGCCCGCAACAATCTCAGTTTTGCTGACCGGGAGATTGTCACTGTGAGTGCCATCTCCGCCCTGCCCGGATGTGAACCGCAGCTGGTCGCCCACGTCTCCGGAGCCCGGAATATGGGTGTAAGCGACGAGGAACTGCGTGCCCTGCCTGCTCTATTGGAAGCAAAAGTAGGACTTGCAGAAGCCGAGAGGCTCCGCGGCGCACTGAACGCCGTACTCGGAGATGCCCATACCCCGGTTCAGACTGTAGATTTCTCAGTTTGGCCCAAGGGGCAGCCCAACACGGCTTATGCACAGTTTTTCACCGGCAACAGCTATCTGGCACCCATGGATGGCGGCGTGGCCAACGTGACCTTTGAACCCGGTTGCCGGAACAACTGGCATATCCACCATAGGCAGGTCCAGGTTCTGATTTGCGTAGCCGGCCGCGGCTGGTATCAGGAATGGGGTAAACCGGCCGTGCAACTCGTTCCGGGCACCATCATTGAGATCCCCGAAGGAGCCAAACACTGGCACGGAGCGGCAGCGGACTGTTGGATGCAGCACCTGACCTTCCATAAAGACGTTCAGGATGGCACCTCCAACGAATGGCTGGAACCCGTGAGTGAGGAGCAATATCAGAAAGTCCGGTAATCCTTATCAGCTGTGATCTGTCCGACAGGCAATTGGCCGCAGCTCTGACAAAATTTTTGTTCCATATGATACTGTTTTTACATTCTGGCCCTGCTGTCAGCGCCGGCGCCGGTGCCGCGGTACTTGCTCTGGGCGGTGTTGAAGCTGTAACGGACAGAGAGTTTAACCTTCTGCATATCCAGCAAGTTGGTCTGCATGATGGTATGGCTGCCGAAGTCGGAATAGGGGCTGAAAAATGCGTTGCGCGTAAGGTCTGTTCCTTCAAGGCGCAAAACAAGTGAGCCATCACGGAGCAGCGTCTTCTGCACGGCGACAGTGAGGTCTACGAACCAGTTGGTCATATACAGGTTCCGGGAATAGCCGGGACTCATAAACACTCCTCCCA
Source organism: uncultured Bacteroidia bacterium (assembly GCA_902774155.1). Lineage (GTDB taxonomy): Bacteria > Bacteroidota > Bacteroidia > Bacteroidales > UBA932 > Cryptobacteroides. Next base: position 49,974 of record CACYHF010000038.1, on the reverse strand, counting down.
GTTCAAACTGCCATCCTCCCTTCACGGTGAAGGTATTGAAAAGCTGGGCAAAGAAGATGGGCTTGTTATTGAACGTGGTCACTCTTACGCCGGATTCTTCACGGGGATCCGGGGCATTTATAGTGAACCACTGTGGCAGGATACCCAATGTATAATTCATATTCCAGGGCCCCACGGTAGGGGTCAGGTTCACATAGGCCGACATCATGCGGAAAGGCGTTTCAATGTTACGGGGCTTTACCAGCACCACACCTTCGTCGCCGTAAGGCGAAGACCAGGTTACAATGGCGTCGTCGGTACGGGTGTAGTTGGCCATAAACGTCACCCATTTCCATACGGCGGTAAGGCCGATGTTATGGGACAGCTCCGGCTGCAACTGAGCATTGCCGCTCTGCCAGATATATCGGCTGTTATAGCGTATTGCACTGGACAGATTTCCATAATGAGGCCGGCTGGTTTTGGTGCTGTAATTCAGCATCACCTGGACAGGATTCTGAGTATTCTGGCCGATAACCCCCGCATAGGAAACGTTGGGGAACCAGTTACCGTAGTCCCTTGTGATGTTGTTTGCAGGCGTTATTGCATCTTCATAGGCGTAATGGACATATTCATAACGCACTCCGGCGCTGAACTGCCCCACAGCGGGGATGTAGCAGCCGTAGGAAGCAAAACCGGCAATGTTGTCTTCCTTCACCGATGCCTCTGACGCAGGTATGGTTATTCCCGCAATTGAGTAATTGTCCGTGCGGCGGGAGAAGGTCTCCTCCGTTCCGGCCTGAAGCTGGCCCTTCCAGATGGGATATGAGAGCACAGCCTTGGCGGCATACATGCGTCCGGCATTGGTGCTCACGCTTTGGATGGCGGCATCGTGTGTCATTTCGCTGGTTTCCTCAGAGGCCGATTTTGAACTGTCGTCCGTACCATAGTAGTCCAGGTTCACGTCAATCCCCAGTTTTCCTCCCACAACGCCGTTGTAGTAGATATTGGCGCCAAGATTATACGGGATCCTGTCCCCTATTATGTCCTCCGACACCGTGTTCAACTTGTCAATCAAGGTCCCGTTTTCAAAGACGTTGTCGTTCACTTCAGTACGGACATTGTAGGTCAGGTGACGGCCCCACTCTACCTTGCCTCCAAGGAAATGGTTATCGGCCATCTGCCAGTTCACTCCGGCATTGCCATAGATGGTGCTGCCGATGTATTCGTTAAGGAGCGTACTCTTGTTCTCAAAGAGCCAGTCGGAGCCATCGGCCTTTATGCCGAAGGTCTGCTTCTCCAAATTACTTTCCTGCCGGGAAGTGTTGCGGGCATAGTTGATCCCGCCAAAGAAGTCCAGACCGCCCGTGCGGTAGTTCACATTGATGGCGCCGAAGGGGTCGTTGCCCTTGGCCCAACGCAGTGACTGGGCGTCCGATGCATTCAGATTAAAGCCGAAGCCATCTCCCTGGCGTTTTATGGTCCTGATGCGCACAACCGACTTCACCGTTGCATCGTACTGTGCGCCCGGGTTGGTGATGACCTCCACGCTCTGGATCTCGTTACTCTGGAGGCGGTCAAGTTCCGAGCTGTCAGTGACTCTTCTTCCATTAATATATACCATCGGGGAGCCCTTCCCTATTACCTCCAGACCATTCTGTCCCTTGATTATGCCGGGGGTCTTCGCAAGGACGTCGCTGGCCGATCCCGCGTTCTCCAGCACGGAACCGCGTACATTTGTCTGCAATCCCTCACCCGTCAGTTTTGTTTTGGGCATGACGGCGCTTGCAACGGCCCCCTCCAGCATCTGCGAGTCACCTGTAAGGGTAATCACCGCGCCGTCTACGGGTGCAAGATAGAGCGTCTTGTAGCCAAGCATGGCCACCATCATGATGCCGTCAGTCTCACTGGTCACTATATTGAAGGTGCCGTCCTCCTGAGTTACCACGCCGCATACTACGGTAGAATCGGCCTTTGAAAGCACGGCTACGTTGGCATAAGGGACCGGTTCCCCATTTTCATCCACCACTTTTCCTCTCCAGTCCTCTTTTGAAAACAGAGGGAAGGAGACCACAGCAAGCATCAGAATCAAAATAAAGCGTTTCATTGTCTGTCCATATTTTTTCACCTGCAAAGTTATAGTATATTATGTTCCGAAATAAAAAACCATGTGGACAATGAAGTGGACAACAGGGGAACAATCCATACCTTTTCCATAAACAATCACGGAACAACTGTTATGGCAAGACCTGTTACTGTCACAAAAGAAAGAATCCTTTCCGCTTCCCTTGATCTGGTGAGATCCGGAGGCCTCCCGCTCCTTACGGCCAGAAACCTCTGCGCCAAGCCCCGCTATATCCAGGATGAAGAATGGGCCGAATTGGAACGCATGCTCCGAAATTCCTTCAGCCTTACCCCTGAATCTCTCCGTGAACTTCCGGCGTGCAGGCCATCAGCACCTATCACCAATATCTTAGCTCCCGCCCGAAGCAAAGCGTAACCCCGGAGAATTCAACAGGAAAGGCGCAGGGAAATACCGGATAGTTCACTACTTGCGGGCTATCTGCATCTGGCGCCTCTTCAAGGCGGTGAGGATGCTGCGTTCGGCAAGGGATGTAAGGCCGGTGAAAGTGGTCTTGGATTTTAACTCTTCAAGGGACATTTCCAGCAGGAGTTTTGCGATACATTCATCGGCAAAAGAGTTGGTGACCGTATCCACGCCTGTAAAATCAAGGACTACTTTCTCATCTCCGTCCAGAAGCGGACGGAGATCGGCCCTTATTTTGGCTCCCAGGAGACGCGTTCCCATACTGTCTCCGTATGCAGAAAACTTGAAGACCTTCATCTTACCAAAGTTTATCAAGACCCGGATCATTATCCAGGAACAATTCATCAAACTCTTCGGACGGATCCGTTCTGTGGTCAACCACCAGCCCCGGATCGATATCCATATTTGAACGCAGTTCGAAGTAAACGATAGTTCCCTGCCAGGGTTCAGATTCGGTAATGGCCATATTGCCATTGGCCGATAAAATATGATTACCCGAGCGGATAATCAGCTTATGACCGGCCGTATTGATGAGCCGGGAAGTGGAATACAAACCAAAGCCCATTCCCTTACCATCAGAAACCCGGTCTCTAATGCAATACTCAAGTGCTTCCGGTTCAGTTATGCTTGCATAGTCTTGATTCTGAGACAAGGACGACTGAATCCCCATTCCATCATCGGCCACCAAAATCTGAATCAAGTGCTGAGCCTCTGAGTAATTGGTGATGACGATTCCATTTGTTTTGCCAGAATGGATAAGCACGTTATCCATTACCTCGTAGAAACAATAGCTCATCGCCTGAAGAAGAGAAGTCTCCACTTCAGGTTGATGAATCAGCACTTCTACCAGGCGGCGATAAACCTGCTGGATGTTCTTTTCGTCGAACATCTCTATACAGATATTGCCACTATCCGCAAAGTACTGATGTAGTAAAGTGTCTACGTTCATAAACAAAAATGGCGGTTAAGCGCTCTCCGCAAAGATAGCAACACGGCACGAAAAAACAAAAAACCCGCCAAATAATGCCATAGAAAGACACTAACCGACATAAATGTTTCAGTATAGTTTCAGTAAAACCAGATTAAGAATATATATCCTATTGGTTGTCTGATATTTACGTCGACTAGTTTGTGTTCCCGCCCGAGGCACAAGAACAACCACTTTACAGATAACGGTTGTTGTACGTTCAAATCGTTCAAAATGCTGGTAATTTGCAAAAAACGATTACTTTTGCAAAAAATCATTAATTAATGTCCAGCTGTATTGTATAACGACCTGGCCTATGAAGCCTTCGACGAAAACAAGCCGGAAGATTATTTCCGTACTTTTGTATACGCTGCTTTTAGATAGAATTGTATGGACATTTATGCCTGGATCACCATCGTCACCGTCATAGCGGTAATAGGCGTACTGCTCTTGAAGAAGATCCGTACGGATGCCGTCTTCCTGATGGCTATCGGCATCCTGTTCGTGACGGGCGTTCTGGATGCCAGTGAAGCCTGTTCGGGCTTCAGTTCATCGGCCGTGGTGGTTACCGGGGTCCTCACTGTCGTGGTGACCGCCTGATCTATGCTGGCCAGATTGACGAAATCCTCGAACTCAAGTCCCGTCACACTCTGGCAATTGCCGACCACCCCGTTTTCTCACTGAGCGAGACTAAGCGAAATACCCGCTTACGCACGGCCTCTGTTCCTTTCGGCAGCTCCCTCATCGGAAAAACCATCAGCGAGAGCAGGCTTGAAAAGGACTACAACCTGATCCTGGTTGCCGTATGTATGGTGGCGGCCGTTTTCACCCAACTGGTGATGAACGTTGCCGTCAACACCGCCTTCGCCACCCCCTGCCTGACGTTCCCGCTCACGCCTTTACCGTAAAACTTGCTTTGTTAGGAATCAATGACCAGAACATAGCCGGCACCGTCATAAAACAGCAGGCCGATGGAGCCTGCTATCCTGAGCATATCACTATGCCCTCAGATTCGACGCGCAACTAAATAAAATCAATTAGTGGCGTCCCAGAAGCCCCAGATGCGGAGGACGTTGATTACGGCATCGCGGTTGTTGGGGGCTTTCAGCGTAATGGTGCCCGTCTGACAGCCACGGGGGAAGGTCCAGATGTATTCTGCATTGTTGCCCAGATACTGGTAGAAGGTACTCTCCTGAGGCTCCTGGATCTCGTAAGACAAATGGGACTGCGGAACACCGTCCGACAGATACTCCAGCTGTACGCTTGCCAGTTCACAGTCAGTGGGCACCTCCACACCGTTTGATATGCTCTTATAAAAATGAACGGTCATTGTGTAGGTTTGTCCCTTCTCAAGTATCAATCCGTTTTCACTGACCATTGGCTTCCGGTCAAATGACAGGCGGGCAAAAGCATGTCTTTTTGGATCTTCCTTATGCATTTTAATACCCGTCCAATAAGCAGCATTTTCAAACCATTGCTTTAAATCACCAGGAGATGCTCTATATGACTGCATCTCTCCGCTGAAACGACCGGCGGTGACGGTTTCTTCCACATAACCCACGGAGCGAAGCGTGACCGAGACATCCGTTGAGCCCTCCACGCTCTTCATCTCTGCCCAGTAATAATTATCCTTACCGGAATAAGGTGCGTTGTGCAGGTTGGACTTTGACAAGTCTAATGTCTTGTCACTATTATATGTCAGGCCAGCTTTAATAAAATCAATCTTGGGGGTACGATTGCCGGCATCCGTACTGAATCCAAACAGGACGTTCTTTCCACCGGCATTATTCACCATCTCGAACACCGCGTTGGATCCCCACAGGTTAGTGGGATCTCTGGGCAATGCATGAGTCTCCACAAATCCCACATTGGTGAAATGCCAGGGCTGGAGCGTTACCGGTTCATAGGAATCGTCCGCCGTGAACAGTTTCACGGCTACGTCTCCGGTATTGCCGGTAGTCTGGAAATCAAGCGTTACTGTTTCCTGATCCGGCTTCACTTTATAGGCCTGGCGGCTTTCATCATAGGCTGGAGGCGTTCCCGTCCAATTTAGATTGGTGAGCTGGATATAAACGTCCGGATAACCGTCATTCTCTTCCTTTACCCCAAACTTCACGGAAACCGGCTGGTCGGAACTCTTGGGGATGGAAGTGGTGAAAGCGGGATCCTTGAACGAACTGAAATCCCCAAATGAACATTTGGCAGGCCTGAAGTATGCCTTTTCGTCGGCCACCCAGATTTCCGTGGCGCTGTTCTCGCAATTGGTCTGGAAGTGGGAAGTAAATGTCTTCCAACGGCTTTCATCCTCAAAGACCACCGTTGTACTTATATTCTTATAGTCTTCCCAGGTGAGGGTGCGTTTGAACTGGAAGCGGGGTTTATCCGGCTGGTTGGGATTGATGGATTTGCCGTACACCACAGGAAGGCTCCCCCGGTCGTTGAGCGGAGAAAGGGTCATGTTCTGCGGTTCTATGGTGAACACCAGCGGGAACATACTCTCCACCAGACCGTCCGGAATGCTGATGTTGACGTACTGGTCTTCCTTGGTATAACGAGGAAGACGGGGATACTCGCAGGTAACCTTCATAGGCTGTATGGGCTGCAGCGTGAGCACAATGTCCCTGTAGAGGGGCGGCTCATCGTCATCGCTTGCGGTTGGATCGGTCTTGCAAATGATGCGAAGAGTCTGCGTCACGGAGATATCCCCCGGAGGATTCACCCGGAATCGGATGGAACGCCATCCTTTTTCTTCATTGGAGATACCTTCTCCGTCTATGGGATCATCAATTTGAACCAGCCCATCCTTGATGACCCCGTCACCGGACGGCGTCAATTCATACCACACGCTGGCGGGATTCAGGTTCAGAACAGGAGGGTCCTGCGTGATGTCGTCGTAGAACTTTACATACAGGTGATCCTGAAGGGGCAGTGTATTCCCTTCATCGTCCACTTCCCTGTCTCCTTCAATGAAGGTATAGGACATCCAGGGCCGGATGGCCATTCTGCGCGTGCCGTCTGAGATATCGGCCAGGTGGGAAGCCGTCACGTCGGCCGACACATCGGCGCTACCGGCCGATGCCGCCGCCTCTTCCGGCGTGTCGTAACCGCGCGAGCTAATCTTGCGGATCTGAATCTGGTACTTGAAGTTACGGTAAATGGGATAATATTTTCCATTGGCCATCAAGTCCACCTTATAGTAGCACATCACACCGCCGGCAGCCTTCTCTGCATCTGTAAGGGCAGGGTCATCCGGATTATTGTACTTGCCGTAGATGATAACGTAGGAAGGCTCCATGGAACTGCTGGGAGCCGGGCGTTCATACAGGTAGACGGCCGGTTCCTGGTCGGATTCATCGGCATTATAACCCGCCGAACCTGCTCCGGGATCATACGTTTTATCGTACTGAACTACTCCCTTTGCAGTATTATTGTTGACAAAATCCTCATTCGTGGGGCTGGTATGATTGAACTCCGTGCCTTCCGGCAGATTGCCCGGATAAGCATATTCGCCATTCTCGTCATACAGTTCATCGAATCCCAGCTCGTTGAAATGCTTGCGATTGGGATTCCTCTTATCCGGGCCGATGAAACCTGTCTTGCCGCCATAAGGGACGAAAGTGCCCCGTTTGGGAACATTTACAACGGCAAAACTTTCGGGTACAAAATTGGAAGCGGTTTCCTTGCCACCCTCCCCATCATCCTTCCAACTGTTTCGGATAACGATTTTGGCCCAGTTTCGGATGAGGGCTATCCCGCCCTGGACTTTGCCTTCCGAGTCTGGTTCTGTCTTATTGGTGAAATAGGCCAGCGTTTCAGGATCCACCTTATAGTCATCATGGGGCTGCCGAACGTTACCGTCGGGATTCAGGAACTCCCCGTCCTCATTGGTGGCCGCCTTGATTTCCGGCAGGTAAATCATTTGCCAGAAGGCGGTTTCCTTGGTGCCGTTTTCGTCCGAATTGCAAAGCAGGTTGGGAAGGATGGACGATGCATCTCCAATGGTAATGGAAGAAGGCGAAGGGCCGTTACCCAGGAAATGGATGGTACGGGGGCTGTTGGAGAGTTCAATCCTGGCCGAGAACTTATACACATCCACTTCCCTGGTAAATGTAACCGGGTTATGGTTCTCATCCTCGCCGATGAATGTCCTGTTCTCCTTTTGGGGATAACCCTCTTCCATGGTGGCTTCCACATACTCTTTATAGTGTCCGCTGCTGCCAAAGACGGCCAGGTACATGGATTTGAGCTCCGGGTCCTCTCCCAGGGCCTTGGTGTCGGGCGAAGGTTCCGGCAGGCTCACGGAGAAGCTGATGCGGGCCAAGAAACAGGCCATCGTCCTGAATGGGGTGAGCCTCACCAACCCCGACGGTGCCGCCATCAACAACCAGAACAAGAAACGCACGTTCATCGCGGTCTACGGCAACAATACGCTCTCGGACGGGGCATCGGCCGCCTATACCAAAGAGAATGACGAAGACCACAAAGCCGTTCTCTTCAGCGAAGCGCAACTGATCTTCAGCGGCAGCGGTATGCTCACCGTCAACGCCTTGAACACCCAGGGCAAGGCCGGCATCTCCTCCGACGATTATATCCGCCTGATGCAAAGTCCCACCATTAAGGTGAACGCAGGAAGCAGCGCCGGAAACGGACTCAAGGGCAAAGACTATGTCCAGCTGACCAACGGTTCCCTGATGGTCTCCATTGCAGCCGCAATGGCCAAGGGAATCTCCACCGATGACTATGTACTGGTAGAAGGCGGAACGCATATGGTAACTTCCACCGGCGGCGTAGCGTACGACGATGAGGATGCCGAATACACCGGAACTTCCTGCGTTAAGGCCGATAACTACTTCGCCATGACGGGCGGTTCCCTCACCCTCAAGAATACCGGCGACGGCGGCAAGGGCATCCGGGCCGGCAGCTATGACTTCGACGAAACGAACCACACCCTTTCCGACAGCTACATCACGGGAGGCGATCTCTCCGTGACGGTGTCCGGCCGCGAAGTGAACGACGTATCGGCCAAGGGCATCAAGATTGGCTGGGTGACCAAGAATGGCAGCGGAGAATGGGCCAAAGTGACCGGCTACGCAGGTAAACTTACCATCAGCGGCGGTACAGTCACGGTGAACAGCACCTACGGGGAAGGCCTGGAAGTCAAGGGAGACCTCACCTTTGACGGCGGTGAAACCTACGTCTCTTCCCTAAGTGAGGATGCCATCAACAGCCAGGGAGAACTTACGGTGAACAACGGCTTTGTCTATGCCTTCTCCTCCGGGAATGATGCCATGGACTCCAACGGCAACACCAAACTCAATGGGGGTTATGTGATGGCCATCTGCACCAAGGGAACACCGGAAGTGGCCATCGACGCCAATACGGAAGAAGGGAAGAAGCTCTATATCAACAGCGGTGCAACTGTTGTGGCTTATGGCGGATTGGAAAGTGGCTATTCAGCCTCCCAGAGCGTATACAGCATGAGCGGAACGGCTGGCGCGTGGAACGCCCTCTATAACGGCAAGTCCTTCATTGCCGCCTTCAAGGCTCCGTCCAATATCTCCACTTTCATCGTAACGGCGCCTTCGCTTACCAGCGGGTACAAGGGCGTTAGCGTGAGCGGCGACAGCAAGTGCGGCGGCATCTGGGCCACGACCGGCATCTCCGGAGGATCCTCCGTAACCCTTTCGAACTATACCGGCGGCGGTGGCCCCGGTGGCGGTCCGGGCGGCCGCCGATAATCATAATCAGCCGTGGAGGCGCTTGCCTCCACGGCTGATTGATTAAACACCGGAAGTGAAGTAAGTTTTCAGGGCCTCTACATACTCGGAGAAAGCTTTCTGGCCCAAGGGGGTGATGCGGCAGGTGGTGCGGGGCATCTTCCCCTTGAATCCCTTCTCCACCGTGATGTAGCCGGCACCCGTGAGTTTGTCAATTTGCACGCTCAGGTTTCCCGAGGTGGCGCCCGTCTGCGCCTTGAGATAGGTGAAATCGGCTTCATCTACCCCGGCCAGGATGGACATGACGGCCAGCCGAAGTTCGGAATGCAGGAGCGGATCCAGTTTGGGAAACATAGGCTACTTGTTCTGAATTTTCATCACCACGCCGGTGAGCAGCAGAAGGACGCCGCCCAGTGTAAAGACCAGCAGCTGAGCCTCGTTCTGCACCATCATTGCAAACACGGCTCCACCCACGCCCAGCAGGAACCCGCAGATGATGATGGGCCAGTTCTTCAGGAGGACACCGGTCATACATTCGGCCAGTCCCAGGATAATGACGATGATGAGCGACACGTTCATGGGCACCAGGCACACGGCGATGGCGCTGAGCGTCACCGCGAATGCGCCAAAGACGGACCATACGCCGTGGAGCATCTTGCTCACTTCATTCTGCGGAACGGATCCCTCGTTCCGGCCCATCAGGGAGGCCGTAGGATAGCCGATGGCCGGCATCACGAACCACAGGAAGTTCCACTGCGGCTTGCCGGTGAAATGCCACAAGAAATAGATGACAAGAGAGGTGAGCGTAAGCAGCGTTCCCCAAAGAATGAAGTGCTTGGCGCTGTTGCGAAGAATTCCCTTCCGGCTTTTGTTGAAGGTTTCAGTGATGAGCTTCAGACTTTCCTGAGCCGTCATTTCTTTGTTTTGTTCCATTGTATCAATTGTTTAACTTGTTTTGGAGCCCCTAAAAGCTGCGCAGTCTTCCGGAACCCCGATGCAAATATAAACAAGTTTACAATATAAACCAAAATTTTTTTGATTTTTTGGGGGGCACTCCCCTACCAGGCTGCTAGCGCTCCATGAGCCGAAGAATTCTTAGCTTGGTCTTTTCGTTGTCGCCGCCGTAGGGATGTTCCCGGAGCGGAAGGTTAAAGAGGGTTTTGCCGGTGAGCACGGTTTGGGGGTGGGTGAACTCCCGGAAGCCCCATACGCCGTGATAGGCGCCCATGCCGGAGTGGCCCGTCCCATTGAAAGGAACGCCCTTCACCATCATGTGGATACAGACCTCGTTGATGCAACCGCCACCGTACTGCTGGGTTCGCATCACGCGGTTCGCCCATTTCTTGTCCTTGGTGAACAGATACATGGCCAGGGGGTGTTCACGCTCTGCAATAACATCCATCAGGGCGTCAATCTCTGCATCCTTGAACGGGGCCACGGGCAGCAGCGGACAGAAAAGTTCGTGCTGCACGATGTGCTCGTTGATGTCCACGGGATAAATGACCGTGGGAGCATAGCGCTGGGTCTGCTTGTCTCCGGTGCCACCGAAAACAATGCGGTCGCGGTATTCATCGGCCAAAGCGGCGCAACTGTCCCAGGCCCTGCCGGTAATGAGTTTAGGGTATTCGGGATTCTTCTCAGGATGCTTGCCGATCTGGGCGATGAACGCGGCCTTCAGCTCCTTCAGGAAAGCATCGGCCACTTCTTCGGCCACCGCAATCTGATTCACGTTGATGCAGATCTGGCCGGCATTGAGGATTTTGAAGAAAGCAATCTTGCGGGCTGCATCCTCCAGGTTGGCATCCTTGCGCACCACCGCCCAGTTGCCGGTTTCGCCACCCGTCAGGTTCTTTGCGGCTTCTGCCATCACGTGCTTGCCCACGGCCGGAGAACCAGTGTAGAAAATCTTGTCGAAGCGCTGCGCCAGGCACCAATCGGCCACATCATGTCCGCCGTCGATGAGGGTGACGTATTCGGGCGGAAACACCTCTGCGCAGAATTTCTTAAGCGCCGCAGTACAGGCCGATGACTTGGAGCTGGACTTGATAACCACCGTGTTGCCACCGCACATGGCCGCCGCCACTACGCCCAAGGTGAGCAGGATGGGGAAATTGAACGGGCTGATCACCAGGGAAACGCCATAGGGCATCTTATATACCTTAGTAATTGTGCTGGGGAAGCACATGAGACCGCTCCAATGATACTCCGGACGGGACCAGCGGCGAAGGCCATGAATCATCTCGTTCACCTCCGTAATAATGGGGCCGATATCGCAAAGATAGGCCTCTACCTTGCTTCTGCCCAGGTCCTGCGCCAAGGCGGCCTCAAATTCGGCCTCATGCGCCCTAACGGCGTCCCTGAGCTTTTTGAGTTGCTGAATTCTCCACTTGATAGAAAGGGTGGTGCCGGTGCGGAAGAATTTGCGCTGGGCCTCCACTATGGCGCGAATCTTACCTTCGGTGAACTCGGCGGCATCTTCCGTTGCCGCGGGTGTAACGGTCTCCAGGACCTCTTTGATCTGATTTTCAGTCATGGTTATGGGAGAAGAATAATTAATCGAATCGGCGGCTACCAGGGGAATGAGTTCCTGGTGGTCGTATATCTTTACGGGAAATACTTTTTCTGAATGGATATGTGTCCATAAAACTATATCCTCCTTTGCAAATTTACTAATTCTTGCGCACAGTGTCAATATTTGCAAAAAACCCCGGAAGCCAATTCGCTTTCGGGGATTCTGCAAAAGGTATTAATAGAGCTTAATTGGCCGGCTTATAAGTTTTGATAACCGTCCTCTTAGTTTTCTCACCCTCACCAACGGCTGTTTTGAAGCAGAGTTCAAAGGAGATGGAGATATCCTGTTTCTTCTCGTTGAAGACTTTGTCGCAAGCGGCAATGGCCTTACTGTCATTGCTGGAATTCTTGTAAATAATGCCATCTCCGAATGTATTTCTCAGTTCCGCTGTGCACAACATGATAAAGGTGGAATTGGAACCGCTGGCACTGGCGGTGGGCTCAAGATAATAACCACCGGCATCGGCGCCAGTGTCGGATTTGCTGCAGGAAGAGAAAGCGAAAGCCGCAACGGCCACAGTAAGGGCTGCAAGAATAGTTTTAATTTTCATAGTCTTTATACTTTAAATAAATTTGATAAGTACGCTTTATTTGCTTCCAAAGTTAATAAAAATTTTTTGAAAAGTTAGGAAATCCCTTACTCGTTAAAGCTGATTACTTGGCCCGCGCCCTCGTACAGGGTGGCCGGGCCATTTAATTCCACGGCCAGCACTGTCATGTGCGGGTCAAGTACCTGGGAAGGAACCTGAATGTAATACACGCCAGGCGTGGCACTCCAGTCTATGTCGTTGTACTGTTTCCAGCTTAACTCCTGATCTGTCCCCACTACGCGTACACGCAGAATCTTGGACTTCAAACCCTTGATTTCCAAGGATTCATTGGGCGCATAAGGGAAATACAGGTAAAGGACATCGCCCGCCGCATTCAGAGTGGTATAGGCCTGCACATGGCCGGCAGGAATGCCGGCGCGGGTGGGATAGACGGCTTCGGCATGTATGGACGTCCACTGGCCCAATTCCTTCAAAATGGCCACCTCCTCTTCCGGAATGGTTCCGTCGGCACGCGGGCCGATATCCAGCAGCAGGTTGCCACCCATGGACATACAGTCCACCAGCATACGCAGGATGGTGTCGATGGACTTGAAGTCCGTATCCCGCTTGCGGAAACCCCAGGAGTCGTTGATGGTCATGCAGGTTTCCCACCAGGGAGAGGCCGGACGGGTCACGGGAACGCCCAGTTCGGGGGTGTCATAGTCGCCGTTCCCGGCAATACGGGAATTCACGATCACCTGCGGGTTATGGCTACGCAACTGCTGCACGATACCAGGAGCGTCCCAATCCTCCGAGGAGAACTCCCAATCGCCGTCGAACCAGAAGAGGTCCGGATTGTAATTCTCCTGCAATTCCTTCAGCTGGGCGCTGTTGAAGGTGAGGAAATGCTGCCAGCGGTCCGGTTCCTTATGGATGTCGTAGCGCGCAGGACCGGCCCGGAATACATTGGGATAATCTTCCCGGGGCCAGTCAATCAGAGAGTAATAAAGGCCGAGTTTAAGGCCTCCCTGCCGGCGCACTTCGTCTACAAAAGGCGTAAGGACATCGCGTCCGGCGGCCGATGACTTCACGGCACTCACATCGCCCGCCCGGGTGTCCCAGAGGGCAAATCCGTCGTGGTGCTTGGAGGTAATCACCGTGTAACGGGCGCCGCTTTCGCGGATGAGCCGCACCCATTCGGCCGGGTCATAGGCCGATGCGGTGAAATCGGCCTCCTGGGCAAAATAGTCCTCCATACTCACGGTGCCGTTGTGGAAGGCCCAGCTTTCGCTCCAGTCGCCGCGGGAATAGATGCCCCAGTGGATGAAGATGCCCAGTTTGGCCTGGGAGAACCACTCCATCCGGGCCGATTTGGCCTCCGGTGTTTCCTGAGGAGCCGGGGTTGAGGTGACACAGGCCACCGCCGACAGGGCAGCCAGGCCGAGAACAAGCTTTCTCATTATTTGCACAGCATTATATCCAGGATCATGCGGTCGGTGGCTTTCATACCGGCGCTGCCGATGGTGCCGATGTTACGGATGGTCTTCTCCACATCGTCCTCGATGATGCCGTCCGTAGAGGGGATGCAGGTGCCCCGGAGGGCCAGCACGGCCGATTGCACCGCACAGGAAACGCCCGAAGCCACCTTCATAGCGCAGCCCACCTTGGCACCGTCGCACACCATACCGGTGATATTGCCGGCCATGTTCTTGATGGCGGCGCACACCTGTTCATAGGTGCCGCCCTGCAGATAGACAATGCCGCAGGCACTGCCCGTAGAAGCCACCACGCAGCCGCAGAGGGCGCTCAGTTTGCCCAGATAGTGCTTGATATGGATGGCCACCAGATTGCTAAGGATAAGGGCCCGGGCCAAGGGTTCATCTTCCAGCAGGTACTTGATGGCATAGGCGATCACGGGCATACTCACGGTAATTCCCTGGTTGCCGCTGCCGCTGTTGGACATAGCGGGGAGCGTGCAGCCGGCCATACGGGCATCCGAGGCGGCCGCCGTCATCCCCATCGCAAAACTCATAAAGTCACAGCCGAAGATCTCCTTCTGGTTCTCGCGGATGGTCTTTCCCACCTGCAGGCCGTAGTCCCCTATCAGGCCTTCGATGGCCAGGGCGTGGTTGTAGGTGCGGTCTTCCAGAATGAAGGAAATGTCCTCATAGCGCGCCGTGCAGGCGAAATCGTAGATGTCTTTGACGGTAAGGTCGTAGGTTTCCGTGTGGTGTTCCTTCACAGCTGCACCCGATTCGGAACTCATCAGGATATGGTCGGCGAAGCTGGTTTCCACAATGCGGTCGTGGTCGTCTTCGATCACGGCGTATGCGTGCGGGTCCAGTTCGGCGCTGGCCACCGCCCCTTCATCTACTGATACCGTGGCTTTTACATACAGGAGATGGTCCGTATCGGCCACGGAAATGTGCACCTGGCCATCGGCCACCAGCTGTTTGGCACGGGCCACCGCTTCCGGTGTGAGACCCGCCAGCACTTCCAGGCCCCGGGCCGATTCCCCGCACACCGCCCCCAACGCCGCCGCAACGGGCAGACCCACCATGCCGGTACCGGGGATGCCCACGCCCATGCCGTTCTTGAGGATATTGCCGCTCACGGCCACATCCAGGTGCAACGGGGCCTGCAGACGCCAGTTGCCGCTGCAGGAACAGTTCTCACTGATGATTTCCACAGCTTTGGCCACGGCCAGCGCCACGGCGATGGGTTCCGTACAGCCCAGGGCGGGCTTCACTTCCCGCTTGATGAGGGCGATGATTTCCTTATAGGTCATAAATCCAGGAATTTCACAAACGCATCCGTATCCAGGTTATAGCCACGCGGGCCGGCCAGAATGGCGCCCTCCCCGTCCAGGAGGAAGTAATTGGGCTGGGCATTCACGCCGAAGCGCTCCAACACCAGATAGGAGTTCACCCGGCCCACATCCTTGAGTACCTTGCCGGTATCCGTGGTTACCCACTGGCTTTCCGGCAACTTGGTTTTATCGTCCACATACAGGGATACGATCACGTAGTTGTCCCGCAGGCGCTGCAGCACACGAGGGTCGCTCCATACGCGGGCTTCCATTTCCCGGCAGTTTACGCAGCCGTGGCCCGTGATGTCTACGAACACCTTCTTTCCCTGCTCTTTCGCGGCCGCGATGCCGTCTTCCAGATTGCTATAACCGGTGAGCCCGTGCGGCAGGGACACTTCCGAGCCAGTGAGATTCTGTGCTTCGCTCAGAATGACAGGGGTTGTCACCGGAGCGCTTCCTAATACGAAATCCTGCGTTTCCAGCGGCGGCAGATAGCCGCTGAGGGCCTTCAGGGGCGCACCCCACATACCCGGAATCAGGTACACCACAAAGGCGAAATCGGCGATGACAAGGGCTAATCGGCCCACGGAAATATACTCCAGCGGACTGTCGTGCTTGAATCGGATCTTGCCCAGCAGGTACAGGCCCAGCAAGGTGAAGCATACGATCCAGATGGCCAGATAGACTTCGCGGTCCAGCAGGTGCCAGTGGTAGGTTTGGTCGGCCACGCTCAGGAATTTCAGGCCCAGGGCCACTTCTATGAAGCCCAGCACCACCTTGACGCTGTTGAGCCAGCCGCCACTCTTGGGGAGCTTCTTCAGCGCCGAAGGGAAAAGGGCCAGCAGGGCAAAGGGCAGGGCGAAGGCAATGGAGAAGGCCAGCATAGTGACCATGGGGGTCCAGAATTCGCCCTGCGTGCTCTTGATGAGCACGGTTCCCACGATGGGGCCGGTGCAGCTAAAGCTTACCAGCACCAGCGTAAGGGCCAGGAAAAACACGCCCAGAAGGCCGTCCTGACCACTTTTGGCATCGGCCTTGGTGGTCCAGCTGGACGGAAGGGTAATTTCAAACGCGCCGAAGAAAGAGGCCGCGAACACCATGAAGATGATAAAGAACAGGATGTTCGGGAGCCAGTGGGTGGACAGCCAGTTGAAGATATCGGCCGTTACCGTTTCGCCGCCCAGGAGCCAGGTAAGGCCGATGATGATGCAGATGGGCACCGTATACAGCAGCACGATGAACACCCCGTACATAAGGGCCTTGAAGCGGCCGCCGGACTCCTGCTTGAGGAAGAACGACACCGTCATGGGCACCATCGGGAACACGCAGGGAGTCAGGAGCATCAGGAAGCCCCAGAGGACAGCCTCCAGAATCAGACCCCACAGGCTGCCGCCTTTTTCATTCCCGGCCGCACCGGGAACTTCCACCGGCACAGAGAACGTCCATTCTTCCGGCATCTGGCAGAAATCACCGCTACAGGCACTCCAGGTAACACTTCCCTCCACGGTGGCAGAGCCATTGATCTGCAAATCCTGCCGCAGTACATAGGTGCCGGTCACCACTTCTTCCCCTTTGTAATCACTGGGCGTAAACTCCTCCGTGGGGGCGCCGGCCAGGAAAACCAGGTCTGTGGTATTTACTTCCAACAGGGTTCCGGCATAGGGATCGGACATAGGATGGACATAATACTCCTTGTCCACCTGTCCGGTTACTACCAGCTGGTAGCGGTCCCCCTCTGCAGGATGGACCGCCGCCTTCCACACCACGCTGGGGCTCAGCTGCAATAGCAGCAGCAGCGCTGTAAGGATATGTGTCATCATGGTTTAGATTTCCGAGGCAAATTCCTCCATGGGCAGGCGTTCCCAGTGCCGCTGGCTGGGAGCGGCTGTTGCGACGCCCACCGGAATCATACACACCACTTCATAATCGGCCGTTTCAGGGAAATCGGCCTTGATCTTGGCGGGATCGAAGGAACCGATCCAGATATTGCCCAGGCCCCAGGCGGCGGCTTCCAGCATAATGTGCGTGCCCACGATGGCGGCATCCACATCGGCCAGATTCTTGCCGTCGTACTTGCGCACCCAGGCGGCATCCCTACTGGCGCCTACCATAAACACCACGGGGGCGTTGAAGGTATAATCCGTGGCATTGCGCAGTTTGTCCAACGCTTCGGGGCTCTTGACCACCCACACGTGCACCGGCTGTTTGTTGGCGGCCGAAGGAGCCACGCGGGCGGCCTCCAGGATGTGGTTGATCTGGATATCTGTCAGGGGCGTATCCTTGAATTCCCGGCAGGAATAACGTTCCTTGGCCAGGGCATAAAACTCGCTTTCGCGCGTGGGAAGACGGTCCGGAATATCCGAAAAAGCGGCACGCTTGTGGATATTGGTAATGTCACTGAGTTTCTGCAGGAGTTTATTCATGACTCGTTGGTTTTACTGTTAGACTGCCAATATACACTTTTTTCCGCTTATTCCCAAATATTTCCCCAGGCAAACACACCAGAACAATGAGAAAGGGGGCCACAAAAAAGCCGGCAATACAATGCCGGCTTTTTTAAGTGGCCCCACGGGGATTTGAACCCAGGACCAACGGATTATGAGTCCGCTGCTCTAACCGCTGAGCTATGGGGCCAAGAAAGCAGTCTGGTGCCAGACTGCTTTTCTCATACTGCGAGGGCTAGCCTCACACTTTGATCTCGACCTCGACGCCGGAGGGAAGCTCGAGCTTCATGAGGGCGTCTACGGTTTTGGCGTTGGAATCGTCGATGTCGATCAGGCGAACATAGGAGTCCAACTCGAACTGCTCGCGGCTCTTCTTGTTCACGAAGGTGGAGCGGTTCACAGTGAAGATCTTCTCACTGTATCGACGATCTTGGCGGCGGACTTGTCCACCAGCATGTGATCGAAAGATTTCAGCTTGATTCTGATTTTCTGGCTCATATCAATTACTTTTTAACTTTTTGCTAAATTTTTACTCGTCGTCAACTACCCGGTAACCGCTCTTCTCGATGATGTCCTTGGCCAGGTTGGCGGGGACTTCGGCGTAGTGGTCGAACGTCATGGTGCTGGTGGCGCGTCCGGAGGACAGCGTACGCAGCACGGTCACGTAACCAAACTGCTCCGAGAGCGGAACAAAGGCTTTGACGATGCGTGCTCCATTGGCGGTAGAGTCCATGGCCACAATCTGGCCGCGGCGGCGGTTGAGGTCTCCCACGATGTCACCCATATAGTCTTCGGGGGTAACTACCTCCAGACTCATGATGGGTTCCAGCAGGACGGGCTTGCACTTGGGGCAAGCGTGACGGAAGGCCATGCGGGCGGCCAGCTCGAAGGAGAGCTGGTCCGAATCCACCGGATGGTAGCTGCCGTCGATGACCTCCACCTTCAGGGAAGGCACCTCGTACCCGGCAAGGACACCATTCAGCATGGCCGACTGGAAACCCTTTTCGATGGACGGGATGAATTCCTTGGGGATGTTGCCACCCTTGACCGAATTGATGAACTGAAGACCCTGTACGCCTTCATCGGCAGGAGAGATATTGACGATAATGTCTGCGAACTTGCCGCGGCCGCCGGTCTGCTTCTTGAAGACTTCGCGGAGCTGGTGGCTGGCGGTAATGCTTTCCTTGTAGTTCACCTGCGGGGCGCCCTGGTTGATGTCCACGCCGAATTCGCGACGCAGACGGTCCACGATGATGTCCAGGTG
The DNA here is from genome assembly GCA_902774155.1 of uncultured Bacteroidia bacterium. Classification (GTDB taxonomy): domain Bacteria; phylum Bacteroidota; class Bacteroidia; order Bacteroidales; family UBA932; genus Cryptobacteroides. The sequence goes on along the minus strand of CACYHF010000038.1, from coordinate 31,148 downwards.
GAGCTCACCCATGCCGCTGATCACGGTCTGGCCGGTTTCGTGGTCGCTCTTCACCGTGAAGGTGGGGTCTTCCTCGGCCAGTTTGGCCAGGGCGATGCCCAGCTTGTCCAAGTCTTTCTGGGTCTTGGGCTCTACGGCGATACCGATCACGGGATCCGGGAACTCCATGGTTTCCAGGGTAATGGGCTTTTCCTCCAGGCACACGGTGTCACCGGTGCGCAGGTCTTTGAAGCCCACGGCGGCGCAGATGTCGCCGGCCTCCACGAACTCGATGGGGTTCTGGTGGTTGGAGTGCATCTGGTACAGGCGGGCTACCCTTTCCTTCTTGCCGGTGCGCGTGTTGTACACGTAGGAACCGGCATCCAGACGGCCGGAGTAGGCGCGCAGGAAGGCCAGACGGCCCACGAACGGATCCGTGGCGATCTTGAACACCAACGCGCAGAACGGCTCATCGGCCGAAGGTTTGCGGGTGATTTCTTCACCGGTGCGGGGCTGGGTGCCCTTAACGGCGCCCTTGTCCAGCGGAGAAGGCAGATACCGCATCACGGCATCCAGGAGGAACTGTACGCCCTTGTTCTTGAAGGAAGAACCGCAGCAGGCAGGGACGATCTGCATAGAGATGCAGCCCTTGCGGATGGCGGCGATGATTTCTTCCTTGGTGAGGGAGTCGGGATCCTCGAAATACTTCTCCATGAGGGTCTCATCGCACTCTGCAGCCGTTTCCAGGAGGATGTCCCGCCAACGGGCGGCCTCTCCCTTCAGATCGGCGGGAATCTCGCCTTCGTGGTAGTTGACGAGCTCCTCTGAACTGTTGTAGAAGATGGCCTTCATGTCGATGAGGTCCACAATGCCTTCGAACTTGTCTTCGGCACCGATGGGAAGGCAGATGGGAACGGCCGTGGCGCCCAGCTTGGTCTTGATTTCTTCCACACAGGAGAGGAAATCGGCGCCCACGCGGTCCATCTTGTTCACATACGCGATCTTAGGCACGCCATACTTATCGGCCTGGCGCCATACGGTCTCACTCTGAGGCTGTACGCGACCCACGGCGCAGAAAGTAGCCACGGTGCCGTCCAGTACACGCAGGCTGCGCTCCACCTCTACGGTGAAGTCCACGTGACCGGGAGTATCGATCAGGTTGATCTGGTAGGTTTCGCCGTTGTAGTGCCAGAAGGCGGTGGTAGCGGCAGAAGTGATGGTGATACCGCGCTCCTGCTCCTGCACCATCCAGTCCATGGTGGCAGCTCCTTCGTGCACCTCCCCGATCTTGTGCGTTTTCCCGGTATAATACAGGATGCGCTCGGACGTGGTGGTCTTACCGGCATCGATGTGTGCCATGATGCCGATATTGCGCGTGAATTTAAGATCTCTCTTTGCCATTTAGCATGCAGCTTAGAAACGGAAGTGTGCAAAGGCCTTGTTGGCCTCGGCCATTCTGTGCATATCTTCCTTGCGCTTGAAGGCACCACCTTCGTTGTTGAAAGCAGCGACGATTTCGGCGCAAAGTTTTTCTGCCATCGAGTGACCGGAACGCTTACGGGCGAACTGAATCATGTTCTTCATGGCCACGGAGACTTTCCGTTCCGGACGCAACTCGGTCGGCACCTGGAAGTTGGCACCACCGATACGACGGGACTTCACCTCGATCTGAGGGGTCACGTTCTCGAGTGCTTTCTTCCAAATATCGAGAGGAGCCTGGTCAGAATCTTTCATCTTCTCGCCTACCATGTCGATGGCATCATAAAAGATAGCAAATGCGATACTCTTCTTTCCCTGCAGCATAAGATTGTTCACGAAACGGGTAACCTCCACATCGTGAACCCTGCAGCATAAGATTGTTCACGAAACGGGTAACCTCCACATCGTGAAACTTAGGATCAGGAAGTAGAATCCTCTTTTTAGGCTTCGCTTTTCTCATTTTGAAAAAGAATTAAAGGTGAAAATTACTTCTTAGCTTTGGCTTTCTTGGGACGTTTGGCGCCATAGAGGGAACGAGACTGAGTACGTCCATCTACGCCGGCGGTATCCAAGGCACCTCTAAGGATGTGGTAACGTACACCGGGAAGGTCCTTTACACGACCGCCGCGGACCAGCACGATGCTGTGTTCCTGGAGGTTGTGGCCTTCGCCCGGGATGTAGGCGTTGACCTCTTTAGCGTTGGAAAGACGAACACGGGCTACCTTACGCATAGCGGAGTTCGGCTTTTTAGGGGTTGTCGTGTAAACACGCAGACAAACACCACGCTTCTGAGGGCAAGCATCCAACGCACGAGACTTACTCTTTACTTCGAGGGCCTCGCGTCCTTTACGGACAAGTTGTTGAATTGTAGGCATAAATGTTTGTTAATAAAAAAGTTATAGTTACAACCCATTTTGAAGGGCTTATGTCCCCGCAAAATGGGCTGCAAAGATAAGAAAAATATTTTAATTAACAAAGTTTTGAACAGGGACGGCTACTGTCAACGCTTCTTCTGGGGCTTGATGTAACGGACGTAACCGATCTGGACACCTATGAGGTCCAGTTTACGCAGCACGTTGAACTGGGAGATATGTCCCTGGTTGCTCACCTTGCCGTCTGAATATTTATTCTGGTTGGTGCGGCTGTAGGAGATACCTACGACGGGGATAAGAACCTGAAGGGAGCTTCCGTCACGCAAGCGGGCCATGGCTCCCACATTAAGGTGCAGTCCTACGTTGAAGCCGGAAGAGACGCGCTGGTTGGCCAGATCGCGGTAGGGGGTTATGTTGCGTTCCTGGATGTTCCCGTCTGCATCTTTATACTTTTCCGTATCGATGATGCCACAGGACATGGTGTTGACATAGCGGCCATACAGTTGGAGTTCGCCCAAAAAACCGAATATTTTGCTGCCGAATACCGACAGATACTTGTCCATGTATACCGATCCGCCCCAGCTGTTGTTGTGCATGTGGCGGTTAAGGAGTTCTAACTCGCCCACCTGACCCAGATTGAGGTTCAGGTCCGAATCCAGCAGGTATCCGCTGTAGTTCAGCTTTACGCCCACTGCAAGGTCATCGGCCACAAAATAAGCGAACTTGGGGGAGAAATTATAGATGTGCAGCCTTCCGTTGCCGATATTCAGGAAGGAGAGGATGGAATAACCGTCTCCCAGATTGTTGCCGCCTATAATCAAGTTACGATAGCCGCCGCTGAAACCGAAAGCGCGACTTCCTTTTTCTATAAATACGGTATGACCCTTCTTCTCATCCGTGAAACGGTTCAGGACGCCGTCAATGAGTTTCTTCTTCTCTTGGGCAAAGGAAGACAGGGACACCAGCATCAGGAAAATGGCGAATAGTTTTTTCATCAGTATTCAATTTTTTATGAAATCTGACAAATATACAAATTTTTTTTGTTCTTGAGTCCTTTTTCCGTAAATATAAGGGTGACAGGTCCCTTGCCCGAGGTTACATTTGGCATGACTTGATAAAACGGCAGGAATTCGTTATTTTCGCATACTTATGAAAAAGATTACATACATCCTTTGGGCCCTGGCCCTTCTTCTTCCCTTCTCTCAGGCGTGGGCGGGCACACCCGTCAGCCCCAAGGACAGCCTTTCGGCCGACGGGCCGTATATCCTCTTCCGTCCCGACGGCGTGGACGTAATCCGTGTGGATTACCAGGGAAACATCCTGCAGAACCATTGGACGGAGTTGCCGGAAAACTACACTTTCCAGGTTACGGACCACCGGGGCCTGTATCCCTTCGAGGTGCAGCTCAGGCCCTTTCAACGGGGAAACTGGCTCCTGCAGGACACCCCGGAGCGCACCTTGGTGATGTCGGATCCCCACGGCCGGCTGGACTGCGTGATCAGCCTGCTGCAGGGGAACCAGGTCATCGATCCCAATCTGCACTGGGCCTATGGCCCCAACCGGCTGGTGGTCATCGGGGACATCGCCGACCGGGGAAAGGACGTAACGGCCATCTACTGGTTCTTCTACAAGTTGCAGCAGGAAGCGGCCGATGCCGGCGGTTCGGTGGTGATGCTCCTGGGCAACCACGAGCCCATGGAGTTCGCCGGCGACATGCGCTACGCAGACCCCAAGTACAAGATTCTGCCGCGCCTGCTGGAGATGGAATACAAAGATATGATCGGCCCTGATTCGGAACTGGGCCGATGGATCGCCAGCTGGAACACGGTGAGCGTCCTGGGCCGGGACCTGTACGTTCACGCCGGTATCGGCAAGGATTTCTACGACTGGAATCTTCCCATTCCGGAGGTGAACGCCAAAATCAGCAAGGCGCTGTTCATGAAAAACAAGGCCCGGAAGGCCCTGAGCGACACCCTGGACTTCCTCTACGGCTCTTACGGTCCCATCTGGTACCGGGGCCTGGTGATGAAAGAGGCCAAGCGCCGCCCCGTATCGGCCGATACCCTGGACCTGATCCGCACCCGTTATAATGTGGACCATATCATCGTGGGTCACACCATTTTCAAGAATGTTAGAACTTTCTATGACGGCCGCGTGATAGATGTGAACGTGAACAACGCCGAAAACCGCAGGAAGCACCGCAGCCGCGCCCTCCTCATTGAGAACGGCCGCTATTATTCCGTAACGGATAACGGTAAGCGCAAACAATTGAGATAAAACGGATTAGTATGAAAAGATATTCCCTTTTACTGAGTATTTTCCTGACCCTGAGCGCAGCCGCCCAGCCCGGCGGACGGCAATTGTGGAACGAAGGATGGACCTTTTCCAAGGATGGCGCCTCCCGCGTGCTGGACCTCCCGCACGACTGGGGCGTGGAACAGCCCTTCGTGCAGGAGAACCCCGGCGAAACCGGCAAACTGGCCTGGTGGGGACAAGCTACTTATAGCAAAACCCTGCCCATAGAGAACCTGGACAAGGACTGGCGGCTGGAAGTGGACGGCGCCTTCTCCAACGCCAAAGTATACGTCAACGGGGCCGAAGCCGGTGGCTGGCCTTACGGCTATGCTTCCTGGGCCGTAGAGCTGAACCCCTGGCTCAAAGAGGGGGACAACCTCATAGAAATCAAGCTGGACAACAAGCCGGAAAGCTCCCGCTGGTACCCCGGCGGCGGCATCTACCGCAACGTCTGGCTCACCTGCTCGGAGAAAACCGCCGTGGCCCATTGGGGCACTTATGTGACCACGCAGGCCGATGGCAGCAGTGCTGTGGTTAAGCTGTGCACGCGCATCAAGACGGACCATCCGCAGCAGATTACGCTCATTACGGGGCCTCGGACACCCGCGCCGTGCAAATTTATGATGGGAAGCCGGTGGAGCAGACCTTCACCATTGACCAGCCGTGCCGCTGGTCTCCAGAAACGCCGGAACTGTACGTGGCCCGCACCACCATCGGCCCGGAAACTTATGAAACGCCTTTTGGCATCCGAGAGGCCGAGTGGCGCACCGACGGCTTTTACCTGAACGGCGCCAAGACCTTCCTTAAAGGCGTGTGCCTGCACCACGATGCCGGTGCGCTAGGTGCCGTGTGGAACGATGATGCCTGGGTGCGCCGCCTCACGATGCTCAAGCAAATGGGTTGCAACGCAATCCGCACCAGCCACAACCCTCCGGCACCGGAACTGCTGGACCTTTGCGACCGAATGGGCTTCCTGGTGCTGGACGAACTTACGGACACCTGGACCTGGCCCAAAAAGGAGAACGGTTACGCCACCCTTTTTGAAGAATGGGCCGAAAAAGACCTGGTGGCCATGATCCACCGGGACCGCAACCACCCCAGCGTGATTGCCTGGAGTATCGGCAACGAATGCGGAGAGCAAGGCGATAGCACCCGCTGGTGGATTCCCCAGCTGCTTACGGATATCTGCCATCGCGAAGATCCCACCCGTCCCACCACGGCGGGCAACGACAACCCCGGCGCGGCCTTTACGGCCTATGCCGCCACGCTGGATGTGTACGGTTTCAACTACAAGCCGCACCTGTATGAGCAGTTCCGCGACACCCATCCCGGCCAGCCGGTGTATGGCTCCGAAACGGCCTCCTGCATCTCTACGCGCGGGTATTACCGCTTCCCGGTGGAACAGGAGAAAGGAAAAGGTTGGGACATGAACCCGCCGTTCCAGGTGAGTTCCTACGACCTATACGCCCCCGGCTGGGCCTCCAAGCCGGATTATGAATGGCAGTACGAAGACCAGGTGCCGGAATGCGCCGGCGAGTTTGTCTGGACCGGCTACGATTACCTGGGCGAACCCACGCCATTTAATATGGACCCTTCCGTCCTCACCAATTTCCATACGGAAGAGGAACGGGAGGCCTTCAAGAAGATGGTGGCCGGCTGGGGCCAGGCCATTGCCGATGTCCCGCTGCCTTCGCGCAGTTCCTACTTCGGCATCATCGACCTGGCCGGCTTCCCCAAGGACCGCTTCTGGCTATACCAGGCCCGCTGGCGGCCGAACCTTCCCATGGCGCACATTCTGCCGCACTGGACCTGGCCCGGCCGCGAAGGGCAGGTGACGCCGGTACACGTGTACACTTCCGGCGACGAGGCCGAACTCTTCGTGAACGGGGTTTCCCAGGGACGGAAGCCCCGGGACGGCTACCGGATCGTGTGGGACCAGGTGGTGTATCGGCCCGGAACAGTGGATGTGATTGTATATAAGGACGGGCGCGAATGGGCGCGTGACAAGGTGGTCACCGCCGGTAAAGCGGCCCGCCTGGACGCCTCCGTGGACTATGCCGGGGAAGACCTTATTTACGTGACGGTGGACGTGTTGGACAAAAAAGGCACCCTGGTGCCGGATGCCGATAACCTGGTTTCCTTCAGCGTGAAAGGGGCGGCCGTCATCCTGGCCACCGATGCCGGCGACCCCACCTCCCACGTTCCCTTCTACAGTACGGAGCTGCCCGCCTTCCACGGAAAGGCATCGGCCATCCTGCGCCGTACGGGCCCGGGGCCGGTAACGGTTACCGTCAAGGCAAAAGGACTCAAAACCGCTACTGTCGGCCTGTAAATATCATTGGATATATTCCGCAGAATCATTATCTTTGTTTCATATCCGCATACGTATGAAAAGAATCCTTCCCCTCATCGGCCTGCTGCTGTGCGTGACGCTCCAGGCCCAGAAGCCCCAGGAACCCCGCAAGGTACAAAAGGCCGATTATGCCCAGGCCGCCCGCTTCTCCAGCAAGAGCGTGCGCAATATGGTGTACAGCACCCGCATCCGTCCCAACTGGTTCGCCCACAGCGATAAATTCTGGTACAGCTGGAAAACGGCCGAAGGTACCCGCTATTACCTGGTAGACGCCGCCACCGGCACCAAACAGGAAATCTTCGACCTGGAAAAGCTGGCCCGCCAGCTCACGGAAGTAACCCGTGACCCGTACGACGCCCAGCACCTGAACCTGAAGCTGGAGCTCAAGGAAGACAAACGCTTCCAGTGGGATATGAAATCCAAGACGGAGAAGCGGGACAGCGCCGGCAACACCACCGGCAAGTTCGTGGAATACCGTTTCTACTATGACCTCGCCACCCGGGAACTCACCTGGGATACGGAAGAACACAAGGATGAATATCCTTCCTGGGCGCACGTGAGCCCGGACGGTTCCATCGGCCTGTATGTGAAGAATCACAACCTGTGGGTGATGGACCGCGAAAACCTGAAAAAGGCCGCCAAAGATGCCAAGGACACCACCCTGGTGGAACGCGCCCTCACCACCGACGGCACCAGGAACCACTCCTGGCTCTCCGATAATTACAACGGGGATATGGAGGCCGATTCCACCGCCCGCAAGTTCGCCCGCGGCAGCTGGTCGCCGGACGGCAAGCACTTCGCCCTCCTGCGCTGGGATATGAGCGCCGTGAAGGAGTTCTGGGTAATCAACTCCCTGGCCAAGCCCCGTCCCGAACTGGAAGCCTACCATTACCAGATGCCCGGAGAGCCCGGCCCCAAAGGAGAGCTCTGCATCCTGGACCTGGACGGCAACGTGAAAAAAGTGGCCTGGAACGCCTTCAAAGACCAGGACGGCGATATCCTGAATGCCGAAATGAAGGCCGAAGACGCCTACAAGGATTATCGCAGTATGAAATGGCTGGGCGATGACAAAGGTTTCTGGCTCCTGCGTGGCAGCCGCGACCTCAAACGCTGGGACCTGTGCCGCGTGGATTTATCGGCCGACAGCACCCGCACCGTGGTTTCCGAACGGATGAATACGTATGTGGAAACCCGCCAGCCCAAGTTCCTGCCCGGCGGAGATTTCGTCTGGTGGAGTGAACGCAACGGCTGGGCCAACCTGTACCTCTACGGCCCCGACGGCACCCTTAAGAAGAACCTTACGGAAGGTTCCTTCCACGTGGAAGACGTCCTGGGCGTAGCCAGTGGCTATCTGGTGGTGAGCGCCTGTGGCGTGAACCCCGGCGAAAACCCCTACCAGATGCACAACTACCGCGTGCCGCTCACCGGCGGCCCTATGGTGCAGCTGGACATGGACGATATGGACGTGCTGGCCACCGCCTCCGACAACGGTAAATACATAGTGGCCAATTACTCCCGTGTGGACTACAAGCCCGCCGTGATGCTGGTGAACACCGCCACGGGTAAGCGCACCCAGCTGGAAGAGGCCGATTTCTCCCGCCTGCTGGCAGCCGGGTACAAGTTCCCCGAGCGTTTCAAAGTCAAGGCGGCCGATGGCATCACGGACCTCTGGGGTGAACTGCACAAGCCCTTCAACTTCGACTCCACCAAGGTGTACGCCATTGCGGATTATGTGTATCCCGGTCCGCAGGTAGAGGCCAACGACATCTCCTGGCGCTTCAACCTGCGCACGGACCAGCTGGCCCAGCTGGGCATGATCGTGATTACCGTGGGCAACCGCGGCGGCCATCCCAACCGTTCCAAGTGGTACCACAACTACGGCTACGGCAACCTGCGCGACTACGGCCTGGAAGACCAGAAATATGCCATCCAGCAGCTGGCCGCCCGCCACAAGTGGATTGACATCGAGCGCGTGGGCATCCACGGCCATTCCGGCGGCGGATTCATGTCCACGGCCGCCATCCTCCAGTACAACGACTTCTTCAAGGCCGCCGTCTCCTGCGCCGGCAACCACGACAACAGCATCTACAACCGCTGGTGGAGCGAACAGCACCACGGCATCCAGGAAAAGGTTTCCAAGGGAGACACCTCCTTCGTGTATAACATCAAGACCAATCAGGAGATTGCCTCCCGCCTCAAGGGCCACCTGATGCTGGTGCACGGAGACCAGGACAACAACGTGAACCCCGCCAACACCATCCGCGTGGTAAACGACCTCATCAAAGCCCACAAGCGCTTCGAGCTGGTGATCCTGCCCGGCCAGCGTCACGGCTTCGGCGATATGAACGACTATTTCTTCTGGAAAATGGCCGATTGGTATTCCCGCTGGCTCATCGGCGACAAGCGTGAACGCCCGGTGGATGTAACGGAACTGAACAACGATTAACGGCATGAAAAAAGCACTTGTCATTGCATCGGCCCTCTTGCTCTTATCGGCCTGCCACCCCTTCCGGGCGGCGCTTTATGAAGACGACCTGGCACTTCCGCTCGCGGAAGACCAGGCCGACACCCTCTTCTTCTCCGTGAGCCTGGAGTATGCGAAGAAAGGACTGCCCCAGGAGGTGCTGGACCAGATGAACGGCACCATCCTCACCCAGGCCTTCGACCTGGAAGATGCGCCGGGCACGGTGGAAGAAACGGCCGTCCGCTACCGCGAGAACCTCATCGACGAGTACCTCTCGGAAAACAGCGGCCCCGAAAAGGAAGGCATCCGCACCTGGGAAGACCATCTGGAGGGCTCCTTCACGGAGGATTATCGGCATTGGAAAAACTACCTGCTCAGCTATTACAGCTTCCGCGGCGGCGCGCACGGCATCCAGACCCTGAGCCAGATTGTCTTTGACAAAAACACGGGGGAAACCCTCTCGGAGGCCGATTTGTTCGTGGAAGGCTATGCCCAGCCGGTCGCAGAACTCATGCGAGCGGCGGTGAGCAGCGCCATGCAGGCCGATGACCCCGAACTGGCCGAACTGGTGGAACCGGAAGCCATCGCTCCCAACGGGAATTTCTCCGTAGGAAAGGACGGCGTGGAATGGATATTCCAGCCCTACGAGGCCGGCCCCTATGCCCTGGGCATCATCTCCGCCACCCTCACCTGGCAGCAACTACAGCCGTATTTGAAATAGTATGGAAGACCAACAATGGATTGTAACTGAGATAGACGGGAAGGTTGCCTCCATTGCCACCGACTACCGCCATCTCCCGCGCATCGCCGCGGAAATCGCCAAACTGCCCGCGGAGGAAACCTTCTCCCTGGGCACGCGGAAAATCGACACGGAAGAGCTTCTGGAGTATGCCTCCTATCTCAAGTGGGAAGACCTCCGGCTCTTCGGCACCCCCTTCCAACTGAATGTGTGGAAGAAGCTTTTCGACCTGCCCCGGAAACTGTACAGCTACACGGAACTGGCCGCCCTGGTGGACAATCCGCAGGGCGTACGCGCCGTGGCCCACGTAGTGGCCCTGAATCCGGTGGCGTATGTAATTCCCTGCCACCTGGTGGTGCCCAAGGAGTCGCTGGACAAAGCGGCCGAAATCCATACCCTGGCCCAGAAGACGCTCTTCAAAGGCAGCGACCTGTACCTGCTGAACAGCCTGGACGTGGGTGCCTACGCCTATGGCAGCGAACTCAAACGCGAACTCATCAAACGGCAGCTGGCGCAATGAGGCTGTTGGAAGTGTGCTGCGGCAACCTGGACAGCGTGCGCGCCGCCGTTAAGGGCGGAGCGCCGCGCATCGAGCTTTGCAGCGCCCTGGAACAGGACGGCCTCACGCCCGCGTGGGAAGACCTCCGCACCGCCCGTGCCCGCTATCCCCAACTTACCATCCACGTACTCATCCGGCCCCGTCCCGGAGATTTCTGCTACTCCCCCGCCGAGCTGCAGCAAATGGCGGCCGATATCCGCACGGCCCTTTCCCTGGGGGCCGACGGCATCGTCATCGGCTGCCTTACCCCTTCCGGCGACGTGGATGTGCCCGCCATGCAGATTTTGATGGCCGATGCCCGCAACGTCACTTTCCACCGGGCCTTTGATGTGTGTCGTCTGCCCTTCGATGCGCTGGAAGCCATCATCGGCCTGGGCTGCACGCGTCTGCTCACCTCCGGACAGGCCCCTACGGTGGCCGAAGGCACCGACATGGTCCGCGCCCTGCGGGAGCAGGCCGCCGGACGCATTGGCCTCCTGCCCGGTTGCGGTGTCACCCCGCGGAACGCCCGCCGCATCCTGGAACTCACCGGCTGCACGGAAATCCACGCCTCCGCCTCCCATACAGTAAATGGCCGCAAGGTCACGTCTTCCCGCACCGTCGCGGCCATTCTGCGACAAATCAATCCAACATTTGGGAGAGAAATTCTTCCGGAGTAATGACGGTCATGGGGCAGAGTTCGCTGTTGCGCTCCTGAAGTTGGATGTCACGGGTTAGGAAATAGTCGCAGCAGGCATCGTAGGCGCTGGCATACTGGGCGTCGTCTTCCAGGTCCCCGGAATAATGCTCAAAGGCCCAGTCCAGATGCATGGGGTCTATCTCTCCGAAATTGATAAAGCGCCTGAGTTCTTCGTAAAAAGCCTTAAACCGCTCAAATGGAATGCCTTGCTTTCTGGAACTGTATTTTGCATCCAGAATACTTTGAGTTGAGATTTGGCCCTCGAACTTGTGCATTTTAACCGCCGAAAGAATGGCCACCACACAAGCGGATTTCCGCTCCGGAAGCAGTAAATCCAGCAGGACATTCGTATCAAAGAATACTTTCTGTGTCATAATGTTTTCTCCAAATACGTGCCAGTTTAGGATCCCTTTAAAGGTAACGCCACCCAAATTATAATACTATCTTCACCTTAAAAACTTGAAGCACACTTTACGTACTGAGTAGCAGATTGTGTACTTCAGCGGGTGGAATGAACCCTGTCTCAAGCGCATATTCACCCCTGCAGCTACAAAACCGTGCTTTAAAAACTTAAAGCGCATCTGCCCCATTACCGCCTACGGATTCTTCGCTTCGCTCAGAATGACAAGAGGAGGCGGCACCTCAGAATGACAAACCCTCCCGGCTCCTCTGGACCATATGGCGGGGAGGGTGCGATTCTGGAGCGAATGGCCGGAAGAACGCACCCTTCCCGCACAAAAAACCCGGCCGCGAAAAGCAAGCCGGGTACAATAAAAGGGAGAAAAGCCTATAGTCTGATCACTTTTCGTTCCTGGGCGTTGATGGAAACGCTCTGCTGATACACCTGTTTCCCGCCCTTGGTTACGCGAACCTGGTGTGTGCCGGGGCTGAGCGTGATGATGTTTCCGGCCATTTCCTGGAGTTCCTTCATGCTGCCGGAACTCTTCACCTGGACGGTTTCCTTCTGATATTGTTTGCCGTCCACCGTTACCACGATGCTTTCCTGGGAATCTGCGGTAAAGACCAGATAGGCCTCCGAAGCCTTGGTGGTTTTGGCGGGCGTTGAAGCCTTGGTGGTAGTGGAAGAAGTGGTGGTCACGGCCGGGGAGCTCACGCCGCATCCGGCCAGGGTAAGCAGGGCAAGAGCCCCAAGGATCAGTTTTTTCATCGTTTGTACGTTTTTACAAATATACGCCTTTTCCGGGATATTTCGTACCTTTGTAATCGTGACTTTATTTCTTACCGGCAGCCCCACCCGCTTCGGGGAACCCGCATTCACCCGGGACAACGGTTTTCTGGCCGAGGTCCAGGCCGCACTGGCCCAGGTTACCGGCCCGGACCGGCTTCCGCGCGTGCTGCTGGTAAGCGCCGCCCCGGACGACGAAGGCTTCACGGCATCGGTGAAAAAAGGGATGAGTGACTGCATCCACGCCTCCGGCATCCGAACGGCCTCCATCACCATGCTGGACCGTCACAACGCCGCCCAAACGCCGGAACTGGTGAAAAAGGCCGATTGGATCGTCCTCTGCGGCGGCCACGTCCCCACCCAGAACAAGTTCCTGCACGAAATCGGCCTGAAGGAGCTGATCCAGGACTTCCCCGGCGTGGTCATGGGCTGCAGTGCCGGCAGTATGAACTGCGCAGATTTGGTCTACTCCCATCCCGAACTCCCCGGTGAAGCCCTGGACCCCAACTACCGGCGCTGGCTCAAGGGCCTGGGACTCACCCACATCCAGCTGGTGCCCCATATGGAGCAGGTGCGTTACGCCCAGGTGGACGGCCTGCGTCTGTTCGAGGACGTAGCCTTCCCTGATAGCTGGAACCACCGCTTCTACACGTTCCGCGATGGCGGTTACGTGATTCAAAAGCCCGGAAAAAGGCCCGAACTCCGCGGCGAGGCCTTTGAAATCACCCGGGGCGCCATGCACCGCGTATCTGAAGAAAACAAATCCTATAGTTTTATGAACGTCATCTTTATTTCTCCCCATTTCCCGGAAACCTATTGGCATTTCTGCGCCGGCCTGAGGGCCAATGGCGTGAACGTGCTGGGTATTGCCGACACCAACTTTGAGAACCTCCCCTGGGGTCTCAAGGAAAGTCTTACAGACTACTACAAGGTGCACAACCTGGAAGACTACGACGAGATGTACCGCGCCGTTGCCTTCTTTGCGCACCGATACGGCAAGATTGACTGGATCGAGTCCAACAACGAGTGGTGGCTGGAGCAGGACGCCCGCCTCCGCACGGATTTCAACGTGAACACCGGCATCAAGAACGACCACATCGCCGCCATCAAAAACAAGAGCGAGATGAAGAAGTACTACGCTCTTGGTGGCATCCCCACGGCCCGGCAAATCAAGGGTTCGGAAGGCGCCCTCAAGATCAAGGCCTTCGTGAAGAAGACCGGCTTCCCCGTGATTGCCAAGCCCGACAACGGGATGGGCGCCGGCGGCACCACCAAGATCAACAACGTGAACGAACTGGCCGCCTGGCTGCTCACCCACGCCCACGATATGGGTAACTATGTGATTGAAGAGTTCATTACCGGCCTCCTGGTAAGCTACGACGCCATCTTCAACTCCAAGGGCGAACCCATCTTCGAGAACAACACCGTGTTCCCCACGCCCGTGATGGAGATTGTGCACGGCAACCTGGACTGCTGCTACTGGACCAACAAGACGGTGCCCGCCAAGCTGGCCGCCATCGGCCGCCGCACCGTGAAGGCTTTCGGCATTACCAGCCGCTTCGTGCACCTGGAGTTCTTCCAGCTGGACCGCGACCGTGAAGGCCTGGGCAAGAAGGGCGACTATGTGGGCCTGGAAGTGAATATGCGCCCGCCGGGAGGCTACACGCCCGATATGATGAACTACGCCCATCAGACCGACGTATATCAGATCTGGGCCGATATGGTGGCCTTCGACGAAGCCCGCAAGCCCCGGGGGGAAAGCGCCTATATCGGTTATGTGGGCCGGCGCGACGTGCATAGCTACAAGCACAGCCACCAGGAACTGCTGGACCACTACGGCCCCGCCGTTTGTATGTGCTCCCGTGTCCCCTATGCCCTTTCGGACGATCTGGGCGACACCGCCTACATAGTGCGCCTGCAAACCAAGGCCGCAATTGAAGATTTTTTCAGATTTGCAACGGAATAGAGATTTTTTTGTACCTTTGCACGTTTTTATCGGATATCATTTTTAACATATAGTTTATGAAAAAGTTTTTATCCATTCTGCTCAGCGTGGCCCTCACCGTGACCGCCATCGCCCTCACTTCTTCTTGCAAGAAGGACATTGACAACGCCAAGTCTCTGGTTGGCACCACTTGGATTTGCACCGCTGACGGTATCACCTACACGCTCACTTTCCCCTCCTCCAGCACCTTCAAAATGACCGCCGAGGCTACTGGAAGAGAGTTCCCCACCTACTCTGGTGTGTTCATCATCGCCGGTAGCAAGGCCGGCACCCTCACCGGCAGCGTCATCACGCTCACTCCCGATACCAAATGGTGGGAAGAAGAGAAAGAGACGGTCGTCGGCGAATTCAAATCCGACTCCAAGTGTGTTATCGACACTATGGTTTTCACGCGCGCGCTCAAATAGTCAAAACGCGCCAGATCGCAAAAAAGGCACCGCAGATTCTGCGGTGCCTTTTTATTACTTATCGACTGTGATTAGTCGGCCAGGGAGAAGCGCTTGAAAGCGAGAACCTTGGCTTCCGGATCCACGGCCTTGAGGGCGGCGGCCACGGTGCTCTTGTCGTCGCTGAGCTGATACTCCTGCTCCATAAGGGTGTTTTCCTTCAGGAACTTCTGGATACGGCCCTTCACGATACCTTCGATCATCTGAACCTTCTGCTCCAGGGAAGCGAGGGTTTCGGCGCCGATCTTGGCAATGATCTCACGGGCCTGCTGGGCCTGCTCCACAGTGAGCCAGCCCTTGGCGGTGTTGGATTCGATGTGGTCTTCGCTATCCACGTGGGCGGGGTTGATGCCAGCCTTCTTGAGGGCGTTGTCCACAGACTTCTGCACCTGCTCGTCCTTGGTCTTCTGGATGGCGACGGTCTTTTCAGACTCAATCACCTCTGCAGGGACGGAAGCGGCGTCCACGGCCACAGGGTTCATGGAAGCAACCTGCATGGCGATACCGCGGGCGATCTCTGCAGGAACCTGCTTGGAGAAAGCCACGATGGCGCCCAGCTTGCCGTTGAAGTGCACATATTCGCTCACGTACGGAGCCTCGAGGGCGCCGTAGTAAGCCAGCACGTGCTTCTCGCCGGTTTTGCCGGCCTGGTTGGTGATGTCTTCCTCGATAGTATAACCGTCGGCAAGTTTCACGGCCTTCAGGGCCTCTTTGTCGGCCGGGAAAGCGGCGATGGCAGCATCGGCGATGTTGCCGGAGAGGGCTTTGAAGTCCGGGGTGGCGGCCACGAAGTCGGTCTCACAGCCGAGGCAGACGAGGATGGCCTTACCGCCGTTAATACGGCTGAGCACGGCACCCTGGGTGGTCTCGTTGTCACCGCGCTTGGCCAGGGTGGATTTGCCTTTTTCGCGGAGGATTTCCACAGCGCGCTTGAAGTCGCCGGCGGCCTCTTCGAGGGCCTTCTTGCAGTCCATCATGCCAGCGCTGGTCATGTCACGGAGTTTCTTGATATCTGCTAAAGAGATAGCCATAATTCCTTGCTTTTTAAACGGTTAATTACTCTTCGGTGGCAGGAGCCTCTACGGGTTCTGCCTTGGGGGCGCGGCGGGAGCGGAGCTTGCGCTCGGGGGCGGCGGGAGCCTCAGCGGCCTCAGGAGCAACTTCCACTTCCTTCTCCTTCTCCAGTTTGCGCTCTTCCAGACCTTCATTGATAGCCTGGCACATCACATCCATGATGAGTTCGATGGACTTCGTAGCGTCGTCGTTCGCCGGAATCACATAATCAATCGGGGTGGGATCGCAACATGTGTCAACCATAGCGATAACCGGGATATTCAGACGGACAGCCTCCTTAACGGCATTGGCTTCTTTCTGAACGTCGATCACGAAGAGGGCGCTGGGCAGACGGGACATGTCGCGGATGGAACCGAGGTTCTTCTCCAGCTTGGCCCGCTGGCGCTCCACCTGGAGGCGCTCACGCTTGGCGAGTTTCTCGAAGGTGCCATCTTCCTTCATCTTGTCGATGGTGTTCATTTTCTTGACGGCCTTGCGAATGGTGGGGAAATTGGTAAGCATACCGCCCGGCCAACGCTCGGTCACGGAAGGCATATTGACGGAGGCTGTTTCTTGGTGGCAACGAAGAGGACCTTGCGACCGCTGCGGGCCATTTCCTTGAGGACCTCGGCTGCCTCGTCGATTTTCACGACGGTCTTGTGCAGGTCAATGATGTGGATACCGTTACGCTCTACGAAGATATACGGTGCCATCTTGGGGTTCCACTTGCGGGCCAGGTGGCCGAAGTGGGTGCCTGCATCAAGCAACTGTTCGAAATTTGTTCTAGACATGGGTTTGTTTTTGTCTTGTTGTTAACTCTTTCATCAATCCGGAGTAGCAATCCTTGATTGGTCTCCGAAATTTTTTCGCGGCCCGGCAATCCTTTTCGTAGCTCGGGAAGATTCGCATCCTCACCGGGATCTCAGGATTTGATGAATACCTAAGCCGTGCTGACGTAAATTCCAGGGTAAGCCGATTAACGCTTGCTGAACTGGAAGCGACGACGTGCGCCAGGCTGACCGGGTTTCTTGCGCTCGACCTCGCGAGCGTCGCGGGTGAGGAAACCGGCGGCCTTGAGGGCAGGACGATAGGCCTCTTTATCTACCTCGCACAGGGCGCGGGAGATGCCGAGACGAACGGCTTCTGCCTGACCTTTGGTACCACCTCCCACGAGGGTTACCTTGATGTCAAACTGACCTGTTGTACCGGTAAGCTCCAGGGGCTGGTTCACGATGTACTGGAGGGTGCCCTCCTTGAAGTACTCTTCCATGGGGCGGTCATTAATCACAATGTTGCCGCTACCGGGTGCAACATAAACACGAGCGACAGCTGATTTACGTCTTCCAAGGGCGTGTTTCTGTTCCATGTGCTCTGTTTAGATTTCGTTAAACTTAATGGTTTTAGGATTCTGGGCCTGGTGCGGGTGCTCGGGACCTGCATACACATACAGGTTGTTGATGAGCTTGTCACCAAGACGGGTCTTGGGCAGCATGCCCTTCACAGACCGACGGATGAGTTCGGCGGGTCTTTTTGCGAGGATCTCGCGGGGCGTGGTGAAGCGCTGACCACCGGGATAGCCGGTGTAGCGGGTGTACACGCGGTCGGTCATCTTCTTGCCGGTAAGACGGATCTTGTCGGCGTTGACGATGATGACGTTGTCACCACAGTCCACGTGCGGGGTGAAGCCGGGCTTGTTCTTGCCACGCAGCACCAGGGAAACTGTCTTGTAGCTAAGTGTGTCCACTGTCTTGATAATTAATGGTTTAACATAAAAGTTGCGATCCCCCTACAATCAGAGGGACCGCAAAGGTAGTGAATTTATGTGAAAATACCAAATATTACAGCCCGTAAACCCCTTCCACTTCCGGGGTTTCCTCTCCCCAGCGCTGGGCCACATAGTCCAGGGTGGCGAAGATTTCAGCCGGGTCCTTGGAGGTGACCAGTTTGATACGGGTTTCCTTGAAATCCCGGAGTCCTTTGAAATAGCAGCTCAGGTGGCGGCGCATCTCGTACACACCGGTGACGGGGCCTTTCAGGTCCAGCGACAGCTGGAAATGCCGTTTGGCCAGGGCTACGCGGTCTTTTACGCTCATAGGCGGCAGTTCCTCCCCGGTGTCCAGCAGATGGCGGATTTCGGTAAAAATCCAGGGATGGCCGAAGGACGCGCGTCCCACCATGATGCCGTCCACGCCCCAGCGATCGAAGGCTTCCTTCGCCTTTTGGGCGCTGTTGATATCGCCGTTCCCGATGATGGGAATGTGCATCCGGGGGTTGTCCTTCACAGCGCCGATGAGAGTCCAATCGGCCTCTCCTTTATACATTTGGCAACGCGTGCGCCCGTGAATGGTAAGGGCCGATATGCCCACGTCCTGCAGCCTTTCGGCCAGTTCCACGATAATCTTGGAGTTGTCGTCCCAGCCCAGGCGGGTCTTGACGGTGACGGGTTTGCCCACGGCCTCCACGATGGCCTTGGTGATGGCCACCATCTTGTCGGGTTCGCGCATCATACCGCTGCCGGCGCCCCGGCCGGCAATTTTGCTCACCGGGCAGCCGAAGTTGATGTCCACTATATCGGCCCCGTGCCCGCCGGCCAGTTCGGCGGCTTTGTCGGCCATTTTGGCGGCATCCACCATGGCCTCGGGAATGCTGCCGTAGATTTGCACGGCCACCGGCGCTTCCTCCTCCAGGGTGTGCATCTTGGCGATGGTCTTGGAGACATCGCGCACCAGGCCGTCCGAACTCACGAACTCGGTGGTGACCATAGCCGCCCCCGCCTCCCTGCACAGGATGCGGAAGCTGGCGTCGGTGACGTCCTCCATGGGCGCCAATGTCACCGGGCGCTCACCCAGGTCTATGTTTCCGATTTTCACGGGTGCAAAGATAGTGAACTTTTTAGAAAAGCTTCCGGCGACAGGACCGGCGGAATGGGCAGTTGAGCCGAAGCGAGGCCCGGGCCGATTTGAAAGTCTGCCACGTTGTTGGTGAGGATGTAGTCGCATTGGTGCGCGGCGGCGCAGACCCCTTGCAGGATATCTTCAAAGTCCGGACCCTCCCGGTATATAGCCTGTTGAAGCATAGGGCCGTCCATGGGCAGGACTTCCAGCAGGGATGATAAATACCTCAGATTCACTACCGCCAGACGCTGGCCCACGGTTTTCCTATATACGTATGCGACGTTGACCATAGTAAGAATGGAAACGCACAGCGAAAGTTTTCCTTCTTCCTGTAATTGGAAGACAGGAACGGCCTTCTCATATCCTTCCCTTTCCAGAAGAAGGTCCAGAAGGACATTGGTATCCAGAAACAGCTTCATTTGGAAAGCAGATATTGAAGACGGTCATCCTGAATATCCTCTACACGCCGACCCTTGGGAATAGCCGACCCAATGATGCGTTGAACAGAGGGGCTGGCGTCCACCCTGGGTTTGGGGCAGGCTTCTTCCAGGAGCTGCTCAATCAGTCTCTTCAGCGAGATGCCCTGCCTTTTTGCTTCTTTTGACAAGCCATCAAAAACGGCCGGTTTGATGTCTATAAGCTTTCTATGTGAAGTGATTGCGCTTTCCATATATACTTTTTGCAAAAATATATATAATTCTTCGGAAAAACAACTTACGCATGCCGCCTTGACAGCCACAGTGCACTAGAATGCCGTTTTTCTGTCAAGGCGGCAATGGCCTTATTAAAGACGGGTCAAATGCTGAACGAAATTGGCCTCTTCTTCCGGGGAGAGGAACACCGCTTCAATGGGAAGGTAAAACAGCCGCTGGCTCAGCTCCGGCGGAACCTCCGGGACGTCCCGCAGCCGCTGGGCGTCCTTTTCCGTTGTCATGAGACAGGCGGTGGGACAATTCCGGGCCGCAGCGGCAATGGCACGGATATCCCGTTTGGTGTAGCGGTGGTGGTCCGGGAAAGAGAGCCGGCCCACAATCTTGTAAGTATCCGAAAGATATTGTCTCAGCGGCGTGTCATTGGCAATGCCGCTCACCAGGATTACCTTTTGGGAATACAGGTAGTGCGAGTCTCCGTCTGGGAAGACCGGCAGGGCTTTCTGGTACTGGATACGGGTGAAATAGAGCGGCTGCTCTTCCCGCAGGTGAAGTTTAGACCGCCACCAGACCCGCTCGTCTTCCGGCACTTCGGCAGGGGATTTGGTAACCACCACGGCATCGGCCTTCCGGATGCGGGAAGGCAGGTCCCGCAGGCGGCCCCAGGGCAGGAGCCGGTCCTTGAAAACGGGGCGGTGATAGTCCACCAGCAAAAGCGTCAGGCTGGGCGCCAGCTTCCGATATTGGAAGGCATCGTCCAGGACGACAATATCTACTTGCTTGTCGCTGAGTTCTTGACAGCCGTGAATGCGGTCCTTGTCCACCGCCACGGTGACGGAGGGGAACTTCCGGGCTATCTGCAGGGGTTCGTCGCCCACAGTTTGGGCCGAATCGGCCTCCCCCACGATGCGGAAGCCCTTAGTCTTGCGCTTGTAGCCGCGGGAAAGCACGGCCACCGACCGGAAAGAGAGTAAGCGGAGCAGCAGCTCCACGTGCGGCGTTTTGCCGGTGCCGCCCACCGTGAGGTTTCCTACGCAGATGGTAGGAACAGGGGGTTGGAAAGTCTTTTTCCACCCCCTGTCGTAAAACAAATGCCTGATGCGGAGAACCAGCCCGTACAACATTACATGGACAGTACGTTCAGTACTGAAATAAGTTCCTGATTGATGGGTTTGTTCATCTTGACGGCCCGGGAAATGGGCACATACACAATCTCATCGTTCTTGATGCCGATCATGACATTGCGCTGACCTTCCAGCAGGGCCTCGATGGCCGCATAACCCAGGCGGGAGGCCAGGATGCGGTCATACGCGCTGGGGGTACCGCCGCGCTGCAGGTGACCCAGGATGGTCACGTGGGAGCTGAGCTGCGGATACTCCTTCTTCACGCGTTCGGCGTAGTAATTGGCGCCGCCCTTGCCGTCTTTCTGGGACTCACTCACCAGCACGATGGCGCTGTTCTTGCTCTTACGCTTGCCGCGCTCGATGAATTCGGCCAGCTGGTCCACATCCGTCTTGCCTTCGGGGATGATGGCAGCCTCTGCACCGGAAGCGATGGCGCTGTTCTGCGCCAGGAAGCCGGCGTCGCGGCCCATCACCTCGATGAAGAAGATGCGGTCGTGGCTGTTGGCGGTGTCGCGGATCTTATCCACGCATTCCACGATGGTGTTCAGGGCACTGTCGTAGCCGATGGTAGAGTCTGTTCCGTACAGGTCATTGTCGATGGTTCCGGGCAGGCCGATGATGGGAATGTCGTACTCCCGGGCAAAAAGCTGGGCGCCGGTGAGGGATCCGTTGCCGCCGATGACCACGAGCGCATCGATGCCGGCCTCCACCATGTTCTCATAGGCCTTTTTCCGGCCTTCGGCAGTCATGAATTCCATGCAGCGGGCCGTTTTGAGGATGGTACCGCCGCGCTGGATGGTATTGGACACGCTGGAGGAGGTGAATTTCACAAACTCTTTCTCGATGAGTCCTTGGTAGCCGCGCATAATCCCAACCACGTTCATATTGTGGAAACGGGCCGTGCGGGTAACGGCGCGGATGGCTGCATTCATGCCCGGGGCATCACCGCCGGAAGTGAGAACGCCAATGGTTTTGATGTTTCTTTCCATATCTTATTCCAGACTTTTCAGCGTGATACCGGGGATGGCAGAAATCTGATCCATGATTTCGGAGAACTTGACACTTTTCTTGCAGCGCAAGGTAATGTTCACCTTGTACAGGTCGCCGTCCTTGGCCAGGGAGAAGCCTTTTAACTTGTCCTTGAAACCGTCTACAGCCTTTGCAATGGCTTGCTGGTCGTCCGTGCACACCACAATATTGTACTCTTTCTCTCCCAGATGGATGGTGTAATAGTTCAGGGCCTCCAGGCAGATCAGCAGCACGATGGTGGCCAGGATGGAGAGTTCATACATGCCAGCGCCCATCCCCAGACCGATAGCGCCCGTAACCCAAACGCCCACCGCTGTAGTGAGACCACTTACATGGTTGCCGGTTTTCATGATGATACCGCCGCAGACGAAACCCAGACCGCCCACCACACCGGCGGCGATACGGGCCGCATCGAACTTCACGGCATCCGGAAAACCATATTGGGAAATGAGCATGAGCAGGGAGGCGCCGATGGCTACCAGGACGTGGGTACGGATGCCGGCGCCCTTGGCGCGGAGTTCCCGTTCAAAGCCGATCACCGCTCCCAGCAGTCCGGCACCCACCAAACGGATGGTCAATTCCAATGCAAGTGACATAATCTTATAACTTTGTTTTGTAAAGATACGAATTATTCCGCTTCTTCCAATATCTGGTTCTGCACCCGGACGGATTCGTCGTGGATGGCTGTCATGATGGCACTGACGGCGGCCTCGGAAAGGCCCAGTTCCCCACCACGGGCAACTGTTTCGGTCAGCACCTGCTCCCAGCGGACCGCCTGCAGGATGGCCACGTTGTGCTCCTTCTTATATCGGCCTATGCTGCGGCTCACGTCCATACGGTCTTTCAGGAGCTTCAGGAGGCTCTCGTCAATTACGTCGATACGGGCACGCAGGGTGTCGATCCTCTCCTTATAAGCCGTATCGTCCGAGGTGCTGTCGCGGATGACCAGGCTTTCCAGCAGGGTCTGCAGGTCGCGCGGAGTAAGCTGCTGCTTGGCATCCGACAAAGCGCACGAAGGGTCGCAGTGGCTTTCCACCATAAGGCCGTCCAGGCCCAGGTCCATGGCCCGCTGCGACAGTTCCAACAGGTATTTGCGGTCCCCCGCCATGTGGGAAGGATCGGCGAAGAAGGTCATCTGCGGATAGCGGGTACGCATTTCAATGGCAATCTTCCAGCCAGGGTCGTTGCGGTAGGCGATGGGGGCCGATGTGGAAAAGCCGCGGTGAATCACGCCCAGTTTCCGGATGCCCGCCCGGTTCAGGCGCTCCAGGGCGCCGATCCACAGGTCCAGGTCCGGGTTCACGGGGTTCTTCACCAAAACGGGGAGGTCGGTGCCTTCCAGGGCATCGGCAATCTCCTGCATCAGGAAAGGATTGGCCGATGTACGGGCGCCGATCCAAATCATGTCAACTCCGTATTTGATGCACTCCAGCACGTGTTTTTCCGTGGCCACTTCCGTGCACACCTTCATGCCGTAGGTCTGCTGCACCTTCTTGAGCCACTTGAGACCGGGTGTGCCCACGCCCTCGAAGCTGCCCGGATGGGTACGCGGTTTCCAGATACCGGCGCGGTAGACGTGAATGCCGAAGGCGTGCAGCCCCCGGGCCGTTTCCATTACCTGTTCTTCGGTCTCCGCGCTGCAGGGACCGGCAATGCACATGGGCCGTGGCAGGGTGAAAAAGCCCCACTCAGTTGCAGGAATGATATCTAATTCGTGCGTCATCGAAGAATCTTCTTAATCTTGTTGGCTTCTGCTATCAGTTCTCGGATGCGGGTTTCGTCGTAGGTGGCGATGGCATCGCGGAACTGCAGCATCTTATCAATATAGGTGTCCATCACATGGAGGACATTGTCGTGGTTCTGGCTCAGGATGGGAACCCACATGTCGGCGTTGGACTTGGCCAGGCGCACGGTGCTGGAAAAACCGCCCGAGGCCAGGTCGAAGATGTGTTTTTCGTCCTTCTCTTTGTCCAGGACGGTAAGGGCCAGGGCAAAGGAAGTTACGTGCGAAATATGGGAAACATAAGCGGTGTGTACGTCGTGCTGATCGGCGTTCATGTAGATGGGCCGCATGTTCAGCACGGCATACAGTTCCTCGATGGTTTTCACCGCCTTGGGGTGACTGTCTTCGGTATTGGCGAAGATGCAGGCGCGGCCGTCGAAAAGGCCCGGCTGGGCCGCCCAGGGGCCGCTGTACTCCGTTCCCGCCATGGGATGCGTGCTCACAAACTGTCCCCGATGGGGATGATATTGCGTGGCATGACAAATCTGGCTCTTGGTGGAGCAGACGTCAATGACAATCTTGTCTCCCTGCTCAAAATGATTCAGGATGTCGGGGACCATTTTCACGGCGGTGCCTACGGGAACGGCCACCACAATGATATCGGCCCGGGCGATGCAATCTTCATAGGAAACTACTTCGTCCACCAGGCCGATGGTTTTGGCCGCTTCGGCCGCCACCGGATCCTGCTCCACGCCCAGCGTGCAGGCCGCAAAGCCCCGCCGCTTCAAGTCCAAAGCCATGGAACCGCCAATGAGGCCCAGGCCGATGACGCCTACAGTGCACATATCTTCTTCAACGCTTTGTTCAGGGTTTCTACATTGGCGCAGAGGGAGATGCGCAGGTGGTGCGCACCGTTGCTGCCGAAAATGAAGCCCGGGGTGAGGAACACACCGGCCTCATACAGAATCTTGTCGCTTAACACTTGGGCGGGAGATGGCCGATCGCTGTCGGCTATGACGTCACCCCCGGCTTGACCGGGGGTCTCGGGAACGCGTCCCCAGACGTAAAGCCCGCCGGCTTTTGCATCGTAGGTGCAGCCCAGGGTGTCCATGATGCGGCAGGCCACTTCCCGGCGGCGGCGGTATTCGGCATTCAAGGCCTCATACCATTCCGGACCGGCTTTCAGGGCCTCCACGGCCGCTTCCTGGATGCCCCGGAACATACCGGAGTCCATCTGGCTCTTTACCTTCAAGAGTTCCTGGAGGATATCGGCCGCACCCAGCATCATACCCACACGCCAGCCGGCCATGTTGTGGCTCTTGGAAAGGGAGTTCATTTCCAGGCAGCACTCTTTGGCGCCGGGAATGGCCAGGATGGACTGGGGTTCGTTCAGGATAAAACCGTAAGGATTGTCGTTCACCAGCAGGATGCCCTTGCTGCGGGCAAAGGCCACCAGTTTTTCAAACTCTTCCCGCCGGGCCGGAGCACCGGTGGGCATATTGGGATAGTTCACCCACATGAGCTTCACGCCCTTCAGATCCATGGCTTCCAGTTGGGCAAAGTCCGGATACCATCCATCGGCCTCCACCAGGTTGTAAGGGACCAGTTCGGCCTCACACATGCGGGTGGCCGATGTGTAGGTGGGATAGCCGGGGTTCGGCACCAGCACTTTGTCGCCGGGATTCAGGAAAGCCAGGGACAGCAGGAGGATTCCCTCCTTGGAGCCCATAAGCGGCTGGATTTCGCAGGACGGGTCCAGCTCCAGACCGTACCAGCGGGCATACCAATCGGCTATGGCCTGGCGCAGTTCCGGGATGCCGATATAGCTCTGGTAACCGTGGGAACCGCGCTTGCGGGCACAGGCGCACAAGGCCTCCACAGCCTCCTCCGACGGAGCGCCGTCCGGCGAGCCGATGCCCAGGTTGATGACCGGGTCCAGGCCCTGCGCTGCACGCTGCGCGTTCAGCCGGGCGATCTCCTTGTTCTTGATGGAGAAGTAGTATTCCTTTACCGAAAGGGTTCTGTTGGCGGGTTGGATGATCATAGGGCGGCTTTGTATTCTCCCAGGACCTCCAAGTCCTCCAATAAGGGACGGACGGCGGTAAGCGCCTGGGTATAACGCAGATAGTTGGCGAATTTAATGTCTATATAGAAGAAGTACTGCCACTCGCGGCCCGGGATGGGCAGCGACTGGATACGGGTGAGGTTCATCTCGTAGAACGACAGGATGGTGAGGATGTGCGCCAGCGAGCCGGGCTTGTGCGGCAGGGTGAAGCAAAGCAGGGCCTTGTCCATCTGCTCCTGCGGGACTTCCATATGGTCGTCCAGGATAAGAAAACGGGTGAAGTTCTGCTTGTGCGTCTCGATGCCGGGTGCCAAGATTTCCAGACCATAAAGTTGGGCGGCCAGTTCGCCCGCCACGGCACCCACGCCTTTCTCACCGGAGGCGGCCAGCTGGGCCGCGCTCTTGGCGGTATCCTCGCTCTCGATGAGGCGGATCCAGGGGGCGTGCTCCTCAAACCACGGGCGCGTCTGGTTGATGGCCATATAATGCGTCCGCACCTCGCGGATGTCTTCCAGCCGCTGGCCGGGAAGGGCCATCAGGTTCTGGCCGATCCGGATGTACACTTCCCCTTTTACCTGCTTTCCCTGCCGGCGCAGCAGGTCGAAATTGTGCAGCAGACCGCCGGAAACGGTGTTTTCGATGGCCATCACGGCCGCATCGGCCTGCCCGTTTTCCATGGCGGCGTACAGGTCCGGGAAGGTGTCACATTCCACGGGAACCACGGAATTCCCATAAAAAAGACGGGCTGCCTGTTCGTGGAAGCAGCCCTTGTAGCCTTGTATTGCTACCCGTTTCATTAGACGGTGAGGATGTCTTTCTCCTTGGCGGCAATGACATCGTCCACCTTCTTCACCCACTTGTCGGTGACTTTCTGGAGTTCGTCCTCGCCCTCCTTTTCGCCGTCTTCGCTCAGGCCTTCGTTCTTCTGGGCCTTCTTGAGGAGGTCAATACCGTCGCGGCGGGCGTTGCGGATGCTCACCTTGGTGGATTCGCCCTGGGCTTTGGCCTTCTTGATGAGGTCTTTGCGGCGTTCCTCCGTGAGGGCGGGCACCATACAGCGGATGATTTCACCGTTATTGGACGGGGTAAGACCCACATTGGCGTCCAGGATGGCCTTTTCAATCTTGCCGATCATGCTGCGTTCCCAGGGCTGGATGGCGATGGTCTTGGCATCCGGCGTGGTGACGGAAGCCACCTGGTTGAGCGGCGTGGCGGTACCATAATAGTCTACCATCACCGGGTTCAAGATGGCCGGGGAGGCCTTGCCCACACGGTAGTTCTTGAGGTCTTCTTCCAGATACTCAACGGCATCCTGCATCTTCACGGACATGGCGTCCACAATTTCCTTGGCTTTGGGTAACATATCAATTCTATTTTTCTTGAAACGCAAATATACGAAATTTTTTTCGTATGTTTGTCTTCACAACAATAATCGGATATGTTAAAGAAACTTAGAGTGTTACTGGCCTGGATCTTCTGGATTGGGATCACCCTCTTGCTTCTGGATTTCACCGGAGTGCTGCACGGGTATCTGGGCTGGATGGCCAAGCTACAGTTCCTCCCCGCTATACTGGCCCTTAACGTGGGTGTCATCGTGGGCTTAGTGCTGCTCACCCTGGTCTTCGGCCGGGTGTACTGCAGCGTCATCTGCCCCCTGGGCGTTTTCCAGGACGGCATTTCCTGGCTGGGCACCCACCGCAGCAAAAAACCTTACAAGTACCACAAGGAAATGAAATGGCTGCGCTACGGCGTCTGGGTGCTGTTTGTAGTGGCCCTGTTGGCCGGCGTACACGTGCTGGTGGCCCTCCTGGCCCCGTACAGCGCTTATGGCCGCATGGTGCAGAACCTGCTGCAGCCCATTTACTTATGGGGCAACAACCTCCTGGCCGCCTGGGCCGAAAAAGCCGGCAGCTACGCCTTCTATGAGAAGGAAGTGTGGCTGCGCAGTTTGCCCACTTTCATAGTGGCCATCGTGACCCTGGTGGTCATCGTGACGCTCTCCTTCAAGGGCGGCCGCAGCTACTGCAACGGCGTCTGCCCGGTAGGTACCACGCTCAGCTTCCTCTCCCGCTTCGCGGCCTTTCGCCCGGTCATCGATGCCGACAAGTGCAAGCACTGCAAGGCCTGCGAACTGCACTGCAAGGCCCATTGCATCGCCATCGGCAAGGATACGGAGAAGATTGATTACTCCCGTTGCGTAGACTGCTTCAACTGCATCGAGCAGTGCAAGTTCGGCGCCCTGAAGTACAAGTATGCGTGGGGGAAAAACGTCACGCCCGACAACGATCGGGCGTCCGGCCGGCGGGCTTTCATGACCGGAACGGTTCTGGCGGTGGGCACCGCAGCCCTGAAGGGCGTGCAGGCCCGGGCGCAGGAGGCGGCCAAGAAGGTGGACGGCGGTTTCGCCACCGTCCTCCCCAAGGAGGCCCCGGAGCGTGAGACGCCCCTTACCCCTCCCGGCAGCGCCAGTGTGAAGGATTTCTATCGGCATTGTACTGCCTGCCAGCTGTGCGTGGCCGAATGCCCCAACAACGTCCTTCGGCCTTCCGGCAAACTGGAAACCCTGATGCAGCCGGAAATGTCCTTCGAGAAGGGTTGGTGCCGGCCGGAATGCACCCGCTGCAGCGAACTCTGCCCTGCAGGTGCCATCCGGAAAATCACCCCCGAGGAGAAGACCCAATATCAGGTAGGGACCGCCCGGGTGAACCTGAAACTCTGCGTAAGCGCCAACGGCAAGGCCGAATGCGGCAAGTGCGCCCAATCCTGCCCCTCCGGCGCCGTCCAGATGGTGGACAACCCCGAAACCGGGCTCCGCTATCCGGTGGTGATGGAAGAGGTCTGCATCGGCTGCGGTGCCTGCGAATATCTGTGTCCGTCCCGGCCCATCAGTGCCATTACGGTGAATGGTAAACCCCAACACGTGTAGCGCCATGAAAAGAAGAGAATTCCTCCAGATAAGCGGGGCTGCCGCTGTTGCCGCCGCCTGCGCACCCAAGACCAAGACCCCGGCATCGGCCCCCCTGGCAGAGGGTCCCGAGCAGATGCTCATCCGGGAAAACCCCCGCAGCGGCGACAAAGTGAGCGCACTGGGTTTCGGCTGCATGCGCTGGCCCATGATCAAGGACCAGAATGGCCGCGACGTGATTGACCAGGAAGCCGTGAACGAGATGGTGGACTACGCTATCGAGCACGGTATCAATTACTTCGACACCTCCCCCGCCTATTTGCAGGGGCAGAGTGAAAAGGCGGCGGGCATCGCCCTCAGCCGCCATCCGCGCGAAAGCTATTTCATCGCCACCAAGCTGTCCAACTTCGGCGACCCTTCCCCGGAAGCGTCCATCAAGATGTACAAGGACTCTTTCGAGCAGCTCAAAACCACGTACTTCGACTATTACCTGCTGCATTCCATCGGCCGGGGCGGTAAGAACGCCTTCAACCGCCGCTATGTGGACAACGGCCTGCTGCCTTTCCTCCTGGAAGAGAAAAAGGCCGGCCGCATCCGCAACCTGGGCTTCAGCTTCCACGGCGCCAAGCACGAATTTGACTACTTTATGGAGCTGTTCGACAGCGGGGGAATGGTGTGGGACTTCGTGCAGATCGAGATGAACTACGTGGACTGGACCCACGCAGACGGCGTGCGCAACGTGAACGCCGATTATCTCTACGCCGAACTGGACAAGCGGGGCCTGCCCATCGTGGTGATGGAACCGCTGCTGGGCGGCCGCCTGGCCAACGTACCGGAAGGCATCGCCCGCCAGATGAAGGAACGGGAACCGGAACGGAGCGTGGCCTCCTGGGCCTTCCGTTTCTGCGCCACCTATCCGCGCGTGCTCTGCATCCTCTCCGGCATGACCAACATGGCGCCGCTGAAAGAGAATGTGGAAACCTTCGGCCATTTCAAGCCCCTCACGGAAGAGGAACTGGAGTTCATGGAGCATATGGCCACCCAGATGATGGAATACCCGCTCATCAACTGTACGGACTGCAAGTACTGCATGCCCTGCCCCTGGGGCATCGACATCCCCGGCACCTTCCAGCACTACAACAAGGCCATCACGGACGGCACCTATGCCCAAAGCGCCGCGCAGAAGGATTACGCTAAGCTCAAAAAGGCCTATCTGGTAAGCTACGACCGCGCCGTGGCCACCGTCCGCCAGGCCGATCACTGCATCAACTGCGGCGAGTGCCTGTCCCACTGCCCCCAGAGCATCCCCATCCCCCGGGAGCTCCGCCGCATCGCCCACTATATCGAAGACCTCAAGCAAGACAAACTATAATGGCGTTGGAATTGTTTCGAATTAGTAGTATATTTGCATGTTTTAAAAGGAAATTCCTCTAATAACTCATAAAAACTATGCAAATCGTATCCGTTTTCGGTAGAGAGATCCTGGATTCCCGCGGAAATCCTACCATCGAAGTTGAAGTTACCCTTGATTCCGGTTTTGTTGGTGTAGCCGCTGTTCCTTCCGGCGCTTCCACCGGTGAGAACGAGGCCCTCGAGCTCCGCGATGGCGACAAGAAGCGCTATGGCGGCAAGGGCGTTCTCAAGGCCGTGGACAATGTGAACAAGGTCATCGCCCCCGAGATCATCGGCATGGATGCCACGCAGCAGCGCGCTATCGACAAGGCCATGATCGAACTGGACGGCACCCCCACCAAGAGCAAACTGGGCGCCAACGCCATCCTGGGCGTTTCCCTGGCCGTTGCCAAGGCTGCTGCCGCAGAACTGGGCATGCCTCTGTACCGCTACATCGGTGGCACCAACGCCTATGTCCTCCCGGTTCCCATGATGAACATCATCAACGGTGGCGCCCACTCCGACGCTCCCATCGCTTTCCAGGAGTTCATGATCCGTCCCATCGGCGCCGCCAATGAGGCCGAGGCCGTCCGTATGGGTGCCGAAGTGTTCCACGCCCTGCAGAAAGTGCTCAAGGGCCGTGGCCTGAGCACCGCCGTGGGTGACGAAGGTGGTTTCGCTCCCGCCCTGAAGGGTATCAACGATGCCCTGGACTGCATCATCGCCGCTATCGAGAACGCCGGTTATGTGCCCGGTAAGGACGTGACCATCGCCATGGACTGCGCCGCTTCCGAGTTCTGCTTCAAGGAGGACGGTAAGTTCTACTATGACTACAAGCAGCTGAAGGACGGCAAGAAGAAAGATCCTCGCGGCCGCAAGCTCACCACCGATCAGCAGATCAACTACCTGAAGCAGCTCATCACCAAGTACCCCATCGACTCCATCGAGGACGGTCTGTCCGAGGAAGACTGGGAAGGCTGGGTGAAGCTCACCAAGGCCATCGGCGACAAGTGCCAGCTGGTAGGTGACGACCTCTTCGTAACCAACGTGAAGTACCTGCAGCAGGGCATCGAGATGGGTGCCGGTAACAGCATCCTCATCAAGGTGAACCAGATCGGTTCCCTCACCGAGACCCTGGACGCCATCGAAATGGCCCATCGTCACGGCTACACCACCGTCACCAGCCACCGTTCCGGTGAAACCGAGGACACCACCATCGCCGACATCGCCGTCGCTACCAACAGCGGCCAGATCAAG
>CACYHF010000037.1 GCA_902774155.1 uncultured Bacteroidia bacterium | reverse complement strand
TTCTTCCCGTCGGCCTCCCTGGGCTGGCGTATCTCGGAAGAACCGTTCTTCCAGCCCGCCCGCAGCCATGTGGACAACCTCAAACTGCGTGTCTCCTACGGCCGGCTGGGCAACCAGGTGGTTCGCACCGCTTCCGGCGCCCAGAACTATTACGCCTACCTCCGCGAGATTTCCATCGAAGACTTCAAGGCCTACTCCTTCGGCGAAGGCACCACCATGGGTAAATATGCCACGCTAGGCGCCCCGGTGGATGCCAACCTTACCTGGGAAACGGCCGAGCAGTGGAACGTGGGCGTAGATTTCGCCGCCTTCAAGAACCGCCTCACCTTCACCGGTGAAATTTATCAGCGCAATACCCTGAACATGCTCACCGCCGGTCCGGATTTGCCGGCCGTGTATGGCGCGGCTTCCCCGCAGACCAATGCGGCTGACCTCAAGACCCAGGGCTACGAGCTGTCCATCGGCTGGAGAGACCAGTTCTCCCTGTTCGGACGTCCGTTCGGCTATGGCGTCCGTGCCACGCTGAGCGACTATCGTTCCTACATTACCCGCTTCAACAATCCCACCAAGTCGCTGGCCATGTCTTACTATGAGGGCATGCGCCTGGGCGAAATCTGGGGCTTCGAGGTGGACGGCCTCTTTGCCAGTGACGAAGAAGCGCAGAAGTACACCACCGAAGTACTGGACTGCAGCGGGTACATCAGCTCCCGCATGACCGGTGGCTTCCTGGGCGGCGACCTCCGCTTTGTGGACCAGGACAACGACGGCCATTACCAGATTGACGAGAACGGTCACTATGTGCTGGACGCGAACGGCAACAAGATTCTGCTGCCGGAAGATCAGTGGCGGGTGAACACCCTCTCGCTGGGCTCCAACACCGTGGACGACCCCGGCGACCGCAAAATCCTGGGCAATGCCCTGGCCAGCCTCCAGTACGGCTTCACCCTGAGCTTCGACTACATGGGCTTTGACGTGCAGGCTTTCTTCCAGGGAACCGGTGACCATTACTGGTATCCGGCCGGCATGAACTACATGTTCTGGGGCCCGTACAGCTATCCGTACGTCTCCTTCCTCCAGCGCGACTTTATCGACCGCGTCTGGTCCGTGGAGAATCCTAACACCTACTTCCCGCGTCCGCGCGCCTATTCCTCTACCGGCGGCGAGCTGTCCAAGGTGAACAGCCGCTACCTGCAGAACATCCGCTACCTGCGCTTCAAGAACCTCACCGTAGGTTACAGCCTTCCGTCCAAGATTACCCGCAAGATTGGCATCGACAAAGTGCGTGTGTACTTCTCCGGCGAAAACCTGGCCTACTGGTCTCCGCTCAAGAAGAATACGCTGTACCTGGATCCGGAAAGCGCCTATACGCGTAGTGGAACTGGCAATTCTGCCGCACAGGATCACATGAGCTATCCCTGGCAGAAGACCTTCATGTTTGGCGTAGAAATCACTTTCTAAAAGAGGGAGGACAAGACCATGAAAAGATATATTTTACCTGCTATCGCAATTATTGCCTGCCTTACCTCCTGCAGCAAGTTCCTGGACCGTACGCCCAAGGACACCCTGGCCCCGGAGAACTATTTCCGGAACGAGACCGACCTGCAGCTGTTCTCCAATACCTTCTATAACAACCTGCTCAACAAGGAACCGTACAGCGAGCAGAGCGACCAGCTGGTGTGCCTGAACCTGTCGGCCTTCCTGCGCGGCGGCAATTCCCGCACCGTTCCCAACAGCGGCGGTGGATGGGGAAGCGGCTCCGGCGCCTGGGGCGACCTCCGCAAGATGAACACCCTGCTGGAATACATCGGCCAGTGCGAGGACAAGGATGCCGTGGTGAAGTACACGGCCCTCACGCGCTTCTTCCGCGCCTACTTCTACTTTAACATGGTGGTACGTTTTGGCGATGTCCCGTGGATTGACGAGCAGCTGGAGTCCAACTCCGACAACCTGTACCGTCCGCGCGACAGCCGCGAAGTGGTGATGGGCCATATGCTGGATGATATCGACTATGCCATTGAACATCTGCCTGCTGCGGTGAGCCCCTATCGCGTGAACCGCTGGACGGCGCTGGCCCTGAAGGCCCGTTTCTGCCTGTTCGAAGGCACCTTCCGCAAGTACCACAGCCCTGCTGTACATCCGGAAATGTACGTGGTGGACCTTCCTGCCGACAGCCGCAGCGCCGCCGACTACCTGGGTCTGGCCGCCGCTGCCGCCAGCGAAATCATGAAGGACGGCCCGTACACGCTGGCCCAGGTGGACGACTACCGTAAGCTCTTTGCCAACGTAGACGCCAACAAGAACGAATTCATCCTGGCCATCAAGAACGACCAGAGCCTGCAAATCTGCAACAACGCCACGGCATTTGCCATGATGCCCACCCAGGGCACGCCCGGCTTTACGCGTAAGTTTGTAGCCAGTGTGCTCATGGCCGACGGCACCCGCTTCACGGACCAGGCCGGATGGGAAACCATGCAGTATGTGGACGAGATGCAGGGCCGCGATCCCCGTCTGGCGGCCATCACCGTATGCCCCGGAAACGTGTGGCTGGGCGACGAAGCCGTCAGCCCTACGGACCTCGGGTGCAGCGTCACCGGTTACCAGGTGGTGAAGTTTGTGATGGACAAAACCCTCCCGGAATGGGGACGTGTGGACAAGTCCTACAATGACATGCCCGTGTTCCGCTATGCCGAGGTGCTGCTGAACTACGCGGAAGCCAAGGCAGAACTGGGAACCCTTTCCCAGGACGATGTGGACGCTACGGTGAACGCCCTGCGCGACCGCGTGGGCATGGCGGCTCACCTGGATATGGAGACGGCCAACGCCACCCCCGACCCGTACCTGCTGTCGGAGGAATTCGGCTACCGGAACGTGAGTGGCGCCAACCAGGGTGTTATCCTGGAAATCCGCCGCGAGCGTGCCCTGGAGCTGGCCATGGAAGGCTTCCGCCTCACCGACCTCCTGCGCTGGAGAGAAGGCAAGTGCCTGGAGCAGCCCATCTACGGCATGTATTTCCCCGGTGTGGGACAATACGACCTTACCGGAGACGGAACCCCGGACATCTACCTCTGGCAAAATGTGGATCCCAAGACCAAGGACATGACCGGCTTCGAGCTGGGTGTTTCCACGGGCATTGAACTCACGGAGGAGACCACCGGTTTCGTATACCACCACGGCAATGTTTCCCGCAGCTTCAACGAAGCCCGCGACTATTACTATCCCATCCCCACCAAGGAACGCCAGCTCTACCATGAGAAAGGGGTAGACCTGAAACAGAATCCGGGTTGGGTAGACGGTTTGAGCTACTAACTATTAGAAGTTTATGAGTATGAAAATGACCAATATACTGAGGAGCGTTGCGGCTGTCTTTTGCGGAGTCCTGCTGTGGGGCTGCCAGCAAAAGGAGCAACTGGGCGAGGCCCGTGCCGTTGCCGCCAGCGAGACCTATGTGGTCTTTGACGCCAAGTCTGCCCCGGAGAAGGTACTGTCTGTGTATGCCGACGGTGCCTGGGCCGTGGATGTGGACAGCGAATGGATTACCGTTTCGCCCATGCGGGGCGCCGGTGCAGGGGAGATTACCGTCTCCGTTACCGACAATGTAACCGGTACGGTGACCGACCGTCCCCGTGAAGGGATCATCACCCTGCAGGGCGGCTCCGTGGAGCGCAATGCCAAAATCATTGTTCACCAGAACGGCGACACCTACTATGGTGTGCAGGAGTATACCCTGGCGCAGCTGCGCGAACTGGAGGTGGACGATGTAGCCAAGGTGGCGCAGGCACAGGTTGTGGCCCTGTCCCAAAAGGGCTTCATCGCCTCCGATGCTTCCGGCTGCCTGTATGTGCAGGGAACCGGCGTCAAGCTGGGCGATGTCCTTGCCTTCAACGGCAAGCGCATCGAAGTGAACGGCGCCCCGGCCTTTGAGCTGGACGAATGTGAGGTGAAGTCCCATTCCGAGGTGGTTCGCCCCGAGGCCAAGGACATTACCTCCATCCTGCCCACCTACGACACCGCGGTGGCCGAATACGTGTCCCTGTCGGCCTCGCTGGTGGGGACCAATATCTGGATCAGCGCCGATGTCCAGATTCCTGTCCTGGACCCGCTGGAGAGCCTGGAGCTGAGCAAACTGGATTTGCACAAGGTGGTGCTCAAGGGTTATGGCGTGGGCCTGTCCATGCTGGTGACCTCCGTGGAGGACCAGGGGGCGGACGAAGCCTTGATCCCGTATCCGCTGCGCTTCCTTGTGCGCGTGGACGGCATCAATTACACCTCGGCCACCTGGAGCGCGACCAGCCGCATCCAGCCGGTGCAGGGTCTGGGTTACATCGAGTACGTTCCCTTCGACCTTGCCACTACCGACGGCAACCAGAAATATAAACTGGATGTCTCCGACAAGAGCCCGCGCGTAACCGGTCCCTGGCCGGGCGACTACTGGCTTTTCTATGGCAACGGTGCCATCAAGGCCGGCTCCGAGGTGCATATCGCCTTCGAGGCCCGTACGTCGGCCACCGGCCACAAGTTCTGGATCCTGGAGTTCCTGGACGGCTCCGAATGGCGTCCGGCAGGGGAGACCTTCACCACCACCGAGCCCGGTGAGGAAGTGGTGTACACCCACGCCATGAATGCCGACGGTGCCACCAACGTGCAGGCCGACCAGGTGGTGAAATACCGCAAGAACACCGAGCATGCCCAGTTCCGCTTCCGCTGCGTTGCCAACTGGCAGGCCAGCGGTGCCGGTAAACTGGCTGCCCGTAACGGTGGTTCGGCCCGTCTCACCGTTACCGATGTGGCCGATGCTACCTACCAGCCCACCATCGAGATTCTCAAGGAGGGCAACGGCGTGGAAAAAGATCCGGTGTATGCCAACATTGAGGTGTCCACAGAACTGCTTACCTTCAACGGCACGCCGGGTGCTCCCAAGACCATCACCGTGCAGTCGGACTACGACTTCACCGTTTCTACCTCCGCCGACTGGCTCAGCTTTGACGTGGCGGAAGGCCTGGCTGGGGAATCGGTAGAGATTCAGGTAACCTGCGCCCAGAGCGAACTTCCGGAGCTGCGTCAGGGTACCATCAAGATTGTCTCCGAAGACTCCGAGAAAGTGATTAACGTGGTGCAGAGCGCCGCCGGCCAGCAGCTGGATCCGTTCGTGAGCGTTTCCGGCGGCAACAAGGCCGAGGTCTTTGAAACGGAAGGCAGCATTACGGTGAAAATCCAGTCCAACGTGGAGGTAAGCTATGAAACGGCAGACAGCTGGATTCAGGTAGAAGCCGTTCCCGAGACGAAGGGCCTGGTGGAATGGACGGAGTACATCGTGAGCTACCAGGCCAACGAACTGCCCGATCCCAGAACCGGCGTCGTACGTTTCTTCAATGAGGAAGAAAAGGTAGAGACCCTCTTCACCCTGGTACAGGCCGGTAAGGAACCCGAACCCGAGTATCCGGAAGGCGTGTTCTTCCAGGATGACTTTGAGTGGCTGGAACCGTATATCCAGGGCTGGATTGCGGCCAATCCCGACGATGCCGACAAACTGGATCCCGTGGGCGCCGGCGACCAGGCCACTCACGCCCAGCCCAATGTCTGGAATGTGGCCGAACTCGCAGCTACGGCGGGCGCCGAACTGGAGAAGCGGGGATACACGGACCTGAACAAGGACGCCAAGACCCTGTACATGCAGAAGAACTACTTCAAGATGGGTGCTACCAACAAGCACACCGGACTGCAGTTGCCTGCCATTAAATTCGGTGCTTCCCCCGTGGATGCCGAGCTCAGCTTCGACTGGTGCGCGCACATGACCGGAAAGGGTGTCATTGACAATGTGACCATTACGGTAGAGATTGTGGAAGGCCCCGGTACGCTGGCCGATAACGGTACCCAGGTCTCCGCGGAACTCTCTACCACGCAGGAAAAAGGCAAGCTGGAATGGCAGCATGCCAAGGTGAAACTGGTGGGCGTCACCGACGACACCCGTATCCAGATTCATCCCACCCACTACAAGGACGGCGCCGGTGCCTCCCAGCAGCGCTGGCACCTGGACAACATCAAGGTGGCGGAGCCCGAACCTGCCAAACCTGCGGTAGGCGATGTGCTGTGGGAGGAATGGTGGCAAGGCGGCGCCGCTGGCGATACGCCTTCGGCCTATCAGGAGAAGGAGACGTGCTCTACTGTAGTATTTGGCGAAGGAAATGTGGTTTATTCGCAGAATTCCGCCAGCACAAAGCTCTACGACGACGCTCTTGTATTCTATAACAGCAAGGATAACGTCACCGACGAAAAGTACAGGTACAACCTGCTCGTTACGAAAGGAAATGGTTTCCTTGACGTGAACGGCATCCCCTGTAACGGCGTCAAGACGGCTACGCTTACGTACCGGAGCAACTCCAAGCTGGAAGGAAACCATCAGGTGACCAGCACTACAGCCGGCGTCACCATTGGCGAACTGTCGGCTACCTCGGTCCCCAAGCAGGACCTGGCCGATAAGAACACCTACACGGTTACCTGTACGGTCACCATCCCCGAGGGAACCAAGACACTGGATCTGTGCATTACCAACATCAATGCCAAATCCAACATCCGTGTCGATGGCCTGCAAGTGGTTGTGACTGAGGTGCAGTAGTTTAAGTTTGCCGCGTTTGCACGGAATGTGCCTTTTACGGTACTCCAGATGCAAACGCGGCAATTAAAAAAGCCCCTAGGGCAGAAAGCGTTGCCACGTTTGCAAGAAAATAGCGTTTCAGGCTATTTCAACTGCAAACGTGGCAATTATTACGAGCGACGCTCTTCCTTGAGGGTGAGGCCCATGAAGAATATGGCCAGGAGGCAGGCGGCTACCAGCAGGAGGAATGTCCAGCTCCAGCCGAACTGTTGAGCCACCCAGCCAATCACGGTGTTGGCCAGGATGAACGTGCCCAGGAAGTAGCCGAAGAAGCCGGTAAGGCCGGCGGCTGTTCCGGATGCGTTCTTAGGGGCCAGGTCCAGCGCCTGTACGCCAATGAGCATCACCGGCCCATAGATGAAGAAGCCAATGCCGATGAGGCTGATAATCACTACGCTGAGGTTGTCAATGAACGCCCAGTACAGCAGGATGAACACCAGCACCAGCCCCATGAACAGCATGGTGGGAAGGGCGCGCTTCCCATGGAACAGTTTGTCCGAAAGCCAGCCGCAAAGGAGCGTTCCCGGAATGGCGGCGAATTCGTAGGCAAAATAGGCCCAGCCGGCACTCTTGAGGTCAATTCCTTTCTCCGTTAGAATAGTGGGTGCCCAGTCCAGGCAGCCGTATCGGACCATATACACAAACGCGTTGGCCAGGGCGATGTACCAAAGGAACTTGTTGTTGAGCACGTACTGGAAGAAGATTTCCTTGGCGCTCAAGGTTTCCTCGTGCTTGGCAGAGTAGTTCTTGGGGTAGTCGTTGCGCCAGGCTTCCACCGACGGGAGTCCGCAGCTTTGTGGCGTGTCGCGCAACAGCAAATACGCTAGGATGGCGATAAACAGCGCTACCGCGGCGGGAAAAGCAAACGTGCCGATGAGGAAGTAGAGCTCCGTATGTGCCCCGTAAAACCAGCTGCCGAACCAGATGGCACCATAGGTGGCCATGGGGCCTACCAGTGCACCGCCCACATTGTGCGCGCAGTTCCAGATACTCATCATGGTACCCCGCTCATTAGGCGAGAACCAGTGCGTCATCACGCGGCCGCAAGGAGGCCAGCCCATGCCGTTGAACCAGCCCACCAGGGCGTTGAGCACGCCCATCACCAGGATGGCCAGGGCTTTGTGTTCCGCGCCGATCAGCTGGATGGGGACAATCATGAAGCACA
The DNA here is from genome assembly GCA_902774155.1 of uncultured Bacteroidia bacterium. Taxonomy (GTDB): domain Bacteria; phylum Bacteroidota; class Bacteroidia; order Bacteroidales; family UBA932; genus Cryptobacteroides. The sequence goes on along the minus strand of CACYHF010000037.1, from coordinate 20,949 downwards.
TGGAAATGGCCGTAAGGATGAGCCCCACCGGCAGGAAGACGCGGGCGTTGGAGCGGTCGGAGACGCTGCCCATCAGGAATTTGGACAAGGCGTATGCTGCAGCGTTCAGGCCCAGAACAAAGCCCAACTCGGTTTTGTCGAAACCCAGCGGCGCCATGGCCGGGATGGCCATGGACAGGTTTTTTCTCACCAGATAGAATCCGGCGTAGCCAATGAATGCGCCGATGAATACCTGCAGCCGCAGGCGTTTGAATTTGGCGTCGGCCTCAGGGCCGGTCTGTGCCGGCAGATAGGCCGGCTGTTGCATGAATTTCAGCATCTCTCAATACGTATTTTTCATTTCCGAGCAGACGAAAACTTTTTCGCTCCCCCTTGTGGGGTAGAAAAAGTTTTCGTCTGCGAAGGGGTTATTCCAACGCTTCCGCAAGGATGGAAATGGGGTTCATGACGGGATAGCCGGTGGACATTTCGATCTGCCATTTGCAGGTTTCGCAGTCGCAGGCGACCACGTCCGGATTCACCGCCTTGATTTGTTCGAACAGTGGGGCACCAATGGCCTGGGAGGCTTCGTAATTCTCCTTTTTGAAGCCATACGTTCCCGACATGCCGCAGCAGTTGGAGGCCAGCATGGTGAACTCCACACCGGGAATCATGCGCAGCAGGCGCTCGGAGAACACCCCCCAGCCCAGTTTTTCCAGGTGACAGGGCGTGTGGTACGCCACCTTCTTGTGATAGTCGGCCCTGAATTTGAGCGTTGCCCCTTGCTCCAGCTTCTCGTAAATGAAGCGGGTGGCCATGAGCAGCGAGTCCCGTACCGCGGAATTGTCCACCTTGAGCAGTTCCGGATACTCGTCCCGCATGGTGAGCGTGCAGGTGGAAGAGGTGGTTACTACCTTGAGCCCCCGGGAGACCGCTTTGCCCAGCACGTCCACATTGTGTTGGGCGTGCTTGGCCGCTTCCCGCGCCATCCCGTTGGCAATCATGGCGATACCGCAACATTTTTCATCGTCCAGTAATTGCACACCCACGCCCAGGGCGTTGAGCACCTTCACCAGGTCTTTGCCCAGCTGCGGGTAGTTATAGTTCACGTAGCAGCCATGGAAGTATGCCACCTGCTCCGGGAATGCCGCCTGCTCCTTGCTGCGCCGTTTGAGCCAGCCCTCGAAGCTGCGTCCGCTGTATTTGGGGAAGGTTCTCCGGTGGTCTATATCCAAAACCATATCCAGCGTCTTTTTGGTGACACCCAGATCCGTAACGGCATTGACGATGGGGGCAAACGGTCGTGCCAGCTTGCCCATGAAGTCCGTGGAAGCCAGCATTTGGTCCCGCAGTTTGGGCGGATGCGTATCGTACTTGATGCGGGCGCTCTGGATAAGGTCCGCCACCTTTACGCCGGAAGGGCAGGCCACTTCGCAGCGCTTGCAGTTGAGGCAGTACTTGAGTGCATAGTTGAAGAAATACGGGTCCTTGAGCCGTAGCCGCTCGCCGTCCGGGCCGGCCTGCTTGGGGCCGGGGTACAAGGGATTCACCTGTAGCACCGGGCAGTAGGCCGTGCACACGGTGCACTTCATGCATTCCTCGAAGTTATGCGCGCTGGTGGTATATTCTTGTAGTTTCATCACTTTTCTGCTAATAGGGTATCCACAACGGCAAAGGCGCTGTTAATGGCCAGTCCGGCGCCGCTGCCTAGTTCCGGCCGGGTGTTTCCAAGGATGGAGCCGATGGCATACACATTCTTCAGCGTCACGCCTTCTTTAACAGCATGCAGCTGCGCATCTGTTTTTACGCCATAGCCCATGTACGGCTGTTCCTCCGCAAAGGCCGGATTGTACCAGTTGTTGCGGTTCTCCGGATGGTCTACATCCAGGCCCAGGATGGGCTCCGAAATCTGGAACGGATTGGACCGGAGGCCCTTGGAGAACAGTCCGCCGGTGGCCAGGATGAAGGAATCGGCCTCTAAATAGTGCGCATCCAGATTGTTGGTGGCGATGCTGTGCACCACGCCCTCGTGCTCGTGGGCACGGATGGCTTCGTCGCCCATCAGGAAGGTGCCGCCCAGGAGCTGATAGCGCCTTCGCAGCTGAATTTGCGTGCGGATGCCGGGCACGGACGGAGGCATGGTCCCGGCAAATACCACGCGGGCAGGTAAGGACTGCCGGATGCGTCCCGGTACGGTGGTGTCCGACAGGCCGAATACCTGCGGCAGCACCACGGTGTCCTCGTCCCGGAGCATGAGCCGAATCTCCTGCACCACCTTCTCCCAAATGCGGTCCATGCTGCGGGCAATCTGCACCGAGCGCATTTCTCCGTGCGCTTTGGTGTTGTCCAGATCCGGCAGGCTCAGGAAACGGATGCGGCATTCAATGCCATGTTTTTCCAGGCCTTCCGCCAGGAAGGAGGAGAAAAAGTCATGGTAGCCCAGGAAATTGACAATGAGCACCCGCCTCGCAATTTTAGCGTTGGGAAAAATGTCGATATCTTCCAGCGAAAGCGCGGCCTTCTTGAACGTGCCTAAGGGCATCAGGCGCACGCCTTCCCGGTAATGCACGCGGATGCCGGCGGCAGAAAACAGCGCTGCGAGCCGCTCATCAGGCTCTTTCAGGCTCTCGAATGTCCCGGAGAAAAAGTGCAGGGCGTTCTGGCCCATGGAGACGATGGCGGTGTTTTTCCCCGCTTGCTGCAGGGCAATCCCGGCAATCATGCCAGCCAATCCGCCTCCCATTATAACAGTGTCGAATCTCATAGGCCTAGAACGTGTTTATAAATCCATTGTGTGTATTCTGCTTCGCGGAGGGTATCGCCCCAGCCGATGGGGAAGTTGCCCTTCCAGCGCTCCTGCAGGAAGTCCGCCAGGTCTTTCCGTTCCCGCTCCACGCAGCCGTGTGCCTTTGCCAGCAGGCCCGCGGCGCGGCAGGCGCAGAATTCCCCCTGGCAGGTGCCCATGCCCACGCGGGTGCGGCGGCGAAGGTCCGTGAGCGTAGATACATCCATACGGTCGATGGCGGCATTGATTTCGCCCACCGATACCTCTTCGCATTCGCAGATGAGGTCATCGTCCCGCCGGTTGGCCGAACGGATGCGGCTGGCACGGGTGCCCATGCGCGATGCGGCGGCCTTCTGGGCCGTGGTAGGGGACTCCCACACCTTCTGGGCCACGGCTTCGTACGATTTTTCCTCCGAGCCGGGCAGGGGAGTCTCTGCAGTAGTACAGGCCTTGTTCACCGCCAGTTTCCTGCATACCAGATCCGTGGCAATTTCCGCCATGAGCCGGTAAGTCATGAGTTTGCCGCCGGTGATGGTGATAAAACCCTTGAGTCCGTCTCTTTCTTCGTGATCCAGGCATACGATGCCGCGGGAAATATTGCGCCCGGAAGGGTCGTCGTCTGCGCTCACGAGCGGACGCACACCGGCATAGGCCCGTAATATGCGTGTTTCCGAGAGGGAAGGAGCCAGTTTTGCGCCTTCGGTGATGAGGAGGGTGACTTCGTCCGGGGTAACCGCGACGTTGTCGCATTCCTCAAAGGGAATGCGTGTAGAGGTGGTGCCAATGACGCAAACGGTGTCTCCGGGCACCAGGATATCTGCATTGGAGGGCTTCCGGCAGCGGTTGATGACCATGTTGTTCACGCGGTGTGCAAAAATGAGCAGGGCTCCCTTGGCAGGGAACATGCCCACCCGCACGCCGGCCAGTTCCGCAATGTGTTGTCCCCAGATGCCGCAGGAGTTAACCGTAATGGGGGCATAATAGTCTGTTTCCTCGCCGGTCTGGTGGTTCAGGGTATGCACGCCCTTGATGGTGTCGCCCTCTCGGATGAAGCCGGTGACTTCTGTGTGCAGACGCACCTGCCCGCCGTGGAGTTTGGCATCCAGCATGTTGGCGGCGCACAGGCGGAACGGATCTACGCTGCCGTCGGGAACCTTCACGGCACCAATCAGGTCCGGATTCACGCTGGGCTCCAGGCGTTTGGCCAGCTCCGGATCGATAATCTCCGCTCCAATTCCCGCTTTCTTGCAGGCGTCTACGAACGTTTGCTGATAGCCCAGGTCATCCTCCGGCAGGGTGATGAACAGGCCGTCAGTTTCGTCTATGCAGTGGGCGGCAATCCGGCGCAGAATCATGTTCTCGCGGATGCATTCCTCCGCGCTCTCTGCGTCGTTCACGGCGTACCGCGCTCCGGAGTGGAGCAGGCCGTGGTTGCGCCCCGTTGCTCCGGTAGCAATGTCCGAGCGTTCAATCAGGAGCGTGCGGAGGCCGCGCATGGCGCAGTCCCGCTGGGTGCCGGCTCCCGTGATGCCGCCGCCGATGATAATCACGTCAAATTCGTTGGGATTCATGTTTGCGTGCTATTAATCACTACAAATTTACCCATATTTTTTCAGAAAACAAATATTCACCTCACCATGTGTCATAAGGCCTTAGGCCCGTTTTTTCCTGTGACAACTATGTGTTTGATACTCCGCTATTTATACAATAATCCTCGTTCAAAAACTGAACGAGGATTATCTTGTAAGTGGTTGTGTGACAGCGAGTTGGTTGTCACGCGAAAATGCCAGTGACTAGGCCATATCGGCGCGGGCCACGGCGTCCTTGTAGTACTTCTGGTCCACGAAGACGTCTTCCTTGTACGGGTTGATGTGACGCTTCTTGGAAACGGCGATGATGTAGCAGATGGCCACGCAGTTGGTAACCAGGGCCAGGGCGCTGATGACAATCATCATGGTGGGGTTGGCGGCCACTACGGAAGGATCCACGGTGGTGCCTACGGTTGCAGCTTCGCCACCGGCCACCTCATACAACTTGGCGATGGTATCCACCCCTTCCGGATAGAGCACGGGCAGGGTAGCCCAGCTGAACCACTGCTGACCGTTCTTGAAGGTCTCCTGGAACAGGGGGAATACCTGTGCGAACATGCACCAGATGGCCAGGGTGTTGGCGCGGTTCTGGATCCAGCCGCCACGGTTCCAAAGGAGAGCGGCCACGGTGGGGGCGAGCAGAAGGGCGATACCGCAGTACCAGCTGTGCGTGGGCAGGCAGTTGTAGGTGTAGGCGAAGTTCCAGATGTCGTAGATGAGGATATAGACCCAGGTCATGTCGGCCCAGATCATGTCCTTCTTGTCCTTGGAAGGATATACGTTCCACCAGGCGGTCATACACATGATGTTGATAAGACCGGCCACGCCGTTCATCACATTGTGCCAGCCACCGTACTGCCAGACGCCTTCGGAGGTGAGCCACCACTTGTTCCAGCCCATCACAGCGCTCTCGAAGTCGGAGACACAGGCGATGAGGATGTTGATGCCCACAATCACAAACGGGAAGGGTTTGAACCAGTGCTTGGCACCCACGCCCCATTTGTATTTGATCATCATAAAGCCGATACAGCCGGCGGTTGCGGCGTACAGCTTGGCATAGTGGAACCAGCCCTGCATGTAAATGTGGGTCTGGTTTTCCAGGGCCCATTGGGCACCGCTGCGGACACCCCACCAGATGGCCAGGAAATAGGCCGTGAGTGCCAGTGGCACTACCAGGAAAGTGATCGACGGGCGAATTCGTTGAGGAGGATGAGGCCCAGCAGGACCACAATCAGCATTCCCCATTGAGAAAGGGCATTAGCCCCATACACTTGGAAAAACATAGTTGAAGGATTAGTTAGTTATAGTGTTTGTATATTATTTCGTATCAACAAAGATAAAACTTTTTTTGTAATTTTGTTCTTGTTTTAAGGAAGGAGACCATGTATAACCCCAAGTCGGCGCAGGCCGATGAATTCATCAACCACCAGGAGATACTGGAGAGTCTGGAAGAGGCCCGCCGGGAAAGTGCCAATCCGCAGCGGGTACTGCAGATTCTGGAAAAAGCCGCTCAGTGCAAGGGCATCTCGCACCGGGAGGCAGCCACCCTGATGGAATGCAAACGGCCGGAACTGGAAGAGAAAATCTATGCCCTGGCGGCCCGGATCAAGCAGCAGTTCTACGGCAACCGCATTGTGCTCTTTGCCCCGCTGTATTTGTCGAACTACTGCGTAAACGGCTGTGTATATTGCCCTTATCACTATAAGAACAAGACCATTCCCCGCAAGAAACTCTCCCAGCAGGAGATTGCCGATGAAGTGCGTGCGCTCATCCGTACCGGCCACAAACGGCTCGCGGTGGAAGCGGGGGAGGATCCGGTGAACAATCCGCTGGAATATATCCTGGATTCCATCCGGACCATCTATTCCGTGCAGGAATGCGGGAATTCCATCCGGCGCGTGAACGTGAACATTGCGGCCACGGATGTGGAGTCTTACCGGAAGTTAAAAGCGGCTGGTATCGGCACTTATATCCTGTTCCAGGAGACGTATAACAAGGAACGGTATCAGCTGCTGCATCCTACCGGGCCCAAGAGCAATTATGCCTGGCACACGGAGGCCATGGACCGTGCTCAGGAAGGCGGCTGCGACGATGTAGGTATCGGCGTGCTTTTCGGCCTGGAAAATTATCTGTACGAGCTGGTGGGACTGCTCATGCATGCAGAGCATCTGGAAGCCCGCTGGGGCGTTGGACCGCATACCATCAGCGTCCCGCGCATTTGCCCGGCCGATGATATTGACACCGCCGACTTCCCGGATGCTATGCCGGACGCGCTGTTCCGGAAACTGGTGGCGGTGCTGCGCGTGGCCGTTCCGTATACCGGAATGATTATCTCCACGCGGGAAAGTGCCGCTATGCGGGCGCAGCTGCTGGAGTGCGGCGTGTCTCAGATCAGCGGCGGCTCCCGTACCAGCGTGGGGGGCTATACCACCCAGGAACGGCACAATGATACCGCGCAGTTCGACGTGTCCGATACGCGCCCGCTGGACGATGTGGTCCGGTGGCTTTTGGAGACCAAGCATATTCCCAGTTTCTGCACGGCCTGCTACCGCGAAGGCCGCACCGGAGACCGTTTTATGAGCCTGTGCAAGAGCGGGAAAATCGGCCTCTGCTGCACGCCCAATGCGCTTATGACCCTGAAGGAATACCTGATGGATTATGCTTCTCCGGAAACCCGCGCCCTGGGCGAATCGCTCATTGAAGCGTCTCTGGCCGATATTCCTTTGGAGCGTACACGGGAGATTACCCGGCGGCATTTGCAGGAGATTGAGCAGGGAAAACGGGATTTTCGATTCTAGATCTATGGAACGTTTGCACATAGCATTTTTCGGTCCGGCCAACAGCGGGAAGTCCACCCTGGTGAACGCGCTCTGCGGTCAGGAAGTTTCCCTGGTAAGTCCCCATCCGGGAACCACTACGGATCCCGTGCGCAAAGCCGTGGAACTTCCTGGCCTGGGTGCCTGTGTGCTCATCGATACCGCCGGTCTGGACGATGAAAGCCTGCTGGGTCCGGAACGCCGCCGCCGCTCCCTGGCCATCCTGGATGAGGCCGATGTGGCCGTACTGGTCGGAGATATCAGTCTGGAGTTGGATATTCCCACGGTCCGATACTCACGGGGAGAATCGGTGGAATCGCTGTTGGAGCGGTTGCGGGCTGTTGCGCCGAAACAAGAGGAGCGGTTTCTTACCGGTAATCTGGTCCGGAAAGGGGACTGTGTGCTGCTGGTGATGCCGCAGGACAGCGAGGCTCCCAAGGGACGCCTCATCCTGCCGCAAGTACAGGTGCTGCGGGAATTGCTGGACCGGGGTTGCAATGCGTTATGCTGCACGCCGGAATCCCTTTCATCGGCCCTGGAACGGATTAAGCCGGACTCGGTAATCACTGATTCACAGGTGTTTGCGTTGGTGAACAAGGCGCTTCCTGCGAGCACTCCGCTTACCTCTTTCTCCGTTCTTCTGGCAGCGGCCAAGGGTGATATCCGTACCTATGTGGCGGGGGCTCAAGCCATCGATCAGCTGAGTTCTGGAGAACGCGTTCTCATTGCAGAAGCCTGTACGCATGTTCCGGACACGGAAGACATCGGCCGGGTGAAAATTCCTGCTCTGTTAAGGAAACGCGCCGATGTGAAAGTGGACATCGCGGCCGGAAACGATTTCCCGGAGGATTTGAGCGACTACAGCCTCATTATCCATTGCGGCGGATGCGTGGCCAGCCGGACGCTGGTGCAAAGCCGTATAAAAAAGGCACTCCGCGCGGGAGTGCCCATTACCAATTACGGGATTGCCCTTGCTAAGTTGCAGGGAATCCTGGACAGGATCGTGATTCCTTAATCCCCGAACTCGGACACGATCTTCTTGATGTCCGAGGGATTCAGCCGGCCATAGACCTTTTCTCCGATGGTGGCCACCGGAGCCAGGCCGCAGGCGCCCACACAGCGGAGGCAGTCCAGGGAGAACTTCCCGTCCGGGGTGGTTTCGCCCACTTCGATGCCCAGCACGCGCTTGAATTCCTCCAGCACCTTGTCCGAACCGCGGACATAGCAGGCGGTACCCAGGCACACGGATACGGGGTATTTCCCCTTGGGAACCATAGAGAAGAAGGAATAGAACGTGACCACGCCATAGACCTTCTGCTCCGGAATGCCCAGTTCGCGGGCAATCACACGCTGCACAGCTTCCGGGATGTAGCCCAGCGTGTTCTGTGTCTCGTGCAGGATGCTGATGAGTTCGCCGGGGTCGTTGTGGAACTTGTGGCAAATCTCTTCTGTGGCGCGGAGCGCCTTGCAGGATACTTTAAACTCACTCATGGCTACTTGATGCTTTTGTCAAAATAACGGGTGTGCAGGAGATGGTGGGCACGCGTGCTCATAGGCTCTCCCAAAAATTCCTTGTATAATTTCTGGATATCCGGATTCTCGTGGCTCTTGCGGATGGGTTTTCCTTCATCCTCGGCGTAGATGGCCTTGGCGCGGGCCTTGATGATCTCCACGTTTCCGTGGTGGTAAGGCTGACCGGCGCCGTCGATGCAGCCGCCGGGGCAGGCCATAATCTCCACCACGTGGTAATCCAGCTCACCGGCGCGGAGTTTGTCCATGATGATGCGGGCATTGCCCAGCGTATGGGCCACGCAAACCTTAAGCGGGAAGCCGGCCAGGTCGATGGTGGCTTCCTTGATGCCTTCCAGACCGCGGACCTCGTGGAACTCGATCTTGGGCAGCGTCTTGCCGGTGTACACTTCATAGACGGTACGCAGGGCCGCTTCCATCACGCCGCCGGTGGCGCCGAAGATGGCAGCCGCACCGGAGCTTTCGCCCATCGGCTTGTCGAAGTCTTCGTCCTTCAGCTTGAGGAAATCGATGTTGGAACGCTTGATCAGGCGGGCCAGTTCGCGGGTGGAGATGCTGTAATCTACATCGGGATTGCCTTCCACCTTGAATTCCTCCCGCTCGCATTCGTACTTCTTGGCCAGGCAGGGCATTATGGATACCACAACCAGTTTCTCGCGCGGGATGCCCATCTTCTGCGCCCAATAGGTCTTGGCGATGGCGCCGAACATCTGGGCCGGGGATTTGGCCGATGAAGGATACTCCAGCAGGTCCGGATAATGGTGCTCATAGAAGTTCACCCAGGCCGGGCAGCAGGAAGTCATAATGGGAAGTTTGACGTTCTTGTCGCCGCCCAGGAACGCCTTGAGGCGGTGCAGGATTTCGGCCCCTTCTTCCATAATGGTAAGGTCTGCGCCAAAGTCCGTGTCGAATACATAGTCGAATCCCAGGGCACGCAGGGAGGCCGCCAGTTTGCCGGTGACGATGGTCCCGGGCTGCAGGCCGAATTCTTCACCCAGTGCCACGCGCACGGCCGGAGCCGGCTGGGCGATGACAATCTTGTCGGGGTTGCAGATATCGTCCAGCAGACGGTCCGTATTGTCCCTTTCGGTGAGGGCGCCGGTGGGGCAGACGGCCACGCACTGACCGCAGTAGGTGCAGTTGGTCTCGGAAAACATCTTGTCAAAGGTAGGAGCGATGGTGGCATCGAAGCCGCGGCGGATGGCGCCCAGCACGCCCACCGTTTGCACGTTGTTACAAACGCTCTCGCAGCGGCGGCACAGGATGCACTTGTCCATATTGCGGGTGATGGCCACGGTCTGCTCCTTCTTGCGGGTGGACTGCTCTCCCTTGTAGGGCATTTCTCGGATGTTGAAGCGGGTCACCAGCTTCTGCAGTTCGCAGTGGTTGCACTTGGCACAGGTGAGGCAGTCGTTGGGATGGTCGGAGAGGATGAGCTCCGCCACAGTCTTGCGGGCGCGCACTACGCGGGCCGAATTGGTGCGGACCACCATCCCTTCGGTTACCATAGTTGCACAGGATGGGGCCAGATTGCGCCGGCCGTCGATTTCCACCACGCAGATGCGGCAGGCGGCCGGGGAACTTTTCACGCAGGTTCCCTTGAGGTCTATATGGCACAGGGCGGGGATGTCGATGCCCACGGTGGCGGCAGCATCCAGTACGGTAGTGCCCTGCGGTACGGAAACCGGTCTGTTATCTATAGTGAGTTGAATCATTTTTTCCATAGCGCTCTTCTTAAATGACGTTGATGGCTCCAAATTTGCACCGGCTCATGCACATACCGCAGCGGATGCATTTCTCCGGGTTGATGACGAACGGTTTGCGGACCTCGCCCACGATGGCTTCGGCCGGGCAGCCGCGGGCGCAGGCACTGCAGCCCTTACAAAGGACCGGATCGATGGAGTAGGTGAGGAGGGCCTTGCACTTATGGGCGCGGCAAACGTGGTCGCGTACGTGCTCCACATATTCTTCCCGGAAATTGGCCAAGGTGCTTAGGACCGGATTGGGGGACGTCTGGCCCAGGCCGCACAGGGCGGTGTCCTTGATGACTTTGGCCAGGTTCTCCAGCTTGTCCAGGTCTTCCAGGGTTCCGCGGCCGTCCGTAATCCGGGTAAGGATTTCCAGCATACGCCGGTTGCCGATGCGGCAGGGCGTGCACTTGCCGCAGGATTCGTCCACCGTGAACTCCAGGAAGAACTTGGCCACGGAGACCATACAGTCGTCCTCGTCCATCACGATCATACCGCCCGAACCCATCATGGAACCGGCGGCCGTGAGGGATTCGTAGTCGATGGGAATGTCCAGGTGCTTTTCCGTGAGGCAGCCGCCCGAAGGACCGCCGGTCTGGACGGCCTTGAACTTCTTCCCGTTTTTCACGCCGCCGCCGATGTCGTAGATAATCTCGCGTAGCGTGGTTCCCATCGGGACCTCTATCAGGCCCACGTTATTAATCTTACCGGCCAGCGCAAACACCTTGGTACCCTTGGATTTTTCCGTGCCGATGGAAGCGAACCACTGGGGTCCTCTGGTCAAAATTACGGGCACATTGGCCAGGGTTTCCACATTGTTCACGTTGGTGGGCTTACCAAAGTAGCCTGCTTCGGCCGGGAACGGCGGTTTCAGGGTGGGTTCGCCGCGCTTGCCTTCCATGGAATGGATGAGGGCAGTTTCCTCACCGCAGACGAACGCACCGGCGCCGTAGCGGATTTCGATGTCGAAGTCGAAGCCTGTTCCCAGGATATTCTTGCCCAGCAGGCCCAGTTCTTCGGCCTGGGCGATGGCCACCTGGAGCCGGTGTACGGCCAGCGGATATTCGGCCCGGATATAGATAAGGCCGTGATGGGCGTTGATGCAGTAGCCGCAGATCATCATGGCTTCCACCACGGAGTTGGGGTCTCCTTCCATGATGGAACGGTCCATGAAGGCGCCCGGGTCTCCTTCGTCGGCGTTGCAGACCACGTACTTGTCGGGGGCGTCGAACTTACGGGCGATCTCCCACTTGACACCGGTGGGGAAGCCCGCACCGCCGCGGCCGCGCAGGCCGCTGGCCTTGATATCGGCCAGGACCTCCAGGCTGTCCCGCTGGAGGCTTTCGGCCAGGGCCTTGTAGCCGTCGCGGGCGATGTACTCGAGGATGTTCTCCGGGTCGATGAATCCGCAGTTGCGCAGGGCGATGCGCATTTGCTTGCGGTAGAAGTTCATGTGCTTGGAGTCACTGATGGTAGCGCCCGTGCCGGGATCCTTGTACAGGAGGCGTTCTACCTTATTGCCGCCGATGATGTGCTGCGTGACGATTTCTTCCACATCCTCCGGACGGACGGAAGTGTAGAACGTGTTGTCCGGGATGATCTTGACGATGGGGCCTTTTTCACAAAAACCGAAGCAACCGGGTACAACCACATCCACTTTGTCGGCCACTCCGTGGGCGGAGAGGCTTGCGCGGAAGTTCTCTACGATTTTGGCACTGTCGGAGGCTTTGCAACCGGTACCGCCGCAACAGAGGATCTGGATGTGCGGCGTCCCTTTTTCCAGACCGCAGGCGGTTTCCTGCACGGACTGGTTGCTTTCCTCCCGTACGGCAAGCGCTTGGACGGCTTTCCGTCTGATGTCTTCCAGGACATCTGCAGAGGTAATTTTCATACTTCTATTTCTTTGATTTCTACTTCATTTCCCCGTAACAGGTAGGTGTTCTCACTACCACAGTGAGGGCATTTCTTTCCGTGTGCCACCGTTCCGTATTCCGCGTGGCAGTCCTGACAGTAGGTTACGGCCGGCAGGATGTGGAAGCGCAGCTCCGCGCCCCGCAGCAGGTCCTCTTTATCGGCCGCCCAGCGCCAGCAGTCCATCAGATACTCGGGAACGATGGTGGACACTTCTCCAATGTTCATCACCACGGCGGAAACCTTTTCCACACCGTGCTCCCGGGCCGCCTCCTTGACGTCCCGGATGATGTAGAAAACGATTCCCAGTTCGTGCATCTTATTTCTTCTTGCTGAACAAAATCTTGCCGGTTCTCTTAATCATGTAAGGGAGGATACCGGAGAATTTGTCTTCGGAGGTGCGCATGACGGAGGCTTCCGGATGCACGCGGTGCAGGTGGATGGCGTCGAAGCCGCACTTGGTGGTGCAGATGCCGCAGCCGATACAACGGTTCTCGTCCACAACGGAGGCGCCGCAGCTGAGGCAGCGGGCTGTCTCCTTGCGCACTTGTTCTTCGGTGAGCGTGCCCTGATATTCGGCAAACTTGGTCTTGACAGGAAGCACGCCGGGAGCCTGGCGGGAGCCGTTGTCGTAGCTTTCCACAAGGATATCGCCCTTGTTCAGTTCTATGAAATCGCGGCGGTTGCGGCCGATGGTCATGTGACCGTGCTGCACGAAGCGGTGCAGGCTTTCGGCGGCCTCCTTACCGGCGGCGATGGCATCGATGGCAAACTTGGGACCGGTGAAGACGTCGCCGCCCACGAAGATGTCGGGTTCGGCCGTCTGGTAGGTTAGTTTGTCGGCGATGGGATACACGCCGCGGAAGAATTCCACCTTGGTGTCCTTGAGGAGGTCTTTCAGCACCACGGTCTGGCCGATGGCGAAGATGACAAGGTCGGCATCCAAAGTAATCAATTCATTCTCATCGTATTCCGGTGCGAACTTATGCTCTGCGTTGAACACGGAAGTGCACTTCTTGAAGACGATGCCGGTAACCTTGTCCTGGCCCAGCACTTCCTTGGGACCCCAGCCGGGGTTGATGACTACGCCGTCCTCGCGGGCTTCGGCGCGCTCTTCCAGGGAGGCGGGCATTATGTCCTCGGTTTCCAGGGACAGCATAGTTACCTGCGAGGCGCCGCTGCGCAGGGCTACGCGGGCTGCGTCGATGGCTACGTTACCACCGCCAACCACTACTACCTTGCCTTCCACCTTTACATCGCCGCAGTTGGCCTTGTGCAGGAAATCGATGGCCGTTGTGGTGCCCTTAAGGGTGTCGCCGGGGATGCCGGGCAGTTTGCCGCCCTGGCAGCCGATGGCTACGTAGAAGGCTTTGTAGCCTTGCTCCCGCAACTGCTGGATGGTGATGTCCTTGCCCACTTCCACACCGGTGCGTACTTCCACGCCGATCTCCTTCATGATATCGATTTCGGCCTTGATGACAGCCTTGTCCAGTTTATAGGACGGGATGCCATAGCGGAGCATGCCGCCGGGCTCTTCGTTCTTTTCAAACACGGTGGGTTTGTAGCCCATGATGGCCAGGTAGTTGGCGCAGCTCATACCGGCAGGACCGCCGCCGATGATGGCAATCTTTTCTTCCCAGCGTTCCTGTACGTTGGAGCAGATGTTCACCTCCGGCACAAAGCGGGTTTCGGCGTTCAAGTCGCGGTCGGCCAGGAATTTCTTCACGGCGTCGATGGCGATGGGCTGGTCGATGGTACCGCGCGTGCAGGCGTCCTCGCAGCGGCGGTTGCAGATGCGTCCGCACACGGCCGGGAACGGATTCTCCCGCTTGATGAGCTCCAGGGCTTCGGTGTATTTGCCTTCGGCCGCCTTCTTCAGGTAGCCCTGTACGGCGATGTGGGCCGGGCAGGCCGTCTTGCAGGGGGCCGTACCGGTGGGATAGCAGTTGATACGGTTGCGGTCGCGGTAGTCTTCGTTCCATTTGTGTTCGCCCCAGGCCGATGCATCCGGCAGTTCCTGCTTGGGATAGGTCTGAGGGCCGTTCTTGGTGCAGAGCTTCTGGCCCAGCTTCACGGCGCCGGCGGGACAGTATTCCACGCAGCGGCCGCAGGCCACGCAGTTCTTCGGGTCCACTTCGGCCACATAGGCGCTGCGGGAGAGGTTGGGCGTATTGAAGAGCTGCGAAGTGCGCAGGGCATTACAGATCTTGACGTTGCAGTTGCAGATGGCGAAAATCTTGCCTTCGCCGTCGATGTTGGTCACCTGGTGGACGAAACCGTGGTCCTCTGCCTTCTTGAGGATGGCCATAGCTTCATCGTAGGTGATGTGGTGGCCGCGGCCTGTTTCGGCCAGATAATCGGCCATGTCGCCCACTCCTATGCACCAGTCGCGGTAGTCGTCGGCGCAGCCTTCGTCCAATTTTTTCCGTCCGTAGCGGCAGGAGCAGATACCCACGCCCAGGTGGCCCTCATAACGCTTGAGCCAATATGAAATATGCTCTATGTCAATGGACTCGTTTTCCATGGAGATGGACTTTTCCACGGGTATCACATGCATGCCGATACCGCTGCCGCCCATGGGCACCATAGGAGTAATCTTCTCCAGCGGAAGGAAGGTCATGCGCTCGAAGAACATGGCCAGCTCCGGATGCTTGTCCATTAGTTCCGTATTCATATTGGTGTATTCGGCGCTGCCGGGGACAAACATGGGGACCCAATAGATACGGGCATCGCGCTCAAAGGATGTGCCGGGGATGGGACCGTCCTTGGTGTATTTGTCTCCGTAGTCGTATTCCAGCATGCCGAAATAGGCCAACTTATCCAGAAGGTCGTCAAAGCTTTTGTCGTCGGGCGTATAGTGCTTTTTGGCGTTCCACTGGTGGAGTTCCTGGTATGTGTGGTGTTCCCGCACTTTGAAGAAATTGCCCGGGAGCATGTCCAGGAGCAAATCCAGGGCTGCTTCACGGGTGACGGCATCCATTTCATCTTCGAAGATGCAGGCCAGGCCCCAGTATTCCGGGGCGTTGGAGTCCATCTTGATCTTACCGGGCACGCGGTCTGTAACGTGGCGGACGAATTTCAAAAGCTTGGGATTGGGATTCTTGTCGCCCAGGTGTTTGGGGACAAATTTTTTTGACATCTCAGGCATGGTCTATCAGTTTTTCCAGTTATTAACTTCTTGCAGGAGCCAGTTGGCGAAGGCTTCCACGCCCTCGCCTGTTTTGGCGCAGATGGGAATCACCTGTGCCTTGGGGTTGCGCATATGGATGTACTCCTTGCACTTCTCCAGGTCGAAATCGAAGTAGGGGAGTACGTCTATCTTGTTAATCACCACCACATCGCAGATGGAGAACATCAGGGGGTATTTCTGGGGCTTGTCGTGGCCTTCGGGGACGCTCAAGATCATGGCGTTCTTGCAACTGCCTGTGTCGAATTCGGCCGGGCAGACCAGGTTGCCCACATTCTCCAGAATCACCAGGTCCAGGTTCTCCAGCGGGACGTTGTCCAGGCCCTGGCGGGTCATCTCGGCATCCAGGTGGCACATGCCGCCGGTGTGGAGCTGGATGGAGGGAATGCCGGTGGCTTCCTTGATTTTGAGGGCGTCTACGTCGCTGTCGATATCGGCCTCCATCACGGCCATGCGCAGTTTATCTTTCAGCAGGCCGATGGTCCGGATGAGGGTGGTGGTTTTGCCGCTGCCGGGGGAAGACATCAGATTCAGGAGGAATACTCCCTTGTCTTTCAATTCCTTACGGAGACGCGCTGCGTCTTCTTCGTTGCTGGCAAACACACTTTTTTTGATCTCGATGACTTTGACGGAGTCCATGGATGGTTATTGGCTTTAGTATTAGATACAAAAATGGGAAAATTTCGGCAGATGCGCAAGTATTCTACTTGCTTTTTGTTAACTTTGCACAAACAGACTATTATATGGCACAGGAAAGAGCGGTGGACAGACTGTCCCGTTACATTATTTGGATTGGTATTCTGCTGATTGTCGGCTGGTTCTGCTGGTATTTCCGCAGCGTACTCGTTTACGTTGTACTGGCGTTCGTCGTCTCGCTCATCTCCCATCCGCTTGTGCGGCTCCTGAGCAAGATAAAGATCAAAGGGAAGACCCCGCCGGACTGGCTGCTGGCCATTGTGTCCATCCTCATCGTCATCGGGGGACTGGTATTCATTGTCACGCAGGTGATTCCGGTGATTACCGGCATTATCCGCCAAGCTTCCCTGTTCAGCAATATCCGTATGCCGGAAATCAGCCAATTCAATGGTTGGGTCAAGGAGAAGATTCCCGGCATTCCCCAGGATTATGATGCCCTGGGCCTGGTGATGGGTTATCTGAAAGGACTTACCGGCTCACTTTCCGTTACCAGTATCGTGGGTTCCGTAGCCAGTGTGGTGGCCAGCATCGCCGTGGGTCTGTTCTCGGTGGCTTTCATCTCCTTCTTCTTCGTGAAGGATGAGAACCTTTTCGGCAACATCATCGCTGCCGTCACGCCGGACCGCTATGAGGCAGAGGTACAGGATGCCATTGGCGACATCAATCACCTGCTTTCCCGTTATTTTGTAGGCTTGATCTTGGAAACGTTGTGCGTTGCTTTTGTGGACTTCGTGGGCCTTTGGGCCATAGCCAGGGTGGGCTTCATCTATGCTCTGGGTATCGGTTTTATTGCCGGTCTGCTGAATGTCATCCCTTATATCGGCCCGCTGATCGGCGAGATTTTGGGTGTAGTGCTGTGCGTGGTGCTCAAATATGGCACCGGCGTGGGCCTGGACGTAAATATTTGGGCGTTTGCCCTTATTGTGCTGGCCATTATGTTTGCGGCACAGCTCATCGATAACTTCGTATTGCAGCCGTTGATCTATTCCACCAGCATCCAGTCCACACCGCTTGAAATCTTCATCGTCATCCTTATTGCCGGTCACATGGGTGGGGCCATGGGTATGCTGGCCGCCATCCCCACTTATACGGTTATCCGCGTAATTGCGGGCCGCTTCTTCTATGACAAGAAAGTAGTGAAACGGCTTATGCCCGATCTGGAACAGGAGGTAAAGTCTTAGCGCGCCTTGTATGAAAAGATTGTCAGCGCTTATCCTTGTCCTGTTTTCCTGCAGCTTCCTGGCTTATTCCGGGGGGATGAAAGATATTGACACCACTTTTATCCAGGTGCCCAAACAGCACGCGTCGGTCAAGGGATTCCTGGATTTCTCCGGGAGTACCATTCAGCTCAAAGGTTCTTATGAGGACAAGGACTTTTTCACAGACATCCGTTCTCCTTTTCTTTTAAAGCAGGGTGTTTCCTTCAACTGGCGCTTCATTACCCTCTCAGTGGGTTTTAACCTGTTGAAAAAACCTAAGAATTACTTTACCATAGGCCTCAACTCCTATGGAAAGAAGTTCGCTTTTGAGCTGGGGTTCAAGGTGGACAGGAATTTCAAGGGCACCCAGACATTTGACGGCGTTACCATAGACATTCCTGCGGAAAGCCTGCGACACACCGCGCTGACGGCCGATGTGTACTACATCTTTAACGGAGACCACTTTTCTTATCCGGCAGCCTTCGGCCAGTCCCGGATTCAACGCAAAAGCTCCGGCAGCGCTATCGCCGCAGCATCGGCCAATTTTTTCAGAACCCGGACCAATAAAAACGGTGTTCCTTTTGACAAAAATGCCGATTTCGCCGTTCCCGATGATATGTATTTCGGCGGATCCACCTGGAGCATCGGTGTCGGATACGGGTACAATCTTGTAGTAGGTAATTTGCTGTTTCACGCCTCGGCGATTCCTACCCTGGTCTTCCTGGACAGCAGCAAACTCGTTATGGATAAGGAGCAAATCAAAGCGGGCTTGCAGTTCCCTCATTTCATCACCACCGGGAATCTGGCCATCGTCTACAACCGGAATCGGTTTTTCGCCGCCCTCAGGGGCACCATCCATCACTGCACCGCAGGTAATTCCAAAAGTGTGCAGGCTAATTATTTGCGTTATAATGGAACCCTGTGCGTAGGCTGGCGCTTCTAACCAGACTAGCGGCTATTTAACGCCGCCGTCCAGGCAGACGGTTCTTTCCGTGAAGGAGATATTGTTGACGGTGAGGGTGTCGAAAACGGACTGCAGTTCCGGAATGGCTCCCAGATTCACTACGGCTGTCTTGTTGTCAAAAGATTCGATGAGACCCTCGGGCGTTTTTTGGATGATGCTTTTCTTGGCCACGTCCAGGATAAAATCCCCGATGCATCCGGCGTGGATTTCGGCCGTGATCCGGCTCCCTTCGATGGAAATGACCTTCACCAGGAACGATACGGTAGACGTCATTCCCAGGATTTTTAAATCGTAGGATACTTTGGCGGTGTCGGATGCGTCAAAATCCAGGGAGAGCCCCTCAATTTGGGCTTTTTCACGGATGAGTGCGTTCAGTTCGTTGTAGGTGGCTTGCAGCAGCATAGTACGGGGGAATTTTATTTGCGCTTATAGATGGCGAAACGCCAGGTGATACCGATGTCGAAGTTGTTCACTTTGTCGTGGTTGTCCCGGAAATAGACGGCGTGCAGGCGGAGGTCTTCATTGCCCAAAGGGAAGAATTCCACACCGGCACCGCCGTAAAAGTAATCGTTGCCGGCCGGGAGCACCAGGTCGTATGAAATGCCGTCCGGGTCCACGTTGGCTGCATCGTTACGCTCATAACCTATCTTGGTGCAAAGGTTCCATTTGCCCAGGCTCAGGATGGCCTTGCCGATGACCGTCCAGTCCGAGAAGAAATGGGGCTGGCCGAAGGCGGCGCGGTTGATGAAGTCTACATCGATGACCAGTTTGCCCAGAGGAAACTTATTACCAAAAACGAACCAGTTCATCTTGCGGTGAAGTTCGTCTTCCACCAGGTTGTAGCTCCAGGTGGTGAGCCAGCGGGAGCCGATGTGTCCGTTCCAGTACAGGTTGTACGAATAGGAGTCCTGCGTGCCCGGAGAAATGGGGGAGGGACAGAACTGTATTTGGATGTCCTGGCCCGGGGCGGGCGTGTAGGTGGCCGAAACGCCAAAGGCGTAGTATTGGTACAGGCGGCTGCTGAAGGCACCGTAATAGTACACGTCAATAGGAGCGGAGTCAATCTCATAGCCGCCCACGGCGATGGGATGTTTGCCGCCCGTGAAGGCCCAGTGAGGCGTGGCCTGCCATTTGATCCAGAGAAAATCCGTGGCGTTGAAAGGGTTTTTCTCGTCGATTTTCTTGTTCAGGCGCTGCCGGATCCGGAAGCTGATTTTGTCTGTGATATGTCCTTTCAGGTGGAAGTTCAGGTAGTCTCCCTGGAAATGGGAATCGTATACGCCATCCGTGGTTTGCTGGTGGAAAGTGGCGCGGGTGTCAAAAGATACTTCGTCCACCTGCATAATCTGCGCCTGCAGCAGTGTAGCCCAGAAAAGGCCACAGAATAGAGTAAGAACAGGTTTAAGGTTGAGGTTCATAGTGGTTTAATTCCAGCTACAAAGATAAGACAAAACTTGTGATTCTATCCCTCTTTTTGTAATTTTGGAACTTGAACCCATTATGAACTAGAATTAGACAGATAATAGTTATGGCAGATTCCTTTTTGAAACCCATTGAGAACGTGCTCGATGAAGGCCTCGTCTATGTGGATGAGCAATTGGATAATATTAAACTGCGTACAGTAAAAGTCCTGGCCGAGGGAACAACGGCCATTACCGGCCTTCTGCTGGTTTTCTCCATCCTGAGCGTCCTTTTGCTGTCGCTGGCCTTTGCGTTTGTCCTTTTGCTGGGAGAAATGCTGGACAGTTATGCGAAGGCTGCTTTCATCGTGGCCGGCGCGCTGCTGGTCATCCTGATTATTGTTATGCTTGTGCATAAAAGGCTGTTCAAGAACACCTTTGTGGATATGTACAACAACATTATGAATCCCAAGCAGAAGGAACCCACCCTGGAAGCGCGCTGGATAAAGCCATTGAAAGCTCCAGCGAGTCCATCCAGGCTCAGGGAGACCGGCTCAAGACCCGGGTATCCCTGCTGCAGGAGTATTACAAGCCCCGGCACCTGCTGAACGAAAGCCTGCGCCGGGCCGGACTGTACTCTTCCCGGAACGGATTCAGCTTCGGCAGAATGCTCGCCGGCACCTGGCGCGCCCTCTCCGGAAAGAAGTAAACTGATTTATATTTCTTCGAAAATCTCTTCCCGGTCCCACTGGCTCCAGTATTGGATGGCCAGCCTGCTAACGTATTTCCAATAGGGCGGCGTGTGGCCATATTGCTCCACACCGTGGCGGATATCGGCCTCCACCTGGGCGGCGTACCGGGGTTTCAACTGCAGCGTAAGACTTTTTTCCGGCCCTTGGAAACGGGCTTTAACCTCTTGTCTGTCACTGGGGGCTACCTCAATGTTGCCGTGGCCCAGCGTAGCGCGGGCGCCCATCTGAAGGCCGTCGTTGAGGCAGCTCACCGGGGGTGTGTGACCGGCAAAGGATACCACGTGAAGCGGCGTTCCCAGCCTTTCGCGTGCATAGACGCCCATTTTGGCGCCCAGGATGGCATAGATGCCCACGTGGCCGTGGATCTTGTGCGTGAGCCGGACGCACTTCCAT
>CACYHF010000036.1 GCA_902774155.1 uncultured Bacteroidia bacterium | reverse complement strand
CCCGGCCAGCGCGGCCAGGAAGTCGGCCGAGGCATCGGCCCCGATCACATTCAGGCCCATGTCTTTATAGGAAGCCAGAACATCGGTGAATTCGTTCTTGCGCAGGAGGCCGTTGTTCACGAAGATGCAGGTGAGCTGCGGGCCGATGGCCTTATTCAGCAGCACGCCTGCCACGGTGGAATCCACGCCACCGCTAAGGCCCAGGATCACTTTGTCCGAGCCGATTTGCGCACGCAGCGCCTCCACCGTAGTTTCAATGAAGGAATCCGGCGTCCAGTCTCCTTTGCAGCCGCAAATGTCCAGCGCAAAATTGGAAAGCATCTGCGTGCCCTCCGTGGTGTGGTACACCTCCGGATGGAACTGCACGGCATAGGTGGGTTCCCCAACGAAATGATAGGCGGCGTTTTCCACATCGGCCGTGGAAGCGATTACCTCCGCCCCGGCAGGCAGGGCCGATATGGTGTCGCCGTGGGACATCCACACCTGGGTTTCGGGCTGGATTCCCTTCAGGAGCGGGGAATCGGCCACCACACGCAGCATGGCGCGACCGTATTCCCGGCTGTTGGAAGCCTCAACTTTTCCGCCGCCCTTAAACGCCAGATATTGAGCACCGTAGCAGATTCCCAGCAGCGGCAACCTGCCCCGGAACAGGGACAAGTCCACCTGCGGGGCATTACTGTCCCGTACACTGCAGGGGCTACCGGACAGGATGACGCCCTTCACGGAATCGTCCAGGGCCGGCACCTTATTATAAGGGTAGATTTCGCAATAGACGTTCAGCTCCCGCAGGCGACGGCCGATCAGCTGCGTTACCTGCGAACCGAAGTCCAGAATTACGATCTTATTCACTGCGGGAGTAGTTGGGGGTTTCCTTGGTGATGGTGATGTCGTGCGGGTGGCTTTCCGTCATACCGCTGGCGGTGACGCGCGTGAACTTGGCCTGCTTGAGGGAGGCCAGGTTGGCGGCGCCGCAGTAGCCCATACCGGAGCGCAGGCCGCCGATGAGCTGATATACGGTTTCGGCCAGGGTGCCCTTGTACGGCACGCGGCCTACGATGCCTTCCGGCACCAGTTTGTTCAGTTCGGCCTTGTCGTCCTGGAAGTAGCGGTCCTTGGATCCGGCGGCCATGGCGTCGATGGAACCCATGCCGCGGTAGGCCTTGAACTTTCGGCCGTTGTAGATGATGGCCTCGCCGGGAGACTCCTCGGTGCCGGCGAACATGGAGCCGCACATCACGCAGTCTCCGCCGGCCGCCAGGGCCTTCACGACGTCACCGGAGTAGCGCAGGCCGCCATCGGCAATGAGGGTAACGTCCGTTCCTTTAAGTGCTTGCGATGCGTTGTAGATGGCACTTAACTGGGGCACACCCACGCCCGCCACAATGCGGGTGGTGCAGATGGAGCCCGGGCCGATACCCACCTTCACGCCGTCGGCCCCGGCCTTTACCAGGTCGCGGGCGCCTTCCTCGGTGGCCACGTTACCCACTACCACGTCCAGTAACGGATAGGCGGCCTTCACTTTCTTGAGCAGATCCATCACGCCCTTGCTGTGCCCATGGGCCGAATCCAGCACCACGGCGTCCACGCCTTCGGCCACCAGGGCGGCCACGCGGTCCAGCGCATCCGGCGTAATGCCGATGCCCGCCGCTACGCGCAGACGGCCCTGTGCATCCTTACAGGCGGCCGGGAAGCGGCGCTCCTGCAGGATGTCCTTGTAGGTAATGAGGCCCACGATATTGCCCTTTCCGTCCACTACCGGCAGTTTTTCCACCTTGTGCTGTTCCAGCACGGTTATCACGTAATCGCGGTCCGTACGCGAAACGGGGATGGTTACCAAGCCTTCGGACGTCATCACGTCACGCACCGGGACGGACAGGTCTTGCCGGAAACGCACGTCGCGGTTGGTCACGATACCCACCAGACGCCGGCTGCCGTCCGTGACGGGGATGCCGCCAATGTGATACTCCTTCATCAGGCGCAGGGCATCGCCCACCGTCTTGTCCTGGGCAATGGTCACCGGGTCGCTGATCATGCCGTTTTCCGTGCGTTTGACCTTGCGCACCTGGGCCGCCTGGGCGGCGATGCTCATGTTCTTGTGAATGACGCCGATACCGCCTTCACGGGCCAGCGCAATGGCCATGGGCGCCTCCGTCACCGTATCCATGGCGGCCGATACGATGGGGATGTTCAGCTTGATGTTGCGGGAGAAACGGGTATGGAGGTCCACTTCGCGGGGAAGAACCTCAGAATAGGCCGGGATAAGGAGGACGTCGTCGAAGGTGAGGCCTTCCATGGCGATTCTGTCATCTACAAAGGACATAGCGCGGGTTATTATGGGTTAATCGGATTCTTTTACGTGGATGAGGGATTTGACCGGGGCGATGTCTTCCAGGCGGGAACGGCCGGGAAGGTCGTCGATCTCCACCAGGAACACGAAGTCCTTCACCTTTACGCGGTACGGCTTCCCGTCAATGGTGACGGTCTGGAGGTTCAGGCCCTGGGCCAGGCCGCGGGCCGTGCCGCCGGTGGCCAGGATATCGTCGAAGAAGGTGATTTCCACCAGCCCGCCTTCGGGGACGCTGGCCGCAATATCTGATCTGCGGAAGTACACGTGGTCCGGGCCGTACTCCTTCATGATTTCCACCTGGACCAGGTCTCCTTCGGCGAAGGGCAGCTTGCCCTTTTTGCGCAGGGGAATCAGATTCTGGATGGGATTGTCCCCGTACAGCATGCCGGCGCCGAAAAGGAAACCGCGGGCTTCCGGTGCGGCCACATTGGGCGCGTCGCACATGGCGGCGAGGTCCGTGCACAACTGGCGGAACAATTCCTTGTCCTGCAGGAACGGGATAATGTCCACGAAATTGACGCCCTTGATGGGGAAGTCGGGGTAGAATTTGATAAACTTGCTGTAATCCATGGCTATTCTATTGCATTCATGTCTATCAGGTTGTTCAGGAGGGCATACACCGTAAGGCCGGCCACGGTTTTAATGCCGATCTTACGGGTAATGTTCTTGCGGTGCGTGATCACCGTGTTGATGGAGATGTTGTGCTCGTCGGCAATCTCCTTGTTCAGCTTGCCCTGGGCCACGCTCACCAGGATTTCCTTTTCCCGGGCGCTCAGTTTTTCGGTCTCCTTGCTCACGGCCACCCGCTCCTCCAGCCGCGTGGCGGCGGGAATGAGTACGTCGTCCTCTATGAACGTGTGTTTTTCCAGATCCATTTCCAGGGCATACAGGCAGTAGAGCACCTGGTTCACATCCTCCTCCCGGCATTCGGCCGGGCGATACTTGACAATCAGGTTCTTCAGGTCTTCCAGCTTTTCCTGTACGTTGGAGTGGTTCTGCTCATATTCACCCATGGAAAACAGGCCGCTTCTTTCGTTGTCCAGCATGGCCTCGATATAAGGGAACGCCACGTTTTCCTCATAGGAAAAGTGGTTGAGCAGCTCTTGTTTATAGTCTGTGAAAAACTTCCAGAGGGTTTGCCGCTGCTGCTCATTGCAGGGCTCCACGAGGCGCTCCAGGCCCGCCGCCAGGTTGGGAACCATCACATCCCGGTAATACCGGTGGCTTTTCCGAAGGAAATTCAGGATATCCTGCAGGCGCTCCTTCTCGATGCTCAGCTCTGCCATTTTCATGGCAGGGTCCATGGACGGATAATGGGAGCTGTTGCGCATAACGGGATACAAAGATACTGAAAATTTAGGAATATTTTCGCGGAAAACGCAGTAGAATGGACAGCAGGGCCACAATGCCCAATGTGAACGGATAATACAGGTTGCTGATAATGGCTACGGCCGATACCCCCGCCAGGCCGCTGGCCATGAGCATCTGTGCGCCGTAAGGGATGATGCCCTGGACCAGGCAGGAAAAAGTATCCAGGATGGAGGCCGTCTTGCGGGGATCCAGGCCGAAACGCCGGGTGATGTCCTTGGCCAGCGGGCCCACCGTGATGATGGCGATGGTATTGTTGGCCGTGCAGAGATTCACCAGGGATACCAGGGCGGCGATGGAAAGAGCCGCCGGTCGTCGGCCGGCAATGCGGCGGGTAAGGCCGTCGATGATGAATTGCAGGCCCCCGTTATAACGGATGATTTCCAGCATACCACCGGCCAGCAGCGACACGATGATGAGTTCACCCATGGAGCCGATGCCTCCGCCGATGGAAGCCATCCAGCCCACAAAATCATAAGCGCCTGTACACCAGCCGATGATTCCGTTCACGCCGATGCCCAGCGCCAGTACCGTAATCACATTCATCCCCGCCAGGGCCAGGCCGATGACCAGCAGGTAAGGGATCAGCCCCAGCCACTGGACCGGCGCGGCGGAAGGGGCCGCCTGCACGGAAAGGCCCAGCACCACGTACAGCGCGGTGACCACGATGGCTGCCGGCGCCGCAATCCACAGGTTCACGCGGAACTTGTCGCGCATGGAGCATCCCTGGCTCTTGGTAGCCGCCACGGTGGTATCGGAAATGAAGGACAGGTTATCACCGAAGAAAGCTCCGCCCACAATGATGGCCGTCATAAAAGGGATGCTGATGCCCGCTTCGGCCGCAATGCCGGAAGCGATGGGAACCAGCGCCACGATGGTGCCCACGGAGGTGCCGATGGCCATAGAGATGAAGCAGGCCGCCAGGAAAAGGCCGGCATACAGGAGATTCCCCGGCAGGATGTGCAGCGTGGCGTTCACCGTGGCGTCAATGGCACCGATGTCCTTGGCCGTGGCCGCGAAAGCTCCCGCCAGCACGAAGATCCAGATCATCAGCAGCACATTGCGGTTGCCCGCGCCTTCCGAAAAAATGGCTACTTTGTCATCGGTTTTGGGAACGTCCCGGGTGATGATGAGGGCATAGGCCGATGCGATGATGAAGGCCGCCGCCACCGGCACCTTATAAAAATCGTGCGCAATGATGGAGCCGGCCAGATAAACCGCCAGGAAGACAAAGAGCGGGCTCAGCGCCAGCCAGCCGTTCATTTTCCGGGAAGAAGGCCCCCGGTGCTGTGTTTTTTCTGTGTGAATGGCCATACGGACGCAAAGATACACAAAAAACCGTATCTTTGCAGGTGATGACCGTCAACCTGCATATCGAAGTGCCCGGCGGGGCCGACAGGATTCTGCTGCACGCCTGCTGCGCGCCGTGCTCCAGCGCCATCGTGGAATGCCTGATGGAGCGGGGCATCCGGCCGGTCATCTTCTATTCCAATTCCAACATCTTCCCCCGGGAAGAATACGACCACCGACTGAACGAATGCATCCGCTATGCCCATAAATGGGGCATCGAGATTGTGGACGACGTCTACGACCACGCCGCCTGGCAGCTTTGCGCCCAAGGCCTGGAGCAGGAGCCGGAACGCGGAAAACGCTGCCTGAATTGCTTCAAGCAGCGTTTGCTTCGTGCCGCGCAATATGCATCGGCCAATGGTTTTACCGTGCTAAGCACTACGCTGGCCAGTTCCCGCTGGAAAGACCTGGAACAGGTAAATGAAGCCGGCCGATGGGCCTGCGCCCAGGTCCCGGGGGTTACCTGGTGGGACCGGAACTGGCGGAAAGGCGGGCTTCAGGAACGCCGGAACCAGATTATCCGCGAAGAGAACTTCTACAACCAGCTTTTCTGTGGCTGCGAATTCTCCCGGCGCTAGAAAGCGAAGTTGATACCAGCCTTGATCACGTGGGCGCCGGTGTAGTAACCGGTGTCGCTCTTGGAGCGGTTCAGCAGAGTATGATCGTAGCCGGCGATGAACTGGATGTCTCCAATCTGGATGCCCAGGCCGCCACCCAGCAGAATGTTGAAGGGATTGCTGTCTCCGTCTTTGCCGTAGTGGTTGTAGGCTTCACCATCAGAATAGTGGATACCGCCGATGCTAACGGCGCCATGGAAGGTAGAACGGGCCATCACACCATACTGGAAGGTGGGACCTGCGAATACAACGAAAGCGGCATTGTCCGTGAACTCATACTTGAAGGAGAAGTTCACCGGAATGTTGAGGGCAACTTCCGTGTAGTTATAAGAAGCAGAACCACCGATAGGAATACCGGCGATGGTGGCACCATTGTCCTTGTTCACGCTCTTGAAGAGCATATTTACATAGAAACCGGGAGCTACGCCGAAATAATCACCCAGACGGATCTTATAGCTGGCGCCCAGGTAGAAGCCGTTCGTGTGGAAGGCGTCTCCGGTGGACTCGCCGCTCTTAATGTTCTTGCTGTTCTCAATAACGTGCAGATAACCGGCACCCGGAACGACCTGTGCGAAGGCCTGGGTGATTAGAAAATATAACCTATACCAATTTTGAGGACGTTGCGATGAAGCTTGTAATTCTGACCCGTGGTGAGATTCAGCAGGCCGAAGTCGAAGCCCACATTTACCTGGATACGCTCTGACACTTCCACGCCGGCGCCCAGACCCAGATACAGGTTGAACGGGGTGCGGGGCGCCGCGCCCAGCTTGTTCTCCTTATACATATTGTACCGAAGGGTGGCGTTGTCGTTCTTGTCCACGATGTTGTTCAGCAGGCCCAGCTGCAAGGTGGGGCCGGCAAAGCCGTATACGGCAAAATTGGACATGAATTCGTACCGGTATTTGATGTGAAGGGGCAGGTTGACGGCAATTTCCCGGACGGTGGTTTTGGGCAGTACCATATTGGCCACCATAACCTTACCTCTCAGGGCCGAAAAATTCAGGCCCGGAACGAAGGAAAGACCTTCCATCCAGTTATCCAGGTCCACATTGTAGCGGGCGCCCAGAAACAGGCCATCCAGGGAAGGACTGGAATAGGTTGTGTTCCCGTTTTCAAAGCCGTGAAAATAACCGCCGTCGGCTACAAGCTGCGCTTGAGCCTGCATACCCACAAACAGGGCAGCGACAATCAGAAGTATTTTTTTCATCTTATCTTTTGTTTTTAGTTTTTCCCTAATTATCCTGCAAATTTAAGGATTATTTTTCGAGAATACCAATAAATGGGGATTGACAGAGAAGCGTTCCTGCCGTAACTTTGCATCGGTACTTCAAAAACAAGATGGTATTATCGGAGCTTCAAACCGGAGAGCAGGCTGTGATTGTGCGCGTACACGGTCACGGCAGTTTCCGTAAACGCCTGATAGAAATGGGCTTCATCCAGGGAAAAGCCGTGCGGGTGGTACTCAACGCGCCGCTCCGGGACCCCATCGAATACGAAATCATCGGCTATAAAGTATCCCTGCGCAGGGAGGAAGCCCGCCTGATAGAGGTGGTCACGGAAGAAGAAGCCCGTGAGGCCCTCCGCAGCGACGAACACCTCCAGGCCCTTCCCGGCGATATGGCCGAAGAGGAGCGCCTGAACCGTGCCCTGGCCCACGTGGCCGAAGAACGCCACCACAACATCCGCGTGGCCCTGGTGGGCAATCCCAACTGCGGCAAAACCTCCCTGTTCAACATCGCCTCCGGCAGCCACGAACACGTGGGCAACTATTCCGGCGTAACCGTGGACGCCAAGGAGGGGCATTTCCGCCACAAGGACTACGACATCACCCTGGTGGACCTCCCGGGCACCTACTCCTTATCGGCCTATTCCCCTGAGGAGCTCTATGTGCGGAAGAACCTGCTGGAGACCATGCCCGACGTGGTGATCAACGTGGTGGACGCCTCCAACATCGAGCGCAACCTGTACCTCACCACGCAGCTCATCGACATGAACCTGCGCACGGTGATGGCCCTGAACATGTACGACGAGCTTCAGCACAAGGGCGACAAACTGGACACACAGCAGCTGGGCTGGCTCCTGGGTATGCCCGTATGCCCCACCGTGAGCCGCAACGGCCAGGGCATCCCGGAACTCTTCGACACCGTGATCAAGATCTACGAGCAGTCCGATCCCAAGCTGGCCCGCCACATCCACGTGAACCACGGAGCCGAACTGGAAAAGAGTATCCGCCGCCTGCAAATGATCCTCTTCGACAACAAAGACCTGGCGTCCCATTACTCCACCCGCTATCTGGCCATCAAGTATCTGGAAACGGACGCGGACGTAGAGCGCCTGGTGGCCGATATCCCCGAAGCCGAAGTCCTGCGCCAGGCGCGGGCCGAAGAAGAGACGCGCATCCGGGAGCTGCTGGGCACATCGGCCGAAAGCGCCATCGTGGATGCCAAGTACGCCTTCATCCAGGGCGCCCTGGCCGAAACCTATGAGAAATACCAGGAGGATCGGCCCCGCCGCACCCTCACCGATAAAATAGACGCCCTTGTCACCAACCAGTGGCTCGCCTTCCCTATCTTCCTTTTATTGTTGTGGTTTATTTTCTGGGCAACCTTCACCGTAGGGCAATACCCTATGGACTGGATTGACGCTGCTGTAAGCTGGTTGGGTGACAAGGTGGGCGCCTTCATGGCCGATGGCTGGCTGCGGGACCTGGTGGTGGACGGCATCATCGCCGGTGTAGGCAGCGTGCTGGTGTTCCTGCCCAACATCCTCATCCTGTACTTCTTCATTTCCATCCTGGAAGACAGCGGGTACATGGCGCGGGCGGCGTTCATCGTGGACAAACTGATGCACCGGATCGGCCTTCATGGCAAGAGTTTCATCCCCATGGTGATGGGCTTCGGCTGCAATGTGCCGGCCATCATGGCCACACGCAGCATTGAAAGCCGCAAGAGCCGCCTGGTCACCATCGCCATCATCCCGTTTATGTCCTGTGCGGGGCGGCTGCCCATCTTCGTGCTGTTTGCGGGGGCCTTTTTCCCGGCCCATCCCGCTACGGCGCTGCTGGGCATCTATCTGCTGGGCATTGTGCTGGCCATCTTATCGGCCCTGGTCCTGGGCCGCTTCGTGAAGGACGACGACCTTCCCTTTGTGATGGAGCTGCCGCCGTACCGCATTCCTACCGCCAAGGCCATCGGCCGGCACACCTGGGAGAAAGGACGGCAGTACCTGGAAAAGATGGCCACCACCATCCTGCTGTTCTCCATCGCCATCTGGTTCCTGGGGTATTTCCCGCGCTATGAAGGCAGCACGGAGGCCTATCAGCAGGAGCACTCCTACATCGGCAGCCTGGGAAAGGCCGTTGAGCCGGCACTGGAGCCGCTGGGCTTCAACTGGAAGATGGACGTGGGCCTGCTGGCGGGTATCGGCGCCAAGGAGCTCACCATCAGCACCTTGGGCGTAACCTATGCGCAGGAAGGCGCCGTGGAGGCTTCCGACGGCGACACCGCCCTCCAGGCCGCCTTAAAGGCCGATATCTCCACCGCCGCCGCCCTGGCCTTTATGGTGTTCGTGTTGCTGTACTTCCCCTGCGTGGCCACCTTCGTAGCCATTAAAAACGAAACAGGAAAATGGCGCTGGGCCATTCTCCTGTGTCTTTATACCATTCTGGTGGCGTGGCTCTTCGCCTTCGCCGCCTACCGCCTGGGCCTTCTTCTCTGGCCTTAGGCGTCCTGATGATCCATTAGAGATTCGCGTTCTCCCTGGTCCATTCGGCCACGGGAGGGACGATGTTCAGGGTCACGATCTCGTCGCGCATTTTCACCAGGTGCTCATAGGAGGCGTCCAGGGCAGCCATTTCTTCGGCCGTGCCCTTAGGAGTGGTGAAGTGGCAACCGGTGGCATCGATGGTGGTGGGCATAGCCATCATCACGTTCTTGTACTTGCCTTCGTTCACATAGGTGCCGGCGGGCCAGGTGAAGACCTCGCCGCCCATGGCGGCTTCGATCATCTTCACGGCCTGGTAAGCGGGGCTCTGGAAGGAGCTGCGGCCACGGAGCTTAATGATGTTGGAACCACCCTGAATGGTGTTGTGCTTGATTTCAGCGAAGCGCTCTGCGCTCAGGTTCATTTCGGCCAGGGGCTTGCCGTCGATCTTGACCTGGGAGGCGAACACGGCCATGGCTTCGCCGTGACCACCGTAGGTGTAGGCGCCGGTGACCTTGCACTGCTGCACACCGAACTCCTGGGCCAGGGCTTCCTGCAGACGGGTGCTGTCCAGGGCGGCCAGGGAAGTGAGCTGGCTGGGCTTCAGGCCGGAGTGGATGAGAGCGGTGAGGGCGGTTACATCGGCCGGGTTGAAAATGACCACCACGAACTTGGCGTCCGGGCAGTACTTCTTGATGTTGTCGCCGAATTCGGCTGCGATCTGGCAGTTGCCCTTGAGGAGATCTTCGCGGGTCATACCCTCTTTACGGGGTGCACCGCCGGCCGATACGATGTACTTGGCATCCTTGAAGGCGACGGCAGGGTCGATGGTGGCGGTGAGGTTCACGCCAGGGAATGCGCAGTGGTCCATTTCGGCCAATACGCCCTTGAGACCGGGCTCAAAAATATCGTACAGGCAAATGTTGGGGGTAAGACCCAGCATACAGGCGGTCTGGACCATGTTGGAACCGATCATACCGGCAGCGCCCACAATCAGGAGCTTTTCATCAGTTAGGAATTTCATGATACTATTATTATTTAGTTGTTTACTTTCTTGTTCGGGACCACAAAGATACGAAATTCCGCGCAAAGATTCGTTGGAATTGCGAAAAATGAATTATCTTTGTGGTGCAAAATTGTAACGATTAATATGGAGCCTCCCAGTCAGGTCATAGCTAACCAGTTAACGGTCGTCGGATCAGACGACCCTCTGTCGCGATTTTACCCTGAAATAAACTGAGAAACCCGAAGCCGCAAGGCCCCCGGGCGCTTCATCATTGTCGTTCAAACACCTTACTAATGGGACTTTATTTAAAGAAGAAACTCGAAAACGATGCCACCATCGGCGTGTGGCAAGTAACCGAAACGGAAGAGGAACTCACCCGTCTGGCCGCCACACCCACTGATGAAATGGAGGAAATCTCCTTCATCAAAAGCGAATCCCTGCGCAAACAGCGCCTGGCCGTCCGCGCCCTGCTCAATACCCTCTTTGAGGAAAAGGTATATCTGAGCCACCACGACAACGGCAAGCCTTATCTGGAAAACAACCCCACCAACATCTCCATCACCCATACGGAGAAATATGTGGCGGTTATCCTGCACGAAGACCAGGACTGCGGCATCGATATCGAGTCCCTGGACCGGGATTTCAGCGCCGTGGAAAAGAAAGCCCTGAGCGAGGAAGAAATAGATGACCTGGAAGACGAAAAGCGCAACGAGCAACTGGCCATCTACTGGTGCGCCAAGGAAGCCGTCTTCAAACTGCTCAGCCGCTACAGCGTAGACTTTGCCGAACAAATCGAAATCGAGCGCTTCCGTCCCCGCGGCGAAGGCGAGCTGGAAGCCACCTTCATCGACAAGAACGAGGATGAGGAAGAGTACGATCTGGAATACATGACCTTTGACCGTCACGTTCTGGTATGGGTAGTAGGAGACTAATCCTTCTTGCTGCCGCCCTGCTCCTGGGTGCGTGCAGCCACAACCAGCCGGAGGGTCCGGTTACGGCGGAGTTCCAGCACACGGGCTGCGGCCGGAACCAGGAGACCAAGGCCGATAGCTACGTCACTTCGCAACTCATTCTGGAATACACGGACGGCGGCCTGCTCATCACCCGCACCAATGCTACCCTGAACTGCTCCCTGGTGAACGGTATTACTTGTGACCTGAGCCTTCAGGACGGTATCCTCCATTACCACGCCTATGTGACCGATGGCGGTACCATGAAATGCCTGTGCCCCGTAGAGCGTATGACGGCACTGGTAAGCGGCCTCCGGGAGAATACGGAGTACACCCTGGATTACAGCTGCGACAACACCTATCGGCCTATCACCTTCTATTACGCCAAGGGCCTGAAGGTCACCTTCGACCTAAGCCTGTATCTGGAATAAAGGATGGCCTCCCGCGGGTTGTTGATAACTTTCCCGAAAAAGAAACACCAACGTTATATTTTAGATTAATTCTAAATTATAAAAGAAGCGCTTCCGTCTGTTAATCAGCAAATTAACAAGCGGAGGCGCTAGTTGTTAATAACTTTTTTTAATAGAATCGTGGGAAAGTAGAACGGAAAGATATAACTTTGTTCCCGTGGCTTTCGCCGTAGAAACGAATCAGAAAAATAACGCTATATGGTAAAACGTGTACTAAAACGCGATGGGCGTCGCGTCGACTTTAATAACCAAAAAATTGTAGCCGCCATCCTCAAGGCTATGGATGTGACGGAAGGAGGAGAAGACATTGTATTAGCCGCACAGATTGCACACGACATCTCTAAACTGGACAAGGAAGAGATGACCGTGGAGGAGATTCAGGACGTGGTGGAAAACCACCTCATGAACAGCCCCCGCCAGGAAGTGGCCAAGGAATACATCCGCTACCGCAACAAGCGCAATATCGCCCGCAAGGCCAAGAGCAATGAGATCTTCGAGACCATCATCCAGGCCCAGGCCAACGATATCACCCGTGAGAACGCCAATATGAATGCCGACACCCCCGCCGGCATGATGATGAAGTTCGCATCCGAAGCCACCAAGAGCTATGTGGACGAGTGCCTCCTGAGCGACCCCGTGCGCGACGCCGTGGCCAACAACTACATCCACATCCACGACAAGGACTACTATCCCACCAAGTCCCTCACCTGTATCCAGCACCCGCTGGACCTCATCCTGGAACACGGCCTCAAAGCCGGCCACGGCGAATCCCGTCCCGCCAAGCGCATCGAGACCGCCAGCGTGCTGGCCTGCATCTCCATGGAAACCGTCCAGAACGAAATGCACGGTGGTCAGGCCATCCCGGCCTTCGATTTCTACCTGGCTCCCTACGTGCGCAAGACCTTCGAGGAAGAGGTGGACAAAGCCGCCGACCTGTTCAACATGGACCTGGCCGATGTGAAGGAAAAGAAGGTGGACGACTACCTGAAGCATGACCTCATCGGCCTGCAGGGCAAGGACCGCGCTTTCCAGCACGCCATCAACCAGACGGTGAACCGCGTTCACCAGGCCATGGAGGCCTTCGTGCACAACATGAACACCATCCACAGCCGTGGCGGTAACCAGGTTGTGTTCTCCTCCATCAACTACGGCACCGACACTTCGGCCGAAGGTCGCTGCGTGATCCGCGAGATCCTGAACACCACCTACGAAGGTGTGGGCAACGGCTCCACCGCCATCTTCCCCATCCAGATCTGGAAGAAAAAACGCGGTGTCTCCTACCTCCCGGAAGACCCGAACTACGACCTTTACAAATTCGCCTGCAAGGTAAGCGCCCGCCGCTTCTTCCCCAACTTCCTGAACCTGGATGCCTCCTACAACCAGGACGACGCCTGGAAGGCCGACGATCCCAAGCGCTACGAACACGAAGTGGCCACCATGGGCTGCCGCACGCGTGTTTACGGCAACAAATTCGGCCCCAAGACTTCCATCGGCCGCGGCAACCTGAGCTTCACCACCATCAACATCGTGAAACTGGCCATCGAAGCCATGAACGAGGAAGATGACAAGAACCTCCGCATCCAGAAATTCTTCAAAAAGCTGGACTGGGCCCTGGAGATTTCGGCCCGTCAGCTGAACGAGCGTTTCGAGTTCCAGAAGACCGCCCTCAAGAAGCAGTTCCCGCTGCTCATGGCCGGCCTGTGGCTGGGCAGCGAAAAGCTGGACGACGAAGATACCATCGAGAGCGTGATCAACCAGGGAACCCTGTCCATCGGCTTCATCGGCCTGGCCGAATGCCTTATCGCCCTTATCGGCAAGCACCACGGCGAAAGCGAGGAAGCCCAGGAGCTGGGTCTCAGGATCATCTCCCACATGGCCGAAAAGATCAACGGCTTCGCCGAGACCTACCAGCACAACTTCACCTTCCTGGCCACCCCGGCCGAAGGACTGTCCGGTAAGTTCACCAAGCGCGACAAGAAGACCTTCGGCGTGCTGCCCGGCATCACCGACAAGGACTACTACACCAACTCCAGCCACATCCCGGTGTACTATCACTGCACCCCGGAGCACAAGGCCAAGATCGAAGGCCCGTACCACAAGTACGAGAATGCCGGTCATATCTTCTATGTGGAAGTGGACGGCGACGCCACCCACAACCCGGAGGCCATTATGCGCATCGTGGACCTGATGGACAAGTACGACATCGGCTATGGTT
Source organism: uncultured Bacteroidia bacterium (assembly GCA_902774155.1). GTDB lineage: Bacteria > Bacteroidota > Bacteroidia > Bacteroidales > UBA932 > Cryptobacteroides. The sequence continues at coordinate 7,432 of CACYHF010000036.1, read as the reverse complement.
CCGTGAACCACAACCGCAACCGCTGCATGGACTGCGGCTACGAGAACGCCGATGACAACCTGAAAGAATGCCCGCACTGCCACGGTCACCACATCGACACCCTGCAGCGCATCACCGGTTACCTGGTGGGCACCACCGACCGTTGGAACGCCGGCAAACTGGCCGAACTCCACGACAGAGTCGTGCACAAATAGCCAAAATTTGGCTATTTGGCACAAGGCTCCCCGACGTTACCCCTCCCCCAAACCCCCTCCCTCGGGGAGGGGACTTACTTTATGAGAATCAAAGTACTAGATATCATTGAACAAACAATGGCCGACGGACCGGGTTTCCGGACGGCCATTTATTGTGCCGGCTGCAAACACGCCTGCAAGGGTTGCCACAATCCGGAAAGCTGGAGCTTTGATGCCGGCCGGTGGGTGGACGTGGAAGACCTGCTGGAACTGATCAAGGCCGACACCATGTCGGACGTGTCCTTCTCCGGCGGAGACCCTTTCTACCAGGTGGAGGCCTTTACGGAACTGGCGCGGCGCATCAAAGAGGAAACCCAAAAGACCATCTGGTGCTGGACCGGCTTCACCCTGGAAGAAATCCAGGCCGATGCCCATCTGGCCCAGATGCTGCCCTGGCTGGACGTTCTGGTGGACGGGCCGTTCATCCTGGAACAGCGGGACACCGACCTCCTGTTCCGGGGCAGCCCCAATCAGCGCATCATCTACCTGCACGGCGCACCGCCGGAAGATGACATCCCCGGTACCGTGAAACTGAAGCCGTTACGCTAAAAGGCTTATTTTCCCAAGTTGAAACGCAAACCTAACTCCACGTCGAAACGGAGAGGCTGGACCGTGCGGATGGAGCGGGGCTCCCACTCCGTAGCAAAATAATAGCGGAAACTGGGATCCAGATAGATGCCCAGGAAAGGCGTAATGCGGAATTCCACACCCACACCCATATCTCCGGACCACTGCGGGCGGGCGTGTCCACCGTGGTAGTGGATGTCGTTGTTCACGCCGTGCACCAGATAGTCGTTGTCCAGGAGGAATTCCACGCCGGCACCCAGGAAAGCGTGCACACGCCAGGGACCCCGGTTCACGAATTCATAATAACCGTGAACGGGAACACCCAGCCAGTGCTGATGGTTGTCGATGTCGGTCTGGAGGAAACGGAAACCATCTCCCACATAATCGCCCACGAACGTGCGGCCCAGATTGGTGTAACGCACCCCGACACCCAGCGCCCAGCGCTCAGAGAGATAATACTTCAAGCCGATACCGGCCGAGAACGGCAGCGTGAAGCTGTCTGTCCCTTCGTTGTAAATACCCTCTGTGGCGTTGGCGATGGGGGCAGCGTACGGGCGCTGGAATTCTCCCAAAGAGCCACGACGCTTATCCTGAATGTTACCTTGGGCCGAAATGGAGAAACCCTGGCTGGCCGGCTGCTTCCGTTCTTCTTCGTACAGCAGACGGTTCATCCGTTCCAAATCTTCCTGATAGGCCGTACGGGAATCCTTGGCGGGCTGCTCCGGAACGGTTTCCACTGCCGGCTCAACCTTTTCTTCCGGCACCGGATTGTCTGCAATAGGCGTTTCTTCCTGAACGGGAGTAACTACCTCTGTAACCTCCGGGGCAGGCTGGGAAACAACCGTCTGGGCCAGACGGACAGGCTTGGACGGAGCGGGACGTACCGAAACCACTTCCGGCTCTGTTTCCGTTACGGGGGTGGGAGCCACCTCCGTAACGGGAGCCTCTGCTAATATAGTAGGGTTAGAATGTTCCGTAGGGACGGTTTCGGGGCGGAGGAAGACCACACCCGCTATCACGGCGGCAGCCGCTGCCACCACGGCAATGCTGCGCCATACGTACACAGGAACGATCCGGCGCTTCTTCTCCAGCCCGGCTGCAACACCTTCCCACAGATGAGGGGAGACCTCCTCCGTGGCTTGCTGCAGTAAGTTCCTTACTTGTATGTCAAATTCCTGCTCTGTCATACTTTTCCTTTTATCATTTCCTGCAAACGAAGCCTGGCGCGCTGCAGTTTCGAGCGCGAGGTAGCTTCATTGCATCCCAGTTCCTTGGCGATTTCCTTATGTGAATACCCTTCCACCACATACAGGTTGAAGACGGTTCTGGCATCGGCCGGGAGGGCCGCCACCAACCGTAACAATTCCCGGTATCCCATCTTTTGTACGGGCGTGGGCTCTTCCGTGAACAGGCCGCGGGCCTCCTCAATATCTTCGCTGAGCCCCAGGGCGTCCGTACGCCTGAGATGCATGAGTGCAGTATTGACAAAGATCCTTCTGGCCCAGCCTTCAAAGGAGCCTGCTCCCTGATAGCTGTCAATTTTGGTGAACAAGGTGATGAAACCTTCCTGCAGGATGTCTTCTGCATCTTCCCGATTCCCCATGTACCGCAAACAGACGGCCATCATTTTGGGCGACAGGATGTCGAAGAGCTGCTTTTGGGCTTTCCGGTCCCCTTCCTTGCAGGCTTGCGCCAAACGTTCCGCGGACGACGACCCGGCAGGGGACTCATCGTCCCTTGTCCAAGTAATTAGATGCAATTTGTCCCGAAAACGTTTCAATGGGTCCGAAATTTGTTTTTTTGCGAACACAAAAATATGTGCAAACTAAGAGAAAACAAAATATTTCCCGTATTTTTGTATTTATGAAAAAATGGGTCTTAACTCTTCTCGCAGGCTTTCTTGCCGGGGTGTCTTTGGGCGCCCAAACGGTGGAGAGCAATCTCATAGATGCGGTTACGCTCTATGGGAACGGCCGCTATAAGCAGGCCCGGGAAATACTGGAAACCCTCTCCAAAGCGGCCCCGGAGGACGATGCCGTCTGGTATTATCTGGCCCAGACCCAACTCCAGGCCCAGCAGGCCGATGCCGCCGAAGAATCCCTCAAAAAAGCCGTTGCCCTGGACAGCACCAACTATTGGTACCGCCGGATGCTGGGCCGCCTGTACCTGATGCAGGGCAAGATGGACCAGGGGCAGGCCCAGTACGAAGCCATCGTGAAAGCCTTCCCCGACAAATCATCGGCCATCTATGAACTGCTGGACATCTACCTGGCCCGGCAGGAATATGAAAAAGCCCTGGGCACCCTGGCCGATATAGAGCGCCAGCGGGGCCCGTCGGAAGTGGTGGCCCGCACGCAGTACGACGTGTACACCGCTATGGGCAAGCAGGAAGAAGGTGCGGAACTCCTGGAAAAATTCAACGCGCAGTACTCCTCCCCCATCATCCTGTCCATGCTGGGAGACTATTACCTGGCCGATTTCGCCGACTCCCTGGCCCAGGCCCGCTATACGGAAGCCCTTTCACTGGACAGCAGCTATATCCCCGCCATCCTGGGAATGTCGGAAGTATACCGCCACCAGCGCCGGTATCAGGACTATTTCAACACCCTGGAGCCGTTCTTCGGCTCGGAAGACGTGCCGGTATCCAGCAAGACGATGTACATCACCAATATGACCCGCAGCATAGACCCCAAGATCCTGCAACTGCACAGGGAAGGGTTCGACCGCCTGGTGCGGGAAACCGCGGAGGTCCATCCGGCCGACAGCAGCGTGCTGGCCGCCGTGGGCAGTTATTTCTACAGCACGGGGCGTGAGGCCGAAGCCGGCCAATGGTTCCGCAGCGCGGCCGACCAATTCCCCGAAAGCCTGGGACAGGCCGCCACCTATGTACAATATCTGTCCCTGCAAAAACAGTGGGAACCCCTGCGGGAGCGCTCTATGGCCGCTTTTGAGCATTTTGGTGAACTGGGCTTCCTGGACTATGCCAATATGGCCAACTACCAGCTCCAGGACTACGACGCCATCATTGACAATTGCCAATATTTATTGTCGCACCACGCCAAGGATAAACAGCTATGCTTGAGCGCCTGGTCCATGATGGGCGACGCCCTGCACGAAAAAGGACAGGAGAAACAGGCATACGCGGCTTATGAAAAGGCCCTCCGGCTGGATCCGAACTATGCGCCGGTGCTCAACAATTACGCCTATTACCTGAGCCTGCAGGGCAAGCGGCTCAAGAAGGCCTACAACATGTCCAAGAAAACCGTGGAAGCGGAACCGGACAACGCCACCTACCTGGACACTTTTGCCTGGATCCTGCACCTGATGGGCCGGGATCTGGAAGCCAAACCCTTCTTCAAGCACGCCATGCTGTACGGAGGCAAGGAAAGCGCAGTAATCCTGCGGCACTATGCCACCGTGCTGGAAGCCTTGGGAGAAAACGATACCGCTAAAGTTTACCGGAATCAGGCCGCGCGCCTGGATGCACAGGAAAAGCAATGAAAAGAATCCTCACGCTCCTAGTGCTCACGCTGTGCGTGTGCCTGCCCGCTCTGGGCCAGAAATCCAACATGAAGCAGCTGGAAAGCCAGCGCGCGCAGTTGGAGAAGGACATTGCCGTGCTCAACCGCCAGCTGGCGCAGAATGCCAAGAACAGTTCGGCGGCCATGAATAACCTGAGCCTGGTGCGAAGTAAGATATCGGCCCGGGAAAAACTCATTGCCGGCTGTGACCAGACCCTGCGCCTCCTGACGGACTCCATCCGCGTGGTCCAGGCCGAAATCGACCGCCTGCAGGCCCGCCACGACACCCTTTCCCTCTATTACGGCCGCCTCATCCGCGGCGCCTATAAGAACCGCGACAGCCGCATCTGGTACATGTACGTGCTCTCCAGCGAAAATGTGGGCCAGGCCTTCCGCCGTTTCGGCTACCTGCGCGGGCTATCGGCCGAAATGAGTGACCAGGCCCTGAAAATCCGGGAAACATCGGCCAGCCTGGAAGTGGAAAAAGAGCGGCTCACGGAACTGAAGGAAGAGGCCGATGCCATGCGCCGCAAGGTGGTACAGGAGCGCACCAGCCTTAAGAGCGAAGAATCGGAACAGAACCAGTTGGTGGCTCAGCTTAACAAGGACCGCAAGAAATACCAGCAGCAGCTGCAGGAGAAAAACCGCCAGAAGGAGGCCCTGAACCGCAAGATCGCCGAACTCATCCGCAAAGAACAGGAAGCCGCCGCCAAGAAGGCTGCCAGCAAGGACAAAGGCAAAACGAAAACCGGCGGAAAAACCACCTCCACGGAGATTGACACCAAGCTGTCCAATGAGTTTGCCTCCAACAAGGGTCGGCTGCCCTGGCCGGTGGAAGGGGCTATTGTGGAGCGTTTCGGCAAGCACAAGCACCCCGTGTATCAGAATGTGGACCTGCCGCAGAACAATGGCGTCACGCTGGCCGTGAAGCGGGGCTCGCAGGCTAAAGCTGTCTTCAACGGTAAGGTTACGCAGATTGTGGTGCTGCCCGGCTACAACCAGTGCGTGCTGGTGAACCACGGCGAATACTTCACCCTGTACAGCAAACTGAAATCCGTATCTGTAAAAGCGGGAGACACGGTGACCACCGGACAGGTGTTGGGAACCGTGGATACCATCGGCGGGGAAGACCAGTTCCACTTTGAACTGTGGAAAGGTTCCACCCCGCAGAATCCGGAAAACTGGCTGCGCCAGTAATCCCCTATTCTTTCCAGGAAAGCGTCCGGGAACCGTCGGGCGCCACTTCGATGTGCACCTGCAGGGTCTCTTCCGGCAGCAGGGCCTCCACGTTTTCCGGCCATTCCATCAGGCACAGTTCGCCGCTGTCCAGATAATCGTACAGGCCGATATCCAGGGCTTCGGCCGGCTGTTCAATCCGGTAAAAGTCAAAGTGGAAGATGGGCCGGCCGCCTCTGCCCCGATACTCGTTCACGATGGCGAACGTGGGGGAGCTGATGGCATCTTCCTCCACGCCCAGGGCCTTGCACACGGCCGTGATGAAGGTGGTCTTCCCCGCCCCCATAGGCGCATAAAAGGCAATCAGCCGATTCTCTCCCACCGCATCCAGGAACTCCTTCGCGCCCCTTTTAAGGTCCTCTAGTCCGGATATCTTGATCTGCTGCTTCATGGTTATACTCCTATAAAATGAATCATTCCCAGCTGTTCACTGAACCGATGGATACCTTCCTCCATTTTTCTGATGGTTTTGGCGGATGGCTTCCGATACCCGCTAACATAATGACCCAACTGTTTTTGATTGATGCCTGTAATCCTTTCCAGTCCAGCCAGTGTAAAGGCAAAGGCAAATTCCTGTAAGAAGGAAGGAATATCATACCGGAACGAGAACTCTACCTCTTCAAACTCTTCGCCCCTTTCCAGAAAACACTCTTTAATCTCCTGATAGGCAATCATAAAATCTTCTTTTGCTTCGGCAATCGTGTTTCCTGTTCCAATAACACCATAGGGCAAATCGTCTGCGTCGTGGCTATAAATGGAAAAAGTGTGATCTGATCCTGTTTCAATAATGGCCGTTACTTTTCTCATAAGCTTACTCCGGATAATCTACTTATTTCTCTTATGGTTCCTTTTTTTGCCTCTTGGGCTTCGTGATAACTTGTCGGGAAGGTGTTCGCCATTCCGGACAATATAGCATCCGGCCCCTCTCAGTTTTTTGTGTATCTCTGAGTATTTCACGGCAAAGATAGTAATTTTTCTAACATTTTACAAATCCAGAATATTCCGGCGGTCCAGGAAGCGGTAGCTGGCGGCTTCGGCTAAGTGAACGGGCTGGATGTCCCGGGAACCGGCTAAATCGGCAATGGTGCGGGCAATCTTGATGATGCGGGTGTAGGCCCTGGCACTCAGACCCAGGCGGTCGATCACCTTCTCCAGCAATTGTTTACAGTCTTCCGACAAAGGGCAGAAGCGTTCCATCTGTCGGGAGTCCATCTCTGAATTGGTGAAGATGGAGGTGCCGGCGAAACGCGTCCGCTGCACTTCCCTCGCCTGGAGCACCCGCTGCGCGATGGCGGCCGATGGTTCTGCCTTGGCCCCTCTTAGCAGCGCGGTAGTCTCCACAGTTTTGCAAAGTAATTGAATATCAATACGATCCATTATCGGCCCGCTTAGTTTGGAGAGGTAGGCCTGGCGCTGACCGGGCGTGCAGGTGCAGCGGTCTCCCTCCCCGTAATAGCCACAGGGGCAGGGGTTGGAAGCCGCCACCAGCATAAAGGAGGCGGGGTACTCAATCTTGGCCTTCAGCCGTGAAATGCACACCACGCGGTCTTCCAGCGGCGCCCGGAGCGCTTCCAGGGTGGATTTGGGGGCTTCACAGAATTCGTCCAGAAAGAGGATGCCATTGGTGGCCAGGGACACCTCCCCGGGCATGATGTTCTCGCCGCTGCCACCGCCCAGCATAGCCGCCTTGGAGGCTGATATGTGCGGCGCGCGGAACGGCCGCCGGCGCAGCAGGCCCGGCGAACCCGTTGTCCGGCCCGCCACGGAATACACCTTGGAGGTGATGGCGCTCTCTTCCAGGCTCATGGGCGGCAGAATCCCCGCCAGGGCCTTCGCCAGCGAACTTTTTCCACTGCCAGGCGGTCCCAGAAGAAG
>CACYHF010000035.1 GCA_902774155.1 uncultured Bacteroidia bacterium | reverse complement strand
TACACATTAACCCTGGCGCATCTTGAACTTGGGGTTCTTCTTGCAGATAACGTACAGGCGGCCTTTACGCCGGACAATCTTGCAGTCTTCGCTGCGTTTTTTGATGGAGGTCTTGACTTTCATCGTTATCTATTTTTTATTTGTATCTGAAAGAAATTCTTCCTTTGGTCAAATCGTAAGGCGAGATTTCAACTTTCACCCGGTCACCGAGAAGGATATGGATAAAGTTCATCCTCATCTTACCTGAAATGTTGCAGAGGAGGACATGACCATTCTCCAGCTCTACGCGAAACATCGCGTTAGGGAGGGTTTCGATCACCGTTCCGTCCTGCTCGATAGCTACTTGTTTGGACATGTTAAAATAACGCTTTAGAATTTAATGGAACCATCTTTCTCAATGTAGTCGAACGTTGACAGCTGTTGGGCCTGGCCTTTCCGGACAACAACCGTAAGCTCGTAATGGGCCGCATTCTTGTGATCGGCGGTGTGTACTGCCCAACCATTTCTTGCAAGATACACACCTCTGCCGCCTGCACAGATCATCGGCTCAATACAGATCACCATTCCGTCCACCAGGTGCGTGCCGCGACCCCGTCGGCCATAATTGGGCACGCCCGGGTCTTCGTGCATCTGGGTGCCGATTCCGTGTCCTTCAAGTTCGCGGACAACGGAAAAACCGAATGACTCTGCATACGATTGCACCGCGTATCCGATATCGCCCGTGCGACCTCCTGCCACGGCAGCTTCAATCCCCTTGTACAGGGACGCCTTGGTGACTTGGTGACGTCCAGGAGCTTCCGGGTTTCGGCATCCACCTCCCCCACAGGGAAGGTGTACGCCGAATCGCCGTTGTATCCTTTGTACAGGGTTCCGCAGTCTACGGAAACGATGTCTCCCTCTTCGAGGGGTCTGTCGGACGGAAAACCGTGCACGACTACATCGTTTACGCTCATGCAGAGCGCTGCAGGAAAGCCATCGAAACCTTTGAAGGAAGGAATTGCGCCGTGGTCACGGATAAAGGTCTCGGCCACCTCGTTCAACTTCGCAGTTGTCACACCAGGGGCGACCAGCTTACCGACCTCGGCCAGTGTACGCGACACCAGATCCCCGTTGATGCGGAGCAGCTCGATCTCTTCTTCAGTTTTGGGCCTAAGCATATCGCTGTTCAAACAAACATTCAAAAATTACATGCCGGAACGGCCGGTAAGACGGCCGGTCTTCATGAGTCCGTCGTAGTGGCGCATGAGCAGATAGCTTTCGATCTGCTGCAGGGTGTCCAGGATTACGCCCACCATGATCAGCAGCGAGGTGCCGCCGAAGAAGCTGGCGAACTGGTTGTTCACACCCAGCACGTTGGCCAGTGCGGGCATACAGGCGATCAGGCCCAGGAAAACGGAACCCGGAAGGGTGATCTTGGTCATGATGGAATCCAAGTATTCGGCCGTTTTCTTACCGGGCTTGACACCGGGGATGAAACCACCGTTCTTCTTCATGTCTTCGGCCATCATGGTAGGGTTCACCGTAACGGCGGTATAGAAATACGTGAAGACAACTACCAAGAGGAAGAACACGATGTTGTACCAGATGGTGGTATAGCTGGAGAAGGCAGCGGCGATGCCACGGGTGGCGTCGTACTGACCCAGCAGCATAGGGAACATCATCAGGGCCTGGGCGAAGATGATGGGCATAACGCCGGCAGCATTGATCTTCAGGGGGATGTACTGGCGTACACCACCGTACTGCTTGTTGCCGATCACACGCTTGGCATACTGCACGGGAACTTTACGGACAGCCTGTACCAGGGCGATGGCGGCCAGGATGACAAGCACCCAGATGACCATTTCCACCACGAACAGGAGGGGACCGCCCACACCGTTACCGGTGAACTTCTGCGCAGCCTCGGCGAAGAGGGCATAAGGCAGACGGGCCACGATGCCAATCATGATGATGAGGGAGATACCGTTGCCGATACCACGGTCCGTAATCCGTTCACCCAGCCACATCACGAACATGGAACCTGCCATGAGGATGATGGTGGACACCAGGTTGAACCAGAAGGGGCTCCAGGTGACGGTGCGGGCAGCGGCGGGAATCATTCCGGCTACGTAGGCGGGACCCTGGATGGCCAGGATGGCCACGGTGAGGTAGCGGGTGATCTGGTTCATCTTCCGACGGCCGGACTCGCCTTCCATCTGCATCTTGCGGAAGGAGGGAACGAACATGCCCAGAAGCTGGACCACGATGGATGCCGAGATGTACGGCATCACACCCAACGCGAAGATACTGGCATTACCGAAGGCGCCGCCCGAGAACATGTTCAGCAGGCCGACAAGACCTTCCTGGGTACCGCTGATACCACCCTTCAGGACCTCGGGATCCAGACCCGGGAGAAGGATGAAGCTACCCAGTCGGTAAACCAGCACAAGCAGGATCGTGTAACCGATCCGCTTGCGCAGTTCTTCGATGTTGTAGATATTCCGAAGGGTTTCAAAAAACTTCTTCATCGCTGTAGTTATTCGATAACGATTGCTTTACCACCGGCAGCTTCAATCTTCTGCGTTGCGGAAGCGGAGAAAGCGTTGGCTTTCACCTCGAGGGCGGCGGTGAGTTCACCATTGCCGAGCACCTTTACCAGTTCGCCCTTGGAAGCGATACCGGCGGCGATCAGGGTGTCCACGTCGAATTCCTTCACACCCAGCTTTTCGCTCAGGGCCTGGAGGGTGGCCACGTTCACAGCCTTATACTCTACGCGGGTCGGGTTCTTGAAGCCGAATTTCGGGAGACGGCGCTGAATGGGCATCTGGCCACCTTCAAAGCCTACCTTGTGTTCGTAACCGGCACGGGCCTGGGCACCTTTGGTACCACGGGTGGCGGTGCCACCTTTACCGGAACCCTGACCGCGACCGACGCGCTTGCTGTTATGGGTTGCGCCCTTTGCGGGCTTCAGATTTTCAAGTTTCATCTCTTAGTTCCTCCTTAGTCAATTACTTCATAAGAAACCAGATGGGCCACTTTGGCCAGCATGCCGCGGGTGATGGGAGTATCTTCCACTTCCACGGTCTGGTGCATCCGGCGGATACCGAGCGATCTGACGCTTGGTCTCTCCATTCTTGGAGCGGACCTGGGTAATCTTAAGCTTTGCCATAGTCTCTCTCGAATTAACCGTTAAAAACTTTGCTCATGGGAATGCCACGGAGACCGGCCACGGTGTAGGCGTCGCGCATCTCAGTGAGGGCGGCGATGGTGGCCTTCACCAGGTTGTGGGGGTTGGAAGAGCCCTTGCTCTTGGCCAGCACGTTCTGCACACCGGCGCTCTCGAACACGGCACGCATAGCGCCACCGGCCTTCACACCGGTACCGGGGGCAGCGGGTTTCATGAACACCTCTGCGCCGCCGAAGCGGTACACTTGCTCGTGCGGGATGGTGGTGTTGATCACGGGGACCTTCACCAGGTTCTTCTTGGCATCCTCCACGCCCTTGGCGATGGCGGCGGTAACTTCATTGGCCTTGCCCAGGCCGTACCCCACCACACCGTTCTCGTCGCCGACGACGACGATAGCGGCAAAGCGGAAGTGACGACCACCCTTGGTGACCTTGGTCACACGGTTGATGGCTACCAGTCTGTCCTTGAGTTCAAGGTCAGAGGTCTTTACTCTTTTAACATTAGAATTTGCCATAGTAGTCTCAATGATTAGAAAGCAAGGCCGCCTTCACGGGCAGCGTCTGCCAAAGATTTAACTCTGCCGTGGAAGAGATAACCTCCGCGGTCGAAGGACACCTGGGTGATACCGGCGGCGAGGGCGCGCTCTGCGATGGCCTTGCCTACGATGGCAGCGGCTTCGATACCGTTCTTGCCTTTGGTCTGGGCGGCCAGGACTTTATCGTTGGAGGCGGCAGCCACCAGGGTCTTGCCCTCGAGGTCGTTCACCACCTGGACATAGATCTGCTTGTTGGAGCGGAACACGACCATGCGGGGACGCTCGGCGGTGCCATTGACATGCTTGCGGATCCTAATTATTTGGCCGAAGCGGTCTTACCGGCCTTGCGGCGGAGCTGCTCACCGGCGAACTTGATACCCTTGCCCTTATACGGCTCAGGACGGCGGAACGAACGGATCTTGGCGGCCACCTGGCCCACCAGCTGTTTGTCGGCGCTCTTGAGGATAAGAACGGGGTTCTCACCTTTGCGCACCTGCGGAGTCTCGGCGGTCACTTCCTTGGGGAGCATGATCTGGATGTCGTGGGAATAACCCAGGGACATCGTGAGCAGCTGACCCTGAGCGGCCACACGGTAACCCACGCCTACGAACTCCTGCTTGATGGTGAAGCCTTCGCTCACGCCCACCACAAGGTTGTGCACCAGGGCGCGGTACAGACCGTGCATGGAGCGGAAACGGGGGAGGTCGTTGGGACGGGTAAATTTAATCTCATTTCCCTCGATGGTAACGGTGATATCCGGATCTACTTTCTGGGACATCTCACCAAGAGGGCCTTTCACCTTCACGACATTACCGTCCAAGAGCTCTGCCTTGGTGCCGGCCGGAAGGACTACAGGTAATTTTCCGATTCTTGACATAATGTAGATGCGTTTCTATTAGTAAACATAGCAAATAACCTCACCACCCACATTCAGGTCCTTGGCCTCTTTGTCGGTGATGACGCCCTTGGAAGTGGAAAGGATGGCGATACCCAGGCCATTGAGGACGCGGGGCATATTGGCCACATCGGCGTACTTACGCAGACCGGGGGAGCTCACGCGCACGATGCTCTTGATGGCGGCGGCTTTGGTCTCCGGGTGATACTTCAGGGCGATCTTGATGGTGTTGTACGGGGTACCCTCCACCAGCTTGTAACTGAGGATGTAGCCCTTTTCGCACAGAATCTTGGTGATGGCCATCTTCATGTTGGAAGCGGGGATTTCCACCACTTTCTTACCGGCGAGGTAAGCGTTACGGATTCTGGTCAGATAATCTGCAATGGGATCAGTCATTGTTTTGTCTTTTTGTGGACCGGCGCCGCTTGGACGCCCGATATCCGATTGTTAATTATTATTATAAATAGGTTTGTTGTGTCTGTTACCAGCTGGCCTTCTTGACACCGGGGATGAGACCCTGGGAAGCCATCTCGCGGAACTGGATACGGCTGAGGCCGAAGTGGCGCATGTAACCCTTGGGACGACCGGTGAGAGAGCAGCGGTTGTGGAGACGTACGGGGCTGGCGTTCTTGGGAAGCTTGTCCAGGGCGGCATAATCGCCGGCCTCTTTCAGAGCAGCCCGCTTAGCGGCGTACTTAGCAACTAATTTCGCGCGTTTTACCTCGCGTGCTTTCATTGATTCCTTTGCCATGCTACTATACTAGTTATTGTGTTTCTTGAACGGGAGACCGAAAGCCTTGAGGAGGGCGTGTGCTTCTTCGTCCGTCTTGGCGGTGGTCACGAAGGTAATCTCAATACCGTGGATGCGCGGGTTCTTGTCGATTTCGATTTCGGGGAAGATGATCTGTTCCTTGATACCGAGGGTGTAGTTGCCCTGGCCGTCCATCTTCTCGGAGATACCGTTGAAGTCACGGATACGAGGGAGAGCAACACGGATGAGGCGCTCCAGGAATTCGTACATCTTGACGTCGCGCAGGGTGACTTTGGCGCCGATGGGCATGCCCTTACGGAGCTTGAAGTTGGAGATGTCCTTGCGGGAAGCGGTGATGACAGCCTTCTGACCGGCGATGATGCTCAGTTCTTCGGCGGCTTCTTCCACCATTTTCTTGTCCTGGGTGGCGTCGCCCACACCTTCGTTGAGGGTGATCTTCACCAGCTTGGGAACCTGCATGACGGTGGTGTAGGAGAACTGCTTCACCAGAGCGGGAACGATTTCCTCCTTGTATACTTTCTTGAGGTCAGGGCAGTATCCGACAGGAAGAGCCTGAACTTCTGCGGGTTTGTTTGCTTTCTTTGCCATAATTACTTGATCTCCTCTCCGGTTGTTTTAGCAATGCGGACCTTCTTGCCATCGATCTCCTTGTGGGCCACCTTGGTGGGCTTGCCAGCGTTGTCAACGAGATTGACGTTGGAGATGTGGATGCCAGCTTCCTGTTTTACAATACCGCCCTGGGGGTTCTTCGGGTTGGGTTTGGTGTGCTTGGACACCATATTCACACCTTCCACGATCACGCGGTCTTTGTCGCGCAGAACCTCGAGGACCTTACCGGTTTTGCCCTTGTCGTTACCGGCATTCACATACACGGTATCGCCTTTCTTGATATTGAACTTTTTCATAACTCTCTATTCTTTAAAGGACCTCCGGTGCCAGTGAAACGATTTTCATGTAGTTCTCGCGGAGTTCGCGGGCCACAGGGCCGAAGATACGGGTGCCGCGGAGTTCGCCTGCGCCGTTCAGCAGAACGCATGCATTTTCGTCGAAGCGGATGTAAGAACCGTCCGGACGACGGATTTCCTTCTTGGTACGCACGACGACAGCCTTGGTGACAGTGCCCTTCTTGATGTCGCCACCGGGGATGGCGCTCTTGACGGTCACGACGATGGTTTCGCCGATGGTGGCGTAACGGTGACGGGTACCGCCCAGTACACGGATGCAAAGGACTTCCTTAGCTCCGCTGTTGTCGGCAACCGTTAAACGTGATTCCTGCTGTATCATAATTACTTCACTTTTTCTACGATTTCAACTAATCTCCAGTTCTTGGTCTTGCTCAGGGGACGGGTTTCCATGATGCGGACGGTATCTCCTTCGGAGCACTCGTTCTTTTCGTCCTGGGCAACGAACTTGGTGGTCTTCTTTACGAACTTGCCGTAAATAGGGTGCTTTTCGTGCGTTTCTACGGCCACGACGATGGTCTTGTCCATCTTGTTGCTGACCACGATACCTACTCTTTCCTTACGAAGATTTCTTTCCATAGGTGGGTACTTCTTTAGTTCTGCTGTTTCTCTTTTTCGGCCAGGATCGTGATCATGCGGGCGATGTCCTGACGGGTCTTGCGGATCTTGGAGGTGTCCTCCAGCGGAGAGATCGCATGATTGAGTTTCATGGTGTCGAGGTTGTTCTTCTCGACTTCGATGCGGTCGCGCAGATCGGCGACGCTCATCTCACGTACTTCGGATACTTTCATTTTCTTCTCCTCCGATTATTATTCTTCTACATAATCCCTGCGAACCACGAACTTGGTGGCGACGGGAAGCTTGTTGGCGGCAAGACGCATAGCCTCTTTGGCAACGGCGAGGGAAACGCCTTCTGCCTCGAAGAGGATACGGCCCGGAGTGATGGGAGCAACGAAGCCCTGGGGATCACCCTTACCTTTACCCATACGGGTATCCAGCGGCTTGGCGGTGAACGGCTTCACGGGGAAGACACGGATCCAGATCTGACCTTCACGGTTCATACGACGGGAGATAGCCTGACGGGCGGCCTCGATCTGCTGGGCAGTGAGCCAGCAATTTTCAAGGTTCTTAAGGCCGAAAGAACCGAATGCGAGCTGATTTCCACGACCGGAATTGCCCTTCATGCGGTTTTTCTGTTCCCTTCTGAATTTGGTTCTTTTAGGCTGTAACATTTCTTAAATGCTTTAAAATTTCCTTATAATTCCCTAACTCATTGAAACTCAGCTGGTTGGGTGCATTTTGCTCCAATTTCGGGATTGCAAAGTTACAAAAATTTTTGATTCCAGCAAATTATTTTGCATTATTTTTAAACATTTTCGACCGCAAGTTTTAATAGCTAACTATCTGAAAAATGAGCAAGTTACGTTCATTGTTCAAAAAAACTTCCGTGCATTTTCGACCAAAGTATCCGGGCCGATTTCCGCATTCAGAGATTTGGTAATATTTTTGCAGGTACTTATCTTTGCACCCGTGAAAAATGCCTGTCATATCGCCGTTTTGTTGCTGGCTGTCCTGCTGCCCCTGGCGGCGGAGGGCCAAAGCAACCATGTGCGCCGGGCCATGGAGCGTGCGCGCGACCGCCAGGAAGCCATGGCGCGTATGCAGGTCAATTCCGAAACAGGCCGGAGCAGCGGCGGCAACCTGCGGATGCAGGTAGTGAACGGCGACACCACCTATCTGGACAACCTGCCGCCCGTCTTCATAATCGGCCGGGGCAAAAGCAGCAATGAGAAAAACTGGCGGGAATACTACAAGCTGGTCTGGCGCTTTGCCACCGTATACCCGTACGCGCAGGCGGCGGGCGTGTTAGTTAAACAGGTAGACAGCACCCTCAACGCCGAACACTTCGGCCCTATCCGGAAAGACCGGTACATATCGGCTCTCCAGAAACAGCTCTTCAGTGATTTTGAAGGCTCCTTCCGGAATATGAGCATCTCCCAGGGCGCCGTGATGATGAAACTCATCAACCGGGAAACCGGCGTGGTCCCCTACGATTTAATCAAGAATTACAAGAACGGCGCGGCCGCCGGCTTCTGGCAGGCCGTGGCCAAGCTCTTCGACAACGACCTCAAGAAAGCCTACGACCCGGAAGGGGCCGATAAGGAATTGGAGGAACTGGTGCAAATCTGGCAGCGGGGCGAGTTCCCCGCCCTTTACTGGTCTGTATTTTGGGAAGATCCGCCCACGGTTACCATCCCGGAACGCTACCGTCAGTAACTATTCCTGCGGAATGGCGAAGGTAACGCGGAAGAAAGGAACGCCAGCCTTACTGTTGGACGCGGGGCCATTCATAACAGCCTTATAATAACGGTCTTTATCCAGCTCCGTGGTATAGCTGTAGGTTTGCTGCGACGAAGAGGCCATCATCTGGGCCAGCATCATATAACTGTAATAATTGCTGTAGCTGTTGCCGTAACCATATCCGCCGTAACCACCGTAACCGCCGTAACCGCCGCCGTAGAGGGCGTTGTAGTAGCTGGCATACATCAGGTTCCGGTAATACTCATTGTCATAGAGGCTGCCGTTGGCATCGGCCACCTGCTCCGTGTGGATGGTGAGCAGCCAGATGTCGCCGTCCGTTTCGCTGTCCAGGTCCGTGCGGGTTAGCAGTTCCTGCAGATGATAGGTGATATCCGGGGAATAGCACAGGTTGGAACGGTCTATGTTACCCTGGTCTTCCGCACTCACGCTGGCATCTGTGAGGCCGCCGAAGGAAACGGATTCCTCCCCTTCATCGTCTTCGGTCTTGATCCGGATGGTAGGACTGAGCACGGAAGGGAAATGGTCCAGTTCCAGATAGTCTTCCGGCATTTCGAACGGCAGGATGATGGTGGCCTTGATAATGGCCACTTTGTCCGGGTCTCCACCATAGGCCTCGATGGCCGCGCGGGTCTTTTCCTGCAGCTCCTGCGCGTGAATCACGGGTTTGAGGCCACCGCCACCTTCCACATAGATGTAATCCACGGCCGGACGGTTCTCCGTGCTGTGATACGTATAATTGTAGCAGTACTGGTAGAACTTGGTATTGGCCGCCAGATAGGAGGCTTCGTCCACGAACTCCGTCTCACCGGCAAGGAAGAGGAAGGTGGAGTCTTTCTGGACGCCGTCCCAGGTGCTGTTCACCGTGAGCGCCGCCACGTTGTTATTGCGGGTGTAATAGCCGCTCTCTACCGAGAGGCAGGAGAAGTCGAAGAGATTGATGCGTCCGCCCAGGCCGGAAGGGACATCGGTGCGGAGATGGATGCCGGGAAGCGCCTCGATGAAATCATCGTAGTGGTCTACGCCGCCCTCGGTCTCGCGGTCTTTCAGGACCGGACCCAGTTCCTTGACCACGTCCACATACTTTTGTGCAAACTCCGTGGTAAAATTAAAGGAGAGGGCGCCGGAAGTGCCGTTGTAGACGGGGATGCCGTCCGTGATGCGGGCGGTGCCGTGCTTGAGCGGATGGTTGGTACTGGTGATGGAGGTGGGAATAGGCTCTTCCAGCTCCGTCACATACACATTCTGGATGATGTGCCGCTGGGTTTCATCGGCCAGCGATACAGTATCTGCCTCAAAATAGATGCGGAAGCTCTGGGCCACGGGATTACTTCCCAGGTCCAGGGTATCCAGCACGGGGACAAGCGTAAAAGCGGCCTCACGGGTGGTAAGATCGAAGCAATCGTCTCGGATGGCGCCCAGCGTGAGGCGGGTATCCGAGAAGGCCGACAGGTCACTGGCGCGCTCCAGGGTGATCTGTTCCAGCGGAAATTCTACTGTATAGGTATCGAACAGGAGGCTCTTGTCCACCAGTCCCTTCCCAAGACTGTTGTCTACTTTCACGCAAGCCGTCGTCAGAACGGCTGCGGCCAGACACAGGGTAAGGAGTTTTTTCATCGAAGCAAGTTGTCGTAAAATGCGTTGTAACGGTCCATGTAGCTTCCGTCGGCGAAGCTTTTTGCTTCGTAATCCAGCAGGGGCAGGCCGCTTTGGCGACAGTGCTGCACCAGGGCGGGATCCACGTTTTCATCGGCCAGGATGACGCCGTCGGAATACTGCACGGCAAGTTTTGCAAGTTCCATGCCGCCCGCCTTTTCCCCGAAGCCGATATCTTCCGGCTTGATGGCTCCCAGCAGCAGGGATCTGGCGAAATCTTCCGGGAACCGGGAGTCCACAGGGGTGTCGTCAAAGAGGGACAGCACCACCTTGGAATTGGAGAAAATAGGGTCATCCTTATACGCCTTCTTCAGGTACAGCGGCAGTACGTGGGTAATCCAGCCGGAGCAGTGGATTACGTCCGGCGCCCAGCGCAGTTTTTTCACCGTTTCCAGCACGCCGCGCGCAAAGAAGATGGCGCGTTCGCCGTTGTCGGCGAAGAACTTTCCGTTATCATCGGCATACAGCTGCTTCCGGCGGAAATAATCCTCATTATCAATGAAATATACCTGAATGCGGGCCGATGAGATGGAGGCCACCTTGATGACCAGCGGACGGTCCACATCTGCGATAATAATGTTCATTCCGGAGAGGCGGATCACCTCATGGAGCTGATTTTTCCGTTCGTTGATACAGCCATAGCGCGGCATAAAAGCCCGGATTTCCCGGTGGCGCTCCTGGATGCCCTGCGGCAATTCCCGGCACACGCTGGAAATCCTGGTTTCCGGCAGAAACGGGTACATCTCTGCGTTCACGAACAGAATCTTCTTAGCGGAATCTCCCATAATTCTCGTTGTTTAGCCTACAAATTTACGAATTTTTTTTGAGTTTATCGGTGCTTTGGCTAACTTTGGGGCGAAAATAGCCTGATTATGCACGCTCCCAAACGCAATACCGCTATGCGCAGGCGCCTTGTCAGCGCCTGGATCTCCACGGTGCTCAGCCTGGCGCTGGTGCTGCTGCTGGTGGGTGTAGGCACCCTGCTGCTGGTGAACGCCCGCGCCGTAAGTGACTACTTCAAGGAAAATATGCAAGTGTCCGTGCTGCTGAAACAACAGGTGAATGAAGAGCAGGCCGTGCAGTACGAAAACGAGGTAGCCGCCCTCCCCGGCGTCCGTTCCACCCACTTCGTCTCCCGCGAACAAGGCGTGGAAGAGATGTCCCGCCTGCTGGGCCAGGACTTCCTGGACGTGTTTGAATCGGCCCCCGTGCCCATTTCCATCGACGTGAACCTGGAGGCCGAATATGTTTCCACAGACAGCCTGGAGGTGATGAAAACCGTGCTGGGAAAATCGCCGCTGGTGGAGGAGGTGGTATACCAGACCTCCCTGGTGGATGCCCTGAACCAGAACCTTTCCAAGATTTCCCTGGGTCTTGCCATCCTGGTGGGCCTGCTGCTGTTCATCTCCTTCGTCCTGATTACCAATGTGATCCGGCTGGAACTCTTCTCCCGCCGTTTCAGCATCCATACCATGCACCTGGTGGGCGCCACCAAGAACTACATCCGGGCCCCGTTTGTGGGCCGGGCGGCCCTGCAGGGACTTTTCGCCGCCCTGGTGGCCATCCTGCTGCTGATAGGAGGCCTTTACATCCTCCGGGACGAATTCGCCCAGCTGTTCCAGATTTTCCAGCTGGAATCCCTGCTGTTCACCATGGGCGTTATGGTGGTGGCCGGCGTGGGTATCTGCGCCATCAGCACCTTCTTCGTGGTGGGCCGCCTGATAGGATACAACCGAGACAAACTCTACGCATACTAGCATGAACAACTCCGAAAAAATGGCCACCACCGCCAAAGGCCTCAAACTGATGATAGCCGGCCTGCTGGTGATGGCGGCGGGGTTCCTGCTGCTCAGCGGCGGCGGCTCCGACGATCCTCAAGTGTTCAACTACGCCATGTTCGATATGCGCCGCCTGGTGGCCGCGCCCATCGTCATCGTGGCGGGCATCGTGGTGGAGGTGATTGCCATCATGGGTCATTTTAAAGAAAAGGAATAAACGATGGATTGGTGGCAAGCTATCCTCCTGGGGATTGTCCAGGGGCTCACTGAATTTCTCCCGGTATCCAGCTCCGGGCATCTTCTCATCTTCAAGGAATTGCTGGGGGCCGATGCCGAAGGCTTCCTGGATTTTACCGTTACCGTGCATTTCGCCACGGTGCTGGCCACCCTGGTAGTGTTCTGGAGCGCCATCTGGAAGCTGCTCAAGGGCTTCTTCCAGTTCAAATACAACGACGAGACCGACTATATCTGCAAGATCCTGGTTTCCTGCATTCCGGTGGCCCTGGTGGGCTTCCTGTTCAAGGATCAGGTAGAAGCCCTGTTCAGCGGAGAGCTCTGGCAAGTGGGTGTGGGCCTTTGCATTACGGCCTGCCTGCTTCTGTTTTCCGACAACGCCGGCAAGCGCTTCAAGGTGCCCGCCGCCAAAGACCAGCGCAATGGCATTTCCTATTGGCAGGCCTTTGTGGTGGGTCTGGCTCAGGCTTTTGCCGTAACGCCGGGTGTATCCCGCAGCGGCAGCACCATCGCTACGGGTCTTCTCACCGGCGTAAAGCGGGAGAGTATGGCCCAGTTCTCCTTCCTTATGGTGCTCATCCCCATCATCGGCGAGCAAAGCCTGGACCTGCTCAAAGTGGCCACCGGCCACGAAACCTTTGGCGGCGGCGTAGGTTCCCTGGCCCTTTGCCTGGGCTTTGTGGCCGCCTTCATCAGCGGCCTTTTCGCCTGTAAATGGATGATTGCCATTGTGAAGAAGGCCAAGCTTTCCTGGTTCGCCCTCTACTGCCTCCTGGTCGCCGTTTTAATCTTTATCTTTGCTTAACTACTGTCATCCTGAGCGTAGCGAAGGATCTGTAGGCGCTATGGAGAAAACACTCACATACTTTGTCTCCGATGTCCACCTGGGTTTGCAGGTGGGAGATCCCGCCCGGCGCGAAGCCGCCTTCGTGCGCTTCCTGCGGGGGATTGATCCGCAGCAAACCGAGGCCCTGTACCTGCTGGGCGATATCTGGGACTTCTGGTATGAATACCGTGACGTGGTGCCAAAAGGGTACGTACGCGTACTGGGCGGCCTCACGGACCTGCTGGACGCAGGCGTCCAGGTGTATTTCTTCCAGGGAAACCACGATATCTGGACCTACCGTTACTTCGAGGAACTGGGCCTGCAGTGCAAAGTGCAGCCGCTGGTCACCACCATCGGCGACAAAAAATTCTGTCTGGGCCACGGCGACGGTCTGGGACCGGGCCAGCACGGATACAAACTTATGCGCTGGGCCTTCCACAACCGCTTCCTGCAGCGCTGTTTCAGCACCCTGCATCCCTGGCTGGCTTTCCGGCTGGGCCAGGGCTGGAGCCGTCGTTCCCGCCTGGGCAAGAATATCGGCTATGATTTCAAAGGGGCCGATGAACCCCTGTACCGCTTCTGCGAAGCCTTCCCGGAGCCGGTGGATTACTTTATCTTCGGCCATTACCACGCCCAGGCCGATATTACCGTGGGCAACGGCCGCCTGGTGCTGCTCACCGACTGGATCACCGCGCCCAACTGGCTGGTCTTCGACTCCGCCGAAGGAACCCTGCAGAACGGACAATAATAAAAATGCCCCCCGAAACGGAGGGCATTTTTACTAAATATGGAGAGGCTTACTCCTCTACACCGATTTTTTCGGCCACCTTCTTGATAGCGTCGCCTACCGTGGCGATTCCGCTGGTTTCCTCATCCGGAATCTTGATGTTGAACACTTTCTCAAATTCCATCAGGAGCTCTACGGTGTCCAGGGAATCGGCACCGAGGTCGTTGGTGAAACTGGCACTTTCGGTGACAGCGGTTTCCTCAACGCCAAGCTTGTCAACGATGATATCCTTGACTTGCTTTACGATTTCTTCCTTTGTCATAATTGTTAGGTTTTAAGTTTATATTACGTTTTTGTTCTTTCCTTTCGGGTGCAATAACGTGCAAATATAGTAAAAAATATTTAATTGGAAAATCATTAGGCCGATTTATCCCCTGGACGGCTCAATTTGAGCCAGATACGAAGCCCGTTGAGGGAGTTGATAAAGTAGAAACTGTACTTCACCACATAGATGAGGGCATACGAGGAAGACGGGTCCTGCCGAAGGGTGAGCACCCACATTATCACGGAGGCCACATTCACTCCTATCCAGAAATACCACTGCTCCATATAGGCGGTGGACATCAGGTACTGGCCCACCAGGTTGCACATCATGGAGAAAGCATCCATCAGCACCAGCCACTTCACAATGTGGGCAGCTTCGGACTGGTCCAGGGCCAGCAGCACGAAATACGCCACCAGCAATCCGGCCCCGAAAATGCCGCCATACAGCGCCCATTGGCGCCCGTTAAGCCGGCGGGCCTTTACTTCGCCTTCGGAATCGACCCCGCGTTTGCGCCACTGGAAAAAGCCCACGAACTGCATGGGCAGGAAGTACAGCAGGTGCAGGGCGGCATTGCCATACCGCGCGCCCAACAGGCACATAGCCCCGTAAATGGTCACGTCAATGAGGCCGAACAGGAACGTGAGGATGCGTCCGTTGGCGCTGAGCACATTGGCCAGCACCCCCGCGAGGGAGCCCACGGCCGATATCAGCAGCATCCATTGCCCGTTCTGGGCGTCCCGAAGCTTAAGCCCCGTTACCAACACGGTCACAACCGCCATACCCACCAGTACGAACGTGTTGAACCATTTGTTGAAAGTCTTCTCAGTCATTATTCAGATAATCGTGTATTCTTATGGCCAGATCGGCGCCTACCAGGGCGGCCAGTTCTTCCAGGGGGGCGGCGCCGATGCGGGCCACGGAGCCAAAGTGCAACAGCAGGCGCTGTTCCGTCTTCTCCCCCACGCCCTTGATCTCGCGCAGGGCGCTCTGGATGGCCGCCTTGGACCGCAGGTTGCGGTGGAAGGTGATACCGAAGCGGTGCGCTTCGTCGCGGATACGCTGGAGCACCTTCAGGGCCTGGGAATTCCGGTCGATAAACAGCGGATACGGGTCCCCTACCCGGATTACTTCTTCCAGCCGCTTGGCCAGGCCGATTACCGTCACGCGGTCCAGGATGCCCAGTTCGACCAGGGCCTGATGGGCAAATTCCAGCTGTCCCTTGCCGCCGTCAATCACGATGAGCTGCGGGAGGTCTTCCGGATTCTCGGCCAGCATACGGGCATAGCGGCGGTTCACCACCTCCTTCATGGAGGCGTAATCGTTGGCGCCGATCACCGTCTTGATCTTGAAGCGGCGGTAGTCCTTCTTGGAGGGTTCTGCATCGCGGAACACCACGCACGAGGCCACCGGGTTGGTACCCTGGATGTTGGAGTTGTCGAAGCACTCCATATGGCGCGGCAGCACCGGCATATCCAGCGCCTTCTGCAGTTCCTGCATCACGCTCATCCGGAAAGCGTCCGGATCCGTATGCTCCCGCTGCTTGATGCTGTTGAAGTGGAACTCCTTGGCGTTTTTCGCGCTCAGCTCCAGCAGGGCCAGCTTGTCTCCCCTTTGAGGTATCTTGAATTCCACGCCCGGTATTTCAACATCCGGCAGGAAGGGCACGATCACCTCTTTGGACAGCGTACCAAACTTGTCTTCAATTTCCCCGATAAAGGCCGACAGCATAGCGGCCTGCTCCTCCTCGATCTGGCTTTTGAAGCCCAGATTCAGGCTCTGGACGATGGCCCCGCCCCGAATGCGCAGGAAATTGCCGAAGGCTTCGGCCCCGTCGAACACCAGGGAGAAGACATCGGTATCGGTATCGGCCGCCTGGGTGATGATGCTTTTGGCGTAATGACGCTCCAGACTATGGAGTTTGTCTTTGTACACCTGCGCCTCCTCGAAGGCCAGGCGACCAGCGGCATCGGCCATGAGGGCCCTGTAATGGCGGATCACTTCCCCGCCCCGGCCGCTCAGGATGCGCACGATCTCCTCGATGTGATCGGCGTATTCCTTCTGCGACACTTTGCCGATGCAGGGCGCGCCGCATTTGCCGATGTGGAATTTGAGGCAGGGGCGGAACTTGCCGCGAAGGATGGCGTCGGAGGTGATTTTGAGCGTGCAGGTGCGCAGTTGGTAAGTTTCGTCGAAGAACGAAAGGAGGTTGCGCGCGTGCATTACGCTGCTATAGGGGCCGAAATAGCGGTTGCCCTTACCTTTTTCGATGCGGCGCGTGATGAACACGCGGGGGAACTCCTCACCGGTGACGCAGATCCAGGGATAGGTCTTGGAGTCCTTCAGCAGGATGTTGTACTTGGGTTTGTACTGCTTGATGAGGTTGTTTTCCAGCAGCAGGGCGTCGGCCTCGCTGTCCACCACCGAGAACTGGGCGTCGGCTATTTTGGAAACCAGGATGCGGGTTTTGGTGTTCAGCCGCTCCGCGGGTACGAAATACTGCGCCACCCGCTTGTGCAGGTCCTTGGCCTTGCCCACATAAATCACCTTTCCCTCGGCGTCATAGTACCTATAAACACCGGGGGAATGGGGAAATAAGGCTATTTTCTCTTTAATTGTCAAGGGCTTCGGACACGGCTTCACGGATGGCGTCCCCACGCAGGTTGCGCTTGAGGATGGTGCCGTCAGGGCCGAAGAGGATGATGTGCGGAATGCCCTCGATGCCATAGAGGTCCGTGGGGACCTGCTGGGCGTCTACAATCTGGTTCCAGACAATGTTCTCTTCCTTGGCGGCCTCGATGGTGTCTTCCAGCTTGTCCCAGACAGCCACGGAGAGCATGTCGAACTTGTCGCCGTGGAATTCCTCATAAACGGCACGCAGGTTGGGCATCTCGCGGCGGCAGGGACCGCACCAGGAGGCCCAGAAGTCCACCAGCACATACTTGCCCTGGCCGATGAAGTCAGAGAACTTGACACCGTTCACCTCGAAATCGGTGAACATCATACCCTCGGCGGTCTTCGCTTTGGCCGACAGGGACTCCTTCAGGGAATACACGAAGGAGGAATCCTCTCCGTGCACATACGGGGTCACCAGGTCCAGGCATTCGGACAGTTCGTCGTTTTCCAGCAGGCCGTAGAGATTTTTGAGCGCCGTCACGCCCACGGCGTTCTTGGCGTTCTTCTTAATGGCCTTCAGGTTGTAGTCCTTGTATTCCTCGATCTTGGCATCCGTGTATGCCTGCACGGCTTCGCTATCTTCGGCGTGATCGGCAATATAGGTCCGGTACTCCTCCATAAAGGTCTCTTCCCAGGCATTGTACTCGGCCAGTTTTTCTTCTTCCGACTGACTCTTGCAGCCCACTGCGCAGGCCAGCACCACGCCGGCCACCAGCATCCATTTGTTCCGTTTCATTTCTTTCGTTTTAATATGCTAAAATATAAATCTTCCTAGTTTTTCGAGAATACGTGCGTAAACGTGATGCCGCTTCCGGGCGTAGAATACCAGTACCAGTAGAAGGCCGACTGCATCAACGCGGCACGATAGTCCGCTCCGGACGGGTCCTTAATAAGGGAATTGATGCCGAAGGACACGACCACATAATTGCCGGTGAATCTACCGAAATAGTCCCCGGAGGGGTCGCTGTTCTTGAAGGTAGGATCGGCCGGAATCCAGCCATACGTCGGAATATAGAACTCTGCCCGCACGTGGTATTCCTGTTTCTGAGGCGCAATCATCACGATGTGCCGGGCCGGTATCCCCTTGGCCCGGAGCAGGGAGATGAACACGGACGAGAAATTACCGCAGTCACCGGTCTTACTCTTCATCAGATCTGCTATGGTGTGCAGGCCGGTGTTCATATTGCCGTACTTCATATTGGTAGCCGTCCATTCATAGCACTTCCGGGCATAGGCTATCAGGTTTCCGGACGCTTCTCCCCAAAGCTTGCCTGCAACGGAAACGATTTCCGCATTCTTCGGATTCACCAGGTCTCCTTCTTCCACTCCCAGGTATTTCTGACATACCTCCGACTGCGGATCGTATTCCGGGATTTCCGTTATCTGGTCCAGATTGGCCGTCAGTTTATAGGACCGGGCGTGGAACGTCTCCGAAATGACAACGCTTCCGGAGGCGGGGATGGCACTCCCCTCCAGATTGGCCACGATATACTGATTCACGCCGTCCGGGCACGTCACTAGTTCGGCAGAACCCTTATCCAAATTGGAAATCTCCTGATAGAGATTGGTCTGCGGTACCGGAAGAATGGCATATATCCGCGTAAACTTGGTGCCGGAGTAACTCAGTCTCAGCGAATTGAGGATGTTGGCATCGTCTTCCAGCGTTGTTTTACGGACTTCGGGCCTTTGCCGGACCGACAGTGTCTGCACTCCGCCCGATGACGAGACAGTAAGGGTGCCGGTCCTGAGGGCCGATGTGGTGTTGGGAGCAGATGTTACCGTTATCTGTCCGGCACCGGCGCTGCCGGAAGAAGGCGAAACCGTGAGCCAGTTGGCGTCCGATGCTATGTTCCAGCTTGCATCCGAGGTGATACTTACAACCGTCTGTCCTCCGGCGCCGTGCAGGATAGCCGCATCGGAGGAGATGCTGCCCAACACATTGATCTGATGGGCGGCTACCTTTACTTTGCAGCTGGCTTCCTTGCCCCCGGACTGTGCCTTGATGGTGGCCTCACCCTCTTTCACGGCTGTCACCTTGCCGTTATCCACCGTTGCCACACCAGCGTTGGATGTGCTCCAGGTGACGGTCTTGTCCGTGGCGTTATCCGGCTTTACGCTGGCTGCAAGGGTTTGTGACTCACCGATGAACAGGTTCAGCTCCGTCTTGTCCAGAGAGACGGAGGAGACCGCTACCACCTGCGGCTGCGGCGGTTCAGGGGTAGGTTCCGGCGTTTTCCCACAGCCGACAAAGAGCAGGAGAAAGGCCGATGCGAAAAGACAGGGATACAGTTTCATAAATCAGTTTGTAATAGTCCGTTTAGCAAAGGTAAAGATAATCCCTTAAATCACAAAAAAGCGACCATTTTCACGGTCGCTTTTTCAAAAATAAGATTTCGCTTATCGGCGTTCTCCGCGATCTCCACGGCCACCTTCACGACGGCCGCCACGGCCTCCGCGACGTTCTCCGCGGTCTCCGCGGCCACCTTCACGGCGACCGGTGCCGGGAGCGGCAGCGTTGGCAGCGAAACCGGCGTTCGGGCTCAGGTCCTGCTTGCCATACTTCTCACCGTTGCAGATCCACACCTTGATACCCATGGTACCCATCTGGGTGTGTGCTACGGCCAGGGCGTAGTCGATATCGGCACGGAAGGTGTGCAGCGGGGTGCGGCCTTCCTTGAACATTTCGCTGCGGGCGATTTCGGCGCCGCCTACGCGACCGCTGATCTGCACCTTGATGCCTTCGGCACCTACGCGCATAGCGGTGGCGATGGCCATCTTGATGGCGCGGCGATAGCTCACGCGGCCTTCAATCTGGCGGGCGATGGAATCGGCCACGATGGTGGCATCCACCTCAGGGCGCTTTACCTCGAAGATGTTGATCTGAACATCCTTCTTGGTCACCTTCTTGAGTTCTTCCTTGAGCTTGTCAACTTCCTGACCACCTTTGCCGATGATCACGCCCGGACGGGCGGCGTGGATGGTGACGGTGATGAGCTTCAGGGTGCGCTCAATGATGATGCGG
>CACYHF010000034.1 GCA_902774155.1 uncultured Bacteroidia bacterium | reverse complement strand
TCGCCGGCAGAATAATGCAGCGGGAACTGCAGATAACTGGAAGCGATGAGGAACAACGGCACGCAGCAGCGGCACAAGCCTTCAAATACGGCCACCCAGAAAGCATCCGTGGCCGTGAGAATCTGCGCCCCCTCCCCTCCCAGGTAGAAAGGCTCCGTACTGTGGATGACCATCACCATAAAACAGGCCGTCACCCGCAAAAAATCCAACCAGACTTCTCGTTGTTGCGTGGGCATAATCTCTTGCATTACAAAAGGTAACTTATCTCTTTGAAGCGGAAAAAGCGTTTCCCGCCTTCCGCATCCCGTACCCGCAGGCGGCCGTCGGGCTCCACGCCTTCGATGACGCCTGTGAATTCCCGGTCCTGCAGCAGGTCCCGATAGGGTGCCGGTACATCCTTCTGAAAAAGCCGGGCGGTGTAGTCGGCCATCAGTTCCTGCCGGCCTTCCGGGCTGGACAGCAACGGCAACCTTTCCTCAAAAAGACGCAGCAGGCATTCCAATGTTTGGGCCAGGTCCCATTCCATGGGCTGGACCTGGCCCAGTTCCAGCGCCACGGAGGTGGCATTGGCCAGGCGGGGAAAAGCAGTCTGATTCACGTTAAGGCCGATGCCGATGACCGATGCGGCCAAACCCGTGGTGCAGAGCGTATTCTCCAGCAGCATACCGCAGATCTTTCGTTTCCCCACATAGATGTCGTTGGGCCATTTGATCTGGGACCGGATGCCGAAGGAATCCAGCAAGGAGACCACCGAAAGGGACGCCAGGCAGTTCAGATAATGGGCATCCCGGGCCGATACGGCTCCCGGGCCGAACTTGAGAACGATGGAGAACGTCAGGTTCTTCCCCGGCTCCGAGAACCAGGTGTTGCCCCGCTGACCCCGGCCGGCCGTCTGTTCCCGGGCCGCCAGGACCGTACAGGAAGGCAGGTCCGGCAGCCGCCGCAGGGCCTCGGAATTGGTGGAATCAATGGTGTCTAGCCAGAGGGTTTTCATTCCTCCATAGGTTCGTTGAAGGGTTCCAGGAAGGGGTTGGACATCCCTTCGCGGGCAATGGTGGTGGGCTGGCCGTGTCCGGGAATCACATCCGTTTCACCCGGGAGGTTCAGCAGCTTTTCCTTGATGGAAGCCATTAGCTGGTCGTAATCGCCGCCCTTTAGGTCTGTGCGGCCGATGCTGCCGGCGAAGAGGGTATCGCCGCTGAGCAGCAGCTTGTTATCGGCCGAATAATAACACACGCCGCCGGGCGTGTGACCGGGCGTATGAATCACCTTCCAGGCTGTCCCGGCCGTGGTGAGCACTTCCCCATCGGCCACATCCTCCGTGGTGAATTTATGCTGCAGGAAGGAAAAACCCTGCACGCTGGGGAAACCCGCCGTCATCTTCTCCGTTATATCTTTATCGGCCGGATGCATGTACACGGGAACGGAATACAGGGCCAGGAGCTTGTCCACCCCCCACACGTGGTCAAAATGCCCGTGCGTGAGGAGGATGGCCTCCGGCGTAAGGTCGTGGGCCTTGAAAAAATCCGTGAGTTGCTGCAGTCCTTCCGGCGAGGACATACCGGGATCCACCACCGTACAGGTGTGGGAACCCTCGTTCCACAGGACCACGCAATTGGTGGCTAACGGATTGAACGGGAATATTCTGGAATGGAGCATAGCCGCTTGTTTTTATCGTTGCAAATTTACGATAATTTTGCCAACTTTGTAGAACTAAGACCCCAGCGGAATGCATATCGGAATCGCAGGCAATATCGGCAGCGGAAAAACCACGCTCACAACCCTTCTGGCCCACCATTACGGCTGGACGCCCAAATTCGAATCCGTCACCTACAACCCCTATCTAGCCGATTATTACGCCGATATCAAACGCTGGTCCTTCGCCCTGGAAATGTATTTCCTGCAGCAGCGCCTGCACGACACCCTGGAGATCTCCCATTCCAAGGACGTCATCATCCAGGACCGTACCCTGCAGGAAGGCGTGCACATCTTCGTTGCCAACAACTACGCACAGGGCAACCTGTCGGAAAGGGACTACAATACCTATATGGACACCTACAACGTGATGATGGAAGTGGTGAAGGAGCCGGATCTGATGATTTACCTGCGTTCCAGCATCGAGCACCTGGTGGCCCAAATCCAGAAACGCGGCCGGGACTACGAACAGACCATCTCCATCGAATACCTGGGCGGCCTCAACGAACGCTATGAGAAATGGATTGCCGCCTACAAAGGCAAACTCATCATCGTAGACGCAGACAACATGGACTTCCTGAACCGTCCGGAAGACTTCGCCGCCATCACCGACCGCATAGACGCAGAACTGTTCGGCCTGTTTTAGAAAAGACAAAAACTTTTAGACTATGCATATCGCTATCGCCGGAAATATCGGCAGTGGAAAAACCACATTGACCAAAATGCTGGCAGCCCATTACGGCTGGACGCCCAAGTTCGAATCCGTGGACTACAACCCGTACCTGGCCGACTTCTACGAAGACATGGAGCGCTGGTCGTTCAACCTCCAGATCTACTTCCTGAACAAGCGTTTCCAGGACGTGGTGGAGATTTCCAAGCACCAGGAGGTGATCATCCAGGACCGCACCATCTATGAAGACGCCCGCATTTTCGCCCCCAACCTGCACGCAATGGGCCTTATGTCCACCCGCGACTTCGAAAATTACTCAGACCTCTTCGACCTGATGATGTCCCTGGTGAACCCGCCGGATCTGCTCATCTACCTGCGTTCCAGCATTCCCAACCTCATCGCCCAGATCCAGAAGCGCGGCCGCGAGTATGAGCGTTCCATCCGCATCGACTATATCACCGGCCTGAACCAGCGCTACGAAGACTGGATCAGGGACTACAAGGCCCGTCTCCTCATCGTGGACGTGGACCACATCAAGTTTGAGAGCAATCCCGAAGATTTCCAGTTCATTACGGACAAGATTGACGCCGAACTCTTCGGCCTTTTCCCTGCAGAATAACCTAAACAGCCATGGCAGAAAGAATTACCATCATTGACTTCGTAGAGAAGTACTCCCATAAATACGAGAACCACCCCTACCTTCGCGAAAAGGTAGGCGGCGAATGGAAGGTCCTCACCCAGGGACAGACCCGTGAGGAAGCGTATCGGATTGGCGCCGGACTTATGTCCCTGGGCCTCAAGAAAGGCGACAAGATCGCCCTCCTCTCTGAGAGCCGCGCCATGTGGATCCTGGCCGAAATCGGCGCCCTGTATGCCGGCGCCGTGGACGTTCCCCTTTCCGTGAACCTGGGAGAAGGCAAAGACCTGGTTTTCCGCATCAACCATTCGGATGCCAAATGGATTCTGGTTTCCGGCAACCATCTGCCTAAGATCCGCGCCATCCTGCCGGAATGCCCCGCCGTGCAAAAGGTGATTGTCTTCGACGACACCGCCTTCGACTACGAAAAACTGGAGCCCAAGGAAATCCGCATGAGCGAAATCCAGAAGATGGGTGATGAATTTCTCAAGGCCCATCGGGCCGAATTCGAAGCCCGCTTCCGGTCCATCGGCCCGGACGATTATGCCAACATCTCCTATACCTCCGGCACCACGGCAGACCCCAAGGGCATCCTGCTCACCCACCGCAACTACACGGCCAATGTGGAACAGGGCAATTCCGTCATTTCCGTCAATGAGGGGGAAGTGATGCTCATCATCCTGCCGCTGGACCACTGCTTCGCCCACGTGGCCGGTATGTATACGATGATGATTTATGGCGGCTCCATCGGCTTTGTGCCCATCGGCAAGAATGCCCTGGCCACGTTGCGCAACGTTCCCACCGCCATCAACGAGGTGCGTCCGCACGTGATGCTTTCCGTACCGGCCCTGGCCCGCAACTTCAAGAAGAACATCGAAGGCGCCATCAAGAAGAAAGGCGGCACCACGGAAAAACTGTTCTACTTCGCCCTGGACAACGCCATCAAGTACAACAAGGAATACTACAACCGCGGCACGGGCGGCACCTTCTGGAGAAAACCGCTGGTAGACCTCTTCGACAAGCTCGTCTTCTCCAAGGTCCGGGAGAGTTTCGGCGGCCGTATGCGCTTCTTCGTGGGTGGCGGCGCCCTGCTGGACATCGAACTGCAGCGCTTCTTCTGCGCCGTGGGCATGCCCATGTTCCAGGGTTACGGCCTCACGGAAGCCACGCCCATCATCTGTGCCAACGCAGAAGGCCACGCCCGTTTCGGTTCCTCCGGCCGCCTGGTGAAACCGATGGACTGCGTCATCCTGGACGCCGAAGGAAAGGAAGTGCCGCACGGCACTAAAGGAGAGATTGTGATCCGCGGTGAAAACGTGATGGCCGGCTACTGGAAGAACCCCAAGGCCACGGCCGACACCATCATCGACGGCTGGCTGCACACCGGCGACATGGGTTATATCTGCCCGGAAGATCCGGACTTCCTGTATGTGGTGGGCCGTTTCAAGAGCCTGCTCATCTCCTCTGACGGTGAAAAGTATTCCCCGGAAGGCTTCGAGGACAACTTCACGGAAACCTCCAAGTGGGTGAACGCCTGCGTCCTCCACAATGACCAGAAACCCTTCTGCGTGGCCCTGGTGGTCCCGGACAAGAACGCGCTGGCCGAAGCCTGCCAGAAGCACGGCCTCAAGCCCGAAACCGAAGAAGGCAAACGCTATATGCTGGGTCTCATCCAGGCCGATGTAAACGCCTACAAGAAAGGCGGCAAGTTCGAGGGTATGTTCCCGGAGCGCTGGCTCCCTTCGGCCATCGGCATCTGCGACGAGGAATTCACCATCGCCAACAAGATGATGAACTCTACCATGAAGATCGTCCGCGGCAAGGTGGAAGATCATTACGCCGATTTACTGGATTACCTCTACACCGCCGAGGCCAAAGACATCGCCAATCCCCGCAACCTCCAGGCGCTGAAATAACCGCCCGATGCTTACCATCCGGACAGCTGCCGAACAGGATATTCCCGCCATCCTGCAAGTGTTGGAGGCGGGGCGCGGGATTATGCTGTCGTCCGGAAATCTGCACCAGTGGCCGGCCGGATATCCCACGGAGGAGATGGTGCGGGCCGATATCGGCCCCGGTTATGGGAAGGTAATGGAACAGGACGGGCAGGTGGTGGCGTATTTTGCCTGCATCCCTTCGCCGGATCCTACGTATTCCTATATAGAAGGCGGAGCTTGGTTGGACGATGAGAAGCCCTATTACGTGGTGCACCGGATTGCCAGTTTCCCGCATGTCCATGGCGTTTTTGCGGCCATGATGAGCTACCTGGAAGGAGTTACGGACAACATCCGCATCGACACTCATAAGGATAACAAGATTATGCAGGGGCTGCTGGAACGCTTCGGCTTTTCTTACTGTGGGATTATCTATCTGTTAAACGGAGCCCCCCGGCTGGCCTACCAGCGGCTGCGGGGCTAAAAACCCATCAGGATGAACGTTGGAATCATAGGGGCGGGACACATCGCCGAAAAAGCCGCCTGGACGCTGAAAGTAATGGACGATATGCAGTGCCTGGCCGTGGGCTCGCGCTCCCTGGAAAAAGCACAGGACTTCGCTGCCAAATATGGAATTCCCCGCGCTTACGGGTCGTATGCGGATTTACTGGCCGATCCCGATGTGGACCTGGTCTATATAGCCACGCCGCACTCCCATCACTTTGCCGTCACGCGGGATGCCATCCTGGCAGGCAAAGCCTGTCTGGTAGAGAAATCCTTCATGGCCAATGTCCGTGAAACCGCCGAAATCCTGTCCCTGGCCAAGGAGAAGGGCGTTTTGGTGGCCGAAGCCATCTGGACCCGCTACCTGCCGGTACAGGACATGGCCCGGGAAATCATCGCCTCCGGCCTTATCGGCAAACCCTATCTGTACTCTGCCACGCTTTCGTATGAGATATCGGCAAAGGAGCGTGTCCTGAAACCGGAACTTTGCGGCGGGGCGTTGCTGGATCTGGGAGTGTACGGGCTCAATTTTGTACGGATGTTCTGCGCCAGCCCGGTGGTGGCCACCAGTTCCCACTGCATCAAGTTCCCCACCGGCGTGGACGCCTCGGAAACCATCACACTGGAAATGGAAGACGGTAGCATGGCCTGCATCCAGACTTCGGCCCTTTGCCAGGGAGAGAACACGGGCTCCATTTCCGGGACGGCGGGCTGCCTGATTTTTGACGATGTAAACAGTCCCCGGCGCCTTTCCGTCTATCAGAAAGGCCATGTTTTGGTAAAGGAATTCGAAGCGCCCGGACAGATTACCGGCTTCGAGTACCAGTTCCGCGCATGTAGGGATGCCATGGCGGCCGGTCTGCTGGAAACCCCGCAGATGCCCCATTCGGAAATTCTCTATATCATGGAACAGATGGACCGCCTGCGCGCTTCCTGGGGCGTCCGCTTCCCTATGGATTAAAGGACAGATTGCAGGAAAGGACCGGTAACGGAAGCAGGATTCTGCGCCAATTCTTCCGGTGTGCCCTCCGCCACTATAAGGCCTCCGGCCCGTCCGCCGGCAGGGCCCATATCAAAGACATAGTCCATGGACTTGAGCACATCCAGGTTGTGCTCAATCACGATGACGGTGTTCCCGGCATCCACCAGCTTTTGCAGCACTCCCAGAAGCACATTGATATCCTCGAAGTGCAGTCCGGTGGTGGGTTCGTCCAGGATGTAAAGGGTTTTCCCTGTAGAAGGGCGTGACAGTTCGGCCGCCAGTTTCATACGCTGGCTCTCGCCGCCGGACAGCGTGACGGCACTCTGCCCTAAATGAATGTAGCCCAGACCCACATCCACCAGCGCCTTCAGTTTGGCGGCAATGCGCGGAACCGGCTTGAAAAACTCATAAGCCTCGCTGATGGGCATTTCAAGCACATCGTTGATGTTTTTCCCCTTGTACTTGACCGCCAGGGTGTCTTCCTTGTACCGCTTGCCGCCACAGACCTCGCAGGGAACGTGGACAGACGGCAGGAAATTCATTTCTATCACCTTGATGCCCGCTCCCTTGCACTCCTCGCAGCGGCCGCCGGCCACGTTGAAGGAGAATCGGCCCGCCTTGTAGCCGCGCACCTTGGCATCCGGCGTCTCCTCGAAGAGCTGGCGGATGTCGTTGAACACGGCCGTGAAGGTGGCAGGGTTGGAGCGGGGCGTCCGGCCGATGGGGCTCTGGTCTATCTCGATGAGTTTATCGATGTGCTCAATGCCTTCCAGGGCCGCATACGGCAGTGGTCGCTCCTTGGAGCGGTAGAACTTCTGCTTGAGGATAGGCATGAGGGTCTCGTTCACCAGCGAACTCTTGCCGGATCCGGACAGGCCGGCCACGCCGATTAGGCAACCCAGCGGGAAGGACACATCCACGCTTTTCAAGTTGTTGCCGGTAGCGCCCTTCAAGGTCAGGAACAGGCCATTCCCCTTCCGGCGGGAAGCAGGAAGCGGAATGGTTTTCTTGCCTTTCAGGTAATCCAGCGTCACAGACGGGCCGATTACCGCGTGAGCCGCCGTATCGGCATCCATGCGGGTGCCTTTCAGAAGGGTTTTCAGGGGGGCGTTCAGACAGATGCGGCCGCCGTTCTCCCCGGCGCCGGGTCCCACATCCACCAGCCAGTCGGCGCTGAGCATGGTCTCGGCGTCGTGCTCCACCACCATCACGGAATTGCCCTCGTCCCGTAGGGCCTTCAGCGAAGCAATCAGTTTCCGGTTGTCCTTCTGGTGCAGGCCGATGGAAGGTTCGTCCAGGATATAGAGCACATTTACCAGCTTGGAGCCGATTTGCGTGGCCAGGCGGATGCGCTGGCTTTCCCCGCCGGACAATGAGCCGGTGGGACGGTCCAGCGACAGGTAATCCAGGCCCACGTCCAGCATGAACTGCACCCTTTCCCGGAGCTCCTTCAGGATATCCCGCGATACGTTTTTCTCCCGTTCGTTGAATCCTTCCGGAATGGTATCCAACCATTTGCGCAGTTCCGTCATTTCCATGGCGGCTACTTCCGGAATGGTTTTCCCATCCACGCGGAAGCATAGGGCGTCGGCATTCAGGCGCGTTCCCTGACAAACAGGACAGGTGATGGTATCCTCGATATTGTCCAGCACACCGTCCCAACTTTCCATCTCCGAGAGGTTTCCTTCCCCTACCCGGAACAGGTCCTCGGAACCATACACCAGCAGGCTCACAGCCTCGTCCGGCAAGGTGCCGATGGGGTCGTATACGCTGAAATTATACTGGCGGGCGATGGCCCGGATGATATCGAATTTGCGGTTCTCACGCACCTTTCCCAGCGGAACGATACCGCCATCGGCGATGCTCTTGCTGCGGTCCGGGATGATGGTATCGATGTTCACGTCCACGATGGTCCCCAGGCCTTTGCAGTGCGGGCAGTAGCCTTGCGGGGAATTGAAGGAGAAGCTGTGCGGCTGCGGCTCCTGCAAGGACAGGCCGCTCTCGGGATCCACCAGATGTTTGGAATAATGGGAGAGTTTTCCGCTTTCCTGGTCCAGGATGGCCACGGAACCTTTGCCCAGGTTCAGCGCCCGGCCCACCGACTCCCGCACACGCCGGTCATCTCCGGCCGCCGGTTTCAGCCGGTCCACTACCAGCTCGATGAAATGCGGCTTATAGCGGTCCAGGGCCGTGACTTCCTGCAATTCCAGGATTTCCCCGTCGATGCGCACTTCCGTGTATCCGCGCTTGCGCAGCTGGTCGAAAAGTTCGCGGTAATGGCCTTTTCGGCCCCGGACAACAGGTGCCAGCAAATAGCACTTCCGGCCGCTGTACTGATTCATGATCAAGTCCACGATCTGGGCGTCCGTGTAGCGTACCATCTCCCGGCCGCTTTCCGGGGAATAGGCCCTGGACCCCTTGGCATACAACAGGCGCAGGAAATCGTAGATCTCCGTGATGGTACCCACCGTGGAGCGGGGATTGTTGCCGGTGGTCTTTTGCTCGATGGCAATGATGGGACTCAGGCCGGTAATCTCCTCCACTTCCGGCTTCTCCAGGATGCCCATGAAGTGTTTGGCGTATGTGGACAGGGTGTCCATATAGCGGCGCTGGCCTTCGGCATAGATGGTATCGAATGCCAGGGAGCTCTTGCCGCTGCCGCTTAGCCCGGTCACCACCACGAATTCGCCCCTGGGAATATCCACATTGGCATTCTGCAGGTTGTTCGCCCGCGCTCCGCGAATGGATATGTACTCTCTCTTTTTCACTTACAGGGTTTGGCCACCGATGAATTCCCGCAGGATGGAGGTGGGCGGAATGGCCGCTATCTCCGACGGCTGCAGGGGGGCTATATAGGAGAGGAACTTCAGCAGGCGCACGGCCTCGGCATAGGCCGGGGACGAGGGACGGATGCGGCGCAGCAGCGGTTCGGCATAATAGCGCAGCAGGGGCAGTTCGTACAGCAGGGCTGTATTGAACTGGGCATCGGCATTCTCCTGGAAGGGGAAGATGTAGTGGTTCTCGCCGCGGCGGACGGAAGCCCAGCGGAGGATGGTATCCTCGGGCGTGATGCCCCGCACGCGGTTGTCGCGCACCATACGCCGCAGCAAGCGGTTGTCCGTGGTGGAGATACAGCAGTTCTCGTCCAGCTTGAGCGAGGTAAGGGCCGATGCATAGATGCGGAAAATGCGGCTCTGGTCCACCGAGGGCACCATAGCGGGATCCAAGGCGTGGATACCTTCCATAATCAGGATGTCATTCTCTTCCAGATGCATCTTCTTCCCCTCGAAGAAGGGACGCCCTTGCTTGAAATCGTAACGCGGCAGTTCCACTTCCCCACCGGCAAGGAGCGTGTTCAGGTGGTTGCCCAGCAACTCCAGGTCCATAGCGCCCAGGGCTTCGAAGTCGTAGTTGCCGTTATCGTCCATGGGCGTACGCTCGCGGGCCACGAAGTAATTGTCCAGTTCGATTACCTTCGGGTTCATCTCCTTCACCATACACTGCTGTGCCAGGCGCAGGGACGATGAAGTCTTGCCGCTGGAGGAAGGGCCGGCCAGGAAAACAATCTTCACCCGGTCGCGGACGGCGTAAATCTTATCGGCCAGGTCGGCATAGCCGCGCTCCTGCCGGGCCTCGCACAGGTTGATCAGGCTCACGGCGCCACCCCCCATAAGCCGGCTGTTGAGGGCGCCCACGCTCACGATGCCCGTGGCCTTGCACCAGTAGCCGTATTCCTTCAGGGTGACGGTGAGTTTCATCTGCTTCTGGCGCGGAATGGTCCGGCTGAGGTCCTCGTATGAGGGGTACTGCAGGCAGAATCCGTGATGGAAAGGCATCAGATCAAAGACCTTCAGATAACCGGTGGAAGGAACCAGCGGGCCGTAGAAATTGTCGGCCACTCCGTCCAGCCAATACACCGGGCAATAATACGTGCCCAGGGACTCCTGCAGGGCGGCCTTCAACGGCTGTTTTTGCGAGCGGAAGAGTTCCTCCGCCTGGTCCGAGAGCATAATGGTCTCGGTAAAAGGCAGGTCCAGGGCCACCAGGCGACGCATTTCTTCCCGCAGGCGCAGGATGTCTTCATCCTTCATATGCTCCCCACGGAACTTGCAATACAGGCCGCTGGGCAGCGAATGGTTGATTTTGAAGATCTTATCCGGGAAAAGGTTGCGCACGGCCCGCTGCGCCAGAAAACTGAGCGAGCGGAGGTAGGTGCGGTGCCCTTCCGGATGATGCTGGCAGATGAATTCTACCGAATGCGGGTGATATATCTGGTCGTCCAGCGACCGCAGCTCGTGGTCCACCAGCGCAGCCAGAACGGGACAGGACGCTCCGGTAAACGGGTCCGGAATGGTTTCCGGAGCAATGGTCCGCAGACGCCCGCCTGCAGGCAATTCGTACGACTTGCCGTCGTTGATACAGTTGATAGTGATAGATTCCATTTATTTCTCTCTGAGGGACAGGGCGAAGCCTCCGGCACGGGCCATCCGGACCGGAATGCTGTCGGCCGATGTCACCGTGCGGCGGGTAATGGTATAGGCCTGGGGATTGGTTTCATAATCGGCATCCGGGGCATCGGCATACAGGATGGCCTCATACGCAACACCGGGCTTCAGGAAATCCAGTTTTACCGTTACCTCGCGGGCGTTTTCGTCCGTGATGCCGCCCACGTACCAGACGTCACGCGGCTTGGCCTTGGCCAGATCCTTGGTGGTGGCATTCTCCGGCAGGGCATAGACGAACTTGGCGGCATTGGTCACCATATCTTTCTTCGCATCCGGCAATGTGGCGGTGCTCTGGGCCGATGCATTCAGCGTGGAAAGCTTCGGATGACGGGCCGTCACGATGTAAGCACCCGGTTCGGCCTCCAGATACAGGCTCTTGTCCCAGTCCACGGCCACGTCCTTGATGAACTGGAAGGCGTCCATGAAGCGGGAGTAGTGCTCCGGAAGGTCGGCAGCCATCTGCAGCGGGCTGTAGAAGGTCACATACAGGCCCAGTTGGTTGCAGAGGGTATGGTGCATATGCTGGTGGTCTTCCGGATTGTTCTTGGACATATCCATCTCGAAGATGCCCGGGGTGTAGTCCATAGGACCGCCCTGCAGGCGGGTGAAGGGGAAGATGGTGGTATGGCCGGGCTTGATGGTGCCGCGGAACTCGGTTCCCATGGCGCTCTCGTTGCCAATCATATTGGGCCAGGTGCGGCACAGACCGGTGGGACGGACGGCCTCGTGGGCATTCACCATAATGTGGTGCTTGGCCGCTTCCGTAATGGCGTGGTGATAATGGTTGATGAGGGCCTGGCTGTAGTGTTTCTCACCGTAAGGGATGATAGCACCCACGTAACCGCTCTTCACGGCATTGTAGCCGTACTTGTTCATAAGGGTATAGGCCTGCTCCATCCAACGCTCGTAATTGAGGGTGGAAGAGGAGGTTTCGTGGTGCATAATCAGGCGGATACCCTTGGAGTGGGCATATTCGTTCAGGTACGGAAGGTCGAAATCCGGGTACGGGGTCACGAAGTCGAAGACAAAGTCCTTCTGGTGACCGTACCAGTCTTCCCAGCCTTCGTTCCAGCCCTCGATGAGGATGCCGTCGAAGCCGTTTTCGGCCGCGAAGTCAATATAGCGGCACACGTTGTCCGTATTGGCGCCGTGACGGCCGTGAGGGGTGGAAGCGGCGTAATCCGTTACGCCCAGCTGCACGGAGGGATAGTCGTTGGTATAGGACCATTCGCTCTTGCCGGTAATCATCTCCCACCATACGCCCATATACTTCACGGGGTGGATCCAGGAAACGTCTTCCAGGGCACAGGGCTCGTTCATATTCAGAACCAGGCGGGAGGCCAGCACCTGGGGAGCGCTGTCACACACCATCACGGTGCGCCAGGGGGTCTTGCAGGGAGCCTGCATACGGCCCTTCACACCCTCTGCGTCCGGCGTCAGGTTGGTGGAGAACACAAAATGCTTATCGTCCAGGTCCAGGTGGGTGGTGGGATAGTCCAGCACCGCCGCCTCATGGATGTTAATATACAGGCCCTCAGCCGTTTTCATCTGCAAGGCCGTCTGGACGGAAGTGGCCGGAAGCGGGGATTGCGGGCTGCCGCCCATCGGACGCACCGAAGCCGACAAACCGCCGATCTGGGAAAGTTTGGACTCCGTGGGGTTGAACTCCTGGGTGGAATAGTCGCCGGGAATCCACCAGGCGGTATGGTCGCCGGTCATGGCAAACTCCGTAAGTTCTTCCTTGATCTTGAAGTACGTAAGGTCGTTCTCCAGCGGGAACTCATAGCGGAAGCCCAGGCCGTCGTCGTACAGGCGGAAACGGATCTGCATCACGGCGCCGCATGCCTGTTTCAGGCCGATGAACATTTCGTTGTAATGGTTCCGGATCTGTGCTTCTTCGCCCCAGACCGGCTCCCAGGTTTCATCGAAGCTGCCATACTCCACGTCGGTGAGGGTGAAGCCATCCTTGAGGTCTTCGCGGTCCAGCAAGTCGAAGCCCAGGCGGGAAGGGAGGATGACATCGGCCCCGTCTTTCTGGAGGGAATACATGGGCACACCGTCCACCACGCCCACCTTGAGTTCCAAACGACCATCGGGACTCTTGAGCGAATTGCCTGTCAGGGGTTTGGTCTTGGGACCGGAACATGCAACCAGTGCCAGCATCATCAGCGTGGGGACTAACTTTCTCATAATCATAACTTTACGCAATATTGATTATCTGATTCAGATGAATCGATTTTTGTTATTTTCCTATTAATCAATTACTTATCTCCACGGGAGAACTCTACTACGATGGCGCTCTTGGGCGCGATGGAGAAGCCGTCCTGCAAAGTAACCGTTTCCCCGCTCAGAATCTCCTTGCCGGTCACGGGACCCTGCACGAACTCCCGGTAGTGACCCCAATCCAGGGTACGGGGTTCGGCGTTGTTGTTGATGTACACGAAAACGGCGTCCGTATCCGTGTAACGGAAGAAGGAGTAGCTGTTGTCCGTGATATTGCGGGCACCTACGTTGGCGCGGGACAGGAAATGCAGCGTCTTGCCTTCCTGCACAGCCTTGCAGTCC
Source organism: uncultured Bacteroidia bacterium (assembly GCA_902774155.1). Classification (GTDB taxonomy): domain Bacteria; phylum Bacteroidota; class Bacteroidia; order Bacteroidales; family UBA932; genus Cryptobacteroides. The sequence continues at coordinate 2,675 of CACYHF010000034.1, read as the reverse complement.
TTGCGCCAACGGAAGAGCGTGCGCGTGTAATCGTGCAGATCGGCCGCCGATGCATACAGAGCAGGCGCCTGGGCCCGGCCGATGGCCGTGAAGAGGTCACAGTTGTCACCTTCCCAGCCGCCCGGGAAATCGATGCGCTTGGCGCCGTCATGGGACTGGCAGTCTTTCCGCTCCAGAAACATCATCTCGTCGCCGTAATACAACTGCGGGATGCCGCGCAGGGTGGCCAGCAGCGTGAGGGCCAGCTTCATCTTACGCGGATCTTCTCCCCAGGTGTCCCCGCTGCGGGCGTGGTCGTGGTTGGCGAAGAAGATGAGCATATTGGACAAATCCTGGTAAACGAAGTCCTGGGCCAGGACGGAATAAACGCGGGTCATGCCTTCATCCCACCATACCTGTTCTTCGTTCAGGGCCTGGTGAATGGCGTGCTCCAGCGGGAAATCCATAATGGACGGCAGGTTGGAGTTGAAGCCGTCCTTGTTGGGGTTGTCTTTCTGCCAGTAGGCCAGCTGGGGGATATTGTAGTCCCAGCACTCCCCTACGATGTTCATGTTGGGGTATTCGTCCGTAACGGCCTTGCACCATTGGGACATGGGGCCGGGTTCGTTGTACGGATAAGTGTCCACGCGCAGACCGTCCAGGCCGGCATATTCCGTCCACCACACGGCCCACTGCTGGAAATACTTGAGTACAAAGGGATTGTCCAGGTTCATATCCGGCATGGACGGCACGAACCAGCCGCTTTCCTGCCGTTCGCGGTCCCGTACGGAGGCGTGGGGATCCATATACACGGAGAACAGGGCGTTCATCTGCATATAGGGCTCGTTCACGTGATACCAGTCCTTGAAGGGGGCGTCTTCCATCCACCAGTGGGCGGTGCCGCAGTGATTGGTCACGATGTCCATAATCACTTTGATGCCCTTCTCATGTGCCTTGGTCACGAAAGTCTTGTACAGTTCGTTGTCGCCGAAGCGCGGGTCCATGTGGTAATAGTCCGCGCAGGCATAGCCGTGGTAGCTCTCATGAGGCTGGTTATCCAACAGCAGCGGCGTGCACCAGATGGCCGTGGCGCCCAGGTCGGCAATATAATCCAGGTGATTGATCATGCCCTGGATATCTCCGCCGTGACGGGCAACGGGGTCCTGGCGGTCCACTTTATCAGGCGTGGCGGGCACCGTCCAGGGACGGGCCGATCCATCGAAATACTCCCCGCCCTGCCAGGCTTCGTCATTGTCCTGGAAGGCCGATGCAAAGCGGTCCGGCATGATAAGATAGATCATATCGGCCGTGGTAAAGCTCTTCCGGGCGGCACTCCCCTGCTCCCGGTCCCGGATGATGTAGGGGTATTTGAAGGACTGGCCGTCCTTGCTGAAAATCAGGTAGTAAGTACCGGCCTGGGCTTTGGGCGAAACCTCCACGTCCACAAACAGGAAGTTGGGGCTGTCGGCCTTGTGCACGTCCTTCACGGAAAGGCCTTTGCCGGCGATGCTCACCTCAAAGGAGGCGATATCCGGACCCTGCACCAGCAGCTGCAGTTCCGTCTTCATACCCGTCCACCAGCTCAGGGGTTCTACACGGGCAATTTCCTGGGCCGATGCTTCCTGCACATCGGCCGGATTCAAAGTATTGGGCGAAGAACACGCCACCGTCGTTGCGAGAGCGGCCATCAGTATAGTTTTTCTCATAGTGGGTTATTTGGTTAAGACCACAAAATCACCGGGCCACAGCAGGAAATCCTTTTCTCCGGCCTCATAGATTTCACCGGTGAAGGCTTCCTGGTACTTCCCGTCCAGTTTCACGTGAAGGGCCGTGGGTTCTCCTTTCAGGTTCTTGAAGGGTTCGGCCACCTGTCCCCCCTGAGGACGGTTGTCGTTGCCTTCGGCGGCAGCCTGCACTTCCTGTGCCGGAGCCGGTACGCCGAAATTGGCCAGCACGATCACCTTGTTACCTTCCACTTCGCGGTGGAAAGCCACAATGCCCTCCATCCCGTCTGCGGGCATTTCCCACCAAACCATAGGGCCGCCCTTCTCACCGGCTTTCAGGGCCGGATTATTGTGCTTGAGGTTAATCAGACGCTTGTAGAAGGTGGTATACTCGTTGGGGGACCAGTCCGTGATGGGATCTTTCTCAAAGAAGGCCAGCCGACGGTCCAGGCCGATTTCCTGACCGGTATAGACCAGCGGCTGGGACTGCGGCAGGGTGAAGCAAAGCACGGCGCAGGCCTTGGCGGCGTCGCCTTCGCGCTCAAATTCGGTTCCGGCCCAGGAGTTTTCGTCGTGGTTGGAGGTGAAGGTGAGACGGAACGCCTCCTTGGGGAAACGGGCGGCATCGCGGTCCAGGTATTCCTTCAAGTCCTTGGTGGTCTTGCTGCCCTGGGCCAGACTGTTCAGGAGGTGGTGCAGTTCCCAGGCGTAGTTGGCATCGAAGGTTACCAGCGGGTCGGCCAGGTTGTCACGCTCGGCCTCGGCCAGGAGGTAAATCTCCGGATAATCCTTGTTCATCTTGGGGAGGATGCCGTACCAGAATTCGGCCGGAACCTCGCCGGCGGCGTCGCATCGGAAGCCATCCACGCCTTTTTCCAGCCAGAAACGCATAGCGTCGTCCTGGGCCCACCACACTTCCTGGTTTTCGTAGTTCAGGCTGCGGGTATCGGTCCAGTCATACTCCCAGATGGC
>CACYHF010000033.1 GCA_902774155.1 uncultured Bacteroidia bacterium | reverse complement strand
GTAGCCCGCACCATATTCCTTAGAAACCGGTCCGCCGCAATCCGGAAATACCAGTAATCGCCCGAGGGCCCTTCCATTACCTGAATATGGCTGGGGGTGTAGGGCGCCCAGAAGGCGTCGAAGACGGTGCAGAGGGAGGTTTTGTTGTCGCCGCCGGTCTTTTCAAAGCAGGAAAAGTCGTGGGTGCCCAGGAGGTACTGACAGGCAGTGTTCATGGCCTGGAAATTCAGTTCCGGATAGCCGCACTGCCAGGAGTAATGGCGGAGGAAAGGGTCTTTCTGCCTGTGGATGAAGTATGTATATTCCCGGCGCCGGGCGCTGAAACGGGCGTGCCAGTCATCGGCCACGGGCGTGACGGAAAGCACCACCACTTCGCGGGGCAGCATGGCATTTAATTTGTAGGTAAAGTCGGATGCCTTGAAGGGCAGGATTCCGTCAAAATCGAAGTGAGCTACGTAGTTCACAGCATTTACGGCGGTGTCCGTCCGGCCCGCTCCAGTAACCGATACCGGGGTATTCAGCAAACGGGACAGCACCCCTTCCAGGCAAGCCTGAACCGAGGGCGCATTGGGCTGGATCTGCCAGCCGCAAAACGCCGCGCCATCGTAGGAAAGGCACAAGGAATAACGCATATGCAAATGTAAGAAAATATATGGAAAGCGTAAACATCCGTGAATTAAACGAGCGCATTCAGAAAGAGAGTTCCTTCGTGGACCTGCTCACCCTGGAAATGGGGAAAGTGATTGTAGGGCAGAAACACCTGGTGGACAACCTGTTAATCGGCCTGCTCAGCGGGGGCCACATCCTGCTGGAAGGCGTGCCCGGCCTGGCCAAGACCCTTGCCATCAACACCCTGGCCAAGGCGGTGGACGCCCAGTTCAGCCGTATCCAGTTCACCCCGGACCTCCTCCCGGCCGACGTGGTAGGTACCCTGGTCTACTCCCAGAAGAAAGAAACCTTCGAGGTGCACAAGGGCCCCATCTTCGCCAACTTCGTGCTGGCCGATGAAATCAACCGTTCCCCGGCCAAGGTCCAGAGCGCCCTGCTGGAAGCCATGCAGGAACGCCAGGTAACCATCGGCGACAACACCTACAAACTCCCGGATCCGTTCCTGGTGATGGCCACCCAGAACCCCATCGAGCAGGAAGGCACCTATCCCCTGCCGGAAGCCCAGGTGGACCGTTTTATGCTCAAGGTGGTGGTCTCCTATCCCAAGAAGGAAGAGGAACGCCTGATCATCCGCATGAACAACGCCGGCACTTTCCCGCAGGCTCAGCCCGTGGTGAAGCCGGAAGACATTGTCCGTGCCCGGGAAGTGGTCCGCGACGTCTATATGGACGAGAAAATCGAGCGTTACATCGTGGATATCGTGTACGCCACCCGCACCCCGGCCGAATACGGCCTCAAGGAATTGGAGAACTTCATCTCCTACGGCTCCTCACCGCGTGCCAGCATCTCCCTGGCTATGGCCGCCAAGGCCTATGCCTTCATCAAGCGCCGCGGCTATGTGATTCCGGAAGATGTGCGCGCCGTGTGCAATGAGGTCCTGCGCCACCGTATCGGCCTTACCTATGAGGCCGAAGCCGAGAACGTGACCCCCGAACAGATTATCGAGAAGATCATTAACGCCGTCATTGTTCCGTGATCCGAAGCGAAGCGACCCAGGGGGTCTGGGGGATTAGGCCCCCGGTTAATTTAATCATTTTGTCATTTGAAAAATGACTCCCGAAGAACTCATAAAGAAGGTTCGCAAGATCGAGATCCGGACCAAGGCGCTGAGCCACCAGATCTTTGCCGGAGAGTACCATTCCGCGTTCAAGGGGCGCGGTATGGCCTTCAGCGAAGTGCGGGAGTACCAGTGGGGAGACGACGTGCGCAATATGGACTGGAACGTGACCGCCCGCATGAGCGCCCCGTACGTGAAAGTGTTCGAGGAAGAGCGCGAACTCACGGTGGTGCTGCTGGTGGACATTTCCCGTAGCGGCCTGTTCGGAACGGCCGTGAAGACCAAGCGGGAACAGATAGCCGAGATTGCCGCCACCCTGGCCTTCAGCGCCATCCTGAACAACGACAAAGTAGGCTGCATCCTGTTCAGCGACCGGGTGGAGAAATTCATCCCGCCGGCAAAGGGCCGCACGCATTTCCTGCACATCATCCGCGAAATCCTGGAATACACGCCCCAACACGACGGAACGGATATCGGCGAAGCCCTGCGTTACCTCACCAACGCCATCAAGAAAAAGTGCACGGCCTTCGTGCTCAGCGACATGCTGGATGTACAGGCCGATGGTACTCCGCGTTACGAAGACGCCCTGAAAGTGGCCGTGAACCGGCACGATGTGTCGGTGATCCGCGTAAGCGACCCGCGCGAGAAAAGCCTTCCCAATGTGGGGCTGGTGCACGCCAAGGACGCCGAATCCGGCGCTTCCCGCTGGATCAACACCGGTTCCCGGAGCGTCCGCAGTGCCTATGAAAACTGGTTCCGCAGCACCACGGCCGCAGCGGACCACCTGTTGCTCAAATACCAGGTGGACCACGTGGACGTGGGGACGGATGAAGATTACGTGCGCAGCCTGATGGCCTTATTCCACAGAAGATGAAACGATTGCTCATCATAAGCCTGCTGCTGGCCGGAACGCTCTCCGGTGCCCAAAGCCTGCGCAAAGAGGCCGGGGACTGCTTCCTGGAGCCCCTGGAGGCGCGGGATTCCGTGCTGGTGGCCGACCAACTGCGCTACGGTTTCCGGCTGGAGAACGTGCCGGAAGGCACGCCCCTGGCCCTGCCGGAGCTCAAATTCGAGAAAGACGCTCCCATGGAAGTCCTGGGATCCTGGCAGTTAGACTCCATACGCGTTTCCAAGCGCAAAGAGACGCCGGCCCGTTATGATATCCGGGCTTCGCTCCTGCTCACCACCTGGATGGGCGGCAGCTATACCCTCCCGGACATTCCTATCTTATTTGATGGAGACACCCTGGTGTTCAAGGCCCCGGCCGAACCCCTGGAAGTAACGGAACTGCCCGTGGATATGGAAAGCTTCCAGGCCCACGATATCAAGGATCAGGTCAAGTTCCCCTACACCCTGGCCGAACTCTTCCCCTGGATATACGGCTCGCTCATGTTGCTCCTGGCCCTGACCGCCCTCATCCTCTACCTGGTGTACCGGGAGAAGAAGACGGAGGATGTCCGCCAGGCCGAACCCGCCCACATCCGGGCGCTGCGCCAGTTGGACAAATACCGCGGCCAGCAGTACTGGAAACCGGAACAGCAGAAGAACTTCTATTCCGGTGTCACAGACGCCCTGCGCGAATACATCGCCTCCCGCTACGGCGTGGGAGCCCTGGAAATGACCACGGCCGAGATTTTCCACGATCTCAAGGACAGCGACATTCCCGAAGACCTGTATCAGGAAATGAAAGAACTCTTTGAACGGGCCGATTTCGTGAAATTCGCCAAGTTCACCGCCACCGACCAGGAGAATGCCACGGTGCTCCCGCAGGCCATCCGCTTTGTGACCACCACCTATCAGACAGAAATAGAGGAGGAGACGAGCGATGTACTTTGAGTATCCATATCTGTTGTGGCTGCTGGTCCTTCCAGCCTTGCTGGTGCTCCGCTATCTCTGGATAGAGTGGAAAGACCGCCGGGTACATATGCGGGTATCGGCCCTGGATGCCTGGAAGGCCGGAGGCCGCTCCGTCCTGGAAATCGTCCGGCACCTGCCTTTCCTGCTGCGCACGGCCGCCCTGTGCCTGCTCATCGTGGCCATCGCCCGCCCCCGTTCCTCCACCCAAGTGGAGAAAGTGGATACGGAAGGCATTGACATCCTCTTCGCGATGGACGTCTCCACCTCCATGCTGGCCCGGGATTTCCAGCCCGACCGCCTGAGCGCCGCCAAGGACATCGCCATCGAGTTCATCGCCCAGCGGCCCAGCGACCGGATGGGCATTGTGGTATTCGCCGGAGAAAGCTATACGCAATGTCCCCTCACCACGGACCGGGCCACCCTCATCAACCTGATGAAGGAAGTGCAGACCGACCTCATTGAAGACGGTACCGCCATTGGTAACGGCCTGGCCACCGCCGTGGCCCGCCTCAAGGACTCCGACGCCAAGAGCCGGGTTGTAATCCTGCTCACCGACGGTGTGAACAACCGCGGTGAAATTGACCCCGCTATGGCCACCGAGATTGCCAAAACCTATGGGATAAGAGTTTACACCATTGGAGTGGGTGCCAACGGAACGGCCCCGTATCCGGTGCAGACGCCCTGGGGCATTGAACTCCAGAAAATCCCGGTAGAGATTGACGAAGCCCTGCTGCAGCACATCGCGGAGGGCACCGGCGGACGGTATTTCCGCGCCACGGACAATACCAAACTGGCCGAGATTTACGGGGAAATCGGCCAGATGGAAAAGACCCGCACCAGTGTGGATTCCTTCCCCGTTTACAAGGATTTGTTCAAGAATTATGCGCTGGCAGCCCTCGTGTGCCTGCTGTTGGAGCTGCTCATCGGCGCTTTGCTCAGGAGGTTACCGTAATGCTGCTGTTCGCCGATTCCCAATACCTGTACCTGCTGCTGCTCATCCCGCTGTTCCTGGTGGGATACGGCGTGCTGCGCTATCTGCGGGGCCGACGGGTGAAAGCCTTCGGGGACCCCGCCCTGGTGGAAGCGCTGATGCCCTCCCGTTCCCGCTCCAAGGGCTGGATCCGTATGGCCCTCTTCTGCCTGGCCTTCGCTTTCTTCGTGCTGGGTCTGGCCCGGCCACGCACCGGCGCCCGTCTGGCCGAACGCAACACCAAAGGGGCCGAAATCATCGTGGCACTGGACGTCTCCAACTCTATGCTGGCCCAGGACTACTCCCCCAACCGCCTGGAACGCGCCAAACTGGCCATTTCGCGCCTCACGGACAAGCTGCAGGAAGACCGCATCGGCCTGGTGATTTTTGCCGGAACGTCCTTTGTGCAGCTGCCCGTAACAACGGATTACGTGAGCGCCAAGATGTTCCTGGGCAGCATCGACACCGGTTCCATTCCCGTGCAGGGAACGGCCATCGGTGATGCCATCCGGCTCTGTATCAAGAGTTTCAGCGCCCAGAGCGAGAAAAGCCGCGTGATTGTGGTCATCTCCGACGGTGAGAACCACGAGGACGACCCTGTAGCGGCGGCCAAGCAGGCGGCCGAGCTGGGCATCAAGGTGTATACCATCGGCGTAGGATCGGCCGAGGGCCAGCCCATCCCGGTGGAAGGCGGCCTGCTGCGCGACAAGGAAGGCAATATCGTGGTGACCAAACTGGATGAGGACACGCTGCGTGCCGTGGCCAAGGCCGGCGGCGGCGCCTACATCCACGCCGGCGGCGAGGAATTCGGCCTGAATCCCATCATCGACGATATCCGCCGGATGGAGGACGAAGAATTCGGCAGCGTGGTGTTCGAAGAGTACGACGAACAGTATATGTACTTCTTCGGCATCGCCCTCTTCCTGCTGATCGTGGAAATGCTCATCGGCGAGCGCAAGCCCCGCCGCAAACTGTTTGAGGTATGAGGAAGTTACTGTGCATAATTCTGGCGCTGGTCTGCACAACGGCGGCTTTCGGCCAGAAAGCGGAGCTGCGGAAAGGCAACCGGCAGTTCAAAAAGGGCGAGTACGCCCAGGCCGATATCAACTACCGCAAGGGGCTGATGCTGGACACCACCTCCGTGGCGGCGCACTACAACCTGGCCAACAACCTGTATCGCCAGGAGAACCTGGACGAGGCCGCCAAACAGTTGGACGCCTCGCAGCTCACTGCCGGCGACGTGCCTTTTGCGGCCGATTATTACTACAACCGGGGCGATGTGGCCATCGGCCAGCAGGACTGGCAAACGGCCGTGAATATGCTCAAGGAGAGCCTGCGGCGGAACCCCGGCGACCTGGATGCCAAGGAGAACTATATCTATGCCCGGAACAAGCTGATGGAACAGCAGCAGAACCAGGATCAGAACCAGAATCAGGACCAGAATCAGGACCAGAATCAAGATCAAAACAAGGATCAGAATCAGGACCAGAATCAAAACCAGGACCAGCAGCAGAACCAGGATCAAAACCAGAATCAGGACCAGAACCAGGACCAGAACCAGGATCAGAAGGACCAGCAGAAAGACCAGCAGGAGCAGCAGGCCCAACTGAGTCCCCAGCAGGCCCAGCAACTGCTGCAGGCCATCCAGGAGAAAGAAAAACAAACGCAGGAAAAAGTGGACGAGAAAAAGGCCCAGGCCTTGAAATCCCGTCAGAAGGAAAAGAATTGGTAGCGTAGTATGAAAAGACTGTTTGCCAGCATAGCCTTTAGCTTAGCCGCCCTGGTGGCCTGGGCCCAGCCCAGCATCCGGGTGGAAGTGCACAATATCGTAGAACTGCAGGAACGGTTCAATTTGGTATTCGTGGTAGAAGGAGAACACGCCCCCTCAGACTTCCAATGGGACCCCGGAGAGGACTTCTCCCTGGTCTGGGGCCCGCAGAAGGGCTCTTCCACCAGCATCCAGATGGTGAATGGGAAAACCACCCGTTCTTCCCAGACTTCGTACACCTACATCCTGCAGGCCCGGAAAACCGGCACTTTCACCCTTCCTTCGGCCGTGGCCAAAGTGAAGGGAACGGAGATTCGCTCCAAAGCCGTCACCATACAGGTGGTAGATGGAGACTCCAACGCCGCCAATGCCGCCGCCAGCCAGGGCGGCGCCCAACAGCAGCAACAGCAACGCTCCACCCAGGCCACGTCGGGGGATGCCGATATCTTCCTGCGCCTGAGCCTGAGCCGCAATTCCGTAGTGGTGGGCGAACCGGTCACCGCCACTCTCAAGATTTATCACCGCGCCAACCTGGTGGGCTTTGAAAATGCCCAATTCCCGGCCTTCAAGGGCTTCTGGAGCCAGGAAGTGGAGGCGCCGTCCAACATCGAGTTCCAGCGCGAACAGGTGAACGGCACTATGTACAATTCGGCCGTACTGCGCCGCTGGGTGCTAATCCCGCAAAAATCCGGCGAGCAGCCCATCGAGCCGGCTGAAATCGTCTGTCTGGTGAACGTCCAGCGGCCCCGCAGTTCCAGCGGCTCCATCTTCGACGACTTCTTTGGGAACGACTATGTCACCACGCGGCAGCGGGTGTCCACCAAGGCCTCCACGCTGCACGTATCGGCCTTGCCGGCCGGTGCCCCCGCGAGCTTTGGCGGCGGCGTGGGCGAATTCAACGTGCAGGCCCGCCTGAGCAAGGATTCCCTGAAGACGCACGATGCCGCCTCGCTGCTGGTCACCGTGTCCGGAAAGGGCAATATCGCCCTGCTGGAAGCGCCCAAGATCAGTTTCCCGCCGGACTTCGAAGTATACGACGTGAAAACCAGCGTGAACACGGACAAGAGCGGCACTTCCGGCTCCAAGACCTTCGAATACCCCTTCATCCCGCGCAGCCACGGGGAATTTACCATCGGCCCGCTGCCGTATTCCTATTACGACGTGAAAAAACGCAAGTATGAGACGGTTACGGCGCCTGCGATGGCCCTCAAAGTGGCCCGGTCGGCCAATACCGCCGGCGCAGTGGCCGATCCCGGCAGCACGCTTGTCGTGGACCGCAAGGGCGTGAAGAACCTGGGCGAAGATATCCGCTTCATCCATACCAAGACCCAGCTGGGCCCCGACAAAGGCTTCCTGGTGTATTCCAAGGCCTGGTGGGGCACGCTGATTGCCTTGCTGGCAGCCGGTCTGGCCTGCTGGCTGGGACTGCGGAAAGCTGCTGCCCGGCGCGCCGATATAGCCGGTACCCGCAAGCGCAAAGCCACCCGCCAGGCTCTCAAACGGCTGGCGCAGGCACGCGAATTCCTGGACAAGAACCTCTACACGGCCTTCTATGAGGAGCTGCACCGCTCGCTGCTGGGCTTCGTGGGCGACAAACTGTCCATGGATATGGCCGAGCAGAACAAGGAGAACATCACGGCCGCCCTGCTGGAGCGCGGCGTGCCGCAGGATGTGGCCGATTCCTTCGCCGCCCTCCTGTCGGCCTGTGAAGAGGCCCGCTACTCCCCCGACGCCGGCCACGACGCTATGAACGCCCATTATGAAGAAGCCGCCAGACTCATTACCGCCATCGATTCCTCTATGAAGAAAACGCCTGTGAAGGCCACTGCACTGGCCCTTATGCTGCTACTTGTTCCGTTCGGCACCGCACAGGCAGCCGAATCTTATCCGGATTCCCTCTGGAATGCAGGTGTCCAGGCGTACACCGCCGGGGACTATGCATCGGCCCTGAAGGACTGGGAAGATGTGCGCGCCACCGGCCTCATGTCCAAGGAACTGTATTTCAACCTGGGCAACGCCTACTTCAAGACCGGCGAAATCGCCCCGGCCATCCTGTGGTACGAACGGGCTCTCCGGCTGGACCCCTCCGACGCCGATGTCCGCTACAATCTGGAATTCGCCCGGGCACAGACCCAGGACAAGATAGACGAGGTTCCCGAAATCTTCTTCGAGCAGTGGGGCCACGCTATGTGTTACCTGCTGCCCTCCAACACCTGGGCTGTGCTGAGCCTGGTATTTTTCGGCCTTACGGTGGCCCTGGTGCTGCTTTTCCTGCTGGGAAGGACCAGCACGCAGCGCCGGATGGGCTTTTTCGCTGCCATCGTCACTTTCCTCATCGCCTTCCTGGGCTGGGATTTCGCCCAATGGCAGCGGACGGAGGCCCTTCGGCAGGATATGGCTATCGTGATGCGGCCGGTTTCCAGCGTAAAAAGCTCTCCTTCGGCCGAAGGGGCCAAGGACCTGTTCATCCTGCACGAAGGAACGCGGGTGAAAATTCTGGACAACGTCTCCGGATTCAGCAACATCGAGCTGGCCGATGGCCGGCAAGGCTGGATTCCCAGCGGGGAGATAGAAATAATCTAAATATTTTTGTATCTTTGCAGAAATAAAAGATTCCTGTATCCATAATGTAAACATCGGAACTTTATAATGGTTGGATACAAGATTGCAGGAGTCTCCGTGCCCTGAGGGTACGGACTCCATTTCTTTTATCCAACCGGGGTGCCGATGCCCTACATTATGTGATAAAACGCGGAGTCCGTCCCTCTTTATGGGCTCCGGTAGTGCAGGATGAAACCCCATTTCTATATCCTTTCCGTCGGACTGTTCTCAGCGCTGACGTCGTATGCCTGGCATATGAACCGGAACAGGACGCAGATCTGTCAGGAGAGACAGAAGGCCGACTTGCTCAGGAAAGACCTGCAGCAGCTGAAAGCAGAGCAAGAAGTAAACGAAGCCATCATCGAAACGCTGTTGCAAAACCAGATTGACAAGATTCAACAACTCTCCAGCACCTATTTCTATTGGAGTGACGAAGCGGTTATGCTACGAGAAGCGTTGGAAGGGAAGGCTATGAAGGAAGAAATCATCGCCGCGTTCCGACAGGACCTGCGCCATCTGCGCGACAACACGTATTTCATATCCAACATCGAGAAGGCGCTGGACCAGGTCCAGGGACAGCTAATGCAGCGCCTTCGCAACACCGTCGGCCAGACACCCGACCTCCAGCTGGACGAAACGGACTATGCCCTGCTGACCCTCTTTTTCGCCAACTTCCCCACCAAGAGCATCTGCTTTCTGATGGATATGAAAGACGAGGCTGTCCGCAAGCGGAAAAGCCGGTACAAACATTTGTTTATGGAAAGGGGAGAATCCTTTTCAGAGTTCGTAGATTATCTTGATAGATAATCACTCTTTTTTTGTATCTTTGCAGATTGGAAAGAAATTTGTAAAAACTACGTTATATGTTATTCCCTCTTCTTCAAACAGACCTCGCAGACACCCTGGAGCAGGCCGTGGAAACAGCGGTCCCCGTACAGCCCACCCAGATGAGCGAAAGCCTCTGGTCCCTGTTCAACATGGGCGGTCCCCTCATGTGGGTCCTGCTGGCCCTGAGCATTCTGGCCATCTATCTGATCGGCCGTAAATGGTGGACCATCAAGAACGCCTCCAAGATTGACCCGCACTTTATGCAGGACATCCGCGACTACCTTACGGACGGCAAAACCAAGAGCGCCATCACGCTGTGCCGCAAGTACGATAATCCCGTAGCCCGCATGATTGAAACCGGTATCAACCGTATGGGTCGTCCCCTGGCCGACATCCAAAGCGCCATCGAGAACATCGGCAACGTGGAAGTGGCCCGCCTGGAAAAGGGACTTCCCATCCTGGCCATGATTTCCGGCGGTGCACCCATGATCGGTTTCCTGGGCACCGTGCTGGGTATGGTGAAGGCCTTCTTCAATATGTCCAAGGCCGGCAACAACATTGACATCACCCTCCTGAGCGACGGTATCTACACGGCTATGCTCACCACCGTGGGCGGTCTGGTAGTGGGTATCATCGCCTACTTCGGCTACAACTGGCTCACCTCCCAGGTGGGAGACCTTGTGTACAAGATGGAAAGCTCCACCATGGAGTTCCTGGACATCGTCATCAACGAAGAATCCGCCGAAGAGAAATAGTCTATGGCACTCAAGAGAAACACCAAAGTAGATGCGCAGTTCGCGTTGTCCAGCATGACGGACATCGTGTTCCTGCTGCTGATCTTCTTCCTGGTGACGTCCACGCTCATCAACCCCAACGCCCTTAAGCTCCTGCTTCCCAAGAGCACGGGCCAGGTGAACGCCAAGGCCACCGTGAGCGTGAGCATCAAGGACTGGGGCGACGACACCTACACCTATCACGTGAACGGTGCCAAAGATCCCATCCCGTACGAGGATGTGGAAGCGGAGCTCATCGGCCTGCTTTCCCAGGAAGAAGACCCCACCTTCTCCATTTTCAGCGACCAGAGCGTCCCCGTGGGAGAAGTGGTACAAATGATGAACATTGCCAAACGGAATCATTACAAAGTGATTCTGGCAACCCAACCTGAATAAGACATGCAACCGTACCAGCGCGCCCGGGAAAAACGGGAAAAGAACGCCAACGTGACCGGCATCCTGGCCACGCTGGGCATCCATGCCGCAGCGCTGGTGGTCCTGCTCACCAACGGCCTCACTTATCTGGATCCGCCGCCGCCCGAAAGGACTTCCCTCCTGATTGAATTTGAAGAAGAGGTACAGGAGGTCAAGCCCATCGAAACCCGGGTGGGCCGGCAGCCGCAGGCCGAGGAAGTGGACCTTACGCGGGAAGTGGACCTGGTCCAGAAGGCCGAATCCCCGCACGTGAACGACAAACCCAACGTAACACCGGCCACCAAGCCGGATACGCACGGCGATGTAGAAGTGCCCACGCCCAAGGTGGAAGAGCCTAAACTGGATCCGCGGGCATCGTTCCCCGGCATGAGCCAGAAGGACAACAACGCCACCACGCCTCACAGCGCATCGGAGGCCTCGGAAGGCTTCAAGGCCGGTCAGCCGGACGGCAATACCAAGGAGGGCAAGACGGAAGGCAGCGCCAACGCCCACGTGAAGGGCCGTAACGTGGTGGGGTCCCTCCCCCGTCCTTCCTACAACTCCCAGACGGCCGGCGTGGTGGTGGTGCAGGTGAAAGTGGACCAGTATGGAAACGTAACGGAGGCCATCGCCGGTGCGGAAGGCACCACCGTGACGGACAAGACGCTGTGGACGGCCGCCCGCAACGCCGCGCTTAAGGCCCATTTCAACATGGACGCCAGCGCACCCGCCGTACAGAGCGGCACCATCACCTACATCTTTAAACTGAAATAATCCGGCGTGAGTCGGTAGTGTATTTATTTAAAAAGCCCGTGAGGGTCAATACTTATGGAAGAAAACAAAAAGCATACGCGCCAGCGTATCGTCAGAAGGCCTGCACAAGGTCAAGCAGAAAAAGTAGATTACAGCACCAGCCGCAGCTTTGACTCCGAAGATCGGCCGGCCCGCCGTTATGGCCAGGACCGTCCCGCCCGCGGAGAGCACAAAGCGTATGGTGAGCACAAGCCCCGCCGCACCGAAGGCGGAGAACACAAGGCGTACGGAGAACACAAAACGTACGGAGAGAACAAACCTTACGGCGAACGCCGCAAGAGCACGGGCACCGCACCCCGCAAGAGCGGTTATGGAAAGCCGTCGTTCGGCGGCAAGCCTGCGGGCCGCAAACCCTTTGCCAAGCGCAACAACGCAGAGGCCGGCATGAACGCCATGCTGTCCCGCAAGCCCCAGGTGAACGGCCGCTACAGCGACGACGACACCGCCCCCACCGAAATCCAGGAAGTGGTGCGCCTGAACAAATTCATCGCCAATTCCGGCGTTTGCTCCCGTCGTGAGGCCGATACCCTCATCCAGAGCGGTGTGGTCACCGTGAACGGCGAAGTGGTGACGGAACTGGGCACCAAGGTGAACGTGCTCACGGACGATATCCGTTTCAACGGACAGCGGCTCAAAGGCGAAGAAAAGGTATATATCGTGATGAACAAACCCAAGGGCTATGTGACCACCGCCAGCGATCCGCACGCGGAAAAGACCGTGATGGACCTGCTCAGCGGCTGCCCCACCCGCGTATTCCCCGTGGGCCGGCTGGACAAGAATACCACCGGTGTCCTGATGTTCACCAACGACGGCGAGATGGCCGAACATCTTACCCACCCCTCCTACAACAAGAAGAAGATCTACCAGGTGGTGCTGGACGCCCCGCTTACCGAAGAAGACCAGCAGAAGATCCTCTCCGGCATCGAACTGAGCGACGGCGTGGTGGCGGCCGATGAACTGGAATTCATCGACGCCCGCGACCACCGCCAGCTGGGCATTGAAATCCACTCCGGGAAGAACCGCATCGTGCGCCGCATCTTCGAGTCCCTGGGCTACGAAGTCCGTGCCCTGGACCGCGTATACTTCGCAGGTCTTACCAAGAAGGGCCTCAAGAAAAGCGACTGGCGCTACCTCACCGAAGGCGAAGTGAACATCCTCAAAATGGGCGCATACGTATAATGGCACACAGAGCAGGTTTCGTCAATATCATCGGCAACCCCAATGTGGGGAAAAGCACCCTTATGAACGCACTGGTGGGTGAGAAGCTTTCCATCGTCACCGCCAAGGCCCAGACCACGCGTCACCGCATTATGGGCATCGTGAGCGGCGAGGATTACCAGATCGTGTACTCCGACACCCCGGGCATCCTGAAGCCCAATTATCGGCTGCAGCAGAATATGCTCAATTTCGTGGATACGGCCATCGGCGACGCCGACATCATCCTGTATGTCACGGATACCGTGGAAAAGGCCGATAAGAACGAAGCCTATATCCAGAAACTGCAGAAGGTGGACTGCCCCGTGGTGGTGGTACTCAACAAGATCGACCTCTCCACCCAGGAAAAGGTGGTGGAGCTGATGAACTGGTGGAAGGAGCAGCTGCCCAAGGCAGAGGTTATCCCGGCATCGGCCCAGGAAAAATTCAACCTGGACAGCATCCTGGAGGCCGTTTCGGCCCGTCTGCCGGAAGCACCGGCCTGGTTCGACAAAGATCAGTTCACGGACAAAAACCTGCGCTTTTTCGCCTCCGAAATCCTGCGGGAGAAGATTTTCCTGAACTACGGAGAGGAAATCCCCTACTCCTGCCAGGTGGAAATCGAGGCTTTCCATGAAGGCGAAGACCGTTATGAGATTGCCGCCGTCATCTATGTGATGCGGGATTCCCAGAAGGGTATCATCATCGGCAAAGGCGGAAAAATGCTTAAGAAAGTGGGCACGGAAGCCCGCCTGGAGATGGAAGACTTCTTCCAGAAGAAGGTATTCCTGAGCACGTTTGTAAAAGTGGATCCCGACTGGCGCGAATCCCGAAAAGAACTCCGCCGGTTCGGTTATGAATTTTAATCAATATGGCAGAAGATTGGGAAGAGATTGAAGGCCAGGAAGAGGAATTGAGCGAAGACGCTGCTGCATCCGGGAAATTTGACAAGCTCCTGGGTAGTGACAGCCACAAGTTCAAGTTGTCCGGTATGTTCAAGGAATGGTATCTGGACTATGCGTCCTACACCATCCTGGATCGTGCCGTACCCCACATCGTAGACGGCTTCAAACCGGTGCAGCGCCGCGTCCTCCACACCATGGCGGTGATGGATGACGGCCGCTACACCAAAGTGGCCAACATCGTGGGCCAGGCCATGCAGTACCATCCGCACGGCGACGCTTCCATACTGGGCGCCCTGGTAACCCTGGGCCAGAAAGGCCTCCTGATCGACTGCCAGGGAAACTGGGGAAACATCCTCACCGGAGACTCCAACGCCGCCCCGCGTTACATTGAGGCGCGCCTTTCCAAATTCGCCAAGGAAGTGGTCTTCGACAAAAAGGTTACGCCCTGGATGACCTCCTACGACGGCCGCAATCAGGAGCCCACGGAACTGCCGGTACGTTTCCCGCTGCTGCTGGCGCAGGGCACGGAAGGCATTGCCGCCGGCCTCAGCTCCAAGATCCTGCCGCATAATTTCAACGAGCTCATCGATGCCTCCATCGCCATCCTGAAGGGCCTGCCTTTCGAGATTTTGCCGGACTTCCCCACCGGCGGCATCGCCGACTGCTCCAAATACAACAAGGGCAAACGCGGCGGTATGGTGAAGGTTCGCGCCCGCATCAACAAGGTGGACAAGAGCACCATCACCATCACCGAGATTCCCTACGGAAAAACCTCCCACGCCGTCATTGACAGCATCCTGAAGGCCAAGGACAAGAAGAAGATCAACATCAAGAAGATCGAGGATATGACCACCGATAAGGTGGAAATTGTGATTCATCTTCCGGCCGATGTCTCTCCGGACAAAACCATCGATGCCCTGTATGCCTTCACCGAATGCGAGACCAAGATTGCGCCCAATGCCTGCGTGATCCGGGACAACAAGCCCGTGTTCCTCACCGTGGACGAAATCCTGGAATACGACACCTGGCACACCCGCGACATCCTGCAGGCCCAGCTGGAATACAAACTGGCCGAACTGGAAGAAGACTGGCACTACACCTCGCTGGAACGCATCTTCTTCGAAAACCGCATCTATAAGGTCCTGGAACAGAACCAGATGAGCTGGGAACAGCAACTGGACGACATCCTGTCCCAGATGAAGATGTACGAAGACCTGCTGCACCGCGAAATCACCATGGACGATATCCTGAAACTGGTAGAGAAACCGGTGCGCAAGATTTCCAAGTTCGACACCAAAGCCCTGGACGAGAAAATCTACGCCCTGGAAGACCAGATGAAGGAAATCCGCGACCACCTGGAGCATATGACGCAGTTCACCATCGACTGGTTCCGGGAGCTGAAGCGCAAGTACGGGAAACAGTGGCCCCGCCTCACCGAAATCTCCTCCCTGGAGAATATCACCGTCACCAAGGTGGTGTCCAACAATGCCAAGCTGTACGCCAACCTGGAGGAAGGCTTCGTGGGAATCGGCCTGCGTCGCGATGAAGGCGAATACGTGTGCGACTGCTCCGACCTCAGTGAAATCATCGTCATTGCCAAGGACGGCAAGTTCCGCGTGACCAAGGTGGCCGACAAAGCCTTCTTCTGGAAGGACCTGCTGTATGTGGGCGTGTTCAACCGCGGCGACGAGCGCACCATCTACAACGTGATTTACCGCGACGGCAAAGGCCCTGCCCACTATGCCAAACGCTTCGCCATCCCTTCCGTAATCCGCGACAAGGATTACGACATCACCAGCGGGGCCGAAGGATCCAAGATCCTCTGGTTCACCGTGAACCACAACGGGGAGGCCGAGTCTGTGCGCATCCAGCTCCGGCCCAAGAAGGGGCTTAAGAAAACCTCGTTGGAGTGGGATTTCTCTACGCTGGCCATCAAGGGACGGGGCTCCCGGGGAAACCTGGTATCCAAGAATGCCATCGCCCGCATCCAGCTTAAGTCCAAGGGTATTCCCACGCTGGACGGCAAGGACATCTGGTACGACCCCGATATCCAGCGCCTGAACGAAGAAGGGCACGGCATCCTGCTGGGCAAGTTCTCCGGACAGGACCGGGTCCTGGCCATCTTCGCCGACGGCACCTACTACACCACCACCTACGACCTGGTGAACAAGTATCAGGGCGACGTCTTGCGGATAGAGAAATTCGACCCTTCCCGCGTGTACTCGCTCCTGTATTGGGACAATGCTGCCAAGGCCTTCTATGTGAAGCGTTTCAGCTTTGTGGAAAGCAACAACAGTCCCGTGCTGCTCATCGCAGATTCCCGTGGCTCCAAGCTGGTGGACATCAGCTCAGACCCTTATCCGCAGATGATCCTCACCTTCGGCGGAAAGTTCAAACACCGCGAACCGGAGACCGTTGATGTAGAAGCGTTCATCGCCAAGAAGGGCCTCACGGCCAAGGGCAAGAAGTGCTCCTCTATGGACCTCAAGAGCGTAGCTTTCGGCGAACCGCTCCAAAAGGCCG
>CACYHF010000032.1 GCA_902774155.1 uncultured Bacteroidia bacterium | reverse complement strand
TGGTAAGGAGATTCACCGGTAACGACGACAGTGTCGCGTGCTTCGATGCCAGCAAAGCCGGTAGACGTGTCGAGCCAGTAAGCCTGAACGAATACTTTTTCGCCCGGTACCGGTTCTACGCCTATGGTCTTGAGGTAAAGCCTGGTCACGTCAGCCTCGCCCCAATCGTCCTCCATTCCGGGAGTAATGATGACCGTTTTGCTCCATCCGTTTGAGATGCCGGCGCTCTGCGAACTCGACATCTTCACGACGAGTTTGAACGGATCGGGCTGGTGCTTTATACCTCCGATGACCATCAGCTCGGGGGTTACGACAACCTGCTCGTATTCCACGTTGGGAACGGCCACGGTATGAAGCGGAGCGTTCGTCATCAGCGGCTCCCCTGCCATCGCCCTGTTGGCGTTGAGGCGCACATAGAGGTTCATACCGGAGAGCTGTGCTGCCTGGCCGAAGACGGACTGTCCCGTGGCGGTTTCCGCCAGCCGGTCCCAATCGCGCATCTGGTCGGAGGTGAGTTCCTTCCAGCTCTTCGAAATCTTCTTCAGCGATGCCCGGCGGATAAGCTGCGCTCCGGTGGCTGTACCAGTCGGCCAGCATTTAACGGAAAGGATGCTACGGCCGCCAACCTGGCGAGCCGTAACACCCTTAGCCGACCCAGAAAATCCCCCGAAAGCGATGGAAGGAAGTGCAATCATAGTTTAAGTCTAAGTTAAGTTTTCGGGCTTTTTCAGTAGCCCTCCGACACAAATATACATAAACTTATTTAATTGCAAAACAAATAATTATACTATTTTATCTAAACCAAAACAAGAAGTAAACAACCCAAAACAAACGGATATGAGAGGAACGACCCGGGGACGTTCCGGGAACGATCCACGCCATACGTCCGGGCGTAAAGACTTAGGGGGCCGCCCTTCAACTGGAGCAGTCCCCTATTCCGATTCCGGAGTTTTTTTGCGATATTTGTCTTCGGCTTTTTGGCTCAATTTTCAGTCCGGTTTGTTACCAAATAAACGCCCTTTTTTCTGAACCATATTTGAACCACGGAGTCCGTAACCAATTGATTATCAATCAGTATTATAGTCTGCATCGTGGCCTTCCTGTGCGTACTTGTCACGTACTTCGGCGTCAACCTCCTCTTGGGCGGCATGCACGCCTACGGTTAGAGGCTATAAGACTACCAGGGAACCACCAGCTTAAAGGATATGTTCCGCCCCATATTGGCAATGCCGATGTATTTGAGGCGGCTCAGATGGGGCATATAAGCCTGGTCGGTGAGATTGGAGCCGATGATGTACAGCGACAGCCGGGTCTTTCCCTTGATCACGATATCCGTTCCGGCCGATGCGCCCAGCAGAAGGTAAGCGGGCGTGGCCGTTTCGGTTCCTCCTGCCGCATAGAAATGATTCTGGGCCATATTCCAGTCCAGGTTCAGGGAAACGAAGGCATTGTTGAATAGTTTCCCGTCGTGGGTAATCTCCCACTTGATTTCTGAGAAAAGCCGCGGCGCAGGGATCAGCGGGAGGTCGTCACCGCCTTTTTCCTTTGCATACACGCAGGAGAAGGCGCTGCTCAGGTGCAAGGAATGCACCGGGTGGATATCGATGCCGATTTCACCGCCGCCCAGGTGGGCCAGGCCGCTGCGGAAGGCATAGACCGGCAGGCCTTCGTCGGAGACCTGGCCGTTACGGGCCGCAAAGATGTAATTGTCTATGCGGCTCACAAACAAGGCCGACTGGACCGATACATATTGGGAAACGAAATCCAGTCCCAGGTCTCCCTGCAGGCTGTATTCCGGCTTCAGATCCTTGTTGCCTATTTCATAGCGGAAGGTACCTTCGTGCTCGCCATTGGAACCCAGTTCGGCCAGATTGGGGGCGCGGAAACCGCGGGCCACATTGGCCCGGATGGTGAAGTGCTCTCCCAGCGGGCGTACCGCTCCCAGGCTGGCGCTGATGCCCGGGAAACGGCGGCTGAAGTCCTCAAAACGGCCGGCCAGGGCTTCACTGTGGAGCCAGCGGATATCGGCCCGGACACCGCCGGAAAGGGTCCATTCGCCCAGGGTCTTGGTGGCCGTGGCAAAAAGGCCGGCATCGAAGAGGCCGTATGCCGGAATCAGGTATTCTTCTCCCAGATTATCGCTCTTCTGGCCCATCCCCGCCAGGCCGAAAGCCGTTTTCCAGCCATTGCCGAAGGTGGCCTGATATCGAAAATCGTAGTTGAGGGTATTGAGTCGGAAGTCCAGGCCCGGTTCGTGGGCACTCTCCTCAAACTCCTGCCGGCGGTTTTGCTGCCAGCCCAGTATAAGCTTCAGATTGCCGGGGCCCAGGTGGATGGTATTGTCGGATACAAGCTTAAAATGGCGGACCTGCTGGAACGGGAGAGCCGGCGTATATCCGAAGTTGTCCCCCTCCCCTTCTATCATGCCGGGATTCAGATGGAAATAACTGAATCTGAGACGGGAGTAGCCCCAGGAACCGTTCCGGCCCAACAAGGCAGATGCCGCGCGCTCCTTGTATCCGGAATTGGACACCTGGCCATTCAGGGCGTTTCTGTAGGCGTGTGCATACTTATCAGAGAATCGGCCTCCCATGATCCAGCCCTTCACGTTGCCATCGGCAGCCAGGGAGTAGCCTATGAGGCCGCTGTTGGTCTGGTATTCGGTGGAAAGGCTTCCGCCGAATTCTCCCGGCCCGCGGATGGGCTCCGGACGGAAAATGAGAATGCCCGCCAGGGCGTCGGAGCCGTACATCAGGGACGCCGGTCCTTTGAGGATTTCCACCGAGTGTACGCCGGCGCCGTCTATCTCGATACCGTGCTCATCGCCCCACTGCTGGCCCTCCTGACGGATGCCGTCATTCACCACAATAACCCGGTTATATCCCATGCCCCGGATAACCGGCTTGGAGATGCCTCCGCCGGTGGTAATTTCACTGAGTCCGGGTTCCGCTGCAATGGCGTGGATGATGTTGCCTCCGGCGCGGGCCGAAAGATTGGCCGGGCGGATTACCGATACGGGCGCCGGCATTTCTTTCATTTTGCTGTCTCCGGCCAGGCCGGTGACCACGATTTCATTCAGCTGCAGATGCTTGTAGAATACATCTGTAGAGTCAGGATGATTCTCCTGAGCAGCAGCTGCCAGGCATATGGATAGCAGCGACAAAACAATTATTGTCTTCTTCATTCTGTTTTGTTTAAGGGGAGATTAATGATCGGCTATAAACAGAATGAAACAGGTGGGGCTCTGGGAGAAGATTGAGAAGTGAAACTGAGGATGGCATCACCGGAGAAATCACTGTCGATGGTGACGCAATCCGAAGATGACAAATTGACGGCAGGGCCGATGGTTGGTACATATACCTGCGCCAGGAGCTGGCAGATGAGACAATCGTCCGTGCCGGGATTTTCCGAAAGGTGCCCCGGATGGGGTTGGTGATGGCTGCAGTCATCGCAGGATATCACCTGCGTGAGCGGCTGGTCGTGATGATGGAACGGCGCCAGGAATACTATCGACAAGACTATCGACAGCAGGAAGTCTGCAGATATGCGCCGTTTCAGCATCCGTTCTACAAATAACGATTAACGCGTGCAAATATAATGATTCTCCGTGATATGGAAAAGTCCCAACGGGGAAATAAAACTTCATCTGGACGTTTGAAATTCCAATCTCAAAACCCGCATGGGACGGTCGACATCCGGGTCGGAAGCGTATTTGAACAGCGCCTCTGCATCACTTTCGCGCCAAGGGCGCAGTTGTATTCTGTTAGTCATCGTGACAAAGATACCCTTTTTTTCGTAGAAAGGGATTGCACTATACCCTTTGGTGTGGTAAGCGTCTACCGTGAGGAAATAGAAGTTCTTTCTCTTTGCTCTGAGGGATATCCTGAAATTCGTCGTCGTTATCTACGAAGATACCGGGACTTATGACAAACATTGCAACGATGCCCAGTTCATCATCAGCTACCACATTCAAAACCTTTCAATATGACTGCTGATGACTCTTCCGAAAACCGCAACATTGCTCACCCTTGATGGGACTCCTATTAGATTTCATTCCAAGCATAGCTCAGTTATTTCTTTTGCAAGAGAAACAATTATAATTGAAATATTAAAATTAATCCTGATTATTATTATTTGTTCCCACCACGTGTCGCTCAATTACTTTGCCGTCTTCGTACACCACGAAGGCGGTTTTTTCGTGGCCGATGGTGGTGCTGCGGCCGAACCAGCGGCCGGGATGGCCACGGCAGGCCCTTTTTGCGGCCTGTAGGGCCGATTCG
Source organism: uncultured Bacteroidia bacterium (assembly GCA_902774155.1). Classification (GTDB taxonomy): domain Bacteria; phylum Bacteroidota; class Bacteroidia; order Bacteroidales; family UBA932; genus Cryptobacteroides. The sequence continues at coordinate 19,047 of CACYHF010000032.1, read as the reverse complement.
GCCGTGGGATGAGGAATCAGTCGTCCCGTGTCCTCCGGACGCTTTGACGGCCTTCCTGGGATCCAGGACGTACGTCCATACCGAGGCGACCAGACATAGTCCGGCACCTCGGTGATGGGCGGTGCGACTGGGCAAGCATCGGCCGGCATTATTCCGGACACTGCTCGCAGTACGTGATGGCTCCTTTTACCAGCAGCGCTATCGCGCCGATGTACAGACTGACGGAAATGATGATTTCAAACATAATGTCCTCCTTTTTGGGGCAAAGTAAGAACATCAATGTGCCAAAGCGTTGCGCAAGGTGGTGGCTTGCGTGAGGTGGCCACACCCACGGCCACCTCACAGCACATCCGCCTTAACAACGCGATTTTTTTGAATACCCTTGAAAGTAGTGTTACCTAAAAAGACTAGATGTTGAGTTTCCGGCCGAAATCCAATTTTTAGGCGAAAAGTTACAACTATACTAATGGAAAGAATCTTTTTAGATAATCCTGCAAACCTTGATTACAGGCATAAAGATAACACCCTTTTATACCTCGCATCATCATCACTTTATAGGCATTGATGATAAATGCTTTAAGTTGGGCATCATCGACTCCCTCCTTGACCTTGGCATCAAAGAAATTTTTACGGTCAATCTCAATTCTGTTCTCCTTGGGATTGTAGTCGATTTCTTTACCGAAGATGATTCCCACACGGTTCAAATCATATCCTTGAGTGGTATGAACGCAACCAATCTCTTCTGGAGAGCTTTTCAGAATCCATTGAGAAGAATTCAAATTCCAGTAATAGCCTTTCCCTTCCAAAACAATATCATAATCCCTTCCGGCTTTCTTCAAATCTGTAATACTGCGGAAGGTTTTCTTGCTCTTCTTATACTTGGGGCTTCCATCCCTTTTCACGCCCACTTTTTCTTTTGACGAGACCCATTCCCAGGAATACCCAGCCAATGCACGGCAAAGGCCATACTTCTTATCATCGGCAACAATCTGGCGAATCATTTCGTTGGGGTCGTTGAAAAGCCTGATATCGTAATTGCTAAACGTTTTTCTTTTGGGTCCCAGGCAATTAAAGACCGCTTCCACGTAATCTGTGAATTCTCCCCCGGCGTTGCAACGCATCTGCGATTTTAATACTTTCTCGCAGATGTTTCGGCCATTTAGCCTATCCAAAAACTCATAATTAGTAATATCAGTTGGCTTGATAGTTTGGTGCTCATCATATACCATTACCTGATATTTTGTCTTTTTTAAGATAAAGTCAAGTTGGTTGGCAGTTTTGGGATTCAATCCCAGCTTTTTGCAGCATTTGTCGAAGGCACCCATCTCAGTTCCAGACATGGCTAGTCTCCGCTTTAGTCTGTGCGCCTCATCCACGAAGACTACGTCAAATTCCCTTTCCCCTTTCTTCGTAACCACTTTATTAGGGCCGATAACCATATTGACTTTCATTCCTTTCACCGACTTGGAGGAGTACTTGAACACCATTTGGAATGTGCTTCGGATAGACTCCATAGGAACAACGAATCCAATTTTTAAGTCGTCATATCCCGTCTTCTCCTTCCACAATTTGAGGAATCTTTCTATTTCGCAATGAAGAGCATAACGCTCATCTAAGTCATCATCAGAGTCTTCTTCCGGGTCATAATCGTACTTGATATAATGGCTTTTTAGGAGAGTCATTATCATATTAATCAAAACAATCGACTTTCCTGTACCGGCGACTCCCTTAATTATGGTTGTTCCTGGTTTGCCAACAGAAAGGCAGTGCATCATATGCCGGATAACATCTCTGCAAAGCATTTCCTGTTCCGCCGTTAAATTTGTATACGGCGAATACTTGAAAAGATCTGAATTATTTATGGAATCGTATGAGTTGGCAACTAACTTACTCAGGAACAGTTTCTTCCAGATTTCTTCAACCTTCTTCTGATAAATAGCCCGGTTATAATAATCATGCTGGTATGATTGACCTGCATTTTTATTCTGAAGGGTATGACCACCAGCTTGGCCGAGTTCCTTTTGAATGGCTGAATCGGCTTCTATTAAACGAATGAGATTCTGCTCAATGTCAAGAATGGCAGACTTGTTGAAAGAGTCATCAAAAACTATCTTTATGCGTTTAAGACGTTTTCTTTCTTTGAAAAACCTCCCTTTAGGATCTGCGTGTTGAAGATAACGTGTGTGTGCACTTGTGGTTTCGCCTACATAAATTTCATTGTCATTATGAATGAGGTAGACCACGGGCCAATTAATCCCGTGTTCAATGGATGCAAGATAATCCTGTTCTCCTGGAAAGACCAGGTCTACAATCTTCAATGCAGCAGACATATTACAATTCACTATACTTCTTCGCCGTTCCACGTGCTTTCTCAACGGGATATTTTTCAGCATTCTTGCGAATCTTATCCAGCATAATCTCCTTAATGTCAAGGCCGTATTTGTCTGCCATTTGGAAGGCATAGTTTAGGACATCGGCCAGCTCCTCGCGAATCTTTTCCGGATTTGCGTCCTCAGGCTTTTTCCAGAGGAAAGTTTCCAATAATTCGGATGCCTCTACAGACAGGCCTATGGCAAGGTCTTTACCGTTATGGAACTGGTCCCAGTCGCGCTCCTGGTTGAAGCGTCGCAATGCTTCCTGTAGTTGCTCAATATCAGTCATATGCTAAATCTCGTCAATTTCTAATTGTTTGAAATATTCATATGTCGGGTCATAGAATTCTGGAAGGCGCGTTGCGTCATCAGGGTTACCCTCAGGAATACATATCACCATCCCCTGTCTTGCCCTGGTTAATAGCACTCGATAAGCATTCAACTGATAGGCCCTTCCTTCGGCGATATTGATGTTTTGCCAACGATCGCTGCGGAAGTTGAAGTGCTGCCAGCAATGGTGAGCGGGGTCATAACGGAAGTCGCCGTCCCACACCAGACAAGTCCAATCCAGTTCAAGCCCTTGAATATCAAATTCGGTTGCTATGTCTTCCAGGAACAAAGAGGAGCGTATATCCGTGATGGGGTTCAGGAACCACGGGACGATATCGGCCTGAGTCCGGATATCAATAGCAAGGGGCTTCAGTCGGAAGGCCTTGGACGAAACAAGCATTCCGTATCGTTCGGAGCCACGGGCGTGGGAACGTAGCCATGCCTTGGCTTTACTTAAATCCCGCGTGAGAACGATAGGATACCTTTCCCGGATTTCTTCATAAGTGGAGCGGGCTGCATTTACTTCCAGGTCTAGCAGTTGGTGTACCCATAGTGAAAGTGTCTCTGCGCGAAAAGAGCGCTGGGAAACCGCCAAATGCAGATTCTTCTCCAAATGCACATTCGCGTTGTAAGCTAAAAGTGAAGCCACGTTTCCCTCTGCATATTCCTTGTCTGTGAGTTTATCGGAGATATAAATCTGCCAATCCGGAAATGCCTCATTAAGTGCTTGGATCCAGAGGCCAATTCCACCCTCACCAGAATTAATCTCCTGTCCTCCGCCGACAAGACATACTATTGTTGCCCAATCTTTGTGCTGATCTAGTGACCAAATAAGGAACTCACCTTCTGACATGGGGAAGTTGGCAAGTCCTTTTTTTCGTGACAACCAAGCACTCAAGTGGCGCATATCCCACATTCGCTGGGCCTCGTCAAAGATGGCTACGTTTTCTACTTCTGCCGCATTTGAATGAGCTGCTTTAGACACTTTTTCCGGGTCAATCTCTATGGTCGAGCCAATGATAGGGACCTTTAGCTTGGCTAGCATGTTATCACGATAGCGGTGGATGATCTGGATGAAGCGGCTCACTTGACGTTCGGCTTCGGTCTTGGTGCAGCGTCGGCCGGCAGCCTTTTCTTTCTGCACCTTATCCCTAGCTAGCGCTTCTGTAAGCACCTTCACCAGCGGTCCGTTTCCCGACAAGTATACTGCAAGGTCTCCTTGCTCCTGCTGGATGGCGACATTTAAGCCGACCAGCGTTTTCCCGGCACCGGGCACACCGGTCACGAAGCAGATACTTTTCTGATGCTGCTCCTTAGACTTACGAATAATGTTCAGAATGAGTTCGGTGCAGGTGTCAATGCCAGCTTTATCAGCCTCGTGCTTGGTGATGTCTTCGACGCTGTGGTTCATGTATAGCGCCGATGCAGCCTGAATAATCGTCGGCGTAGGATTGTATCGGCTGAAGAGCCATTCGTGCGCATCAATCGGCGCATGGCTGGGCTCTGAAAGCAGAACATTCCTGAGGATGGGCAGAAGTGTTTCGGCGTTGGAAAAAAGGGGATAATAGACCTGGTCGTCGTAGTAACTGAATAAGCCTGGCTCAGTCTGACAATCCTTCCCGGGAGCCTCAGTTGCCACAAGGATAGGAACAATGACCCTATCTCGGCTCTCTTCATGGAAGTTCTTTAGGTCCAACGCATAGTCCCATACTTGTTCCTTATCGTTTGCCAGGAATTCCTTAGCGCCAACCTTGAACTCGATTGTAAATACTATCCCCTTAAGGAGCATAACCACGTCTACACGCTTCCCTAGACGGGGTATTGTATACTCAAAAACAAGATGCCCTTCATGCCCTATTTCCTTCACAACCTGCTTCATGATGGTGATTTCCTGGCACCATGCATCTCTCTGTTCCAGCGAAAGATCAAATTCGTTCTGCCCGCTGAGATTTCCCAGAATGCTCTCGGCATCCTGGGTCAGAAAATGGACGAACGAATCGGTGTAATAAAACTTTTGCATGCTGGGGCTGTGGCAATTACAAAGATAAGAAAAAATCTTTATTTGCCCCTCTCCCCCATTCTTCCTATTTTTGTTTCGTGGTACTTGGTCGTCGAATCGGCCGGGAATGAAATCAGGAGCAAGGCCGTTCCGTTCTGGAAGGCGCTCCCTTCACAAAGAATAATTCGAGATTCCGATTACCTGGAGTTATCCGGGTTATTGGTGATTCCCGTATAAAAATGTATTAATCCATTAAAACAAAACTGATTATGAAAAAGGAAAATGAAATTACTGTCAAAGATTTCCAAATTAAAACAATGACAAAGAATGGCATTGACTATATCTGCATTACAGACATCGCTCGACAAAAAAATGCACAGGAGCCGAAGGATGTCGTAAAGAACTGGATGCGGCAAAAGAATACCCTAGAGTATTTGGGGTTATGGGAGAGACTATATAATCCGTTATTTAAAGGGGTCGAATTCGCCCCCCTTTTAGCTCAGGCAGGCAGCAATTCTTTTACGATGAGTCCTTCCAGATGGGTCGAATTAACCGGTTCAATAGGGATTCTGACAAAGAACGGAGTCGGTGGTGGGACTTTTGCACAACGTGATATCGCATTTAAGTTTGCAAACTGGATATCCGTTGAGTTTGAACTATATCTCGTCAGAGAATTTCAGCGCCTCAAAGCTGAAGAACAGAAACAACTGGGATGGACAGCAAAACGTGAACTATCAAAGATTAACTACCGCATCCACACCGATGCTATTCAGCATAATCTGATACCCCAGGAAGTAACGCCTATGCAGGCAGGCTTAATTTATGCAGAGGAGGCAGATGTTTTAAATGTGGCATTGTTTGGAATGACTGCGAAACAGTGGCGGGATACCAACCCGAATCTGATAGGCAATATTCGGGATTATGCAACCATCAACGAACTAATATGCCTGTCGAATATGGAAAGTATCAACTCCGTGCTCATCAACGATGGAGTACCCCAAAGCGAAAGGTTGATCAAATTGAATCAGATTGCTATCCAGCAAATGCTAATCCTTCAGGGAGACAACAATCGGCATCTGCTAAAGTGAATTCGGCATTAAAAACTAAACCCGATAGTTTGAATTTCTTCAGGAGCTACCGGGAATCAACGTGCTAAAATAATATATTTTCGTATCCCATCAAAATAGATTGATGCTACAATATAAAACTGAAGGCTAACGAGAATCTCGTCAGCCCAGTATGCAGCGAATCCGTAGAATCGCTTAACAGGAGCAAAGGTAAAGGTTATTCTGGATCCTGCAAAGTATTTGTTTAGAATACTGGATCAAGTCTGGAATGGCTTCATCTTTCAAAACTTGAAGCACGCTTTGCGCACTGAGGGGCAGATTGTGTTCTTCAGCGGGTGGACAGTCCCCTGCCTCAAGCGCAAAATAGGCCATCCAGCAACAAAACCGTGCTTTAAAAACTTAAAGTACAACAAACCCCTCATCGCCTACAGATTAAAACCTCTGGTTTTTTCTTCCTCCTCGTTCGGAAGAAAAAGTAAACTATTTCTTCTCTCTCTCGTTCGTCAGTTCTTCGCTTCGCTCAGAATGACAATTGATAGCAATAATACATCTGCTCCTCAGGATGACAAAAAAGAATAGACTTGGGCTAGGTCGGATTTTAGGTGGGGGACCTGGCCCGCCGATTGTGGCGTATAGCGAGTATATTGGGGATTTCGTGGGCGAGGTGTGTAGCTTAAAATCCGACCTAGCCCAAATCCATCAATTATAACGAGGTTTTTCGTATATTTGTATGACCAAGACACACGTTTGAAATGACCTTCCTCATTGAATCCTTTATAGCCTGCGCGGTGTTTACGCTGTTCGTGTTCCTGATGTCCAGGGACCCGATCAAGACCATTTTCAATTATCCATCGGCCATCATTGAGCGTTGTGACCAACTGGGACTGGTGGACGCCAGCAACAAACCGGGCGGGGCGGCGTTCTACGCCAAGAAGATTACCGCAATGGTCATCTTTGGCGTGCTGCTGGGCCTGCTGGTGCGCTATGTCAACGATTGCACATCATTCTGGTGCGGGGCTCTTACCGCCTACGCTCTATGGTGCGTGGTAAACTGGTTCGACGCATTTGTCCTGGACTGCATTTGGTTCTGCCACGACAAGCATTTCGTAATCCCCGGCACGGAAGATATGGTGGCCGATTATCACGACTACTGGTTCCACATCAGGGGCGGATTCATCGGCATGCTGCTGGCAATCCCTGCTGCGCTGGTTGCCGGAGTAATCGTTATTCTTTAGGCTATTTCCCCAGGCAGGCAATGTGGGAGTCGGGGGCTTCCATAATGTTCCAGGAGAGGAGGGCGCCGTCGAAGCCGTGCCGCAAAACAGCCTCCAGGGACACCTGGCCCACGAATTCGGCCTGCTTGGGCGCCGGCTGGCAGGTGACTAGCACCAGGAGCCCGATCAATATCAGAAACCGTTTCATCTTTAATTATGGTTAAGCATGTCAAAGATAAGCATAAATAGGAAGAATGAAGAATATTCCGTAACTTAGAAGCGGTAAAATACTGAAATAATCAAATAGACAGATACTATGACCAAAACCATTAAGACTTTAGCCCTGGTGGCAATGGCGGGATGGGTGTTCCTGACCGCCTGCGAACCCAAAGTGAAGGAGGTTACGCTCCAGGTGAAAACGAATGCGGGTGTTGTGGAAGGCTTTGAGCAGGACGGCGTGAAGAAGTTCCTGGGCATTCCGTTTGCGCAGGCGCCCGTGGGCGAATTGCGCTGGAAGGCGCCCCAACCCGTACAGGCCTGGGAAGGCGTCCGGGAAGCCAAGGAATTCGGCAACGATCCTATGCAGCCTAACGTATTCGGTGATATGAATTTCCGCGGTCCCGCCCGTAGCGAAGACTGCCTGTATCTGAACGTCTGGACCACGGCGGCAACAGAGGCCGACGGCCTTCCGGTCCTCATTTATTTCAATGGCGGCGGTCTTATGGCCGGTTCCGGCAGTGAACCCCGTTACGACGGTTCCTCCATCGCCAAGGAAGGCGTGATTGGCGTAACGGCCAACTACCGTGAAGGCGTCTTCGGCTTCTTTGCCCATCCGGAACTCTCCGCCGCATCGGCCTATAAAGGCAGCGGAAACTATGGTTTCCTGGACCAGGTGGCCGCCATCCAGTGGGTGAAGGACAACATCGCCGCCTTTGGTGGAGACCCGGCCCGCATCAATATCGTGGGTGAATCGGCCGGCTCCTTCTCGGTGTCCCTGCTCATGTGCTCTCCCCTTTCCAAGAACAACATCGCCGGCGCCCTCCTCTCTTCCGGCGCCGAGGTCCTTCCCTATATGGCCTCTCCCCTGGCCGATGCCGAAGCTGCCGGTGAGAAACTGTTGGAAAGCGTGGGGCTGGCCAGCCTGGCCGATGCCATGGCCCTGAGCGGCGATGAACTCCAGAAACTCCTTCCGCCCCGCGGCATGTCCAATGTGGTGATTGACGGCTATTTCATGACTGAGAGCGCCGACGACGTATTCGCCAAAGGCCAGCAGGCCCAGGTTCCGCTCCTGGCGGGCTGGAACTCCCTGGAAGGCACGCCCATGCAGGCACTTCGCGGACAAGCTCCTACCGTTAAAAACTACAAGGCGGCTATGATGCCCCAGTTCGGCGACATGACCGACGAAATTTTCGAGGCCTATGGCATTGTCTCCGACGAGGACGTGATGAGCCAGAAGGGCCTGGACCTGGCCTCCGACCTCTTCACCGGCTTCCCCACCTGGAAAGTCTGTGATTACCATGTAAAGACCTCCAGCCAGCCGGTGTACCGGTATCATTACATGCATCCGCGTCCGCAGGTATCGGCCAAGATGGGCGACAAGGTAGCCGCCCTGGCTGGTGGCGTCCGCGAAAAGACGGCGGAAGAGAAAGCGGCAGCCCCGAAGCCCATGGTTGCTCCCGGCGCCGTTCATTCGGCCGATATCGAATATGCCATGGGGACCCTGGACACCAATGAATTCTACGATTGGCAGCCCGAGGACTACGCCATTTCCAGGCTCTTCCTCTCCTATTACGCCAACTTCTGCAAAACCGGCAATCCCAACGGAGAAGGCCTTCCCGAGTGGTCTTCCATCACCAAGGAGAACTGCGGCGCCGCGCCCGTTATGATCATCGATGTGGAGTCCAAGGAAGTGGCATCGGCCCAGAAGGAAAACGCCTACCGTACCCTGGAAAAATTCTATTTGCGTCAGCTGGAAACTAAGTAATAGCGGCTTAGTGGATCCAGTTCAGGAATAAGGTAATAATCCCGGTATTGATCAGGTCCACGAACATGGCCCCGATAATGGGGACGATGATGAAGGGCTTCACCGCATAGCGGTATTTCAGGCACACGGCCGACATATTGGCCATGGCGTTGGGCGTTGCGCCCAGGCCGAAGCCGCAGAGGCCGCTCACCAGGACGGCGCTGTCATACTTCTTCCTCCCCAGCAGCGGGAAGGCCACGAAAGCCCCAAATACGGCCATCAGGGCCACCTGGGACAACAGGATCAGGGTGAGCGGAAGCGCCAGCGAAGCCAGCTCCCAGAGCCGGAGGCTGGCCATGGCCATACCCAGGAACAGCTGCAGGCACACATCTCCGATGGAGATAATCTCCCTGATGCAGAATTCCTTGTTCCATTTGGGAGACAGGCCTATGAGGTTTCTGAGCAGGCAGGCCACCAGCAGCGAACCGAAATAAGTGGGAAAAGTGATGCCGGTTAGCGCCAGGAGCTTGCTCAGTTCCGTACCCAGTGCCATAGCGATGAGCAGCGCACAAGCCGCCCGCAGGTATTCCAATTTGGAGGTGGTTTCCTTAAACTCCACCGTGTCTGCAATGTCCTCGTTCCAGGCCGATTCATCCGAAAGGTGATGCCGGCGGATGAGGGCTTCGCCCAAAGGACCGCCCAGGAGGGACCCGGCCACCAGGCCGAAGGTGGCGGCCGCCATGGTGATGGAGGAAGCGCCCTGCAGGCCCAACTGTTCCAGCAGCGGAGAGAAGCCCCCGGCCGTACCGTGCCCGCCGCTCATAGGAATGGAGCCCAAAGCCATCCCGAAGAGCGGATCCATCCCCATTCCGCACGCAATGCCCACCGAAACCAGGTTCTGCGCCACAATCAGCACGGCCACCAGGCCGATCATCACCAGCAGCGGGCGTCCGCCCTTGCGGAGTACGCTCATATCGGACTGGAAACCCACGGAGGTGAAAAAGAGCATCATGCACAGGTCTTTCACCGTTCCGTCAAAGGAACAGGTAAATCCGAAAACCGAATAAGCGAAAAGGGCCAGGAGCGATACCAGCAAGCCGCCGGAAACGGGTGCCGGAATGCAGAACCGCTTCAGAAAGGGAATCTTACGCGTTAAATAGATACCCAGCAGCAGTGCCAGAACCCCAATGCCGGCACTGGAATAAATGCCCAGTTGTAATGTCTTTTCCATAAATTCAGTTGCAATTTACAAAAACAATTCTAGGTTTGGACTTTTTTTCTGATATTTGTGTAGAAACTAAGAGGTGCCTATGAATCTTTTTGGCCTTTTCAAGAATATAAGCCCGTTTGTCAAGCCGTATCGGCGGCTGGTAATCATCACCTTGATTCTGACCCTGATCGGTTCCCTGATGCAGCAGGTGAACGCCATCGTGCTGGACCGCACGGTGGATGCCATCAATGCCCTTATCGGCACGGATTTCACCTGGCACCAGGCGGCCCGCATCCTCACCATCATTTCCGTGGTGCTGCTGGGCAAGGAACTTTTATCGGCCGGTATCACCTTCGCGCAGAATTACTTCGGGGAGCGTATGCGCATCTTTGTGTCCCGGGATCTTTCCCAGGCGGTAATCGAGCGCGTCCTCACCTTCCGGATGGCTTTCTTTTCCCGCGACGAAAACGCCACCGGAAAGGTGCAGTCCCGTATAGACCAGGGCGTGAGCAGCCTGTCGCGCACGGTGCAGAACTTCTTCATCGACCTGCTGCCGCTGTTCACCAGCGCCCTGCTGGCCCTCATCCTGATGTTCGCCGCCAACGTGTATGTGGGACTGGTGGCCCTGGGCATCGTGCCCGTCTATTTCTGGATCACCATCCGGCAGGCCCGGCGGCTCAAAGGCTGGCGCCGGGAAATGCGCGGCTATCTGGAAAGCAAAAGCCAGGGCATCAAGAACATCATCGACTCCATCAATGTAATCAAATCCTTCAACCGGGAGCGCATAGAGGCCGATAAACAGCTGGAACTGCAGAACCAGGTGACGGCCAACCAGATGAAGACGCGGCAGGTGGGCTTCTATTACAATGGCGTCAAGAGTTTCGTGAAACAGGTGGGTACGGTGCTGGTGATCATCCTCACCGCTTATCTGGTGCTCATCGAATACCCGGGTATGACCATCGGTAAGATTATGTACCACGTGCTGCTCTTCTCCAATGTCATCGCCCCCATCACGCAACTCCAGCGCATTTTCGACGACGTGAACGACGCCCTCATCTACGCCGAAGGCTTCTTCGGCATCCTGGAGGCCGATGAGGAAGTGGAGCCTTCCGGCAGCTATCGGCCCGAAAAGATTCACGGCCGCTTCGAACTGAAGGACGTGGATTTCACTTACCCCAACGGCACCCAGGCGCTGTTTGGTGTGAATATGGACATCGAGCCCGGCAAGATTACGGCCCTGGTGGGCCTGTCCGGCGCCGGCAAGAGTACCATCGTGAATCTGCTGGACAAGTTCTATGAGCCCCAGAAGGGCCGGATCCTGCTGGACGGGGTGGATTTGCAGGATTATGATACGCATTATCTGCGGGACCATATTGGCCTGGTACTCCAGAAGAACCACATCTTCGATGGAACCATCGAGGAGAACATCCTATATGGCAAGCCCGACGCCACGCACGAGGAAGTGGTGGAAGCCGCCAAAAAATCCTTTATCTACGATCAGATTATGGCCCTGCCCAAGCAGTTCCTGAACAAGGCTTCAGACCTTTCGGGCGGCCAGCAGCAGCGCATTGCCATTGCCCGCATGTTCCTGAAGAACCCGCCCATCATCTTCCTGGACGAACCCACCGCCAGCCTGGATGCCGTGGCCACCGAGCAGATCAAGAACAGCATTGATGCCATCAAGCAGGACCGCACGGTGATCATCATCTCCCACAGCATCTCGCAGATTATCGACAGCGAGATGGTGTATGCCCTGCAGAAAGGACGCGTGGAGCAGTCCGGCCATCCCGATGATGTGTACAAAAAGGGAGGCGTCTATAAGGATATCATAGACGCCTCCGCACGGAGTCTCAATATTGAAAAGATAGCCCGGACGGTTACTCCTCAGGGGCAAACATCGGATCCCAGGAAGGAAGCATAACGGGCTTCTGGGCCATCAGGGCCATGATATCGGCGGGTACGTATTTCTTCTCCACCACCAGGCGGAACATGTACTCGTTGAACCATTCGTCGGTCATGATGATGTTGCCCTTATAGCCGGTGGCGGCGCCCCAGCTGTTCTCCACCATCCATTTCACCGGAACGCCTTCCTTGATATCCACGGCGATGAGCGTCATGGCGTGGGTGGAACCGCTGGCGTGGGTGAGGATGCGCTCCTTCTTGTCCATACCGAAGGTGACGCCCATCAGGGACTCGTAGTCGAAGTTCCCAAGGTCTGCAATGCCCCGCTTCCGGTCCAGGAATTTGCCTACGTCGCAGGAGAAATAGAGGGCGGTGTTGTCCTTGATGGAGGCGATGGCCATCTCCTTGATGCGTTCGATGGGCAGGTTCAGATATACCCAGTTCTGGCCGTCGTATACGTGGCGGTCGTATTCAATTTCATACACCTTGTTGTACGGTACGGCCGGATTGTTCATCACCATGATGTAGTTGTTCTCCAGGTCTTCGCCGATAAACTCCTGGTAGAAGGACTTGGGGGTGTAGGTTTTCTCGCTTACGAACTCCCCTTTCCCGTTGTAGCGGGCCCAGGTGAACTCCGTGGGCGGAACGCCCAGGCACAGGGCCAGCATGCGGTAGATTTCGCCCAGCATCTGCACTTTCAGGGCCTGTACATCCTTGGGTTTGGCTTCCCGCAGGCGGAGACCGTCTTCGCGCAGCTTATTGGTAATCTGGGCGCGCATCTGGGAAGTGTTGTTGGCATTCAGGGTTTCCGGCATTACATCGGCGGGGACGACGCCGTATTTCATCACCAGGTTGGAGACGCCGGTGAACTGGCCGCCGTCGCCGATGGGATGGGCGAAGAGCCAGTCTACGGTGCGGTCTTCCATGGGCAGGTTCCGCGTGTCGATGACCCCCTGCAGGAACAGATTGGCCTTCTCCAGCTGGTCATAGAAGAAAAGGTAATTCTGGGAGAAGGTGAAGGCGCCTAAATCGTGCTTCTGGTTCATGCGGGCGCGCAGGACGTTCAGGCCGGTGAACAGCCAGCAGCGGCCGCTGGATTTCTGGTCCGTTCGGCCCAGGGTCTTCACTTCATTGCTGAAGTGCGTGTCGATCATGGCAATTTTATCGGCCGATACAGCCAGCGTATTGATGGGCGTGCTGTTCAGGGCGTTGCGCAGGGCTTTGTCGGCTGCGTTGCCTTCATAGGCGGCGCTGATCTGACGGAGCATATCGGCCGAGATGCCGCCTTTGGGATCTCCGGCGGGTTTTTGGGAAAAGGCCGATAAGGACAAGAGGATGAGGGTAATACTCAGAAGGGTCTTTTTCATACGTGAAATACTGTTTGACTATTTACGCAAATATAGCATTTTTTATGTATTTTTGTGCATTATTTTGTAGGTTTATGGACTTGTCGAATCCCCTCCATCTCATAGCAGCCATTGTGGCGGCGCTGGGCGTCGCGGCATTACTGGTCCTGCTCATCGTTTTCCTGTTCAAGCCCAGCGCCGGGCGTGACCGGCTCCGTCTGGCTTTCCTGAGTCTTCTGGGCAGACGGGACAGGAAAAACCACGTGTTCCTGGGAATCAGTTCTTCTTCCCGGCTCATGGCCAGGAGCATTTTGGCGGAGTGGAAGGCCGAAAAGAAGAAGAAAGACCAGGGACGCATCCTATTCGTGGATTTGACAGGCACTTTCCAGCCCACTTTGGAGCGTAATTTGCGCGAAGAGCTGGGCAGCCACCGCATCTCCGTGTTCTGCGGCCATCTGCCCCAGGAGCGGGAGGCTCGCCTGGCCGATGCCCTGGGGCTCCCCGGTCTGCAGGTGTGGCTGGCCAATAAGCGCACCAGCCTGTATCTGGTTTCCGAAAAGTCCAAGGAGAATTCCCTCCTGCTTTCCGCCGCCACGGACGATACCAGCATCAAGGCCAAGATCTTCTGCTACGAATCGCGCCCGGACGGTTTCGACACGCTGGTGGCCTCTACCGCTTCCCGTGTCCGGATGCTGAACCCGCACCAGATGACTTTCACCAATCTGAAGCTTCACGCTCCGGCCCTGATGCCCGTCCATTATGTGCAAAAGGAGCCGCAGGGGTATGTGAAACAGGGCTTGCATGCCCTCATCGTGGGGTTTGGCAGTATCGGCCAGGAGGCGGCGCGTTTCCTCTATGAATACGGCAGTTTTGTGGGGAAGGATTATGGGCGGGCCCCTATGTCCATCCAGGTGTTCGATCCCCGGCTGGATTTCATCCTGGGACAGTTCTTGGAAAGCGCGCCCGGCCTGAAGGGCGACGATGCTTTCCAGTGGCACCGGGAGCCGGCTTCCTCCGTCGCGTTCTGGGAGGCTTTTGAGCAGGATCCGCTCATCAACTATGTGGTGGTGGCCGTAGATGAAGGGCTACAGAATATTCAGTTGGGCGTGTCGCTTTTGCAGGCTGCAGCGCGTTCCGGACGGGATTTGAGCCACATGCTCATCCTGGTCCGGGACTGGGACGGCAGCAAGAAAACCCAGCATGTCCTGGATTTCTACAACGCGGCGTATTGTCCGGAAGGATGCAAGGTGCTCCAGCGCTTCGGTATGGCTAAGGATATCTGGGACACGGATGTGATTTCGGGAAAGAGACTCAAGAAAGCGGCCAAGGACCTGAGCAAGGAAGAGTCCTGGGAGGAGCGCAAGGAGCGGCTTTCCCAGGCGGGCCCGGACCAGCTTAAGAACCGCCTGGAACTTCATCGCCGTCAGTCGGAGGAAATCTTCGGTGTCCTGTATGCGCCCACCCTGCATGCCCTGGCCCCGGAAGGCGAATATCTGGCCGCCCAGGAGCACTTGCACTGGATGAATGCGCTCATCGTGATGGGCTATACCAACGGGCCGCAGAACGAACTGCTGAAGCGTCTTCCCAACCTTATCCCCTACCCGGATCTGAAGAAATGATGGAATCCATTCTCATAGCCTTAGCCCTTGCTATGGACTGCTTTGCGGTGTCCGTGGTATGCGGTGTTATCATTCAGCGTTTCGAAGGGCGCATAGCGTTTACGCTGGCCTTTCTATTCGGCCTTTTCCAGGCCCTGATGCCGCTGCTGGGCTGGGCGCTCACCAAGAGTTTCAGCGCTTATTTAGAGGCCTATGACCATTGGGTGGCTTTCGGGATGCTGGCCCTCATCGGCGGCAAAATGATTGCCGATTCCTTCAAGGAAGAAGAGGAGCAGCGCAGCGTGAATCCCCGGGATTTCCGGACGCAGGTGCTGCTGGCGGTGGCTACCAGTATCGACGCCTTGGCCGTGGGCATCACGTATGCCTGTACCGGCTACGAGACACTGGGCCAGATGGCGCTACCGCTGGTCATTATCGGGATTGTATCGTTCGGAATGAGCCTGCTGGGCTTCGGCCTGGGCATCCGCTTCGGCGAAATCATCAACCGGAAAGTACGCCCGGAACTCCTGGGCGGCATCATTCTCATCGGCATTGGTGTCCGAATCCTGATTGAACACTTGGGTTCTTAGAAGCGATAATGCAATTCTACGCCGCCGGTCCAATTGGACAGATGGCCCAGGACTTTGAAGCGGTAGATGGCATCGTCATTTTCCAGAAAAGGGCGTAAACGCTTCTCCTCCTGTTCCTTTCCCTGGAACCGGTGATAATTGAAATCGAAGTAGCCGTTTACGTAAAAGTGGCCCCAGGCATAGCAAATACCCACCCTTCCCAGGAAATTGGGCTGGATGCCACCATGTACCTGGATCTTCTCCTCTTCCGAGCGGGTTATGTGGGTCATTCCCATTTCGTTCACAACGATGAGCATCGGAATGGCGGTAATATTCAGGGTCAGGTTGCGAAGATCCTGTATATTGCGGCTGGACGAGGCATCCCGGTGATAGAGGACCCAGTTGAAGGAATAGCCGCCGCCCAGCGAGAATTTCCAGGTTGAATAACCGGTCAGATTCAGGAGCATGGTGCCAAAACTCTTGGATTTATCCAGCGTGAGATAGGAATGATGGAATTCCGCACCCGCCAGAAAAGAACCGGCCGACCGCCGCTGGACCAGTTTCCCCTGGTAAGCCGACGGATAGGAAAACTTCTTGTTGTTGAAGATATAGAAACCCCCTACCCGCCAGATACTGGCCGATGAGGCGTTTTCCGGCATCCGATCCGGCGTATTCCCGATGGGAAACTCAAAGGTAGAAGTGGCGGAGTCGTGAATGAGCGTGTGGTAGAACTGCAGGCTGAAACTGGTGGACAACCAGTTGAAAGAAATATTCCTGTCTGGTTTTTCCTTCTTGTTAACCGCTACGGAGAAGCCCAGTTCCAGGGGTCCGTATCCGCCCCGAAGGCCTACGTGATGGGACTGGTTATCAATCAAATTGATAACGGTTCTCCCCTGCTCCGAGGAGCTGTTCGTTACAATCTCCATCGGAATCTCCAGCCCTACGTGGTCCCATCTTCCCTGATAGGTGGTGGAAACGTTCCATCCTTTGAAGGGTTGGAAAACGTAAGTGGAGTCCAGATTCTTGTCCGGCGCCATTAACTTGTTCCATATGTTCAGAGCGCGGGTCTTGAGATCCTGCGCCCGGCCCTCTGCCGGAAAGAGTAGCAGAGCAGCGGTAAACGCCAATATGAATCCCATCCTTTTCATTTCTCACAAAGTTATTAATTTTTTTTGCTGTAGCTCAGATGGTAGAGCAATGGACTGAAAATCCATGTGTCGGCAGTTCGATTCTTCCCAGCACCACAGTAACCCGCTGATTTTCAGCGGGTTTTCTTTTTCCGTCCCACTTTCCGTCCCACTTTTGAGCAAAAACCCCTTTCTATTCAAGTAGCTCAAAATAAACCCCACAAGGCCCTGTAAGGCCATTTTTGTGGGAACTCAACTATACTATATGGGCAAAAAAGTGGTCTTGCTTCAACTGACATCAATCGAACAGAGACTGGGACGGAAACTGGGACGGAATTGGGCATCTCAAGGTTTTTTTGTAATTTTGTGATACCTAAAGACTTAAACTATGCCGCGCTTCACGCCATCCATACTCATTTCTGACTGCTGGGGCTCAGTTGGAGACCTCACCTTCTATCATATGGGCGGCCGCTGCTACTACAAGAAGAAGAGCAAATGTGAATTCCCCGGGACTGACGCCCAGAATAACCAGCTTGATGTTCATCGCCGGGCGCTTGCTGCCTGGAGGACGCTGGAGCATTCGGTTCAACTGACATGGAACAGCCTCGCAGAGCCCGTTATAAGCCATAAGCCGCCCTTTGATAATACAGCACACATCTCCGGCCAGAATCTCTTTGTAAGCGCCTATCACGGCTTTTATACGCTGGGCCACGAACACATCCCTTCCCCGCAGGCCTGGCAAGATTTCCCGATCCATTCTCTCGACTTCCAGGACGCCTCGGTTGATGGCACCGACCTTCGCCTTTGCTTGCGTTCTTATTTCCCCGAGACGGAGCCTGCAGGCCGCTACCAGGTGCTGGCCAAGATTCAACTTACGAAGCCCGGATATGGTCGAAAACCGGGCCTTATGAGGAACTTTCTCGCCTCCGCACCATGTGCTGCCGGCGATGATTGTGTTTTCATCACAGTGGACAATTTCCGTGAGCGCTGGGACTTAGATCTGGATGAGTACCAGGTCCACTGCCGCTATGTCCTTCTTGACCGGCAAACCGGGTATCGAAACATTCATCGAGAACTCTCTTTCTTGGTGAAGTTGTAAGAAATTTCGTCAAAACATATGGCGTGGGTCGTTCCGGCCTGCAAATTTCTTTGTTCGTGGGTACACCCTGCGAAACGCTATTATATCCCGTTATACCTAAAGCGATTCTTTCGTTAAAATATCGTAAATAATTGTTTTGCAGATAAATAAAATTGTATTATATTTGAATCGCACAAGGGGTTGTGTAGCTTACTTGAACCTAAACTTAAACCTATGCAAGCGCTTCCTTCCATCGCTTTCGGGGGCTTCTCCGGTTCTGCCAAGGGTGTTACGGCTCGCCAAGTCGCGGGCCGTACCATCCTTTCGGTAAGGGCATGGCCCACCGGAGCCACCACCAACGCACAGGTTGCCCGCCGTGCTTCCATGTCCAAAATCTCTAAGTCCTGGAAACTTCTCACCAACGAGCAGATGCAAGAGTGGGATCGTCTGGCCGAACACACCTCTGGCCAGTCCGCTTTTGGCCAGAAGGCAGAACTTTCCGGCATGAACCTCTATATCCGCCTCAACGTGAACAGGGCGATGGCTGGAGAATCCCTCCTCTCCTCTGCCCCAGACTCCACAGCCGCCTGTCCCAACTTGATATACGAGCAGGTGGCCATCACTCCCGAGATGGTTGTAATAGCTGGCATCAAGCACGAATCCAGCCCATACAAACTTGTACTTAAAATGTCTGCCTCTCAGAGCGCCGGCATTTCAAATGGTTGGGGGAAGACGGTCATTATTACTCCTGGCATGGAGGATGATTGGGGTGAAGCGGATGTGACCAAACTGTACTTCAAGACCATTGGGGTGGAACCTGTTGTTGGCGAAAAGGTATTCATTGAGGCTTACTGGCTTGATACCTCTACTGGATTTGCAGGCCAGCCCATACAAGAATATGCTTTTGTAACAGGAGACTCTCCTTATCAGCGTCGCGTCAAGGCCACTATGGATAATCTTGACCCCAATGAAGAGAGCCATGTTTCATCGCTGGATGTAGACTTCTCCACTGGTGCTCCTGTAGCAGAATTCAATGCAATGTGCCTTGGCCACAGCAACGTCGCTTCTTCCGAGGTTTATCTAGACCAGCAACTCCCTGCAGAACTGATTGGTACCGGTATCTGTCTGGGCCGTGGAAACGGTGCTGACGGGAAGATTATCCCGCAGTCCTATCTGGTCTATATCCGTAATTACGGTGGTAAAGCTGAGATGACTTTCGCTCACCGTGGCGGCTACTACGTCAAGCCTACTGAGTGTTTTGGCTCCGGAATC
>CACYHF010000031.1 GCA_902774155.1 uncultured Bacteroidia bacterium | reverse complement strand
ACCGAGACGGATGCAGGACTTTCGCGGATCCCTACGCACAGCGATGCCCACTCGCCAACAAAGGACAGCGGTCATATCTTGATTTATAGAGGAAAGTTACAAAAAAATGATTAACTTTGTAATCTATGAGTAAAAACCACATCACAGCATTGCTGGTACTTCTGCTTGCAGTCTGTTCCTGTTTCAAGGATCCGAATTTTGATTCTGGTTTCCCCGGAGAAGACAAGGGCGGACGTACCCTGCCGGATCGTGCATACTCCGAACCTTCCCGGAGGGTGATGATTATGGTATCGGCCGGCTTTAATTCCCTTTCCAACTATCTTTCCCAGGATTTGCTGGATTTGGAGGAGGGCTATCTTCCGCAGGGAACTTCCTATAGTACAGATATGGTGTTGGTCCTGTCCCGCCTGCCCAAGGACTACGGCGACTATTCAGTGGAATGCCCGCCCGTGTTGTACAGGCTGTATAAGGACAGAGAGAACGCCGTTCATCGGGATACGTTGATGATCTGGGCCGATGACACCCCTTTGTGCAAGAAGGAAACGCTTCAGGAAGCGCTGTCCTTCATTCAGCGCAAGTTCCCGGCCAAGGGTTACGGAATGGTCTTTTCCTCTCACGGTTCCGGCTGGCTCCCGGAGGGATATTACTCCAATCCCGACAAATATGAGAAAAGTAAGGGCAGTGGCTATCGTTCCATCGGCCAGGATATAGTGGGCACGGACGGCGTGGAATTGGAGCTGAAGGAACTTGCCGATGCCATTCCTATGCACCTGGATTACCTTCTGCTGGATGCCTGCCTGAGCGGCTGTGTGGAAGTGGCGTGGCAATTCAAGGACAAGACGGATATGATCGGCTTTTCCCCCACGGAGGTGTTGGCCGACGGTTTTGACTATCTGAACATTACCCGTCGCCTGCTGGCCTCGGTTCCGGATCCGGTGGATGTGTGCCGTGAATACTTCGAGTACTATGATTCTCAGAGCGGAAGCAGCCGGAGCGCCACCATTACAGCGGTTGATACCCGGCAATTGGAACCGCTCGCGGAGGTATGCCGCACGCTCTTCGAAAAGTACCGTTCGGCCATTCTGGCGCTGGACGGAAACAGTGTCCAGGAGTATTTCCGCTATGATAGGCATTACTTCTACGATCTCAGGGACATCCTGGTCCAGGCCGGCATATCCTGGATGGAACAGGCACAACTGAACGCTGCCCTGGATGCCTGTCTCCTTTATCATGCGGCCACTCCGTATTTCCTGAGCATCCGTCTGAGCAGGGTCTGCGGCCTCAGTATGTACCTACCCTCTATGGGAACGGATTTCCTGAATCATTTCTATAAGGACCAGATAGCCTGGAACGATGCTACCCTCCTTGTCAAATAAGTAAATTACATATCTCCCCATGAAAGAATTCGTAAAAACCATCCTGGCGGTTATCTGCGCCTTTATTATCCTTCGTCTGCTGCGCGGCCTCCTGTTCCTCATTTTCCTGGGATCGGCCCTGGCATCCGGAGGCGGTTCCTCCCTGCCGCGTAACGGCATCCTGGATCTGGATCTGTCGGCCTTTACGCTGGGAGAGCAAAGCCAGGATTCCACGGCCCCGGACCTGATGTCCGGCAGTTTTGATATGACCCCGGTGGTGGGACTGCACGATGCTGTCCAGGCCCTCCGTACGGCTTCCACGGATCCGGGCGTCCAGTACATTCTCCTTCGTGCCGATGGAGCCTCCCTGGACATTGCCGGTGCAGAGGAACTGCGCCTGGCACTGGCGGAATTCCGCACGGGAGGCAAGGCCATCGTGGCTTATACGGAAAATCCCGGCAACGGCTCCTATTACCTGGCTTCCGTGGCCGATAAGATTTATATGGGTTCCCAGCATGGGGGCACCTACCAGCTCATCGGCCTGTCGGGGCGCATGCTTTTCCTGAAGGACCTGCTGGACAAAGTGGGCGTACATGTGCAGCTCATCCGGCATGGCAAGTATAAGAGTGCCGGTGAAATGTTCATCAAATCCGCCGCTTCGCCGGAAAACCGGGAACAGAACCAGGTGATGATCAATTCCAGCTGGAAAGCCCTCTGCAGCGTAATGGCCGAAGCCCGCGGCCTTACCGAGGATCAGCTTAACGCCCTGGTGGACAATCTGGCACTGAACTTTCCGGAAGACTTTCTGAAGGAAGGCCTGGTGGACGAACTGGTAGATCACGAGGCCCTGCTGGACAAACTCTGCACCCTCTCGCAGGTGGACAATTCGGCCAAACTGAAGCTCATTCCCTTTGCCGACTATGTTTCCAATAAGGTCAAGAACGTCCCTGGCTCTACTCAGGTAGCCGTAATCTATGCCGATGGGGAAATTGTAGAGGGCAGGGAAGTGAAGGATATCGCCGCCGACCGTTTCGTGCAGGTGATCGACGAGGTGCGGAAGGATAAGAACGTGAAGGCGGTTGTGCTGCGGGTGAATTCCCCTGGCGGCAGTGTATCGGCTTCGGTGAAGATCCGAACGGCGCTGGACCTCCTGCAGAAGGAAAAACCGCTGGTGGCATCTTATGGCAGCTACGCCGCTTCCGGCGGTTATTGGATTTCCAACGGTTGTCAGAAGATTTATTCCGACGCCACCTGTCTCACCGGCTCCATCGGCGTGTTCTCCATGATTCCGGAGTTCTCGGCTGTGAGCAAGAAGGTGGGTGTGGGCGTGGAGACCATCGGCTCCAACAAACACAGCGATATGTTCTCCCTGATGCGTCCGTTCGATACGGCGGAACTGGCCTATATGCAGGCATCCGTGGAGGATATCTATGAACTGTTTGTGAACCTGGTGGCGGAAAGCCGCGGCATGGAGCCCGCCCGTGTGGACGAGATTGCCCAGGGCCGCGTCTGGACCGGCGCGGACGCCCTGGAAATCGGCCTGGTAGATGAAATCGGCACCCTGGAAGACGCCATCTCCTATGCTGCCGCCCTGGCCGATCTTCACTCCTCGGACGAATACAGCGTGGTGGGCTATCCCAAGCCGCTTACCTTTATGGAGGAACTGCTGATGAGTTTTGGCAAGACGCAGGAGCCCTCCATCCTGGCGGACACTCCTTTTGCCGGCATGGAAAAAGGTCTGGAAGCCCTCAAATCCCAGAATACCGGGCTCATCTATGCCCGCCTGCCCTACGCCTTGGAGATTCGCTAAGGTTTTTGTGGCAGCTAAGTAGCTGTCCCTCAGCATTTTTGCAAGTAAAAAACCTCCCCATTGCGGGGAGGTTTTTTGGGTGAGAGCCACTCATCAGGCTCGAACTGACGACCTGCGCGTTACGAATGCGCTGCTCTACCGACTGAGCTAAAGTGGCCTGGCCGATTGTGGGAAATCGGGACTGCAAATATAAAGGATTTTTTGTATTTTTGCAAACTAATAGAAAACTATGCGTTCGGATATTCTTGTTATTGGGGGTGGAGCCGCCGGATTGGTGGCGGCCATCGGTGCCGCTGGCGTTTTGGCGGAAAGGGGAAAAGGAGAAACGGTGACAGTGCTGGAAAAGATGCCCAAAGCGGGCCGAAAGGTAATGATTACCGGCAAGGGCCGCTGCAATTTCACCAATGTCAAGGACTGGGCCGATTTCAGCGCCCACATCCGGACGGATGTCAATTTCCTGAGTCCGGCCTGGCATAACCTCACTCCGGAAGCCCTGCGGGAACTGTTCCGGAAGAACGGGATGCGCAGCGTAGTGGAACGCGGAGACCGCGCCTATCCCGAATCACATATGGCCGGGGACGTGGTGGACACCCTTCTGCGGGCCTGCACCCTTTCCGGCGTGAAAGTAGTCACGGACTGCGAGGTAAAGACCATCGACGTGGTTTCCGGCGGCTTCAGCCTGGACTGTGTCCAGACCAGCCGGAAAAAAGTAGGGGAGCGGGAGGAGATTACCATTGAACCGGTGGAATATAACTGCAAGAAACTCATCGTGGCCACCGGCGGTCTGTCGTATCCCGGTACCGGTTCTACCGGCGACGGCTATCTGTGGGCCGAAGAACTGGGCCACGGTGTGGACGCCTGCCTTCCTTCGCTCACGGCACTGGTTCCGGTAGGATACAAGGATCCCAACCCCCTGGCGGGGGAGATCAAGCAGGCCTTCCGCGGCCGCACGGTCTATGGCCGGACCAAGGAACGCAAGATTGCCCCGCTGCCCAAATGGTATCCCCGCTTCGAGAAACACATAGAACGCGTAACGCCCCTGAGCGAACTGGGCGAACTCTTCAACGGCAACAACCTGGAGAATGTGCAGCTGAGCCTGTACGTGAATGGTGACTGTGTCCAGCAGGAGTTCGGTGACATCGAGTTCACCGACGGCGGCCTGGAAGGCCCGCTGGGCTTTATGGTGAGCCGCCGGGCCGTGAAAGCCCTGGTGGACGGCCAGAAAGTAAGCGTTTCCCTGGACCTGAAACCCGCCGTGGAAGCGGAAAAACTGGATGCCGATGTCCACGCCAAATGGGAGGAAGTGATTCACGATGAGCGTTCAAAGGGCCAGAGTTTCCAGCGCCTGTTCCGCATTATGCTGGGCAAACTCATTCCCTGGAATCTGACCCTGGCCTTCCTCAAGACCAATCCCAAGGTGAGCGTGGATACCCTGGCCGCCACCCTCAAGGACTGGAAAATGGACATTGCCGGTTTCGTGGGTTTCGAGCGCTGTGTCATTACCGCCGGCGGCGTGCGCACGTCGGAAATTGTGGCCAAGACCCTGGAATCCAAGAAACAGGCCGGCCTCTATTTCGCCGGGGAAGTGCTGGATATCGATGCCGATACAGGCGGCTATAACCTTCAACTCGCCTTCTGTACTGGTTACCTCGCAGGAGAATCTGCTGCAAAATCTTTATAATTATGGATAAAAAATCTTACGCATTTGGTATGAGCGTTGCCTCCAGCTTTTATCAGCAGGGCATTCGCGTTCCCAACGTGGACGACTTCGTGGCCGGTCTGAAGGCCATGCTCACCGGCAGCCAGCCGGCCATCAGTCTGGAAGAGGCCGGAGAGGCCCTGGAAGCTTTCTACAAGGAACTGGAGGAGGAAACCTCCGAGCGTGCCGCCGCAGCCGGCGCTGCCGCCAAGGAAGAAGGGGAGAAATTCCTGGCCCAGATGGCCCGGGACCCTCAGGTGAAAGCCACGCCCAGCGGCCTGTTGTACAAGGTGATTCAAGAAGGAACGGGCCGCAAGCCCAAGGCCACGGACAAGGTGTACTGCCACTACGAAGGTACCTTCCCCAACGGTCAGGTCTTTGACAGCTCCTACAAGCGGGGAGAGCCCATCGAATTCGGCCTGAATCAGGTGATCAAGGGATGGACGGAAGGCCTGCAGCTCATGAGCGAAGGCGCCAAGTACGAACTGTATCTGCCTTACCACCTGGCCTATGGCGAAAGCGGCACCCGCGGCATTCCGCCGTGCAGCGCTCTGAAATTCGTGGTGGAACTGATAGAAGTAAGGTAGGCCTTGAACTGGATTCAGGCCATAGAGATTTTTGCTCTGGTAACCGGCATTGCGTATGTGGTGCTGGAAATCCTGCAAAAGAACGCCATGTGGGTGCTGGGCATCCTCACCGGAGCTGCCTGCGCCTTTTCGTTCGGCGTGCAGCACGTATGGGCTTCTATGGGATTGAATCTCTATTACGTTGCCATGTCCGTGGTGGGCTTGGTCCAGTGGCGCAAAGCCAGCGCACAAGTGGCCGAAGGGGAAATCCATCTGCAGGCGCTGCCCAAAAAGGTGGGCGTCTGGAGCGTTCTGGTTTTCTTCGTGGGTTCCCTGGTAGTGATCCAGTTGCTGCGGGCCGCCGGCGACGCCCAGCCTTTCCTAGACGGGACGGCCGCCGTACTCAGTGTCATCGGCACCTGGTGGCTGGCACAGAGTTATTTACAGCAATGGATGCTGTGGATTCTGGCCAATATCCTCACCACCACCCTGTGCATCTGCACCGGGCAGTACTGGATGGCGCTGCTGTACACCGCCTACATCGCATCGGCCGTCTATGGCTATTACCATTGGAAAAAGTATGGCGTCTATATTCCATAACGGAATGAATAAACTAATCGTAGACTGCGGGGCCACCAAGGCCGACTGGGTGCTGGGAGACGGAAAAACCAGCATCCGGACACCTGGTTTCAATCTGGCGCAGACGCCGCGGGAGCAGTTGCACCGCATCCTGGACGAAGTCTCCTTCCGCCTGGGCTCCGATATAGGGGAAATCCATTTTTATGCGGCCGGTCTGGTGGGGAATCCGCCCGTAGACCTGGGCCAGTGGTTCCCCGGCGCCAGCATTGAATACGCCTCCGATATGCTGGGGACGGCACGGGCCGTTTGCGGCCGGGAGCCGGGCATCGCCGCCATTATCGGCACCGGGGCCAATACCTGCCAGTACGATGGCATCGGCATTTCCCGCAAGGTGAACTGCGGCGGCTTTATCCTGGGCGATGAAGGCTCGGCGGCTGTGTTGGGAAAGCTTTTCCTCACGGATTACCTCAAAGGCTTCGTTCCCAAGGAACTGGCCGATGTATTTGCTGCGCAGTTTCCGGCCGATTATCCTTCCATTGTGAAGGAAGTGTATGGCAGCGTGGCACCGGCCCGTTTCCTGGGGTCGCTGGCCCCTTTCCTGCACGCCCACTACGCCACCTGTGAATACGTAAAGAACCTGATAGACAACAATTTCCGGGCATTCTTCGAACGGACTGTCCGGCAATATGACCAACTGCCTCTTGGCATCACGGGTGGTTTCGGCTATGCCTGCCGGGACACCCTCCGTGCCCTGGGGCAGGAATACGGGATTTGCATCTCCACCATTTCCGCTTCTCCGTTGGAGGGCTTGCTCCGCTACCATGGCCTATAAAGAAACCTATCCATCCGCTCTGCTTACGGAGGCCGTCGAGGCCATCAGTTCGCTGCCCGGCGTGGGACGGCGGAGCGCGTTGCGCCTGGCCCTGCACCTGCTGAAGCAGCCGGCGGAGAATGTGCATCATTTCACATCGGCCATCAATCACTTGCGCGACGATGTGCGCTATTGCCGTTGCTGCCGGATGATCTCGGACGAGGAACTGTGCTCCATCTGCTCCAACCGCAACCGCGACCCCCGCACCATTTGCGTGGTGGAAAGCGTCCGGGACGTGATGAGCATCGAGTCCACGGGCCAGTATCACGGCGTTTATCACGTGCTGGGTGGCATCATTTCGCCCATCGCCGGCGTGGGGCCCTCGGACCTGTCCATCCGCGAACTGACGGAGCGGGTGCAGGCGCTGGAAAACCCTTCCGGCGCAGAGGTGATCCTGGCCCTGAGCGGCGACGTGGAAGGGGAGACCACCGCCTTTTACATTTATCGTCAGATTGAAGCCAGTGGGGTGCGCATCACCACCCTGGCGCGCGGTCTGGGCTTCGGCGACGACCTCGAATACGCCGATTCCCTCACCCTGGGCCGCGCCCTTACCAACCGATTAATCTTCAAACCATGAATAACGAAGCTCTGCGTTGCTTATTATGTAAGAAACCCAAATGTGCCCTGCAGGGGTGTCCCGTGCATACTCCGGTTCCGGAAAGTATGCTGCTGTATCGGGAAGGAAAATTGGACCAGGCTGGGGAACTGCTTTTCGAAAATAACCCCCTCACGGCCGTCACCTCGCAGGTGTGCGACTGGAAGCAGTTCTGCTATGGGCATTGCGTCCTGAACGTGAAACAGGTCCCGGTCCGCTGGTACGAGATTGAGCAGGAGATTTCCACCGCCTATCTGTTCCGGCATAAACTGGTTCGCCGCAGCGAAGAGCTGCAGGGCAAGCGGATTGCCCTGGTGGGCGCCGGTCCGGTGGGTATTGCATCGGCCGTGTGGCTGTACGAGGCCGGTGCCACCGTCACCCTCTTCGATGCCAATCCCCGGATGGGCGGCGTGCTGCGCTATGGCATTCCGGCTTTCCGGCTGGACAAGAAATACTGTGACGCTTATGAAGCGCTGTTAACTTCCGCCGGCATCGAATTCAAGGGCGGGTATGAATTGGGCCGCGACGGTTCTCTCTCTGACTTGATGGCCGATTACGACGCTGTAATCCTGGGTGCCGGGGCCGAAAAACCGGCCACCCTGCACATCCCAGGCGAGGAAAAGGCCGTGCAGGCACTGCCGTTCCTGAAGGATCCTTCGGCCTTCAATCTGGGTAAGAAAGTGATTGTGATCGGCGGCGGCAACGTGGCAATGGATGCCTGCCGTACAGCCGTGCGCCAGGGCTGCGAAACCTGGGTGTACTACCGCAAGACCTTCGAGAACATGCCGGCCAATCCGCTGGAAGTGGAGGAAGCCAAGGCCGATGGCGTCCAGTTCAAGGTATTCCAGGCGCCGGTGGAGGTCCGCGAGGGCGGAGTGGTCTTCCGCGACTGCGAAAATGTGCAGCCGGAAGACGGGGGCCGCGTGGTCACCCGTATCATTGAGGGAACCGATCATTTCGTGCCGTGCGACACCCTTTTGACTGCGATCTCCGAGAAGCCGGACTTCGATCTCTTTGCCGGTACGCCGGCCGTGATGAACCAGTGGGGCTGGCCTTCCGTGGACGAAGCGGGTAAGGTGGAGGGGCTGTCCAACGTCTGGCTGGCCGGCGACTTCCTGCTGGGGCCCAAGACCGTAGTGGAAGCCGTAGCATCGGCCCGCACCGCCGTATCGGCCATCCAAGCGCAACTGGGCTGTGGCAGTCAAGTAGCTGAAACTGAGTAGGTTATAGTATGTTCCTCGTTCGATTTTTGAACGAGGAGATGTATGTAAATGGTTGATTGATAGACGGTTAGTTGTCACGATGAAAGCAGTTCTGATTTATTCCGGGGGGCTGGACAGTACCACCTTGCTGTATGAATACAAGGAGAGTATTGGGCTGGCCGTCACCTTCGACTATGGTTCCAAGCACAACGCGCGGGAAATCGCCTGTGCGGTGGAGAATTGCAAACGATTGGGAATCAAGCATCTGGTAATTCCGCTGGGCTTTATCGGCCAGTATTTCAAGAGCGATTTGCTCCAGAGCGGCGGCGACATTCCCGAAGGTTCCTATGCCGATGAGAACATGAAAAGCACCGTGGTGCCTTTCCGGAACGGCATTATGCTGGCCGTGGCGGCGGGACTGGCCGAGAGTTACGGACTGGATACCGTCCTGCTGGCCAACCACAGCGGCGACCACGCCATCTATCCGGACTGCCGGCCGGCTTTTGTGGAGGCTATGGACCAGGCGGTGCAGGCCGGTACGTATGAAGGAATCCGGGTGGTTTCGCCTTACTGCAACATCGACAAGCGGGCTATCGCGCTGCGGGGCAAGGCCATCGGCCTGGATTACAGCCTTACTTACTCCTGTTACAAGGGTGGGGAACGGCACTGCGGCAAGTGCGGCACCTGCGTAGAAAGAAAAGAAGCCCTGGAAGGCTTCGACCCCACCTCCTACGAAGCATAAATCCCTGTTTTGGCGCAGGTCTGGGCTCTTTTGGCGCAGGTCGGTTTTTTTGCCGCAGACCTGCGCCGCATATCGGCCTCGTGTGCATTCTGATGGCACAGGACTGCGTACTTTTTACTGACCTGCACCATCGGGCTTATCTCCAGAAGCTGAATCCATACTTTTTCGGACAACAGAAAGGATTTCCGCACCATAGCGGTTCCAAGTAGTGTCTCCGATACCCCGTACGGACAGCAGGTCCTCCCGTGTGATCGGCATCTTCCTGGCTATTTCTGCTAAAACGGTATGTTTGATGATCTCCCAGTTGTGAATGCCTTTCTGCTCCGCTTTTTCCTGTCGCCAGTTTTTCAGTCCGCTTGAGATGGCTATCCGTCTTTTTTGCCATTCCGGATCCATTTCAGGGTTATATGGGGGGTCAGGTTCTCGGTGGGAGTCTGGCATCGTGCATGGTTTATCTTTCTGATTGGACCAGGGTTCTTCCTCTACATTATAGTAATCATCGTAATCCGGTTCAGTCATATAGGAGCTCATCCCCAGATCCATCATTTGTAGGACACCCCCAAACAGTTCAATCCACATCTGTGCTTCGTAGGGCGCTTTTTTCAATTCCGGAATAAATCGGCTAAATAATTCATAATAATTCTCAATGCCAGGGTACGGGGCACTATAGAAGCTGAGACTTCCATCTTCCCATTCGGATATTTGTAATAGCGTTTTCATCTTTTTCTGATCATTCTTTCGATAGTTTCGGCGTTCTCTTTCATGCACCGGGCCAGTTGTGAAACAGTGGTTCTGTAACTTCGGTAAATATATGGGATTAGTCGGGATTTCTGTTCCAGTGTCAACTCGGCCGGTGTTTTCCGGAACCATCGTTCCGACAAGTCGCTTACCGTCAGGAGGAAGGTGGGGTCAGGTTGTCTGTCTCGCAGGTTGTGAATCAGTTTCTGTTCCATTTCGGCTGGATTCACC
The DNA here is from genome assembly GCA_902774155.1 of uncultured Bacteroidia bacterium. Taxonomy (GTDB): domain Bacteria; phylum Bacteroidota; class Bacteroidia; order Bacteroidales; family UBA932; genus Cryptobacteroides. The sequence continues at coordinate 24,270 of CACYHF010000031.1, read as the reverse complement.
GTCCCGATAGTTTTCAAAAAGAAGGTCTCATCATGGTTAAAGGCCGATTCCAGATATTCCCAATCACAACAAGTGACGGGCACAAGACGGTCATTCCTGTCCAGAAGCCAGGGAGTTTTATCCAGATTGGCATGAGTATGGAACAGGGCTTCTTTCTCCCTTCGAGTGAGGGAAGCAACCCTTCGGATCCCATTGTCGCTTTTCCCACCAATAAACATCCCTCTGTATCCGCTCCAAGGATAATCCTCTATCCGTTGTCCGGTGTCTTTTGCATTCCGGGGAATATAAGCCAGTACGTTCCGGACATACCAGTCCGTATCTAGCAACTGGATGCACGCAGAGGTCCTAGTTAACACATTGTGTTCATTGTACTTGTTGGCTATGTGCATTGAGCAACGTTTCTTGAGTGTTTCGGACAGCTTGTAGGCGTTTTCCCAAGCAGGTGCAAGGACGCAGGCATGCCCATGATTGGACATGACAATGTGGATGACGACAAGGCAATTAGTTTCCCAAGCCGAAACGAATAGTAGTTTTTCTACTACATCATAGTCATCTTCATCCCGGCACAGGAGATTCTTTTCCAATCCCTCCAGGCTAATATGGAAAGGGTAAACTTTAGTGACAATTCCGTCCGGTAAGGTCCGGGTGACGATTCTTTGAAAAGACATAGACTTGTTTCTTTTTCGCAAAGGAAAGAAATCTTATCCGTGTATCCGAAAAAGAAACGTTTAACTGTATTATCCGCCTCTGAGGGTCTTACAGGACCGATTTGTCAGAAACATCAAACGGCTTTTTTTGAAAAAGCGATGACGGGAAAACGAAAAAGTGGCACTTGACGTGCCTGCGAGGCCGAAATACAGGTATTATCCGTGTACTGTCAGTTACCTTTTTTCAGGGCAAGTACGTTGGGAACGCGGCGCTGGCCGTAGGCGTCGAAGCGGCCGTTATCACAGGGGTGGTTCAGCACGCCGCCCGGCAGGGTCCACAAGGTAGAAGATCCGCCGCCGTCCAGATTCAGGGCGTCCGTGAGGCCGATCAGGCAGGCCAGTACCGTAAGTTCGCCGATGGTCATACCGGCAGCTTTGTCGTTTCGGCCGTCCACTACCACCAGCCATAAATAACCTTCTTTGTCGGTTCCTACCAGGGAGCGGGGATGACGCACGCCGTAAAAGTTATCATTCGGTTTGTCTTCCGGATAAGAACGGATTTCCCCTTCGTCGATGAGGATGGGACCGCTGCCCATGGCTTCCCAGCAAACGGCCGTGGTATCTTCGCCGGCATCAATGGAATAACCATCCTGCTGGACATAAATGGCACCGTTGGTCCGGAAAGATTCCTGATTGGCAGGACTGCCCACCTGGGCTCCATCATCCTTGATAAAAGTTTGGGGCGTGAGGGCACCCATATTGAAATAGCTGCCGTTGATGCCGGCTATGGCACCGTAACGCAGGCACATGGCGCTGGTGCTATCGGCCTGTTCGCCCTCGCCGCAAAGGATGTCGATTCCGTAGGCTTCCGGACGCACACGCACAAAACTGATGGCTTGCGGTTGGCCGAAAAGATCCGTATGTAACTGGCCATATACCCCAGGGGCTTTCCGGGCCTTCCGGGCTGTGAGCACTGCGCCGTTTTCCAGGTTGTACAGGTTATCGGCCCCATCTAAAAAATGGGGCTCCGGCTGGCAGGCGCAGAGCAGGGCGGCGCCCAAAAGAATCCATAACTTTTTCATAGAGGCAAAAATAGCGATTAGTGCTTGCTTTTTCAAGTTTTTTCCGTACTTTTGTGTGCTGACTTTTCCGTAACGTCGGCTGGTTTATTGTACAATCCCATCCGGAGCGACTGGCCCGGAGCTAAAACAGATCGAGAGATATGCTGAGTATCTTCTACAAAGAAAACGGAAAAATATTGAAGCTGGAGGACACCGTATGGATAGACCTTGTGAATCCCACAGGGGCGGAAAAACGTGCGGTGGAAGCCTTCATGGGCACCGAAATCCAAAGCCGGGCACAGGCAGAGGAAATTGAATCATCGTCCCGTTATTTCGAGACCGACGACGCCATTTTCGCCAACACCAACTTCCTGACGCCGGGTCCGGAAGAGTACGGGGAGCAAGCCGTGTCGTTCACCATTATGGACGATACCCTCGCCACACTCCGCGAAGTACCGCTGCGTTCCTTCACGGAGCTGCAGCGCCGTATGCAGGTGAATCCCAAGCAATATCCTTCCGGCTTCAGCGTGTTTGCCAGCATCCTGGATCAACGTGTAGACCTGGATGCCGATATGATCGAGCTCCTTTCCAAGGAGATCTCCCAGTATGCCCGGCAGATCAATGACCAGGAAGACATCGACCAGGAACTCCTGATAGACATCTCCCAGATGCAGGAAAACACCATGGTGGTGCGGGAAAACGTGGTGGATAAGCAGCGGCTCATCTCCAACCTCATGCGTTCCACAAAGGTGCCGCGCAGCCTGGAGAACCGCCTGAACGTGTTACTGCAGGATATCAGTTCCCTGCTCAGCCACACCAACTTCTGCTTCGAGCGTCTGGAATACCTCCAGGACACCGTGGTGGGTCTCATCAACCTGGAGCAGAACAAGATCATGAAAATCCTGGCGGTGGTGTCGGTGTTCCTGATGCCGCCCACCCTTATTGCCGGTTTTTACGGCATGAACGTCAGGCTCCCCATCCTCCAGACCGACGAACCCAACGCCAATTTCTGGAACTGGGTCATTATCCTGGGCCTGATGGCCCTGAGCTGCCTGCTGGTGTTAGTGCTCTTCCGTCGCAAGAAACTTCTTTAATCATAAACACTAAAACCTATGAAAAAGTACATTGCAGAGTGCCTCGGCACATTTGTCCTCACGTTCCTTGGTTGCGGTACCGCCATGTTTCTGGGCTGCAACACGCCTGCCGGCGTAGTGGGAACGGCCATCGCTTTCGGTCTCACTGTTGTGGCCATGGCCTACACCATCGGCGGCATCAGCGGTTGCCACATCAACCCGGCCATCACCCTGGGTGTTGCGCTCAGCGGCCGCATGAGCTGGAAAGACGCTTGCGGTTACTGGGTAGGTCAGGTGATCGGCGGTATCATCGCCGGCGCCCTTCTCCTCCTGCTCACCAAAGTTGTGGCTGCTCCGGATCTTACCGGCGGCCTGGGTACCAACGGCGTAGCCAATGCGGGCGGCGTCTGGGGTGCCTGCCTGGTGGAAGTGATCGCCACCTTCCTGTTCGTCCTGGTGGTGCTGGGCACCACGGATTCCAAAGTGGGTGCCGGTAATCTGGCCGGTCTGGCCATCGGCCTCACCCTCATCCTCGTCCACCTGGTTTGCATCAACCTCACCGGAACTTCCGTGAACCCGGCCCGTTCCATCGGCCCGGCTCTGTTCGCCGGTGGTGCTGCCCTGCAGGATCTGTGGGTATTCATCTGCGCTCCCCTGGTGGGTGGTGCCCTGAGTGCCGCAGTCTGGAAAGCCATCGCTCCCGCCAAGTAACAGGATAATCCTGCATCTGACACAAAAGGCCAACCCGTTCAGGTTGGCCTTTTGCATTATAGCAGGGTCAGATGGCGCAGGTCGGGAAAAAGTGTGCGGTCCTGCGCCATCAGAATACACAGGAGACCGATATGCGGAGCAGGTATGCGGCAGAAAAACAGACCTGCGCCAAAAGTGCCCAGACCTGCGCCAAATTGTTGTATAATCAAATATTTATCCGTATATTTGCGCGCTTTTTTCCCCGGGCGCGCATATATGCGCTCCGGCAAAAGCTCAGGAAATAATGTTTAACTACTAGTTTTTTCAACCAAACTGTTTATGTCTGAAGAAATTAAGAACGTGGCAGAAGAGACTCCGGTGGAGGCTCCTGTCCAGAAAGAAACCAAGAAGGCTGTGCTCAACGCCTCTGTAGCTCCCGAAGATTTCGACTGGGATGCTTTTGAGAACGAGGGCGTAGAGAAGGGTTCCAAGGAAGAAACCCTGGCCAAGTACGAGCAAACCCTTTCCAAGGTCACCGAAAATGAGGTGGTGGAAGGTGTTGTTACCGCTATCAACAAGCGTGAGGTGGTGGTGAACATCGGCGCCAAGAGCGAAGGTGTCATCTCTGCTCCCGAATTCCGCTACAACCCGGATCTGAAAGTGGGTGACAAGGTGGAAGTGCTGGTGGAGAACGCCGAAGACCGCAAAGGTCAGCTGGTGATTTCCCACAAGAAGGCCCGTCAGCTCAAGTCTTGGGATATGGTAAACGCCGCCTACGAAAGCCACCAAGGGTGGTATGATCGTGGACGTGTTCGGCATCGAGGCCTTCCTCCCCGGCTCCCAGATCGACATCAAGCCCATCCGTGACTACGACGTATTCGTGGACACCACCATGGACTTCAAGATCGTGAAGATTAATCAGGAATTCCGCAACGTGGTCGTTTCCCACAAGGCTCTCCTGGAGGCCGAGCAGGAACTCAAGCGTGCAGAACTCATCTCCAAGCTGGAGAAGGGCCAGGTGCTCGAGGGCGTGGTGAAGAACATTACCAACTACGGCGTGTTCGTAGACCTGGGCGGTGTGGACGGTCTCATCCACATCACCGACCTCAGCTGGGGCCGCATCTCCCATCCGGAAGAAGTGGTTGCCCTGGACCAGAAGATCAACGTGGTGGTGCTCGATTTCAACGAGCAGCAGAAGCGTATCGCCCTGGGCCTCAAGCAGCTTACCCCGCACCCGTGGGAGGCTCTCTCCGCAGACCTGAAGGTGGGCGACACCGTGAAGGGCAAGGTAGTGGCCGTGGCCGACTACGGCGCCTTCGTAGAGGTGGAACCTGGCGTGGAAGGTCTGGTACACGTGAGCGAAATGAGCTGGAGCCCTCGTCTGCACAGCGCTCAGGAATTCCTGAAGATGGGCGACGAAGTGGAAGCCGTCATCCTCACCCTGGACCGCGAGGCCCGCAAGATGTCCCTGGGCATCAAGCAGCTCACCACCAATCCTTGGGAGACCATCCGCGAGAAATATCCCGTGGGTTCCCAGCACAAGGCTACCGTCCGTAACATCACCAACTTCGGTGTATTCGCCGAACTGGAAGACGGTGTCGAGGGTCTGATCCACATCTCCGACCTGTCCTGGAACAAGATCAAGCATCCCGCCGAAATGGTTCAGAGCGGCGACGTCATCGACGTTGTAATCCTGGACTTCGACGAGAATAGCCACAAGCTCTCCCTGGGCCACAAGCAGCTCACTCCCAACCCTTGGGACGAACTCGAGGCCAAGTACCCTGTGGGCACCACGGTAGACGCTACCGTAACCGCCACCAGCGACAAGAACACCACCCTGGCCCTGGCCGATGGTACCGAAGTGACCGCCTTCAACCGTGAGATGGTGAAGGAAGACGGCAAGCAGGCCCTGGTGGGCGAGACCCTGCCCGTGAAGGTGGTGGATCTGCGCCGCAGCACCCGCACCGTCCGCGTATCCCACGTCCGCACCTATCAGGAGGTGAAAGCCGCCCGCGAGACCGCCGAGGCCGAAAGCGCCAAGAAGGCCATCAAGAAGGTCCAGAGCAACGTGGAGAAGACCACCCTCGGTGACATCTCTGCCCTGGCCGCCCTGAAGGAGCAGCTGGAAAAGGGTGAGTAATAACCCGAATACCTTTACCTTAACCCTGCTGGGCACGGCCTCGGCCATGCCCACAGGGGACAGAAACCAAAGCGCCCAGGCACTCAGTGTGCATGGGCGCTTGTTCCTTATCGACTGCGGAGAGGGAACCCAGTACTGGATGGTCCAGGAGCATATCCCTATGATGAAGCTGGATTCCATTTTCCTCTCCCACATCCACGGGGACCACGTTTTCGGCATCTTCGGCCTGCTCAGTACGCTGGGGATGAAGGGCCGGCAGACGCCGCTGAACATTTTCGCCCCGCCCAATTTCGGCCCCTTGCTCAAGTTCTTCCTCAGCTATTATGGCGATGGTCTGGCTTTTGAAATCCGTTATACGCCGCTGAAGATGAAAGAACCGGAAACCATCCTGGAGAGCAAAAGCATTCTGGTCCAGGCATTTCCGCTGAACCACGGCATCGAAACCTTTGGTTTCCGTATTGCCGAGAAAGAGCCTCCCTTCAATGTGCACAAGGATGCCATTGCGCGTTACGGCCTCACCCTCACGGAAATCGGCACGCTCAAACGCGGGGAGGACGTGCTGCGTACCGACGGCAGCGTGATTCCGGCCTCCGAGGCTGCCTACAAGCCCTTCGTGCCCCGGAGCTACGCCTATTGTTCGGATACGTCCCCGTTCCCGGAACTGGCCGGCTGGCTGCAGGGAACCACGGTCATCTACCATGAGACCACCTATCTGGAGGAATATGCCGATTTAGGCGCTGTCCGCCACCATTCCACCACGTTGCAGGCCGCGCAGGTGGCCCGCGAGGCCGGCGTCGGGAAACTGCTCATCGGCCATTATTCTTCCCGCGACAACAATTGCAAGGCCTATGAGGCCGAATGCCGGACGGTGTTTCCCGAAACTTTCGCCACTTCTGACGGCGATGTTTACGAAATTTGAGAATTTCTTCTTATCTTAGCATCTTGTAGAAAAGCTGCTTAAGATGAAGAAAGTATTTCTATTGGCTTTTGCCGCGCTGATTCCCTTTTTCGCCAGCGCCCAAAGTCTGCAGGAACAATATATAGAAAAATATTCCGAAATTGCTGTGCAGGAGATGCTGCGCAGCGGCGTGCCGGCCAGCATTACCCTTGCACAGGGTATCCTGGAATCCGGCGCCGGACAGTCCCGCCTGGCCAAGGAGGGCAACAATCACTTCGGCATCAAATGTCACAAGGGCTGGACCGGCCGCAGCATCCGGCACGACGACGACGCCCGGAACGAATGCTTCCGTGTGTACGATGACGCGGAAGAGAGTTTCCGGGACCACTCGGACTTCCTCCGGTACCGGGACCGCTACAAATTCCTCTTCGACCTGGAAAGGACGGATTATGCAGGCTGGGCCTATGGTCTCCGGCAGGCCGGCTATGCCACGGACCCCAAGTATCCCTCCAAGCTCATCAAGTATATCGAAGACTATAACCTGGCCCGCTTCGATGTCATCACGGTAGAGGAAGAAGCGGAACTGCCGGAAGCCCCGCACAAGATAGAGGAGCCGGTAGCCGTCTCCTCCCTGAAGGAGATTCCTGCTCCGGAGGGGGAAAAGGCAAGACCCCGTGAAAAGTTCAATTTTCCCTTGTCCCGCCAGCTGTATTCCCTGAATGGGGTTCCTTTCGTGTTTGCCATGGAAGGGGAGACCTACGCATCCATCGCGAAATACTACCACCTGTTCAAGTGGGAAATTATGCGCTATAACGATGTTTCCAAGGATACCAGTCTGGATTCCGGAACCCTGGTGTACCTGCAGTCCAAGAAAAACCAGGCCCCGAAAGGGCTGGAAAAATACATCGTTTCGGAAGATGGAGAGGATTTCCACACCATCTGTCAGCGTTTCGGGGTGAAGGAAAGAGCCATCCTGAAACTGAACAACCTGGATGCACCGGTCGTGCTGCAGGAAGGGGACGAACTCAAACTCCGCTAGGCCTATGAAAAAGCAGACGAGGATATTGTTCCTGTTGGGCCTGCTACTGGTGCTCATCTATGCAGGAATGATGGGCTATCAGGTCTGGTTCGACCGGAAGGCGTCCAACTTCACGGATGAAATAGAGATTTACGTCTATCCTACCACCAGTCTGAAGGACGTACGGGATTCGCTGCTCTTATCGGGCTCCGTGCGCAACGAACGCAGCCTGCGGCGGGTTTTTCAAGATATGAAGCACGTGGAAGTGGGGCATTACCGCATCGACTCCACCTGTTCCAGCATGTATGTCTCCCGGATGTTCCAGAAAGGCTGGCAAACGCCCGTGAATCTCACGCTGTCCGGCTCCATCCGTCGTCCTTCGGATCTAGCCCGCAGAATCGGCCGGCAAATGCTGGTGGATTCGGCCGAAGTGGCCTCCTTTCTCACGTGCGATGACTCTTTGAAGGCCTATGGCGTGGACCGGGCGCAGCTCTTTACGGTGATTATCCCGGATACCTACCAAATGCTCTGGACGTCGTCCGTGCGGGAGATTATGGACCGTTTTGTCAAGGAAAGGGATGCCTGGTGGACGCCGGAGCGGCAGGCTGCTGCCCGTGCCCAGGGGCTCACCCCGCAGCAGGCTTCTACCCTGGCCTCCATCGTGGACGGCGAAACCCGTTATGTGCCGGAGCAGCCCACCATCGCCGGCGTGTACCTGAACCGCCTGCGTTCCGGTATGCGCCTCCAGGCCGATCCCACCGTGGCGTACTGCTTCGATTATCGCCTGAACCGTATCCTGAAGTCACACCTGCTGGTGGACTCTCCTTATAATACCTATAAGCACGCCGGACTGCCTCCGGGCCCCATTTCCTGCCCGCCCAAGAGCTGTCTGGAATCTGTGCTGCATCCGGTTTCGCACAATTATATCTTCTTCTGCGCGGATCCTGCCTTCAACGGTACCCACCGTTTTGCCGCAACGTACTCGGAGCACCTGGCCAACGCCCGCTCCTTCCAGAATGCCCTAAACGAACGCCAACGTGGACGAAAATAACATCATCAGCCGGGCTCGCGCTCTGGCGGCCGAGGCCTTGAAAGACCAGACCCGCTACGACGGATCGCCGTTTATCGGCCATCCGGATGCCGTGGCACGCATCGTGGCCGATGAAATCGGCCTGCCGGAAGAATGCGTGGCCGCTGTCTATCTGCACGAGGCCAGCCGGATGACGGGGCTGGAGATTAAGGCGGCGGAATGGGGAGAAACGGCCTGCGTCCTGGTGGACGGGCTCAACAAGATCTCTACCATCAAGCCCAAGGATACGCGGCTGGAGGCGGAAAATTATAAGAAACTGATTATCCAGTACTCCCGAGACCCCCGCGTGACGGTGCTCAAACTGGCCGACCGCCTGGAGGTGATGCGCAGCCTGAAAATGTTCCCCAAGGCCAACCGGGAACAGAAAATCCTGGAAACCCTTATGTTGTATATCCCGCTGGCGCATCAGCTGGGCCTGTACAATATGAAACGGGAGATGGAGGACATCTACCTGAACTACGCAGAACCGGAGCAATATCGGCTCATTACCAATAAACTCAGGGCAGGGGAGAAGGACCGGGAAAAGCTGATGGCCGAATTCATAGAGCCCTTGAAGATCAAGCTTTCGGAAGCCGGTATCCGGTACAAATTGAAGATTCGCACCAAGGCGGCCTACTCCATCTGGCAGAAGATGCAGAAGCAGAAAGTGCCGTTTGAGGGTGTGTATGATGTATTTGCCATTCGCTTCATCATCGACTGCGACGGAGAAGACCACAAACTGGAAAAGGACCTGTGCTGGCAGGTGTATTCCTTCGTGACGGAAGAATATGAGCCCGATACCAAGCGTCTAAGGGACTGGGTGACCAATCCCAAGCCCAACGGTTATGAAAGCCTGCATATTACGGTGAAGAACCGGGAAGGGGCCTACGTAGAGGTTCAGATCCGCACCCAACGGATGGACGATGTGGCCGAAAACGGTTTCGCCAGCCACTGGTCGTACAAGGGCGTCAAGCGCCAGGAGACCCTGGACAAGTGGCTCACCTCGGTCCGCTATGCTTTGGAGCATCCGGACGAGAACACGGAAGACCTTCCGCTGCCGCCCACCAAGGATATCTTCGTGTTCACGCCCACCGGCGAACTGCGCATCCTGTCGGCCGGCGCCACCGTCCTGGATTTTGCCTTCAGTATTCATAGTAATATTGGCGCGCACTGTGTGGGCGCCCGCGTGAACGGCAAGGCAGTTTCCATCCGGGAGAAACTCGAAACCGGCGACGTCGTGGAAATCCAGACCAGCAAGAACCAGCATCCCGCCCAGGACTGGATCAACTGGGTGGTCACATCCAAGGCCCGGGCCAAAGTAAAACAGGCTTTGGCGGCGCAGGAGCAGTCGCGGGCCGTGGACGGCAAGGAACTGCTGGACCGCCGTCTGAAGAACTGGAAACTGGAATTCTCCGACGAAATGAACACCGAGCTTCGCAAAAAGCTCAATTTCCCTTCGCTCACCGGTTTCTTCGCCGCCATCGGCGCGGGCACGCTGGATGTGAACGTGGTGAAGGATTTCATCCTGGGAGAGGCCGAAAGGCACGCTGTCTCCGTGGAAGCCGCAGAGGCGGTGCAGGCATCGGCCAAGGCGTCCCGCCACTACGAATCCAAGGACGATATCCTGGTGCTCAATGCCAAGAATGTCAAGGGCATCGACTACCGGATGTCCAAATGCTGCAACCCCGTGTTCGGCGACGATGTCTTCGGTTTTGTTACGCGCGAAGCAGGCATCAAGATTCACCGCATCACCTGTCCCAACGCCGCCCGTCTGCTAGAACTGTATCCCTATCGCATTCAGAAGGTAAAATGGGCCGAAAGCCCTTCCAGCGGCAGCTTCCAGGTGGGGTTGAAACTCGTGGCCGACGAAGAAAGCGCTTCGGCCAGCATCCTGGAAACCGTGGGCCATTTCAAGGCCTCGGTACGTAGTTTCGTAGTAAATGAGAACCGCCGGAACGGTACTTGGGAAGTGAATCTGAAACTCTCCGTCCCCTCCAATCTGGAACTGGACAAAGTCCTCTCTCAAATCCGTAACTTAAAACACGTACTTAAAGTTTCCAGACTTTGAGGTACTGTTCCAACGCCCACATTTCGTCGCGGTAGCGGGCGGCGGCGGTGAAGTCCAGGTCGGCGGCGGCCTTCTGCATCTTGCGTTTGGCTTCGGCGGCGGCCTTCTCCACCTGTTCGCGGGACATAGAGCGGATTACCGGATCCTGCAGCACGGCGGCCAGGTCGGCCTGGATGTAGCCGTCTACATAGGCCGATGTACTTTCGCGGCGGGCGTCGTGGCCCAGGCCCACGGAGACATCGCCCTTGCCCAGTTCGGAGGCGGAGGGCACGTATTCCGGCGCCGAGACGCTGTCGCGGGCGCTCACGTGACCGGTGACGCTGTTCTGCAGCACCGGATTCAGGAACCCGCTCACGTGGGTGGTATCCTCGCCGGAGCGCACCAGTTCGCTCATAAGCACGTTGGCGCGCACCTGGACCTGCTTGGGGGTGATATTGTGCAGTTTATTGTATTCCTGTTGTTTGGCGCGGCGGCGGGCGGTTTCCCGGATGGTTTCATCCATACTCTGCGTGATGGTGTCGGCATACATAATCACCAGACCGTTGATGTTGCGGGCGGCGCGGCCGGCCGTCTGCGTGAGGGCCCGGCCGCTGCGCAGGAACCCTTCCTTATCGGCATCCAGGATGGCTACCAGGGACACGGTGGGAATGTCCAGGCCTTCGCGCAGAAGGTTCACGCCGATGAGCACGTCGAAAAGGCCGTTTTTGAAGTCTTCGATGATTTCCACCCGTTCGGCCGTGTCTACGTCGGAATGGATGTAACGGCAGCGGACGCCGGCTTTGGTGAAGTAGCCGTCCAGTTCTTCGGCCATCCGTTTTGTGAGGGTGGTCACCAGCACGCGCTCGTCCTTTTCGGCCCGGATACGGATTTCTTCCATCAGGTCGTCCACCTGGTTCTGGGTGGGGCGTACTTCGATGGGCGGGTCCAGGAGACCCGTAGGGCGGACAATCTGTTCCACCACCAGGCCTTCGGATTTCTCAAGCTCGTAATCGGCCGGAGTGGCACTCACATAGACCGTCTGGCCCGTCACGGCCTCGAACTCTTCGAAGGTAAGGGGACGGTTATCAGCGGCGGCAGGCAGGCGGAAACCGTATTCCACCAGTGTTTCCTTGCGGGAATGGTCGCCGCCGTACATGGCGTGGATCTGGGGGAGGGTCACGTGGCTCTCGTCGATGAACAGCAGGAAATCGTCGGGGAAATAGTCGATGAGGGTGAAGGGCCGTTGGCCGGGTTTGCGCCCGTCGAAGTAGCGGGAATAATTCTCTACGCCGGGGCAGTAGCCCATTTCCTTGATCATCTCGATATCGTATTCCACCCGCTGTTTCAGGCGTTTGGCTTCCAGGAATTTGCCGATTGATTCGAAGTATTCCACCTGTTTGACCAGGTCGTCCTGGATCTGGCTTACGGCTTTGGCCCCTTTTTCCTTGGAGGTAACGAAGTTTTTGGCCGGGTACAGGTCGATTTTGTCCATTTCCTCGAAAATGGCGCCGCTCACCGGGTCGATGAGGGCAATGCGGTCCACTTCGTCGCCGAAGAACTCGATGCGGGCGGCGTAATCGGCCCCGCCCAGGAAGATGTCCACGGTGTCGCCGCGCACGCGGAAGGAGCCGCGTTTGAAATCCGTTTCCGTGCGGTAATAAAGGGCGTCCACAATCTTGTACAGGAGGCGGGTCATGGACATTTGCTCGCCCCGGTGCACCGTGACGGTCTGGTCGTGGAAGTCGTCCGGGTTGCCGATTCCGTACAGGCAGGAGACGGAGCTGATCACAATGACGTCGCGCCGGCCGCTCATCAGGGCCGATGCCGCGCTCACGCGCAACTCATCGATCTTCTCGTTGATGCTCAGGTCTTTCTCAATGTAGGTGTCTGTGCTGGGAATATAGGCTTCCGGCTGGTAATAGTCATAATAGGAGACGAAATACTCCACCGCATTCTCCGGAAAGAAGGCTTTGAATTCCCCGTAGAGCTGGGCGGCCAGTGTTTTGTTATGGCTCAGGATGAGCGCCGGCCGCTGCAGGTTCTGGATCACGTTGGCCATGGTAAAAGTTTTCCCGGATCCGGTGACGCCCAGCAGGGTGACATCCTGTACGCCTTGCTGCAGGGCTTGGCATAATTGGCCGATGGCTTCCGGCTGATCGCCGGAGGGGTGATAGTCTGAGTGAAGCCTGAATTGCATAATAATACTTGGATTACAAAGATACGGAGTTTTGTAAATAATTAAAAATTGTCTAGAAATTTTGTTCAATTCCCAAAAATTACTAAATTTGCAGCGATAAGCGCCTATTGGTGCAAGAGATTTAAGGCAATTAATTATCTTAAATAGTATTATGAAAGGTATCAAAATTTTTGGAGCACTTGTAATTGCAAGTCTTCTGTTCTCCGTCAACGCTTATGCTCAGGAGAACAACAATCGCGACGAAAACGGCGAGATTGTACGTGGTCCCTATGAAACCAACAAGGCTGGTGACAACATGTTCATCGCTATTGCTGGTGGTGTCAATTCCGTTTGGGAACCCGGTCAGGGTATGGGCAAGATCGGTCTTGCTACGGACCTGAACATCGGTAAGTGGTTCACCCCCGCCATTGGTATGCGTCTGGGTTGGCATGGTCTCATGGCCAACGGTAAGAGCACGCACATTTCCAATGCTTACTTCAACTATTTCCACGGTGATTTCATGTGGAACATCTCCAATTCCATCGGCGGTTACAAAGAGACCCGCTTCTGGAATATCGTTCCCTTCCTGGGCGCTGGTGTTGGCGTTTATGGCGCTAACAACAACAAGAAGGCCAGCCAGATTGTTATGGGCAACAAGGAGTTCAACATGAGCGTTGGTATCCTGAATGTCCTCCGTCTGGGCAACCGTGTGAACCTCACCCTGGAACTCGCCGGTATCATCAACGAAGCCCATCACGTTGGCCTCGACGCTGGTAAGTTCGTGGGCTGGGCTATGATGCCTTATGCCACCCTGGGTCTGTCCTTCAACCTCGGCAAGACCAACTTCGACCGTCACAGCTCCATCACCCCTGTCGTGATCCCTGTGCCCTTCACCACCGAGCAGTACAACGCCCTCAAGGACAAGGTGGCTGCTCTGGAGAAGGAGAACGCCGCCCTCAAGGACAAAGTGGCTGCCCTGGAGAAGGAGCTTGCTCCCCTCAAGAAGCTTGTCAACGGTCAGACCTATCTGTACGAGAATGGCACCTTCACCGCTGTTGACGTGACCCCCGATGCTCCTATCACCCTCTACTTCAACATCGGCTCCGACAAACTCAGCGCCCGTGAAAAGGCTCACCTGGAGTACTTCACCCAGAACGTAGTGAACGGTGACACCAAGCTGTCCGTGAATGGTTACGCCGACAAGCAGACCGGTTCCGCCAAGTACAACCAGGCTCTGTCCGAGAAGCGCGTCAAGACCGTTGTGGACCTCCTCAAGAAGGCTGGTGCCAACGAGGCCAACATCGAGACCGCCGCTCATGGTTCCGAGGTCCAGCTGTTCGACAGCGCTGCCAAGAACCGTGTTGTAACGATCGAGGTCAAGTAAGTTTGACTTACAACCGATTAAAAGAGACATTCCATCGGGGATGTCTCTTTTTTTTGTACCTTTGCGGAGTATGAGAAGAAAACCCATTATAGGACTGATTTATGACTTCGACGGCACGTTGTCGCCGGGGAATATGCAGGAATTCGGCTTTATCCAGGCCATCGGCCAGACGCCGGAAGAGTTCTGGTCCAAGAGCGACGGCATCGCCATCGGCCAGGATGCATCCAATATCCTCGCTTATATGAAGCTGATGTACGACGAAGCCAGGAAGAACGGCATCAAGCTCACCCGGGCCGATTTCCGCCGCTACGGGGCCGATATCAAGTTGTATGAAGGCGTCCGGGACTGGTTCCGGAACGTGGATGAATACGGGAAGGAGCACGGCGTCATCATTGAGCATTACATCAACTCTTCGGGCCTCACGGAAATCATCGAGGGCTCTCCCATTGCCAAGGAATTCAAGCACATCTTCGCCGGTAGCTTCATCTATGATGAGAAAGGGGAGGCGGAGTGGCCCGGCATTGCCGTGGACTTCACGGCCAAGACGCAGTACCTGTTCAAAATCCAGAAAGGCATCTTCTCTTCCCGCGACGCCCAGAAGGTGAACGAATCCCTGGCCGATGAGTATAAGCGCCTGCCTTTCACCAATATGATCTACTTCGGCGACGGAGACACCGATGTCCCGTCCATGAAGCTGGTGAATATGTTCGGGGGCAACGCCATCGCCGTCTTCGATCCGGCCCGTCCGTCCAAGAAAGCCACGGCCCAGAAACTGCTGCGGCAGGGGCGCGTGAACTTCATCACGCCGGCCAATTACAGCAAGGACAGCCGCACCTTCCGTCTGGTTTGTGCCATCATCGACAAGATCAAGGCCGACAACGAACTAAGACAATTCAGCCGGTATAAATAGTTTTCCCTATGAGAAAGATTAGAATTGGCATGGTGCAGCAGCACTGTACGGCGGATATCGCCGATAATGTCGTCCGTTTGATGGGTCACGTCCGGGAGGCAGCCGCGAAGGGTGCCCAGCTGGTAGTGCTGCAGGAATTGCACAACAGCCTGTATTTCTGCCAGGAAGAGAATGCCAAGCTGTGTGACCTGGCCGAACCCATTCCCGGCCCCTCCACTGAGACGTTCGGCGAATTGGCGCGCGAACTGGGCATCGTGATTGTGCTTTCGCTGTTCGAGCGTCGTACTCCCGGAATCTATCACAACACCGCTGTGGTGCTGGATACCGACGGCTCCATCGCCGGAAAATACCGGAAAATGCACATCCCGGACGACCCTCTCTTCTACGAGAAATTCTATTTTACGCCCGGCGATATGGGCTTCCAGCCCATCAAAACCTCCCTGGCCACCCTGGGTGTGCTGGTCTGTTGGGACCAGTGGTATCCGGAGGCTGCGCGTGCTATGGCTTTGAACGGAGCCGAACTGCTCATCTATCCCACGGCCATCGGCGGCGTTCCCACCGATCCGGATTGGGAGCAGGCGCAGCAGCGCCAGGCCTGGCAGCTGGTGCAGCGGGGACACAGCGTAGCCAATGGTTTGCCCGTTATCACCGTAAACCGGACCGGCGTGGAGCCGGATCCTACCGGACACTCCACCGGCATCGATTTCTGGGGCCATTCCTTTGCCACGGGTGCTCAGGGTGAGTTGCTTACGGAATTTGAAAAGGCCGAGGAAGGCGTCCACGTGGTAGAAGTGGACCTGGAGCAGTGCGAATATGTCCGTCGCGGCTGGCCCTTCCTGCGCGACCGCCGCATTGATGCTTACGATGTCCTCTTAAAGCGCTACGGCATCGATTGATGAAAGCGCTGCTTTTAGCCCTGTTTCTGAGCGTATCGGCCCTCTATACCAGCCCTTCGTATGAGGTGGCGGTGGAGCGGGATGTGGTATATGCCACGGCCGACGGGTACTGGTCCCGTGCTCCGCAGGGTGCGCCGCAGGAAGTGAAGAGACTCCTGTTGGAAATGCAAACGCCCAAGCCGCTGAAACTGCAGGCCGATATTTATACGCCGGTGGCCGATTCCTCCGAAAGCCGTCCTTTGCTGGTGATGCTGCACGGGGGGGCCTTCCTGATGGGATATAAGGAAGAGACGGCTCACGCGGCCTGGTGCCAGTATTTTGCCTCGCTGGGTTATGTGGCGGTATCCCTGGATTATCGGATGGGTTTTCACCCGAACAAGAACTCTTATGCTGCGGCCGAACAGGCGGCGGTGGAAGATCTGGAACAGGCTCTGGCTTACCTGCTGACTCGGAAGGATCTCCGGATAGACCCGGAGCGTGTTTTTCTGGCCGGAACCAGCGCCGGGGCGGCCACGGCCCTCAGCGTGGCTTATCGGCCTAATCAGGAGGATACTCCCTACCGGATCCGGGCTGTAGCCAACTGTTGGGGCTATGTCCACAGTTTGGACATCCTGGATAACGCGCGGGTCCCCATCTTGTCCTTCCAATCTAAGAAGGACCCGGTGGTACCTTATCGGAAGGGATATCCTATGAATATGTTCTTCGTGGGGAATTGCTACGGTACCGCTAAGGTAACGGAACGGGCCACAGCCCTGGGAATCCGCAGTGAGCTCCATACGTATCCGGAGAAGGAGCACCGGCTGCAAATTGACAAGCAAGGCCAGCTCACACCGCACTATTATGAAATCAGGGACCGGATGGCCTCCTTCTTTGCCGAATGTATGGAAGAGGACCTACCAGCCCAGGGGATACTGCATAGTGATGCAGTGCAGCCCGCCGTGGCCGGAGAGGAGGGGACGGCAGTCGATAACCACCACGTCCCGGTCGGGGAAAGCTAGCTTTAGCTGGGCGGCCGCCACTTCGTCCTTGGGGCTGCAGGCGCCCGGCATCAGCACGGCGCCATTCACAATCAGGAAATTGGCATAGGAGCCGGGCAGGCGGTAATCGTCCAGGTACAGGGCGTCCGGCAGGGGCAGGGGAATGAGCCGATAAGGCTTGCCGTCCAGCGTGCGGAAGGTTCTCAGCTGTTCTTCCATAGCTTTCAGCGCCACATAATTTTCATCGGCTTCATCGTCGCAGCTGGTATAGGCGATGGTGTCGGGGCCGCAGAAGCGGGCCAGGATGTCCACGTGACTGTCGGTGTCGTCGCCGGCGATGCCGCCGTGGTCCAGCCACAGGATGCGCTGCAGGCCGAATGCATGCTTCAGTTTCTCCTCGATTTCCTGGCGCGTAAGGTATTCGTTGCGGTTCAGAGAGCCCAGGCATTCGCTGGTGGTCAGGAGGGTGCCGGCCCCGTCCGTATCAATGCTGCCGCCTTCCAGCACGAAGGGACGCATATCCTGATAGCGGACATCGGGGGCGAAAGCGCCCGCGCGGACCATAGCCCGGGTGATCTGGTTATCCAGATCGGCCGCGAATTTGAGTCCCCAGCCGTTGAAGACGAAATCCAGGATGCACTTTTCTCCCTGGTCTCCGTAGACGGAGATGGCGCCGTGGTCTCGGGCCCAGGTGTCGTTGATGGGCGCTTCGTAAAAGCGGATCCCGGCCTGGTCCGTAAGGCCGTTGCGGGCCAGATCGGCCTGGATTTCGGCGATATCGCGGCCTACGATGACCAGCGGTTCATACCGCAGGATGGTGCGGGCAATTTCCGTATAGCAGGCTTGTACTTTTTCCACTTCGTACCACAAGGAATCCTTGTGCGGCCAGGTGAGCTGCACAAAACCCTGTTTTTCCCATTCGGCAGGTAATCTCATAGCAAAGGCAAATCTACGAATTTTTGACGGATTTTTGATGGATTTTCCAGCCGATGAGTCCCATCAGGAAGGACATCAGGGGCGAAAGGATGCAGAAGAAGCAGAAAGGTGCGTATACCAATGTGGGGACGGACAGGATGGTGGCCTGGGTCATACCGCAGCTGGACCAGGGGACCAGGGGAGAGGTGACCGTGGCGGAATCCTCCACGCTGCGGCTCAGGAGCCGTGCCTCATAGCCTTCTTTCTCGAAACTGTCGCGGTAGATGTTGGAGGTGAGGATGATGGCCAGGTACTGGTCGGAGACGATGCCGTTCAGCAAAGTTCCGGTGGCCACGGTGGAACCCACCAGGCCGGCCCGCGTACGGGTGAGCGGCTGGAGTACGCGTGAAAGATCGGCAATCATGCCGCTGGCCTGCATAGCGGCGCCAAAGCACATCGCGCAGATGATCAGGTATACCGTGTTCAGCATACCCAGCATCCCTCTGGTGGCTACCAGTTTGTTAACGTCAGGGACACCCGTTTCCAGCGAGACGGAATTGTATATCATCTCCACCACGCCCGCGAAGCAGATCCTTGCCGGGGAACCGGTGGTGACGGCCGAGCCGATTTCCCGGACGATATCGGCCTGGAAAACCAGGGCGGCAATGGCGGCTACAAGCGCAGAAAGGGCCAGGACCACCAGGGCGGGCAGGCGTTTCCAGATGAGGATTCCCGTAATCAGCGGAACCAGCAGCAGCCAGGGCGTGATGTGGAACCGGGCTGCCAGGGTGGACGTATACACCTCCATCTGACTGGATTCCATTCCGCCGTGCGTGAGTCCCAGCACCATAAAAACCAGGAGCGTCAGCACAAAGGAAGGGATGGTGGTGTAATACATATAATGGATGTGCTCGAAAAGGCCCACCCGGTTGATGGACGAGGCCAGCACGGTGGTGTCGGACAGGGGAGAGATCTTGTCGCCGAAATAGGCCCCGGAGATGATGGCGCCGGCCGTCATGGCGTCGGAGAAGCCTTCGGCCCGGCCGATGCCCAGCAGTGCAACCCCTACGGTGGCGATGGTGGTCCAGGAAGAACCTGTCATCAGGGAGACCACGGCGCAGAGGGCGCAGGCGGTGAGCAGGAACACCTTGGGACTGATGATCCGGATGCCGTAATAGATGAAGGCCGGAACCACACCGCTCATGGTCCAGGTGCCGGAAATGGCGCCGATGAAAAAGAGGATGAGGATGGCGGTGGTGACGTCGCCGATATGGGCCGATATCGCCGCTTCAAACTGTTTCCAGGGAATCTTGTACAGCCACGTGGACAGGCATATGCACACGCCGGCGCTGGTGAGCAGGGCCACCTGGGAGGCTCCCAGGATGGAATCGGCCCCGAAGATGGAGATATCCAAGGCCAGCAGCAGGATGAGCACGCCCAGCGGGACCAGGGCCAGCAGTGTCCTTTTCAAGTTCGTATTCATAAGGACAAAGATAAGGTATTTCCAGAAAAATTGCTAAATTTGTAAGTTCTACTGTTAAACATATAAGTATGGTAAAGAATTATCCGCACTATCTGCAAAGCCTGCAAGAGGCTACGCGCAAATACTGGAACAAGCCCGCCCTCAATACCATCGGCGGCGATTCCCTCACCTATGCCCAAATGGCCACGGACATCGCCCGTTTCCACATCGTGTTTGAGAAAGCCGGCTTCAAGAAGGGAGATAAAATTGCCCTCTGCGCCAATAACGGCGCCAAATGGGGTTTTGCCTATCTGGCCGTGAACACCTATGAAACCGTTATCGTCCCCATTCTTGCCGATTTCACCCCCGAGAGTGTGATGGGCCTGGTCAATCATTCCGACAGCATCGCCCTGTTCACCAACGCAGCCCGTTGGGCCAAGATGGACGCGGAAAAGATGCCGGCTCTCCAGGTGGCCTTTGATGTGGATAACTGGAATATCCTGTTCTGCCGCAATCCCAAGATTCAGGACGCCGTAGATCATCTGGACGATCTTTTTGCTGCCAAGTATCCCAAAGGCTTCGGCCCCGACGACGTAAAGTATCCTACGGACAACTGGGACGACCTTAGCACCATCAACTATACTTCCGGTTCCACCGGAGATCCTAAGGGCGTGATGCTCACGTACCGCAACTTCAGCGCCAACGTAGACTTCGACCAGCGCTATATGCCCGCCGGCGACAAGATGGTATCCATGCTTCCCATGGCCCACATGTACGGCCTGGTGATCGAGTTCATCTATCCGCTGGTCAACGGTACCTCTATTTACTGGATGGCAAAGGCCCCCACTCCGGCAACCCTCCTCAAGGCATTTGCCGATGTCAAACCATACCTCCTTGTCACCGTTCCGCTGGTGATGGAAAAAATTTACAAGAGCAAGCTCAAGCCCACCATGGACAAGCCAATTATCAAGATACTGTCCAAGATTCCGGGTCTCAACAACGTCATCTTCAAGAAAGTGAAGGAAGGTCTTCACGAGGCCTTCGGCGGAAAGGTAACGGAATACATCATGGGCGGCGCTGCCCTGAACCCTGAGTGCGAGCGCCTGTTCAAGAAGATCAAGTTCCCTTACACCGTCGGTTACGGCATGACAGAGGGCTGTCCTCTCATGGCTTATTCCCCCTGGCGCACCTACGTTCCCGGTTCCTGCGGCCGTCCCGTGGACATCACGGAAATCCGCATCGATTCTGAGGATCCCCAGCACATTGTTGGTGAAATCCAGGCCAAGGGAGACAACATCACAATAGGCTACTACAAGAACCCGGAAGCCACGGCCAATGCTTTCACGGAAGACGGCTGGCTCCGCACCGGAGACCTGGGCGTGATGGATGCCGACGGCAATATCTTCATCCGCGGCCGTTCCAAGAATATGATCCTGAGCTCATCTGGTCAGAACATCTATCCCGAAGAGATTGAGGTGGTGGTGAATAACCAGCCCTTCGTGATGGAGTCCGTAGTGGTGGAGCGCGGCGGTAAGCTGGTTGCCCTGGTATACTTGGATGAACAATCCATTGCCAAGTCCCTGCTGGATGCAGAGGCCAAGGCCGAAATCCCGGAAAACATCAAGCTGGGCGCCAATCGCCAGCTTCCCGGCTACAGCCAGATTGCCAAGGTGGAGTTGGTGGACAAGCCGTTCGAGAAAACCCCGAAGATGTCCATCCGACGCTTCCTTTACAAATAAAAAAATAGCCTGCGAAAATCTCGCAGGCCATTTTTTTTCTACTTCAGCAGACTGTAACTTCTGGAGATGAAATCGGCCAGGGCTTTGCCCTTGAGCATTCCGTTGGCCAGGAGGGCCAGGTCTACGATCTGGTGCAGTTTCTCATTGCCGTCGGCGAAGGCTTCCACATCGGCGCGATGCGCTTTCCGTACGGCCTCGCGCGCTTCGCGGGCCTTGGTCTTCTCCTCGTCTGAGGCGTCGGACGGGGCTTCGGCGGGAAGCTCGGCCTGCGGGGCCACGTTGGAGAGTTTGTCGGCCCAGATCTGAGCAACCAGCGGGTTCTCCATATTTACGGTGATGTTGTAGCTTTCGGGCATGGAGCCGTAGAAGTTCATGCCGCCGCCCAGGGCGCTCATTTCGCGGTAACGGCGCATAAATTCGTTCTGGGTGATGAGGATGGGGGCGCCGTTTTCGCCCAGGTTGTCTCCCTGCACGAAGTAGTCGTTGCCCTGTGGCAGCACAGCCTTGAAGAGGTTTTCCAGGTCGTAGCGCTCGTCTTCCTTCATTTCCAGCTTTACCTTGTCTTCCTTGGGGATGAGGTTCTCCACGGCGTCGGAATCCACGCGGGCAAAACGGGTGTCGGCCAGTTTCTGTTCCAGCAGGTTCACGTAATGGGAATCCAGTTCGCAGTCCATCAGGAGCACGTCGTAACCCTTGTCTTTGGCGGCCTGGATATAGGAGAACTGGTCTTCCACGTTGGTGGCATACAGGTACACCAGCTTCTTGTCTTTGTCGGTCTGGGCTTCGGAGACGGCGGTCTTGTACTCGTCAAAGCTGAAGTACTTGCCTTCGGTGTTCTTCAGGAGGGCGAATTTCAGGGCCCGCTCGCAGAATTTTTCGTCGGAGAGCATACCGTACTCGATGAAGAGCTTCAGGTTGTCCCACTTGGCTTCCAGCTGGTCCCGCTGGTCCTTGAAGATGCTTTCCAGCCTGTCGGCCACTTTCTTGGTGATATAGGTGGAGATCTTCTTCACGGAGGCATCGCTCTGCAGGTAGGAACGGCTCACGTTCAGCGGAATGTCCGGCGAGTCGATGACGCCGTGCAGCAGGGTCATAAAGTCGGGCACGATGTTGTCCACGTGGTCCGTCACGAACATCTGGTTGCAGTAGAGGGAGATCTTGTTGCGCTCGATGGCCACGCGATCCTTGAGCTTGGGGAAGTACAGGATGCCGGTGAGGTTGAACGGATAGTCCACGTTCAGGTGAATCCAGAACAGGGGCTCTTCGTTCATAGGGTAAAGCGTGCGGTAGAAGGAGAGGTAGTCCTCGTCCTTAAGCTCGCTGGGCGCCTTGGTCCACAGCGGCTCTACCGAATTGATAATTTTATCTTTATCAGTATCAACGTACTTGCCGTCCTTCCATTCCTGCTCCTTGCCGAAGACGATGGGAACGGGCATGAACTTGCAGTACTTCTGGAGCAGGCCCTCGATACGGGCTTTTTCGGCGTATTCCTTGGAATCGTCGTCCAGATAGAGGGTGATGACGGTGCCTCTGTCGGCCTTTTCAATCTCTTCCAGGGTGTATTCCGGCGAGCCGTCGCAGCTCCATTTCACAGCCTTGGCGCCTTCCTTCCAGGACAGCGTCTCGATGGTCACCTTCTTGGACACCATGAAAGCGCTGTAAAAGCCCAGTCCGAAGTGGCCGATGATGTTCTGAATCTGGTCCTTATACTTCTCCAGGAACTCACCTGCGCTGGAGAAGGCAATCTGGTTGATATATTTATCCACCTCTTCCTCCGTCATGCCGATACCGTTATCGATGACCTTGAGGGTTTTCTCTTTCTCGTCCAGTTCCAGACATACTTTAAGGTCTCCCAGTTCCTCCTTATAGTCTCCGGAGGCTGCCAGGGCCTTGATTTTCTGGGTCGCATCCACTGCATTGGCCACCAGTTCCCGCAGGAAAATCTCGTGGTCACTGTACAAAAATTGCTTGATTACCGGGAAGATGTTCTCGGTAGTTACGCCAATCTGTCCTTTGTTTGCCATAATATTGTGTCTTTAATCTATCAAATAAGCCGACCCTTGCGGGCCGGCTATAGAAAGTCAAAATATGCGCCAATGGCGTCTGGCTGACAAATTGGCAGAATTATTTCTCGATGAGCTTCAGGAATTCGTTCCGGGTCTTCTGGCTCTTGAGGAAAATGCCGGAGAAGGCCGATGTGGTGGTGATGGCGTTGGTCTTCTGGACACCGCGCATGGACATGCAGGTGTGCATGGCTTCAATCACCACCGCTACGCCCAGCGGATGCAGGGATTCCTGGATGCAGTCACGGATCTGTTCGGTGAGGCGTTCCTGCACCTGCAGGCGGCGGGCAAAGGTTTCCACCACGCGGGCCACCTTGCTGAGGCCGGTGATTTCCCCTTGGGGAATATAGGCCACATGAGCCTTGCCGATAAAGGGGAGCATGTGGTGCTCGCACAGGGAGAACAGTTCAATGTCCTTGACGACGACCATATGGTTGTACGGTTCCTGGAACAGGGCGCTCTTGACGATGGTTTCCCCGTTCTGGAAATAACCTTGTGTCAGGAACTGCATAGCCTTGGCCACGCGCTCCGGCGTTTTCTGCAGTCCTTCCCGCGAAGGGTCTTCTCCCAGCAGGTCCAGGATGGCGCGGATGTGACCGGCTATCTCCTGGGTGGTGGTTTCGTCGTATTCCTCTATTTTCCGGTATGCCATTGGTCTGTTCTTTGTAGCAACTTGCTAAAATTGGACTGCAAAAATAGCGAAAAAAATCCATTATATCATTTTTTTGTCTATCTTTGCAGCCCCAAACAGGGAAAAGACACGCTAAATAATAGCTAATTAACAATAAAACAAGATATTACTATGTTTTGGACACTCGAACTTGCCAGCAGCCTGGACGATGCTCCGTGGCCGGCAACCAAGGAAGAACTGATTGATTACGCCACCCGTACCTGCGCCCCCGACGAAGTTCTCGAGAACCTGGAAGAGCTGGACGATGACAACTCCGAAATCTACGAATCCATCGAAGACATCTGGCCCGACTATCCCACAAAAGAAGACTTTATGTGGAACGAAGAGGAATATTAGGGGCTTAAATACCTGAATATAAGCATTTTAAGCGCATCGGGTACGATTTTCATGAATCGTGCCCGATGGCATTTTATG